>JAZRKW010000116.1:0-5336 GCA_045646505.1 Akkermansia sp. | reverse complement strand
ATAATTCCGACCCTGCCCAGGGCACGGGCGCTCCAATCTCCAGGAAGAATGGGTAGCTACACCATTCTTCCGTCTCCGTGAGTCCGATTATACATCGGACGAGGGAAATATACCACAACAATACAATAGAGCCCAGGGCGTCAGCCCTGGGATTATATCAAAAACATCAGAACCCCGAGCGAAGCGAGAGGGTGGCAGGCTACGAGAGCCGTACTATTTGGTTCTAACCGCTGATTTTTTGTATCCCGCCTTACGAATCTGTCACCCACTCGCGGTGCTCGGGGTTCCGTTCATTATTTTCTTGATACCCAGAGCTGACGCTCTGGGCTACCGAACGTGTCGCCCTTCGGGCTCTGAATACCGCTCGCCTTTGTCTCGCCCACTCTTCGCCAAATGCCGGTTTGTCGATGATTAACGTATTTTGCAAACGCATCATTTATTGTGTGGGGCAGCAAATCTGAAACAGACCCGGGTGCTTTTTGCAGCCTGTTTTTACCCTTGAAAAAAACACCTTCATCTGCTAGCATATTCCGCACAAACCATGAAAACGCGCACCATCTCGTTCCGCTGCCCGGAAGACATCCTCAAGGAAATGGAAATTCTCTGCGAACACAACTGCGTTGACCGCAGTGGATTCATTGTACAAGCTCTGCAGAGCTTGTTATCCGGGCTGGCGCAGCAGGGAGTGTGCGCTCCCCAGCAACCACTGCCACCCCCTGCCATAAAAGAGGAAAACAATTAATTGAGCCCCCATGGCACGCATCCTGACAGCACTGAGTGGCGGCGTAGACAGCGCTGCAGCCGCTGCCCTGCTTGTGGAGCAAGGGCATGAGGTCGTAGCGGCCTACATGAAAAACTGGGTCAATGACGAGAATATACCCGGCGAATGCCCCTGGGAGCGGGATATAGAAGATGCGCTGGGCGTATGCCGCAAACTGGGTATAGAATTCCGTGTGGTGGATCTTATCGAACAATACAAGCAGCGTATCGTCAACTACCTGATTGAAGGGTACCGCAACGGCTCCACCCCGAACCCGGATGTACTCTGCAACCGGGAAATGAAATTCGGCGTTCTGCTGGACTACGCCCTTGAACAAGGCTTCACCGGTGTAGCAACCGGTCACTACGCCCAGCGGCTCGATATCGCCGGCGAAGGCAGCTACATTCTGCGCGGGGCAGATACCAACAAAGACCAGTCCTATTTCCTGGCTCTCATGCGCCCCGAGCAGGTCAGCCACGCCATCTTCCCCGTAGGCGGCATCACCAAACCGCAAGTGCGCGAAATCGCGCGCCGTTTCAACCTGCCCAATGCAGAAAAGAAAGATTCACAGGGTATCTGCTTCATCGGGCAGGTGAAAATGAGTGATTTTCTGCGCCACTACCTGCCTGATAATCCCGGTGATATTGTTGACCTGAACGGCCGCAAGCTCGGGCGGCACGATGGTCTGCACCTCTTCACCATGGGGCAACGCAAGGGGCACCATGTAGCCTCTCCGCGTGAAGGAGTTGCTTACGTTGTCGTTGGTAAAGACCTGAAAAACAACCGTCTCATCCTCGGATACGAAGGCCAGGAAACCCCAGGGCTCTACACCCGCCGCGCCATCGTCGGCAGCATTTCAAACACTCTGGCACCCCTGCCCGAACGGGTCATGGCCCAGCCACGCTACCGCGCCGCAGCTGTCCATGCCACTTGTACTCACCTGGGCAATGGCAAGGTGCAGCTTGACTTTGATACACCAGTCCGCGCACTGGCTCTCGGCCAGGTCTGCGCATTCTACGCCCCGGATGCACTGCGGGGTGAAAAACTCCTGGGCGGCGGATTCTTTGAGCAACTGGGCTGAGCCAGTACAGCTCAGCCTTGCACGCACATGGCGACACGCAGAGCTTCCACCTGCTCTGCCTTACCCAGGGCACACCCCAGCGCAAAACCAAACTCCAGCGCAGCGCCCGGGCCACGGCCAGTCACCAGCAGCCCATCAGTCACCGCAGCTTCTGCCACAATCTCGGCAGCAGATTTCAAGTCTCCCTCCACCCCGGGATAACAGGTCACACGCCGCCCGTTCAACACACCGGCTGCCTCCAGCGCAATCGGCGCTGCACAAATTGCCGCCACCAGCTTCTCGGCGCCATGCATTGCCCGGACCAGGCTCAGAACCCCCGGCGTATCGCGCAATAACCAGGAAGCCGGTCCGCCAGGCAGAATAATTCCGCTGTAATCATCTGCATTCACATCCACCATCAGCATCTCAGCCTGCATCGTCATGCCATGCGCACCCTCCACACTCCGGCTTTTTAATCCGGCTGTCACCACAGGAATCTCAAGCCGGCGCAATATATCCACCGGAGCTGTAAGTTCAATTTCCTCAAATCCGGGTGCCATTAATACGAGTACGGGTTTCATACTCGCATCATACCCGCACTGCGTCCCCTTTGTCAAGTAAGAAGCAAATTCAACCCATAGATGCCATAGCTTGATTTTCACCTCTATACACTATATATGGTACCGTATTGAAAAAAGTTATAGAAAATCTTGCGAATTCACGAAAATATACTTGCCAGAATGCAAGTGAGAATGTACAATATGCGCAACAAAGGAGGTTCAGATGAAATTCACACTCGCGAAACAAGTTCTGCTCGATGGCATCAACAAGGTAGCCGGCGTGGTATCCACCCGCCCCAGCATGCCGATTCTTTCCAATGTACTGCTGGATGCCTCGAATGGCGAGCTGAAGCTCACCACCACCAGCATGGAGCTGACCATCCTGACCAAGGTGCCCTGCATCGTGGAAAAGGCCGGTGCCATCACCCTGCCCGCCAAGAAACTGCAGAGCATCATCCGCGAACTGCGCGATGGCGAAGTAAGCATTGAAGTCAGCGGTACAGTGGCCACCATCCGCTGCAACCGTGCTCAGTTCAAGCTGAACGGCCTGCCCGCCAATGAATTCCCCGGGCTTCCTGTTTTCAAGGAAGTGCGTGAATTCAAGGTGCAGCAGAGCGTCCTGAACAAGGGTTTCTCCTTCACAGAATTCGCCATTTCCAACGATGGCACCCGCTACGTGCTCAATGGTATCTACACCTGCTTCCAGGATGGCAAGCTCACACTGGTAGCCACTGATGGACGCCGTCTGGCCCTGTTCGAAAGCCCGCTTGAATTCCCCGAATCACAGAGCGTCTGCATTGATATTCCCAGCCGCGCCGTGGCAGAAGTACACCGCCTGCTGGGCGACAATGGCGATGTCATGGTGCGCGTGACCAACAACCAGGCTTCTTTCGATTTCGGTGAAACTCTGCTCATCACCAAGCTTATCGACGGTAACTATCCGAACTACCGCCAGGTGATTCCCAGCCGCCGCAATGAGCAGGTCGTCATCCCCGCAGCCGAGCTGCAGAGCGCTGTCCGCCGCGTCTCCCTGCTCTCCTCCGAGAAGACCAACACCGTGAGCTTCCGCTTCACGCCCGGCGTCATGTCCGTTCAGTCCAGCGCCAACATGGGTGAGGCCAATGAAGAAGTACCTATCGATTACGATGGCCGCGAGATTTCCATCTCCTTCAACGCCGACTATGTGCTCGCCCCGCTTAAGTCTGTGGGTGACCAGGACGTGTGCATCGACCTCATCGATACCTCCAGCCCCGGTGTCATGCGCGTGGCAGATGAGTTCCTCTATGTGCTCATGCCCATCCGCGTGTAATGCAGAATTACAACAATTTTTTTCAAGGTGATACAGCTGAGGGGTGGCCGACGAAAGTCCGCCGCCCCTCTTATTTTGTACCCCACCCCCTGGCTGATCCTCCCGGCTAAAAGCAGCTAATTTCCGGCTAATTGCAGCTAAATTAGCCGGAAGCATAAAAGGGAGCACCATTACTGGTACTCCCCTTATACGTTGCTGTAAAATCACTTACTCACCCAGAGCGCAGGCAAGTGTCTGGGCCACACCCTCGAACGCTGCAGCCACGCGATTGGAGCCGGTGTCCTCCAGCGCCACCGGGCGCCCCTGGTCGCCACCCTCGCGGGTGCGGATATCCAGCGGAATCTTACCCAGCATGGGCACGCCCAGCTTCACCGCCTCGCGGTCGCCGCCGTGCTGGCCGAAGATATAGTGCACAGTCTCATCCGTGGGGCAGATGAAATAGCTCATATTCTCCACAATACCGAGGATGGGCGTATCAGTGCGCTGGTAGAGGCCGATAGCCTTGCGGGCATCGATAAGAGCCATCTCCTGCGGGGTGGTCACCACCACCACGCCATCCATCTGCACCGTCTGCACAATAGTAAGCTGAATATCACCTGTGCCCGGGGGCATATCCAGAATCAGGAAATCCAATTCACCCCAGTCCGTCTCCTTCAGGAACTGCTGAGTGTAGCGGGTAGCCAGCGGGCCACGCACTGCCACGGGGGAAGCTTCATCCATCATGAGCCCCATGGAAAGCAGTTTCACACCATGCGCCTGCACCGGAATGAATCGTTCATCCTCACCGGCATCCGGCAACTCCTTGGTGCCGAACATAAGCGCCATGGAGGGCCCGTAGATATCCAGGTCCAGCAGACCGGTCTTATACCCCAGGCGGGCCAGCGCCACAGCCAGATTGGCAGACACCGTGCTCTTACCCACGCCACCCTTACCGGAAGAAATACCGATAATGTGCTTCACGCCGGGCAGCGGGGTTTTCCATTTGGCAGGGTCATCCTGCATGGCTGCCTTTTTCTCCACATCCGGGTTGTGAT
Organism: Akkermansia sp.; assembly: GCA_045646505.1. GTDB lineage: Bacteria > Verrucomicrobiota > Verrucomicrobiia > Verrucomicrobiales > Akkermansiaceae > Akkermansia. The sequence continues at coordinate 613 of JAZRKW010000116.1, read as the reverse complement.
ATTCGATATCTACGTCGATGCTCTTCACGCCCGGCATTTCCTTCACCTCCGTCATCACGCTCTGGTACACAAAACGGGGCACATCCTCGTTCTTGCTTTCGATTCGCAGCTCGATACGCACCGCACCTTCCGCGCTCACCTCAATATTCTTCACAAGGCCGAAGGAGACGATATCGCGGCTGAACCCGGGGTATTTCACCGTGGTCAGCGCAGCACGAATCAGCTCCGGCGTTACTTTTGCATCACTCATATCAATAAAAGCCCGCAGGCCTTGTTACTATGCGCTTTCCGCCCCCGTTTGTCAAGGTGAAAGCCCGGCAGCACCCCGCCACCACCCACATGTGTCCCAAGGATTTTGTAAGCAATAGAAACATCAATGACATTTTCGAAGAAGCCCCCCCCTCATCCCGATAAATTGGAAATTGGCGAGCCAACGGCGAGCGGAAATTTGAGCCCGCAGGGCGGCATAATCATAGCCCAGCGTGGAGCCGCCACGCGGCGGAACGCTGGGTTTGGAATAAAAAATAACCGGAACCCCGACCAACGTGGAGGGGTGGCAGGGAAGCGCAGCTAAAACACTAAGCCGAAGCTTCTGCCACCCACTCCGCTACGC
>JAZRKW010000115.1:0-15113 GCA_045646505.1 Akkermansia sp. | reverse complement strand
CTGTGGGGGTGGGCTCGGTGTCTGGTGCGGGGGTGGGCTCCGGCTGCGGCTCCTCCTGCGGTGTGTCGGCCGGGGCGGGGGCCGGGGCGGGCTCGGGTGTCGCTACAGGGGTTGAGGCGGCTGCGTGGGCAGCTGCTTCGTCTGCCTGTTTCTTAGCGCGCTCTTTCATGAGCATGAATACCCCGGCGCAGATGCCGAGAGTGGCCAGAAAGGCGCAGATGAAAAGGATGATATTGCGTTTCATAACGGAGAAAAGTGTAGGAAATCAGAGAAATTGTGTGGGGTTGACAGGAATGGCTCCCTCCGGCATGTCTGCAGCGGGTGCTGCCGGTTGCTGGATGCCGGCTTCGCGGATGCGCAGGCGGCGGATGATTTTGTAGGGGTCCGGCACGGCTGGTGCCGGGTAGCTTGCGATGAGTTTTTGTGGATCCAGGCGGTTCATGGTGCCGCTGGGGCTGTATGCCGGCTGGCCGGCTTCTGTGCAGAAAGAGGAGATGGCTTCGAAGTGCAGGTGGGCTTTATAGTTGCCATTCGCGTTGCCGACCGTGCCTACGGGTTCTCCCCGGCTGATGAACTGGCCGAGGTGAACGATGCTTTTATCGAGATGGGCGTAAAGGGTCTGGATGATGCGCGAATCCCCGGGGATTCGGTGGGCCAGTACAACAACTTTGCCCCACTCGGGGGAAGGTTCCCCGCAATAGACAACGAGACCGCGGGCTGCTGCGTTGACTGGCAGCCCGAGATCGGTATCTTCCCCGCCTATGCCGTTAAGGTCGCTGCCAGTGTGGTGCCCGCCGCGCTTTTCGTTGAGGGTGTTGAACGGCTGAGCATCGTACACAAAAGCTCCGTTTGCTGTGCCGCAGGGGGATTGGAACCCGTCTACCTGCGGAATGAGGGCGAGCTGGTGCGGGGTGAGCAGTACCAGACCGGGTAACAGGGTTTCCGGCAGGGTGGAGTTAGGGGTGTCCTGCCCGTATATGCCTGCCAGAGCGGGTGTTACGGGGGTATCTGAGCTGTCGCTGTTCAGGAGCGCAATCACCCCGGCACCTACGGCTCCTATGCCAAGGAGCCCCAGCGTGAACCAACGTAAGGGGGTGAAAAAGCGTTTGCCTGACATGCTGACCGTATTATACGGCTAAAGCCCCCCTCTGACAAGCCTAAAGAGAGTTAATAGTGAATATGGAATAGTGATATGACAGGTAGAAAAAAAGCGCTGACCTGTGTGGCCAGCGCTTTTTGCTTGGTTTGAGGGGGTATCTGCGTGTTATTACTTCATGGCCTTGACGTGGGAAATAATGTTTTCCACGTTCATGCCGAGATCGTGCAGGACGACATCGCCAGGGGCGGAGAAGCCGAAGGAATCGATGCCGATGATGGTGCCCTGTGTGCCGACGTAGCGGTACCAGAGGTCGGTCTTGCCGGCTTCGATAGCGAGGCGGCGTGTGCAGGAGGCGGGGAGGATGCTTTCCTGGTATGCTGCGTCCTGCTTGTTGAAGCGGAACATGGAGGGCATGGAGACTACGCGGACATCCGGGCCGAGTTCCTTGGCTGCCTGCAGAGCGAGGATGAGTTCGGAACCGGAGGAGATGATGATGGTGCCGGGTTGCTCTGTCTGCTCCTTGAGGGCAATGTAGGCACCTTTCATTGTGCCCATGCGGCGGGTTTCGGCGTCGATTTCCACCACGCTGGTAAGGCTGGGGATATTCTGGCGGGTGAAGATAAGAGCGGTGGGACCGTCGTTGCGTTCCATGGCGCACATCCAGGCACCGGCGGCTTCTTCTTCGTCAGCCGGGCGCACGACATCCAGGTTGGGGATGACGCGCAGACCGGTGACGGTCTCGACGGGCTGGTGGGTCGGGCCGTCTTCGCCCACGGCTACGGAGTCGTGAGTGAGTACATAGGTGACGGGAAGGTGAGAGAGGGCAGCCACGCGGATGCTGGCGCGCATGTAGTCTACAAATACGCAGAATGTACCGGCGGATACACGGAAGATGCCGTCGTAGGCCATGCCGTTGCAGATGGCGGCCATGGCGTGTTCGCGGATGCCGAACCAGAAGTTGCGGCCTGTGTAGTTGGTGGCGGAGAAGTCGCCGGCGCCCTTGAGATAGTTCTTGTTGGAGGAGAACAGGTCAGCGCTGGTGGAGAGCAGGCCGGTACAGGCGGAGCCGATGGCGTTCTGCGCAACCGCGCCGGAGGAACGTGTGGCTTCCTTGGCACCGGGAGCCCATGTGGGGATAAGCTCGTTGCAGGAATCTGCGCTCAGTCCATTGACTGCCAGATCCATGCAGAGGGCAAGTTCTGCTGCTTTCTCCGGGTTGGCGTCGGACCATGCGTCGAAAGTGGCCTTCCATTCGGCATAGGCGGCTTCGCGCTGGGTCTTGAGGTCGGCCATGTAGGCGCGTACGTCTTCGGAGACGTAGTACTGCTGGTCGGTGGGAAGCCCCCAGTTAGCGTGGGCTTCGGCCCAGAGCTTGGCGCCGCCTTCACCGTGGCCCTTGGTGGTGCCTTCGAAGCCGGGCACACCCTTGGCGATGATGGTCTTGGCGATAATGAGCTTGGGGCGTCCGTTCTTCTCCAGCCGGCAGACACGGAGGGTCTTTTCTACCTCGTCCATATCGTGGCCGTTGATGGTGAAAGTATCCCATCCCTGGGCGGTGAAGCAGGCGGCAATGTCGTCAATCTGAGTGACTTCGATGGGGGCATCCAGGGTGATGCCGTTGGCATCATAAATGAGGATGAGGTTGTCGAGCTTGAGGGTGCCGGCAATAGCGGCAGCCTCGCGGGAAATGCCTTCTTCAATGCAGCCGTCACCAGCCAGGCAGTAGACGTTGTGGTTGAAGATTTCGTGTTCCGGGGTGTTGAAACGTGCCGCTGCGTGTTTGCCGGAAATAGCAAAGCCCACGGCATTGGCGATACCCTGACCAAGCGGTCCTGTGGTGCATTCTACACCGGGGCAGCAGCCGAACTCGGGGTGGCCGGGGGTGTTGGAACCTTTGGCGCGGAAAGCTTTGATATCATCCATGCTGACCGCGAAACCGCTGAGATGCAGCCAGCTGTAAAGGAACATGGAACCGTGGCCGCCGGAAAGGATGAAGCGGTCGCGGTTGAGCCAGCGCGGCTCGGAGGGGTTCACGTTGAGCAGTTCACCATAGAGTTTTGCGCCGATTTCTGCGCAGCCCAGGGGAAGACCCATGTGACCGGATGCTTTGTCGAAAATGGCATCAATGGCAAGACCTCTGGCCTGATTTGCGGCTTTCTGAAGGATTTCCGTGTTCATGCTGGTTCTGAGTATAACAGAAGTAGTTATATTGTAAAGTCAAAACGCTTGCAAATACGGCAAATTCGGGTATGAGGATGCGTGCTCCGCAGACCGGTTTGTTGCTTCCAGGGGTGTTCTGCAGGGGAATCAGCTGCGCAGTGAGTTATTCCAGATTGATTCTGAGAGCTTTGCAGGCGCCTCTGAAACAGGTCTTATGGTCGAGCTTGCCATTCGGCAAGGTCGGAATGTGGGAGACCGGAATAATATGTTGCGGCTTCCAGCTGTCGGGGTAATGGTGGTTGTTTATCTCGCCTTTGAGCACCTTGTAATCATCGGCGGTAATCTGCTGGTGCAGGGTGGTGAGTAGAACGAGTGCTTCGCCACCTGTCCGGCTGGGGACTCCGATAATGGCTATCTTGCGTTTGTTGTCCTCGTGCGTGACACCGTAGATTTTATAGATGAGCTCCTCAAGTTGGACGTGGGGAATCATCTGGTTGTTCACCTGGGAAAATCGTTCTCTTCGTCCCAGAATGGTGAGCATGCCGTCGGGGTTCATGTGGCCGATATCGCCAGTGCAGAACCATTTTCCGTGCATGCGTGGCGAATCAGCGTTGCTGATACCCAGATACTGGTGAGTCACAGCCGGTCCTTTGAGCCAGATGAGGCCCGGGTTGGCCGGGGTGGAGGTGGGATCAGGAGAATGCAGCCCGGTGATGCGAACAGCGATGCCGGGAAGAGGGGCTCCGACGCAGTCCTGGCGGGCGGTGGGCAGTACGGGTTGCGTGGAATCCGGGTTGGTTGCGGGGGCAGGCATGGAGGCGCTTGCAAAAGGCAGGACTTCTGCCATGCCGTAACATTCCTGAATTTTAAGGCCGAAATGCTGCTTGGCAAATATGGCCGTGTTCTGGGGTAGCTTGGAACCGCAGCTCAGGCAGTATTGAAGCTGGGAGAATGTCTGGGGTGTTTTAGCTGCTTTCAGCATGGAACGGATGCCGGTGGGTGAGTTTGTCACCAGGGCGACAGAGTGCTGTTGAAGCAGGGTGCAGAGCCGTTTGCCTGCGGTGGGGATGGTATAGGTTACGATGTTGAAATCGCAGAGAAGGGGAAGCAGAATGCCGAAGATGAAACCAGCTGGTGTGTATGCCGGTTGCACGGAGAGTATCGTATCGTGTCCCGGGCGCAGCTGCAGCCGGCTGCGTATGCTCATGGCGGCAGCCAGAAGCATGCGGTGCGAGAACGGAACTCCCAGCGGTTTGTCCTCTGTGCCGCCGGTGAAGAAGACGGCAGCTTCGGCATCTGCATCAGGAATGACGATTTTTGCGTCTTTGATGAGCTGCTGGGGCTGGCGGATTCTGGTAAGGTAAGTCCAGAGTCTGAGGCGCCAGGGGCCTTTGTCGTTCAGTTCTTTATCCAGGAAAATGAGGTCTCGTGACAGGGGCCACTTGAACTCGCGCTGCATGTTGACAAAGTCCGAATCAGTGATAAAACGGGTAAGCGCGGTCTGCTTCACTATTTCCTTGAACTGTGCAGCAGTGGTGGTGTAGTTGATGTTGACCGCAGAGATACCGGACAGCAGGCAGGCCAGATTGGCAATGATGCTTAATTTCCCCGGGGGGAGAATGATTCCCATGCGGGCGTTGCTGGACTTCCGTTCCAGGATTCCGGAGGTCAGGACCGCGGCTGAGAGCAGGTCGTTATAATTGAATGATGTATCGTTGGTGCCATCCAGTACTTTTCCTTTGGGATTGCGGAACAGGGCTTCGACCAGGAGCTGGGGCAGCCTGGCGTTTGCCAGCATGGGGTGCTGTTGGAATTGTTCTGCCTGAGCGCTCATCCAGGCCGCTTGTACGCGCGAGCCCAGTTGCGGACCTTCGCGCTGCGGGGCGCAGATGGTGATGTGCAGCCGGTCGTATGGTTCGCGTGTGGTGATGGCTGCGTCAAGATAGTTGTTGTACATGCCGACGTAAACCGGCAGTACAGGCTGGGGGAAACCATCGAACAGGGTCAGCAGGTTGGACGGTATGTCGGAGAGATTGCCGGGAGCCTGCTGCGGACGCCCTGCCAGAACGACGACATGCCGGCCTGACTCCATGAGTTTGTTAACTTTGCCAAAGATGGAACTGGGGCTGTGGCTGGTTGAGTATGCAAACCCTTTGGTGGGGCTTTCTTTCAGCTTGTTCAGGATAGCTTCGCCGGGCATGAGTGAGTTTTCCAGCATCCATGCTACCCGCCCGCTGCCGCCCAACGCTTTTTCGAGTTCCTGCATAGCGGGCAGGTCCAAGCGGTTCGGGAATACCAGTATGGGTTGTTCTGGTATACTGTCTGCTCCCTCTATACGGATTTCACTCATAGTTCAGTTGGCTCGTGCGGTCAGTCTATCATAAACGCCGGCGCGATGCCAATATGAAAAAGCTGCATCGCGCAAAAATCCCCCCGCCTGATTTGAAACCCGGACGGGGGGAGAGATGGATAGATTCTGCCAGATTATTTGATAAGGCCAAGTTCCTGACCTGCCTGTGCAAAGGCTGCGATGGCGCGGTCGAGCTGCTCGGTGGTGTGAGCGGCGGAAATCTGGGTGCGGATGCGTGCCTGTTCCTTGGGCACCACGGGGTAGAAGAAGCCCATGGCATATACGCCGAGTTCAAGCAGACGGTTGCTCATGCGCTGGGAGAGGGCTGCATCGCCAATCATCACCGGCACAATGGCGTGACCGGCACCGGCGAGGGTGAAGCCGCACTGTTCCATGCCCTTGCGGAAGTAGGCTGCGTTGCTCTGCACGCGCTCCACAAGCTCGGTGGATTCCTCGAGAATATCGAGCACCTTGATAGTGGTGGCGGCGATGGCGGGCATCACGCTGTTGGAGAAGAGGTAGGGGCGGGCCTTCTGGCGCAGCATGTCCACAATCTCCTTCTTTGCGGAGATGTAACCACCGGAAGCACCACCCAGTGCCTTGCCGAATGTGCCGGAGGTGATGTCAATCTTACCGAAGAGGCCGCAGTGCTCGTGCGTGCCGCGACCGCGCTTGCCCAGAACGCCGGTGGCGTGGGATTCGTCGAAGTGTACCAGTGCGCCGTATTTCTCGGCAAGTTCATGGATCTTGTCCAGGCTGGCGACGATGCCGTCCATGGAGAATACGCCGTCGGTGGAGATGAGGATGGTGCGGGCACCGGCTGCCTTGGCTTCCTGGAGCTTGGCTTCCAGGTCGGCCATGTCATTGTTGGCGTAGCGGTAGCGGGCGGCTTTGCAAAGACGCACACCGTCGATGATGGAAGCGTGGTTCAGAGAGTCGGAGATGATGGCATCTTCCTTGGAGAGGAGACCTTCGAACAGACCGCCGTTGGCATCGAAGCAGGAGCCGAAGAGAATGGTGTCCTCCGTGCCGAGGAAGGCGCTGAGGCGTTCTTCAAGCTGCTGGTGCAGAGTCTGGGTGCCGCAGATGAAGCGCACGGAAGCCATGCCGTAACCCCAGCGGTCGATGGCGTCTTTAGCGGCTTTCATGAGTGCGGGGCTGTTGGCCAGGCCCAGGTAATTGTTGGCGCACATGTTGATGACCTGAGAGCCGTCCTTGAGGCCGACCTCGGAGTACTGCATGGTGTCGATATAACGCTCCTGCTTGAACAGACCTGCTGCCTTGAGGGCTTCCAGATCGCTCACCAGTCGATTCTTGAATTCGGGATTGTACATGGAAATAGGGGGGTAAAACTGATGTGCGGCAATTTTACTCCCCTGTTGCTGCGATGTCAATGCCGTATTTAGGCCGTAAATGGCGCATGTGAAAAGAAATTTGCATCTTTTTTGAACAAATGAGAACCGCAGTGCATCTGTACCGTATCAGTCTTGCATGCCCCGGCTGCGGTAGAAGGAGAGAGCTGCTGCAGCAAATCGGGAGAGACTGAGTTTCATTAAGGTAGTAAGTAAAGTTGCCCGCGCGGTGTCTGAAAGATGCCGCGCGGGCGATTTTTCATGTATCAGAAATGCAGGAAAATGCCGAATTGAGAATCAATGTTCTGCGTGTGTTTTCGCAGCTGGACGGCGGTTGAGGCATGCAGACTGCATGACTGGGAAAGCGGCAGGGCTGCTGTCATTCCGAGTGTATAGCCCAGGTATGAGCGTCTGGCTCCATAGACCCGGAATTGTTTATCGGGTGCATCCGCAAAGTGCAGATTTATCTCGCTTTCGGTATCGCCCATGGTGGAGCTGAGTGCGGTGTGTACCCCGAGATGGAATGAGTCAATGGTGGTCTGGTAGCGCAGTCCCAGGGTGAGTTCTGTAAGGGAGATTTGCTGTTTGTCTGCGTGCAGGGCAGCGGTGCTGCCTGATTCATGAAACGCATCAACCGTGGCGGTAGTGGTCTGCAGGGCCAGATATGGTTGCAGTATGTGTTTCGCATCCAGGGTAAAACTGCGTGCTGCTTCGAGACTGAAATTGGCAGAATTCCCGCCGATGCACGGGGTTTCGGCAGAGCTGTTGCCGGCGGTCTGCCGTGAGAGGGTGAATTCATGCAGCCCGAAACCAGCGCTGCACATGATATGCCAGTCGGAAGCTGCGAACAGGGCGTAGATATCGGCGTGAGTATGGGTGTCGGTGTGTGAATCATCGGTATCCGGGGTGATGCTCGCACTGCCATGGGAGAGTGAGAGTCCGAGCTGCAGTCTGTCGTCAATCTGCTGTTCCACCATGAGTCGTCCACCCTGGCTGCAAAGCTTGTATCCCGGGCTTCCTTTTGTTCTGCCGGAGTGGTTGAACGCGTGTATGCCTACGGCGGTGTGTTGCGCGGGTGAGAGTCTGTGGCCGCTGCCGGCGGTCTGGCGCAGTTGCTGCAGGTGGGATAGCGCAGTATCTGCCATACTGTTGACTAATGCTGTATAGCCTGCTCCGTTCACCTGGTTCATCAGTTGGCGTATCGCTGCGGTATCGGTGGATTGGGCTGCGCTTTCAGCAAGGGCTGCCAGTTCTCCGGTGGTGGCAGCCGGGTCTATGCTGCGGAGAATTTCGTAAACACCGCGCTGGTTGCGGTTGAGGGCGAGTGCCAGGGTGGGGGATTGGTCTGCGTCCGGGCCGGGTGAATGGGGGAGGCCCGGGGTGGGGTCGGATTCCGGGGCCACATGAAGTGTACCGGTCTGGTGGTCGAAGCTTATATCATCATCTTGCAGGTGTTCCGGTAAATTGATTTTCAGCATGTCTTCATCGAAGGCTGAGGGAAAATCCAGTGTCAGAATGACAGCGTTGTTCACCTGATTGTACTGGCTCAGGTCGATGGTGGTGGGTTTGCTGAAATAAACGACTCCGTTCAGTTTGAGTGGGCCGCCGGTGAGGGTGATGGTGCCGCCGTCCAGGTTCACGCAGCCATGAATCGTATTGCCACCGGCTGCCAGAGTAAGGGTTTGCCCGGTGTGCAGGTTGAGCACTTCTCCTGCCGGAACAGAGGTTTCGGCTCCCGGCTGCATGGTGATGGAACCGTTGAAGTTTTCCAGCCCCCGCAGTACGGAGCTGCCGGAAAGGATGATATGATTGCTGGTGGAAAAATTGCCGAGGTCGAGCATGGGTGCAGCACTGCGGTTGTTGCTGCCCAGGTGTACATCGCCCGTGCCGAGTGCTTGTTCGTGTGCCGCGCGCAGAGTGCCGGTGGCGATGGTGGTGCCGCCGGTGTATGAATTGGCGCTGGTCAGCACAGCATTTTCCAGTATTTCCAGGCGGGTGTTGCCGCTTATAGAGCCGCCGAGGTGTGCATTCTCCACTTGTACAATGCCTCCGGAGGCTTGCAGTCTTTCGGTGCTGCTATTCACGAGCAGAGTGCCGGATTCCATCTGGATGCCCGGAATAAGTCCACCGGCTGCTTTCTGAATTTCTGCGGTGCTGGTGCTGTGGGTCCCGGAAATGTAGTAGGTATCGGTGTGCAGCTGACCGGGTAGCGAGGCATAACCGGTGGAATCCGGGGTGATTTTCTGCCCGTGTACCATGATGTCGGCTCTGGTGGTATCGACGCTGCCGCCAGTGATAAGCCGTACTTCGCTTCCGGCATCACGTATGAATCCACTATCGCCACCTTCGTTTCCCCGGGCATCAATCAGGGTGGCTGCAATGGGTTCTGCAAGAGCACTGGCTTCAAACCTGCCGTTGAGCTGCAGGTGACCGCTGTTATCAATGGGCGTGTTCAGCACCAGGGTGCATCCTTCTGTGCAGAGGCTGCTGTGACCAGTTATGGTAAGTGGTCCGATTCCGAGTGCCTGGGGCGTGGTGATGGTGAGCTCTCCGTTTTGAAGAATGGTTCCGCCGGTGTGCGTGTTGTTGCCGGTCAGCCGGGCGGTGCCGTTGATGAGTACTTGCGTGCTGCCGCTGATTCCACCGTTAAGTGAGCCTGTTTCGATGATGACTGTACCGGCAGTGGCATTCACAGGTGCCGATTCTGTGTCGATGGTGAGCGTGCCGCCCGTCATGCGGATGCATTGCAGCTCCGCGCGTTGAATTCTGCTGGTGCGCGCAGTGTCGTTGCCGGTGAGCAGGTATTCGCTGTAATCCACAGCGCCACCAGCTGTCGCAGTGCCGTCTGCTTCCAGAATCAGGCGGTGTGAACCGTGGATAATGCTGGCACCGGCGTTTACGCTGCCTCCATTGACAACCAGGACCTGGTAGTGTGCTTGCCGGGCAAAGCCGCTGGCCGGGCTGCTCCCTTCTGTCCGGGTTGCGGTGGTTTCCTGCAGTTCCAGTGCTTCGGCATGGAATTCTCCCAGCAGGGTGAGTTCGCCGCTGTTGGTGATGGTGCCGGCGAGCTGAACCTGCCCGGAGCCGCTTACCTGGTTGTGGCCGCTGAATTCCAGATTCAGTACACCTCCTGTAGCGTTGATGTTTGAATCAGTGCAGCTGCCGCTCAGGGTGCCGCTGGTCAGGTAGATGTCACCCTCACTGGCGGAGATGGTGGCTGAAGCATCTGCTGTAAGCTGGCCGCCGTTCATGGTGATGCGTTGCAGGGCATTTCCGGCCACGGCGCGGATATCGCTGACCGCGACCTGGTGTCCGGAAGCAATGTGATACTGGCTGAAGTGTGTCTCGGCACCCAGCTGGCAGCGGCCGTGCGTATCGAGACTGATTTCTGCGCCTTGAAACAGGAAGGTGGCACCACCGCAGATGCGGCCATTCCCTGTGGTCAGTTCGATGGTGGTGCCGGAATCCTGTTGAAAACCGCTGGTTCCACCCATGTTCCCGAATGCATCCACCATGGTGGCATTTGTGCTCCGGGCCAGGACATCCAGATAGAAAACGCCTTCCAGTTTCAGTAGCCCGGTGTTGTGGATGCTGCTGGTGATGAGAAGTGGTTTTCCGGCATGCAGGGTGGCTGTTCCGCTGCAGGTGATTCTGCCGGCTCCGGTCGATTCTGTGAAAAGTTCACCGCTTTTCAGATGAATGCTTCCTTGAAAATTATCTGCATGGAGCAGGGTGGCTGTGCCGTCGATACTCAGTTCATTGGCCGCTGCGGTGTGGTTCATGTCCCAGGTGCCGCTCTGGATGCAGACCCGGCTGCTGCCAAGGGCCTGTGCGTGCTCTGTGGTGAGAACTCCGGCGTTGATGATGGTTTCGCCGGTATAGGTGGAGGCTGCGCTCATGTTGACCTGCCCCTGAATCCGGACTCCGCCGCACCCGGTGAATGAAGCCGCTGTGCTTCCTCCTTTCAACAGTGCCGGGTGAATCAGCTGTATGGTGCCGCCCTGCAGAGTGCCGGCGCAGAGCTCCAGCTGCCCGGTGTAGTTTCCGCCGCCTGTTATCTCGGCGTCTGACACGATGCAGATGTCGTTTGCAAGCGCTTGTTCTGCCAGATTCAGGGTCCCGCCCCGCAGTATGATGCGGCTGCTGCCCAGTGCGGCAGAATTGCGGGTGATGATTTCGCCGCTGGTGAGAATGGTCTCTCCTGTGTAGGAATTTGCCGTTGATATTTCAAACACCCCATTTCCGTCTTTGCAGAGCCCGGTGTTGCCGCAGAGGCTGCCGTCGCCCCGGAGTGATACGGTGCCGGAGTCATGATTCACCTTCACCTGGCCGGGGCGCAGCTCGCCGATCAGGGTGATTTCTGCCGCCTGGGTGATGTGCGCGCTGTCGCCTGTATGAAAGTTGCTGTTGGAATCCGGGCCTTTCCAGCTCATGTCGGCGTGCCCTGCGCCGGTCTGCCAGGTGCCGCTGGCTGCTTGCCATGTTAAATCCGCCGCTTCGTTGCGGGGCAGGGTGCGTTCGCCATCTGCCACATAGATAAACAGGCTGTTCTCGCGGAACTCTGCCTGTCCTTGTATCCGGGTGATGTGCAGATTAGCTGCATTTTCCACCAGCTTGTACCAGCCGCGCATGGTTTCTGCTTTATCATAGCTGATTTGCAGTGTCTGCAGTTGAACTCTTGTGCCCTCTGAAAGAATGAGTACGGTGTCACCTGCTGAATCGGGGCTGAATGTCCACTCCCCGGCTGTGATTTCGCTGGCTTCCAGTGTGTTGCTGCCGCTGAATCCGGCATGTCCGGTGTGCAGTTTGCCGCTCACGCTCAGCTGCCCGTTGTGCATGTTCAGCTGGTTGGTGTTGAGGTCTCCGCTCTGGTTCAGCGTGCCGGCGTTTAGCTGGATTCTTGCTGTGCTTGTTGTTCCGGTGGTCAGATTCAGTGTGCCGTTCTGCACTTCGAAACTGCTGCCGCTGGCTATTTCCCCGGTGAAACTCTGAGTGCCGCTTCCTTTCTTGATGATGGTGAGCGGTGTCAGAATCCGGCCGTGGAAGTGGTGGCTGCCGTCGGTGTTTATGGTGAGTGTATGTTCTGCCGGTGTGATATAGGCAGCCAGCCCTTTTGCGTGTTCCAGTCTGGTAGTTCCCGGTTTCAGACTGCCACTGTAGAGGTAGGCAGCGGGCTTGATGAACCAGGGCGCATCCAGCCCGCCTATGCTGGTATCGCCGTCCAGCCCCAGCGCCGCGATATAGTAGGAGTCTTCGGTGCAGTATCCTGCTGCATCCAGCATGATACTTCCGCTCATGCTGGTGTTGCCCAGCTGCAGTATTGCTGCATTGTCGTGCAGCTTTTGACTGTCCCATGAGGCGCTGTAGTTGCTTAAAGTCAGGTTACCTGTGAAATCCTGAGTCGCGTTTTCTGCCAGCCGGAATAATTTGAGCGTGTTGTTCGAGGTTCCCAGTAGCGCCACATCGCCGCTGCCGCTCAGGTGCCTGATTTCTGTGATGCTGCAGGCCGCCGGGTTCAGTCCGTCGTAGATATAGTGCAAGGTGCCGCCGGTGGTGCCGCTGTCCACTGTTTCTATCTTGTGTTCGAAATACGTCTGCTCCCCACTTAAGTCACTGTCTTTTTCCTCTATCAGAATATATTCTCCATCCAGTGAAATACTGTCCCTGTTTTCTGCATGCCCCGGTAGCAGGCAGCTGCCGAGAAGTATGCTGAGAAACAAGGATCTCTTCATGGATGTATTATTATGTAATATGCTAAAAATAAGTTATCTGCGTGCGCAATGCTGTTGATTATTGATAAAATGAGGAAGAAGTCAAGTTAGAAGAGCCTGCACATGGGGAGATATGACAGTGCGGGCGGTGGCGCTTGCCTGGAAATGGAAATAAAACGGAGCGTGGAATCTGGTTCCACGCTCCATGAATGTTTCAGACCCGCAGTCTGGCGGGTGCAGGTACCTGCCCGGGTTTATTTTCCTTTGAGTAATTTGAGGATATTCTTTGTGGATTCCTCCATGGCGGGATTACGCTCAGCCTCAGATTTTGCGCTCAGCTGTTTCTGGAGCTGGGTGGCTTTCTGGCGAGGAGTTTCACCTTTGGCGTTGGCGAGTTTCGGATTGGCGCCTGCTTTCAGCAAGGCTGTTGCAACCTCGTCTTTGGCGTAAATGGCAGCTGTCGTCAACGGGGTTTCTTCTTCATTCACACCGAATCCCGAGGTCAGGTAATTGATGCGCTGGGGTGAAAGGGTATGGTGAGCCACTTCATGGGGATTCTGTTTCTGGTCCGGGTCTGCTCCTGCTTTTACCAGCATCTGCACCCCTGTGGGTGAATTGGCATTGACCGCCACATAAACCGGGGACCAGCCCACATGGTTCCACATGCGGACATCGGCGCCTTTCTTCACCAGGTGCGTAAACAGTTTCTGCGCGCGCTTATCCTGTCCTTTTTTGCCTTTGGCGTTGCGTTTGATGGATTTTTTAATAAGTGAATTCATCTCGAGTGATGATGTATCCACACTGCCGAAAGCGGTATCAATTTTCGGCTTGGCGGAGAAGTAGAAGGCCTCCAGCGCGATTCCACCGTGAAAGTTCGGGTCGGCACCATGATTGAGGAGCAGGTCAATCAGCGCCGTATCGCCCATTTTGCATGCCAGGTAAAGCGCTGTCAGCTCAACCATATCTCCCTGTTCGGTCACGCAGACATTCAGATCTGCCCCCTGGGAAATCAATTTTCTGACCCCGCTGAGCAGCTCTCTGGAAGGCTTATCTTCCGGCAGCGACTGCATTCCCAAAAGCCTGCGGCCGCCATTCTGCAGCATGAACTCCACCAATTCACGCCCCAGAGCCCGGGCTTCTTCATCGCTCACTTCGTCAATCTTGAGACTGGGTTTGAGTTTTGCCTTTTTGCGCCACGGTAAATCTGCTATTTTCTCGCGCGTGGAGAGTGTGCTGTTATCATGTGCGGCCAGCAGCCATTTGCGCGCCTGGCGTTCATCGGCCTCCACTCCATCTCCCTTGGCATAGGCTTCATACAGCTGGTAGCATATAGCTGCCGTTTTCTTCTTGCTTTCGTAAAGCTGTTGAAATTCTTCCGGGGTCAGGGCAGCTGCCACGCTGCTCAGTAGTGCCATCATGGTTAAAAGGTGCTTCTTCATAGTAATAGCCTCTTGTCTGTTCAGAGTATGAAATAAACGTGAGTGTGTCAAGCTCTATGTACCGCTTCTGGTTGCCCGATATACGTTTCCCAAAGATTTGGAACACGTGGATTTACGATTTACGATTTATGATTTGCGATTTACGAATTGAAAGTCAGCGGCTTACGCCGATAGAGCCACAAATGCATGCTTACAGCCGATGGGGAGGCTAGTGATACTCCACTACGATTTTTCACACGGAACATTATGTCTTTATGTTGTTCAGGGCTATTTTTCCATAATTTTTGGGATACATGTATACTACAACGGTGCAACTGAATCTGCCACCCCGCCAGCTGGCGGGGTTCTGGGAATATAAATCATGTGTACCCGGGGTTTACACCCCGGGCTACAGAACGTAACGCCCCGCCGATTGGCGGGGCTTGGAAATATTGAATCGCGCGTACCCGGGGCTTGTGGCTTCGCGTCAGCTCTGTCGGGCTGCTTGCTACGCCCACACAGGCACGCTCCGGACTACAGAACGTAACGCCCCGCTGATTGGCGGGGCTTGGAAATATTGAATCGCGCGTACCCGGGGCTTGTGGCTTCGCGTCAGCCCTGTCGGGCTGCTTGCTACGTTCACACTGGTACGCCCGGGCTACAAAACGTAACGCCCCGCCAGCTGGCGGGGCTTGGAAATATTGAATCGCGTGTACCCGGGGCTTGTTGCTTCGCGTCAGCCCTGTCGGGCTGCTTGCTACGTTCACACTGGTACGCCCGGGCTACAAAACGTAACGCCCCGCTGATTGGCGGGGCTTGGAAATATTGAATCGCGCGTACCCGGGGCTTGTGGCTTCGCGTCAGCCCTGTCGGGCTGCTTGCTACGCCCACATAGGTACACCCCGGCTATAGAACGTAACGCCCCGCCAGTGGGCGGGGCGCTACTTTTCGTAGCCCGGGGCGTGAGCCCCGGGGTAAACGCAAAAAACAACCGGAACCCCGCCAGCTGGCGGGGTGGCAGAT
>JAZRKW010000114.1:0-21963 GCA_045646505.1 Akkermansia sp. | reverse complement strand
AGTGTTTTAGCTGCGCTTCCCTGCCACCCCTCCACGTTGGTCGGGGTTCCGGTTATTTTTTATTCCAAACCCAGCGTTCCGCCGCGTTGCGGCTCCACGCTG
Source organism: Akkermansia sp. (assembly GCA_045646505.1). GTDB lineage: Bacteria > Verrucomicrobiota > Verrucomicrobiia > Verrucomicrobiales > Akkermansiaceae > Akkermansia. Next base: position 21,861 of record JAZRKW010000114.1, on the reverse strand, counting down.
GGCTATGATTATGCCGCCCTGCGGGCTCAAATTTCCGCTTGCCGTTGGCTCGCCAATTTCCCATTTATTGCGCAGAGGGGGGCTTCTTCCAAAATGTTGCTGATATTTCTATTCTCTACAAAATCTTTGGGACACGTGAGGCATTTGCGTCAGTCGCAGGAAAGGCAGCTTGACTTCACCCCCATCAACCGCTAGAATAGTTACATGAACAATCAGACATACCCTGAGAATAACACTCTGACCGCAGCTGGTTCAGCTGCGCTTGCAAAAGCATTTCTTAACAAGGTCTACCTGTGGATGGCCGTGTGCATGCTTCTCACAGCTGGCATCGCCGCCTACTCTGCACAAGATCTGGAAACCATCGTCTGGGTCGGGAAACACCCGCTCCTGCTGGCGCTGGGCACCATCGGCATCGTGGTCGTCATGAGCTTCGGCGCCAATCTCCTGTCCAGCGGTGCTCTCACCGTACTGCTGCTGACCTTCGCTGCGCTCCAGGGGCTGCTGTTCGGGCCTCTGTTGATTGCGTATAAAATGGATTCCATCGCAAAAGCATTCAGCTGCACTGCCGTCATGTTCGGGGCCATGTCCATATATGGAGCTGTCACCAAGCGGAACCTCAGCACACTTGGCCGCACCTTGTTCATGCTGCTCATCGGCCTGATTGTTGCTTCCATTGTCAACATTTTCCTCGGCAGCTCCTTCATGGAATTCGGCATCAGCTGCGCTGGTGTGATTATCTTCGCTCTCTTCACAGCCTACGACACGCAGAGACTGCTGGAAATTGGCCTGAGCGACGATGAAACTGTGCGCAGAAAAGGCGCAGTGCTCGGGGCCCTCACCCTCTATCTGGATTTCATCAACCTTTTCCTCATGCTGCTTCGCTTCTTCGGCAGCCGCGATGAGTAACACTCATATCCTGCTCAAGACATGGAACGCTTGATTACCCTTGCCAGCGAAGCCGCAACTTCCTTACTCTCGCCCCTGGGATTCAGTTTCTCATTTACTACTGAACCCTATGAAGAAGGCATTTCCCTGCTTATCGACAGCCCGGATGCCCGTTACCTCATAGGCGAAGACGGCGACAGACTCGATGATTTACAATATATGGTAAACCGCCTGGTGCAGGCCAGATGGGCAGACGCGCCCCGCGTACGCGTCGATTGCGACAACTACCGAGCCCGCGCAGAAGCCAAACTGCTGCGCCGCGCCCGCTCCCGCGCAGAGCGGGTTCTCAAGACCGGTAAACCCCTGCTCATGGAAAAGCTGAATGCTTACCAACGCCGTCTGGTGCACAATGAACTGTCCACCATTCCAGGCATTGTCACCCAATCCGAGGAGACCGACTCCCGTTTCAAACGCATCACCATCAGCCGAGCCGAATAACTTCTGCAACCCTGCCATGAAACGCCTCCTTGCCTCACTGCTCATCTGCACGGCTCTCTCCAGCCAGGGTGAGGATTACACCGTATATTTCCGGAAAGGAAGCAACACTGCAGCCCTGGTGAATATGCTGACACCGCTGCGCACCGCTGTCCCCCAGGCAGAATGCCGTTACGTTCAGCTCGACGACGCAGCAGAAACATTGGAATCGGCCATCAACTCTGCAAACGCCCTGAAAGCCGGGGTTCAGGAATTACCCAGCCTGGTCATCAGCGATGAACGCGGGGCCTATGCCGTTATCCCCCTGACCTCGTTGAATGCAGCCACCCTGGAAGTCTCCAAAACCGCCGCCTCAGCACCGGCTCGCGACCAGGCTGCACGCCAGCGCACATTTGAAGCCCAGCAGTACCTGCTTTTTGCACGCATGGCCCTCATCTCCCCGCTCGAGGGAGATACCCTGCAACAATGCCTGAGCAACTGCCGCGCCCTCATGGAACATCCCTTTGCCACCCAGGCAGATAAACAACGGCTCGGCTTCCTCTGCCTCTACCCGCTCCTCATGCGCGAATATACAACCATGTATACCGGCGCGCACACCCCTGCCTCAGAAGCCAAACTTCTCGAAGCCATCGCCGCGCTGGAAACCGCGCGCGACCTCGCCCCCGAAACCAGCATCGGCAAAAAAGCCTACGACGAACGCGAACGCTTACGCACCGCCCGCCGCCAGGCAAGAACCATGGAATAAGTGAATAATGAACAGTTGTTTACTATGAATGACAAAATTCATTTTTTCACTCAAAGTAATCAGCTTTCCCTGAGGGTATCGGAAAGCGGAAAGTTACAATTCTGCTATCTGGGACCGCGACTTTCCAGACCAGATGATGCACTGACAACCCCTGCTGCGGAGTGGCCGCTTGTAGCCACGGATTTTGACTCCCGCGGCAAGTGGGGCAACCACTCAGGAGAATACGCACTGCACCTGCGCTATGCCGATGGCACGCAGGGCTGCGACCTGATTCTTCTGCAGCAGGAAATTGCCGAAAACAGTGCCCTTTTCACACTGGGCGATACCCACCACCCAGAGCTGGTAGTCAGTCTGAAGCTTTGCGTTTACCCCGCAGAGGATACCATCACCCTGCACCCAACCATTACCAACAAAGGAGAAGGAAGCATCACCCTGCTGCGGGCAGATTCCGCAGCCATACCCCTGCACGCACAGGAATACCACCTGAGCAGCTTCCGCGGCGGCTGGAGCGGCGAAAACTACCTGCAGGAGCAAAGCATCGCCCGCGGCAATACCCTCTCCGTGAGCAGCAGCACCGGCATCAAAACCGCGCAGGAAGGCACCCCCGGGTTCCTGATTTCACTAGGCGGCACGGCTCAGGAAGAAGGCCGGCCCTGCCTACTGGGCGCGCTGGCCTGGAGCGGCAATTACGAGCTGAGCTTCAAACACAGCAGCTACGGGCACCTCTTCGCGCGCATAGGGCACGATTTCACCCACAGTCCCTACACCCTGACCGGGGGGCGTGACATTAAACTACCGGCTGCCATTCTTGTCTACAGCCACAGCGGAGCCGCCCAGGCCAGCCGCAACCTGCACAGCTACCTGCGCCACCACGTCCTGCCCCATGGTCAAGAAACCCGGCGCACCCTGCTCAACAGCTGGGAGGGCGTACATTTCGATGTACACGAATCCACCCTGCAAGCCATGATGCAGCGCACCGCCGCGCTCGGAGTGGAACTCTTTGTGCTGGACGACGGCTGGTTCGGCAAGCGCAATGACGACACCACATCCCTGGGCGACTGGGAACCAGATAGCGACAAGCTCCCCAGCGGGCTGAAATCGCTCACCGACTATGCCCGTCTCTGCGGCATCGACTTCGGCCTGTGGATGGAACCGGAAATGGTCAGCCCGCACAGCAAACTCTACACAAGCCACCCGGAATGGGCTATCCACCTGCCCGGCATTCACCCTCGAGAAGAGCGCCACCAGCTCGTGCTAGACCTGTCCAACCCCGCCACTGCCATCGATACACCGGTGCGCCGTACCCTGACGGAGAACCCCGGCATCTCATACATCAAATGGGACTGTAACCGCAAAATCTCTGACCCCGGCACCACCCATCTGCCACCGGAACTGCAGGGCAACCTGTATTTCGACTACATCGCGAACTACTACAAACTCATGGCGCAGCTACGTCGCGAATTTCCGCAAATCACATTCCAGTGCTGTTCCGCCGGCGGCGGTCGACTCGACTGTGGAGCTGCCGCCTTCCACGAAGAATTCTGGCTCTCTGACAACACAGATGCCTGCGACCGTCTGCGTATGCAGTGGGCAGCCTCCTACTTCTTCCCCGCCAATGCAATCGGCTGTCACGTAACCGCCAGCCCGAACTGCTACACAGGCCGGGAAACCTCGCTCAAATTCCGCTTCGATGTGGCTCTTGCTGGCAGACTTGGGCTGGAACTCGACCCGCGCGCTCTCTCCGATACCGACATGGAGGAAATCCGCAGCCGTGTCGAACTCGCCAAAGAGCTGCGCCCCATCACCCAGCTGGGCGAACTGCACCGTCTCGTCTCACCCTACACCGGGCCGGACTGTGCCCTCCTCTACACCCACGGCGACCATGCCCTGCTGCTCGCCTACACCACCCAGCGGGTCTACACCGACCAACATACCCGCATTCCCCTCCGCGGGCTCGACCCCGCCGCGCGCTACACCATCACCGAGCTCGCCCCCGATACCACCGGGCACCACTGTCCGCTGCATTCCAGCACCCTCGGCGGCGATGCTCTCCTCGCCACCGGTCTCCCCATCCGCTGGACCCGCCCGCAGCAATCCTGCGTGCTTCTCCTCAGCCGGCAGATATAAATGGCATCAATGATGGTGGTGATGATGCCCGTGGTGATGCCCATCATCGCAATCATCGTCATCCACCTCTGCCAGCAACCAGATAACACCAGCCACACCCGCCACCATCGCCGCATTTTCCACAACCGTTACCGGCACATCCACCAACAGCCAGTTGAACGGCGCCGCAACACGCAACCACATGGCATCCGGGGATTGATACGTGTAGTCAACCTGGCGCTCCACCACGCGTTTCACCACAGGTATACGGCGGCTGAGCAACTTTATTTCCTCCGTGCCCGCCACCTCCACCAGGCTGAACATCTCATTCATCTTCCCGCCCTGCCCCGTCAGATACAAAGCCAATTCTGCCGGAATGCGGAACATCCCCGTTCCCCGTGCCTCCAGGCTCGGTTCCGATGCTTGCTCCTGTTCAAACACAGAACGGTGCAGCCTCAGCGGCGTGCCATAGCGATAGCGCGGCAATTCAATATAGTACGAATTACCATTCTGATACACCACCGGGTCAGGCATCGTGTTCAAATCATGCGCATTGGCACGAGCTGAAAACTCCGCCCTATCGTACAAGCGGGCCGTTGAATTGAAATAACAACTGTTCAACAAACCAAGCACGCACAACCCAGCCACTATACCACTATACAGGCATCTCATAACGAAGAAAATCTACCATACTTAACCCTTTTCTGCAATAATTGTCATACAGCCGCTGGCACAGGCCGGCACAGGGTAAAAACCGTCCATCAAGCCAGGCATGTTGGGGGATGAGGGTGAGAAACCTTGCTGCTTCACCACACAAGGAATTCTACGCACTAGCTGAATTGGGCAGCGTCCAACTAGTGGGAGCCTCTTCGTCCCCGCCCGGCGGTAACTTAGACGAACCTGAGCATCTTAGAAAAGAGCCAGGCACAATCCCGCACCGAGCGCCCACCACGCCGCCAATAGACAACGCGCCGAGTCCGTTTAAACCCGATTTTTGCGTTCTACCGTAAAGCGTGGCTTGTCATCAGCATATCATTTTTAGATATCCTGTCAAATCTAACTTTTTTATTCTACTTGTATCGTGACAACATCTGTGCTACTCTGCCGGTGGAGTTGCTTTCCCCGTGTAAACGGGCCCACCTACCATCTGTACTTGATACAGCGAGGAGGTGGAGAACTCCCGACGCTCTCCCACTAGGCGTTTTGAAGTCGGGTTACATACCCGCACGCCGCTAGTGGTCGGCGGTCTTTGGAGAGGGGCAGACTTACCGAATGAAAGCTCGGCTCTGCCTATTGTACCTCCAAAGAGATGGGCCGGCACCCGAACGTGCCGGGCTGTTTGTTTTGACTGGAAATTACAAAAAACGGCTGCCCTGCTTGTCGACACCTGTGCGGTCAGCCCATACATACAAAAAGTCGCCAGGATTAACGATATAACAAAAAAAGCGAGCAAAGCGGGCGTTTCACCCGCCGCGCGTTCTCAAGGAATTTTTGCTCGCACAAAAATAGTAAATCCGATTTCTGCTTTTATCAAGCTTAATTATGAAAAATATGGCTTTGCTTGCGGAAGAATACCGATGATACTATGTTATTCACACATCGCAATTGACAAAAGTAATTTGATTGTGTAGATTCTCCGCGGGCACACCTCCTTGCTGCTCCGAGTTTGGTACTCGGGTAGCGGTAAGGGTATAGGTTGTGCCCTTTACCTTATTCATGACACCTGCAGAAACAGAGTCTGAGCTTCGTGCCTTGTTCAAGAAACTCCGTCCTCCGGCACGGGCAATCTGTCACTTTCCTAAGCCTCCGCAGCGGCGCGAGGTTTGCGGGTTCTCTATCTACTACAAGGGGGCTCTGGTGCGTGAGTATTACGGCAAGGAGATGATTAAGGAGTTCAAGAAGACCGCCAAGGAAAAAGGTCAGTGGGAGACGTGAGATATCCTGATATGCAGCATAAATCGTACATAGCCATCGACCTCAGTAAGCATATTATCTAAAATACAAGGAAAAGGAAGAGTTCCCTATTATGGGCAGAAAATTCGATAATTTCGAATTATGGAGACAATTTTCTTTACGAGGAGGCGGGTAACCTATAGTGTGTCCAATTCGTTCGATTGTAAAATCCTGGGAACACAAGTGGAACGGCGGGCGTTTTACCTCTTCTTCGCCTACCCTTTTTCCTTCATTGTGTTAACTTTGCTTTGCAACAGGCCACCTAAAGCCGGGCGCCTTGCCCCCACCGCAGTGAGCATATCGCCCGCTAAAATTACCCCCGGCTTATTCAGTGGGGGTATGTATGGAGCCACACTTTAACCGAAAAAACGCGTTCATCCAGCAACTTCAGATTGGAAAAATTTCAGCTGAGCTATAACTCACGCCCCTGTGAAGGGGCGACTGTTCAACCCTCTTAACCACACACACAACATGATTGTTTCAACTCGCGCCCCTGTGAAGGGGCGACTTGGCGGCTTCGGCAGCTGCGGGGAGCATGGCGTGGTTTCAACTCGCGCCCCTGTGAAGGGGCGACTTCGCAGACGTGCAGTCCTTCGCCCTTTTTGCGTGGTTTCAACTCGCGCCCCTGTGAAGGGGCGACCACCGGCAAACTTCCCATACGTTCCCTCCCGGTTGTTTCAACTCGCGCCCCTGTGAAGGGGCGACACTCATGCGCATGGCACGCGCAAACGGAGTCCAGTTTCAACTCGCGCCCCTGTGAAGGGGCGACATTGTGTTTTCCAGCGTTCCATTGTACCTCGATAGTTTCAACTCGCGCCCCTGTGAAGGGGCGACCTTGCTTGGAGACGTAGCGAGCTGGCAGCCCTACCGTTTCAACTCGCGCCCCTGTGAAGGGGCGACGCAGATGAAGAGTGGCTGGACAAGCAGCTTGCTGTTTCAACTCGCGCCCCTGTGAAGGGGCGACGATATGGCGCAAGCGACCTTGTCTTGCCGCATGAGTTTCAACTCGCGCCCCTGTGAAGGGGCGACGGCTGCCATTTGCCGGTAATGGGGGCAGCGAGGTTTCAACTCGCGCCCCTGTGAAGGGGCGACCTTACGCTGCACGACAGCGTACAGTACCGGGTTGGTTTCAACTCGCGCCCCTGTGAAGGGGCGACCAGTGTTGCAGGCTTTCAAGCCGACCTTTTTCTTGTTTCAACTCGCGCCCCTGTGAAGGGGCGACGATGGCCTTCCACGTCTCTTGCGGCTGCTCAAAGTTTCAACTCGCGCCCCTGTGAAGGGGCGACCTGCTCTTCCAACTGAGCTACTATACATTTTTTGTTTCAACTCGCGCCCCTGTGAAGGGGCGACCGGCGCTGTCCCCGCGCCACCTCATCATCGTGGATGTTTCAACTCGCGCCCCTGTGAAGGGGCGACTCTGAATGGGTACGTTGTCGGAGCTGGTAGTGTTGTTTCAACTCGCGCCCCTGTGAAGGGGCGACTGCAGCTCTGCAAGACTCATACCACGTTGTTGGTGTTTCAACTCGCGCCCCTGTGAAGGGGCGACAGGCTGCAGAATGGGCCCAGCTTGCAGCGGAGGGTTTCAACTCGCGCCCCTGTGAAGGGGCGACACTCGCTCCGGGTAGATCACCGTGTACCCATCAAGTTTCAACTCGCGCCCCTGTGAAGGGGCGACTTGCCTGGAGGTGGGAGCGCTCGAACACCCGGGAGTTTCAACTCGCGCCCCTGTGAAGGGGCGACTTCCGCTCTTAGCCATGGCGCAACGCTGGGAAAAGTTTCAACTCGCGCCCCTGTGAAGGGGCGACGCTAAAAAGCGACAAAATGCGCAATGTTTCACGTGTTTCAACTCGCGCCCCTGTGAAGGGGCGACTTTAGAAAATTACCCTTGCTACAAAGACAAGGTGGTTTCAACTCGCGCCCCTGTGAAGGGGCGACCGCACGTAGCATAAACTTTTTACAAAGAAAAAACAAGAGTAAAATTTGCGCGGAACCAGCCCACCTCGAGCAGAAAAGCCACACAAACCTTACTAACAAATCATTTTCAATATTCAAGATGAAGGCGTTACTATTTCCGCGAACCTAACAGGCGAAATAGAACAGCTTCAGGTTCGCGTATAGCGAACCATGAGAAAAAGAGGTCAGAAGATAAGTGTAGATTCCACATCTGGAGCAGAAGAAAGCCCTACATGAATAACTTTATCTCTACCGTTTTTTCCCAATGGATAAAAGCGCAGGCTATCATGTTCAGCATCAATAATCTGGCATAGTTTTGACTTCAGAACCAGGAATGTACTATAATCCATAACGCACTCGAAGACCGAATTCTGCACACGAACACCAAAATCCTCGCAAAGCTTCGCAACCTGGCGTAATCTCCTGGAGCCGGCAGGCGTAGCCGTTGATACATCATAACTGATTAAATATAACATATTAGCAGCACTATTTCCATACCATGGGTGGATAAGCATCCAAGGCTCCGCGTACATGCAAAGCCAACAAACGAGCCTGAACGTGCGGTAAGTATCCGATGGTTATCTTCTCCTGCAAGAAGGGATGCATAATTTGCTCCTTCTTTCGTTCCTGCCACGTAGTAAGAATCAGCTTGCGAGCAGAATCAGAAAGGTTCACGGCGCCGGAGGCTTCTACCTGAAAATCTGAAATCTTAACCTGGCGGCGATTCAGTAGAGAAAGAACCAATCGATCAGCCAGCGGGGCGCGAAATTCCTCCATTAAATCCAAGGCAAGCCCAGGACGCCCAGGGCGATCCTTATGGTAAAAACCAACAGCAGAATCCAGGCCCACGCTCTCCAGGGCAGACTTACAATCAGCAGCAAGCAATGAATAGGCAAACGAAAGGAGAGAATTGACCGGGTCTCTTGGCGGACGCTTCGTTCTGCCTTGAAATTGGAATTCACTGGGAACTATCATATGAGAAAAGACAGAGAAGTACCGTTCCGCAGCAAATCCTTCCGTGCCGAGAAGCTCGGCAGAAGATGTCTGCCTTCTTGCAGATTGCACACTACAAGAAAGAGTCCGGATGGCTTCCTCCAATTCCGGATTCTCCACTTTCCGGTCTCGAGCAGCGCGTTGCAACACCGTGCGGGCATTCAGAATTTTCGCGGCAATCATTTCACGGGCAATGCAGATAGAGCCAGATGCATCATCTGCAAGCCGATACTGACGGCGGCGCAAGAGGACATTTCCAGAAGTGAAACCAGTTACATTACACAGAAGTCTTCCTGAAGGAGAGCAAAAAGACAAACTGACACCCCTCTCAGCACAATGAGCCATCAATTGCGGGGTAGCGGAAATATCCCAACCAAAGGTCTGGATTGCCTGCAGATTAAGCAGAGGAATCCTGGTGCACCCCTTGTCCTTAAGGTGCACAGAAACCGTTTCACCATCTAATGACAAATGCGTATGCTCCGTAGTGATATACAGAGTATTAAGGTGTTGTTTCATCTCGAGATAAAGAATTGAAAACAATATCGTTAAAATGTGCAACAGAGCCAGAATTTTTGTTAGGAAGGCAAAAATCATAGAGAGAACAAGCCTTGCACTCCTCTCTGAAGAATGCCAATGGCAATTCGCCCGATTGTAGCAAGCTACGCGCGCTCACGATGATTCGTTTCGTCTTCCTCCTCAATTCATCCGTAAAATCAACTTTGAATCTCCGCCTTGGGTTACAATAGAAAAGAAAGCCATGAGAAATCGTGCATTCATGCATCTCCTCGAGGCACATTGCCTGGGCACAAAGCTGCACTTCATCTGCAAGGTGTTCCTTAGGCACACCTCGTTTATATTCAATAGGGGTAACCCGCACGCCTGATGAAGTATTCTCGTATTCCACCACATCAGATACCCCATGAATTCCCCATTGCAGAGAAGCAAGATGCACACTACGCTCCTCGCGGAGCCTGCCCCGAACCGAAGAACGAGCAGACTCCACGCGGGCGTGTTCCATTCTACCAAGAGCGGTCAACGCGTTCTCCTGCCAGAGCCGGTCCATATGAATCAACGCAAATTGGCGTTGGCAGAACACAAAGTGCTGCAAGGCAGAAATCGGGATTGACCATTCTTCCGGCATCATGTTAATCAGCAGTCGATTTGCTCTACTGTTACCCCCTCAGGTATGGCAGATTCATCCAGCACCACATCATAATCATCTATACTGCGGGGGAATTCCACCCCGGGTTTGCGGGCGATTTTGATTGCCTCGTACAGCTTGTGCGCAGGGGCATTCCCAAGCTGGGACGAATGACGGAAGAAAATGAGTTTTCGGACAGCCATCGAACCAGCCGGACGAGCAGCAGATGCATCAAAGTCAAAGAGATGAGTCAATGACTCTACCAGCAGCTCCAAATCCGCCTCACAAAATCCGGTCTGCTCTGCCAGAAACGGATTCACCACACCCTTGGCAGAGTAAAGAGCATACGGCACAGTAAACTTGCGGCCCATGGTGCGGTTGTCCCCCTTCTGCGCAATCGCTTCCTTCTGAGTTGTCACCGCGCAACGAGTCACGGCATATTCCAATTGAGTCACAGGGTCCAGAGAACGGGCAAAGGAAAGCTGAACAGGGCCACGCACCTGCCCGCAGTTCACCCCGGTGGTCATCACTGCGCCAAAGGTACGGATATCGTAAAAGTTGGCGCACATCCATTTCTTAGCCAGAGTAGCGGCGGTGGCATCTTTCTCATCCAGAGACAATGCCTTATACGCACGCTCATGCTGGTCATTCAGAATGGCCTTCTCCTTTACGTAAATGTCATATGGTGGTTCACAACCACGCGTCAGCTGCACATAATTACGAATCTTGCGCTTCAGGCAGACATCTGTCACCAGGCCATGCCCCGTCTCAGCATCAATTCTGGGCAGATTGCCACCATCAGGGTCGCCATTGGGATTTGCATCCAACGCATCGAACAGCAAAATAAAGTCAATTTTGTTCATATTGTATCAATTAGGTTAGTTTTCTTGTCTGGAAGATCTGTAAAATGCCTGAGTCTGGTGATAAAAGCCAAGTGCAAACAGCCCCTGCTGCTCCAGGTCAAGATGAGCGGGGAACGTGGTAATGCACGCCATTACCTCCTGCATGAGTTTTTCGCGATTAACGCGGCGCCCACCCTCCAGCTTAGCCAGGTGGTGATTGTATGTTTTAAGTATTCGGGGGAATACGCTTCGAGGCGATGAGGAAGCACTGGCATAGAATGCATCCCTCACCGTGCGGTTTATATTCGGCAAGGCATCCTCCTGGGTCTTGCAGAGTACGGAGAACAGCCGGCCCAGAACATAACCGGGCTGAATATTAGTTTCATCGAGCATAGGTTTTAAATGATAGGTTGAGGTTTTTCGGGAAAGCCAGGCTTTCAAAAACGCGCAGCGCGTGTAGTTGAGCTGGCGGTCAGCTCTGATTCTGCGGAAAATAGCCAGTGCAACAGCATCCGGATAGGGTTGATTCTGCAAAATGGAACGCATCAGGGCACCTCCCAGAAGCGGCGGAATATCCTTTGCATCGCGAGAGGTCTCACGCAGAATCATGTAGGGGGTAACCAGCTCAGGGTCATTAAACTTGCCGCCCCGCCGCTGCAGCTCCAGCGCTGCATAATGAGATTGCAGGTTCCGGACAAAATCTCCCATGGTGCCAGTGTGGAAAAATCTCACCGATAAACGGGCTGCATTAGGTGATAAGCCAAGAATGAAAAAAAGAATTGACGCGGATCTGATATCCAACACATTTTTCCCTTGTGCAATTTCCCGTAATTTCAGAGCTACCCGTGCAGCCAGCCCAGAATCAATGGCTTCTACCCTTTCTGCGTCCAGGCCGCCAGCAATCAGCATTTCCATTTCATCAGCGGTATCCCGCTGCGGAGCATCCGTCCAGAACACCACTGTTGCATCACCAATGCGGGCCCGACACGATTCCCGCGCCATTAAATAATTAAGAGCGTTGCAATATGCAGTTGCAGCATATTCACTAACCGGGGCATTCTCACTTTGCTCTTTACCGTATGACTCAAAGGCTGGCAGGTTAAACGACACCAGTTTCGCCCCCGTTGCCTGAGCACCAATAACACCTTTGATGGAAGGAGCATGCAAGGTAGCCACGGCTCCTCTCTTACCGGTCACCAGGCAAAGCCCTTCTGAAGTTTTCTTTTCCTTCTTACCTGCCGATTTCCAGCGTTTTTCACCACGGGTCTGCCACCATTCCACTACCTCAGGTTCCTCATGCACACACCGGGTAGCCCCCTCCAGCATGAACACACCATTGCCCTTGTAGATATCCGGAGTCGGTACATATGCTGAGCAGAGGTCAGGATTCCATTGTTCCATGAATCGACATACTGCAGAGTAAGCGGGGCATGCAATGTCCTGCTCCTGCTCAAGGTGCTTGCGCCTGGTGCCCTCAAAGTACTCCAGAGCTCGCTCCTTAACCTCCCTGCATCCCAGCATGTAGGCCGCATTGTCCCACAGGAAACACGGATTCACCCCGGAACCGGAAGGTTTGCTCTCTCCCGGAACCAGCATGGTACGCATGCGCATTTCCGTCCTTTCCGTTGCTCCTTTCTTATTCTTCCTGGTAACAACCTCAGCTTCGCGGGCATCCTCAATCCGCACCAGTTCCCCGGATGGGCGGATAATGATGCGGTAGCTGATATTCTGCAGGCTCATGCCAGGGCGCGGCAAGGGCTCACCACTGGCGCACAAGCGCTCATACAAGTCATATAACTCTTTCAGCAACATAATCTCACGCAAAGGTTAATTGAAGAGAGGGCACACGCAGCACCCCATTCACCAGTTCCGCCATAAAGAAATGAGGCTCAGCCGTCTGCCGCTTTCCTGTGTGGGCGCAAATAATCTTTCCCTTTTTATCATCTCGGTACACAAGGTCATGCAGCATGAGCCCTAAGGAACGATTCCTCTGTTCCTCCGGCAACTCGGATACAGGGAACGGCACCTCACCATCTACCATTTCAAAAAAGGCAGGGAACTCCCGATTCCCAAGGCAGGGAGAATGGAAGCACTGGCCACGGGAAGCCCGGCGTTTGAATATCTCCAGATGCTTAGCCACATCGTTGATTCCCGGGGTTCCTTCCTCAATCTCAACGTGCGCATCAATGACATATGAAACATCGCGCAAAATAGTGGCCGCCCTCTGCTGCCTTTCATGTTCAATGAACTGGCCTAGGAAATCAGGCTTGTCCCCGCTCATCACCGCAGCTGGTGGGCATACCATTTTTGCACCTAGTTCATTGCGCCTCACCTGCATGAAACGGATGGGCTTCAGCACATGTATGCGGTCTATCACCCAGCGGAACTCCGGTTTCCAGTAAATGGCAGATAAAATGCCACGCGCTGCAGATGGAGTCATCACCTCATAACTCATCCGCTCAATTTTAAGCTCGGGGCGCGTAAAACAGGCATAATCGCCCCATACATGTAAAGATATTCCGTATGACATAGCTTCCAGTAATTATAAAACGTAATCAGTAATCTGCTCAGACTCTCTAAGCAAGCCGCGTGCCGCATCGTACAATGATGAATCCGCCAGCATCCAGATTCCAGCCTTGCGATGCACACATTCACAATGAGGCAACAAGGCCGCCCATTCTTCATTGTAAACTGATACTGAATATGCCTGCAAACGCCGGTATAAGGACCGCCCCGGCATTCGCACAGGATGACAACATTCCATATCCAGCAATTCTCTGCGGATATCCTCCGCATGTTCCCCATAAGGCACCACAAGAGAACATTGCGACTGCTCAATAAAACGAAACTTCCGGGCAATCGCAGGGAAATCCCATTCCTTCAACGAGCTATTGCGAATATAATCCCTCACAATGCCGGCCTTATCCCAGCTCAGACTGCCCAATTTCCGCTTCGCATAAAAGCGCTTGAAATAATCCGCCACCACCTGCGGTGCAAACAAGTCCTCCGGTTGCAACATGGCGAGAGTATCCTGCATGGCATAAACTCCATCTCGCATATCCACAAAACAGGCTGGCAAGGGATACTCCTCAGAGCAGAAGCAGAACACCTGCCCCTGCGGACGCTCACCATGACGATTACAGCGGCCCGCTGCCTGTGCCAGAGAATCCAGCCCGCAGCTATCGCGATACACCACCGGAAACGATATATCCACCCCGGCCTCCACCACGCGGGTAGCTACCAATACCGTAGGCAATCCGGCACGCAGGCGCTCACACACCGACTCGAGCACCTTCATACGGTGCGCAGAACACATTCTGGCAGATAAATGATACAGCCCCTGCACCGATTTTTCCTGCAGCAGCTCGTACAACTGCTGCGCCTGGCGGGTCAGATTCACAATCATCAGCGCGGAATCTGCTCCGGAATCGAGAAAATACTCCACCAGCCTCTCCATCGACAGCGTTCCGAGCAATTCCACCTTCACGCGCCTCATCTCACGGGCAAGCCGCTGTTCCAAAGCAACACCAAGCAGGCTCCTCACCTCCTGCTCTGGCCAACCGATTTCAAACTCATCATGATTGGTTAACACTGGCTGTGTTGCTGTGCACAAGAGTATGGTGCAACCGTAATCCCGCTGCAGAGTCTTCATCGCCAGTAAACAGGCGTTCAACAGATTGGAGGGTAGACATTGAACCTCATCAAACACCACAACAGAATGTGCTATATTATGAATCTTCCGGCAGCGGGAATTATTGCAAGCAAAAAGGCTCTCAAAAAATTGCACAGCCGTGGTGATGATGATTGGAGCATCCCAGTTTTCTGTTGCAAAGCGATTTCCTTCAGAATCAACTTCCTCAGCAATATTGCTGTGGTGCTCAACCACCTGCGCATCCCCAAACAAGCAACGGAACTCCCGGGCCGTCTGGTCAATGATACTGGTGTATGGAATCACATAAATCACCCGCTCCAGCCCATGAAGTGCCGCATGTTTCAATGCAAAACTGAGTGATGACAAGCTCTTGCCTCCACCGGTTGGCACATTCAGCGAGAAAACACCCGGTGCCCCCGCTGCTGCAGAGTAGCACGAACAATGAATCAACCTCCTCAGCTCGTTTATTTTTCCCGTAGCACCACGTTCCCGGTCTGATATATACAGCTCTAACTCTGCAGACAAATCGGACAAAGCTTTATACCCTTGAGCCGCCCGGCGACCTCTCTTTTCAGGCTCACAAAATGATTCTGTTGCAAGCCAATCAGCATCAACAAGACAAGAATGAAACATCCTGACAGCCATCATCAAGGCAAATCGCTTCTCCTCATTAGTCCGCGCCTCTTGCCCGGACTGAAATGTCCCCCCTTCCCTCTTCCCCCTCAACTCCTTCGGCAAAGAAGCTTTTACCTCAGGCAACAGCGGTAGTTTTTCCACCTGCTCAAACACATATCCCCCATGCCCCAATCCCCCATGATGCCCATGGCTGGCATATGCCATCAAATATCCCACTCCAGGACAAGAATCGCACCACCACCTGGCAGCCGCTGACTTGTGGTCAACAACAGCACCGCCACCCCGCAACAAATATGACTGGAAGTCCGCAGCAGCCTTACCCATATCATGAGACACAGCCAGCAGATTCATTAAATGCCTGGCCGTTGAGGATGCGCATACCGCGTCGATAAAAGGAATTCTGAAAGCAGACATCTCCTCTGCAATCCTCTCTGTATGACTTCCCGGGCCATACAAAGGCTCCCATTCCGAGCACGGGCGCCCATCCAGAGTATGAGCATATATCACGGGGTCATTCATAAAACCGATAGTTGTTCGTATTACACCATAGATACCACAACCAGGTATGCTAATCAATGTTTTTTCACCCCAAAAAAACAAAAAAACTTTTGGCGGCCTGATATGGGCTGATATCGTTTTACAACAACAAACTCCAGCCATGTGCATCCCATAAAGACACCCCGAAGGAAGAAGCCCCCTCACAGCAGCACCATGAGCAGCAACGCACAAGAAGTGCCAAGGATGGCGAGGCGCCAGCCGTGGAGAAAATGGTGGCTGCCTTTCTGAAGCCACTACTCGAGCACGCCGAAAAACAGCATACTGGAAATAATGAGCAATGCCAGGAGGAAGGTAAGCATAGGGGTGGCAGGGACCACCTTACCAATGCTCAAAGAATACGTTTCAAAAGAACAATTGGTCCTTTTATTATATTCTACTCTATTTACTCATCGCTATACATATCGATGACGGAATCAGCTTTATAGAGCAAGCACCGAATTATACCCGGAAGCATGCTCGAATGCATCAGCCATCTCAGATTGTTGCGCTGCCGGGATTCCCATATTCGTTGCAATGCTTCGCCAGCCTGATACAGCCTGGGCTATGGGGATGAGTAACTCCTTAGCCTCCCTGGGGCGTAAATAAAAAACATCCGCGTGATCACAGAGTAATTTGAGTGAAGCTGTATTATCTCCCTCCACGATATCCATGGAAAGAGTATGTCCCTTGACATGCTCCGGAGTGGGGTTGACATCAAACAGTGGAGCCAGTTGCCATCCCTTTCGTTCCAGACGAAGGAAACCATGATTCCTTGGATGGTCGTCCACATTGGTCACCATGATGCTCAGCGCTATGCGGCACCACAGTTCTTTCAGGTCTGCCCGGGGATTTGCTGTATACTGGCTCATATATTCTGCCAGCTCTGTGTAGGAGTGAACCTCCCCGTCCTTTGCTTGCAGCATCGTCATAGCGGAAATGTAAGGCAGGCGTGTACCGCTGGAGCTGCGATCAAAGCGGCGACTCAGAAATACACTCTTACCTCGTGCCGGGCGTTTGAGACTGAACTCCGGAACTCTAATCCCGGCTTTGGCTGCGA
This sequence comes from Akkermansia sp., assembly GCA_045646505.1. Classification (GTDB taxonomy): domain Bacteria; phylum Verrucomicrobiota; class Verrucomicrobiia; order Verrucomicrobiales; family Akkermansiaceae; genus Akkermansia. The sequence goes on along the minus strand of JAZRKW010000114.1, from coordinate 4,866 downwards.
TTGTCATGGCCACCGCCTCCCATGCTACTACATCGTATTCCTGCTGGGAGTTGCTGAACTTGGCCATATAGAGATTGCCTTGCTCATCCTTTACGCTAGCCTTGGGCCATGCACCACCCAGGGAAGAACCGGGATTCAACAGCATGCGTAATTCCGCCGGTGTTGCGGCGTCGCAGCAAAGGTGTTCCGCTGCATGATGCAGGGGAAGCAAATCAATAATCGGCGGGATGCTTGCGCCCTCTTCCGTGTGCAGGAATGTAGCACCTCCATCTGTAGAATATCGCAGGGCACCCATGCGGGCCATATCATTTACCCCAAGCAGATAGTGCTGTTCCCCCAAAGCTCCGCTCACAGTCGGATATCCCGGCAGACCTTTGCGATGTGCTTGCTGTATCAGTCGGCGACCCCATCTATCCGGTGCGCTACCGCTCATGCTGCCAAAAAGCACTTGCCCCGGGGCGGTATGGTATTTCCCTCGTCCCAGCGGAAGCATAGGCTCCAACTCGTAGCTGTGCGGGTGGTTCAGCCACTCCTGGCTGTATTCAAAACTGGCAGAGCCCTGACGGCGGTGGTGTATCCACAATGTCCCGACCCGTATGCAGTCTGCACCAGGTTGCAATAAATCGGTATACACCCCTATCTCAGTATCATTGGTCATAGCGCTTATTCACTTTATTCTTTGGCATCTGTTCTGCTTCCAGACCTAATCCTACGGCATCGTGACGCGCATCAAAAGCATCGCTCAGGCGCTCAATAAGGCCCAGAGCAAAGATAACCGCTGCGTAGCTGCTCATGGATACCCCGGAATCTCCCTTTTCGATGCGGTACAGCGTTGCTCGCGATATACGCGCACGCTCCGCAAGCGTCGTCGTTGATATACGTCGCCGGCGCCGCGCATCTCGCAAATCATTTCCCATCTTCTTCAGGGCTTTTGCAGCTTGCGAATAGAGTGGCCATCTCTCGTTCATGGCGCCTGATTATGTCTCATATCTGAGTAAAAAGCAGGAGTTTTTAATCAGATGTGAGACAAAACACACTTTTTTTCCAGCTTCTCTGGTTCATAAGCATTTCAGCATCCCCGCCAAGGCACACTCATACCAGGGCGGGGATTACTTGCAGTATAACTAGGCAGTACGTGCAAGATACGCCGGCATAGCTGGCTCTACCGGGGCTGTGATAGCTTGGGCAATTTTTGTCTCTGCCATAATGTATTGTATATCACTGTTTTATTGCATGTGTCACACGAGATGCCCGTGTGACACAAATGTGGCAGGTCGTGTGACACACTACTACCATACATGGTTGACACTACACAAGACAAAAAAATCGCACTGTGAAGGGGTTACATCTTCTACAGTGCGTTATTTATGGTAAAATCTGATCGGGGCGACAGGATTCGAACCTGCGACATCCAGCTCCCAAAGCTGGCGCTCTACCAGGCTGAGCTACGCCCCGTAAGGAAGAGCAAATGATACGAGAAATCAGGGTATAAAAAAAATGGCTCGGGACGGGATCGAACCGCCGACACGCGGATTTTCAATCCGCTGCTCTACCAACTGAGCTACCGAGCCATTCTGCAAGCCCGTTTTGAACGGGGTGCGGAGAGAGTTTACACCAATCCGCTACAAAAATCAAGCATATAAATGCATTTTTTTGCATTTTTTTACACAGCGGAGCACAACTCACTGATGCAGCATCCTTAACAAGAGCCCTTCAACTGATGCAAAAGCTCAATCAATGAGGCAAAGCGATAGTTTGCCCGTGAAAAGTCACTACTCTCGGTCATGCGATTAGGAATAGCAGCGCACGGGATACCGGCGTTCTGCGCTGCGATGGTGCCGTTCTCCGAGTCCTCAATAATCAGGCACTCGTCTTTCTGCAGGCGCAGGCACTGCTGCGCGGCCAGAAAGAGGGCCGGATCCGGCTTGACCGCGTAGCCATCTGTGCGGGTGAAAACACCGGCAAAGCGGTGATAAATACCAAGTTTTTCCAACCAGCCCTGCACCCAGCGGCGGGAAGACGAGGAGGCTACGGTGAGGGGGATTCCCTGCTCTGCGCACCAGTCAAACAGAGCAACCGCCCCTTCCATAAGTCCCATGCGGGCTAAGTCTGCTTCCAACCTGGCCTGGCGCACCGGGGTTTCTTTCTCCCAGTCGTAGTTCTTACCTGTGAGTTTTTCGAGATGCGCGGCGGGGTCCCAGTGCGAATATCCGGCGCCGAGACAGGGAGCGTATGTAGAGATGGAAATCTGCTGCCCTTCGCGGGCATAAAGATGCACCCAGGACTGGTAAATGGCCCACTCGGTATCGACGAGCACACCATCAAAATCGAAGATAATCCCCTTGGGGCGCTGCATGGCGACATCAAAGTTCACGATTCAACTTGGCACGGAACCATTCCATGAAAGAACGATGCGCCAGATTCACGCGGAACAGGTATATGGCTATACCAATGTAGAGGAAATTTGGTATCCATGCACTTAACCACGCCTGCATGAGTCCTACCTCGCCCAGAGCGGGGAACACGCGGTAGAAGAACAACATGAGCGCAGCCAGCAACACTGCTATACCTATCCCTTTCATCGTACCCCGCCGCTGGAAGGTGACCGAGCTGGGTATGGCCAGTAAGACCAACACCATGCAGGAGAATATACGGGCAATACGAACATGCCATTCTGTGCGTTTCTTGCGGCGTTCCTCTCGCGACCCCGCGCCGGAGGAGATGTACTCATACAAGGCAGAGGTTCCCATGGAATCGATGCGATCCCCCTGCCCCGGGCTGATGATTTGATATGGTTTCTCCTGGAAATCAAGCGTGACAGATGCAACAAAAGTATCATCCTTGGGGCGCACGCCAGGAGCCGCCATCTCGCGTATATAGACATTCTCAAGCGTCCATGTGGAAGTATCCTTGTTCCAGGTTGCCTTTTCTGCCCGGTATTGTACAAGCTGCCGCCCGCGGCGCTCCGGGTCAAACTGATCGATACACACACCCATCATGGGATCACCCGGGCTGCTTATGAGGGCCGGATGCTGAATGCGCCAGATACGAGAGGTGGCATCACTCCGGTAAACAATGGATTTCGGGGTACCATCGGGGTTCTTGTTTTTCTTCATCACGATTTCGCGATAAAGAGAGCCGCTCGGAGCCCAATGGAAACCGCATATACCGTATGCCATGGAAACCAGAGTCGCCATCAGGAAAATCGGAAGACAGAGCCGCAGCAGCGAGCGCCCGGATTGAAGCATACCGGTGATTTCACAGCCGCCGCACAACTTGCTGAGGCACCAGAGGGTACCCATCAACAGGGTATAGGGTAATATCTGGTACAGGAACATGGGCAACTGGGTGCCATAGAAATGGAGAGCCTGCGTCACCGGGTCATCGAAACGAGAACGGAAACGCTCCATATTATCCGTAAAATCTGCAAGAATGTATATAAGCAGCATAATCATCGTACACATCAGGAAGTACGAGATAAAATTGCGGCTCATATAGCGGTCCATTGTTCCCATGAAAGCGTACATCACCGCCCCGAGGAAAGGAAGATAGCAAAGCAGACCGAGAAAATAGGGACGGCACAGCTGCTCAATGGGATATGTTTCCGGCATACCGGGCACTTCCCACTTCATCTGTTCTAATTCGCCCGGCACCAGGTATAGTGCCAGCAGAGAGCCCAGAATAAACAGAATGATGGCAGGGAGAGAATGGCGTATGAAAGACATGGCAAGTAAGTTAAGCTACCCGAGTTTTTGAGAGAATGAGAGAGGTATCATTGACCGTTTCCTAGACGTTCGGCAAGATATTCCGGCAAGCCCACGGCAAGCACCGCTTGCTGAGCACCGGCCACATCGTACTCGACGCGCCGCAGTGTCACCGTGGCGAAATCGGTATCGTATATCGCATAACAGGCGCGTGGGTCACCATCTCGCGGCTGACCGACAGAACCGACGTTGATAAAATATTTCAATCCTGGCTGGAGCTGAATAACCGTCTGACCTTCTGCGGTAAGCTGCTGCCAGTATTGCCGCAATTCGACAGAGTGGCGGCCATCCCAGGTGAAGACGCGGGGCTGGTGCGTATGGCCATGAAAACACAATGGCAGGAACTGGCGCAGGAAATTGCCCGTCGCATCATTTTCATTCAGAATATAATTCCACGCCTGCGGCTGGTCGAGGCACGAATGCACCATGGTGAATTTGGCGCGGTCAATACGCTGCAAAGGCAGGCGCCGCAGCCAGTCAAGGCTCTCCTCATCCAGGCAGGACCGGGTCCACTCCATGGCCTGGCGGGCAATGGGATTCATACGAGTGCGGTCCAGATTCACCACTTCCTCATCATGATTTCCTTTCACCACCGGGCAGCCCATAGCCCGAATCTCATTCACACACTGCTGAGGGTAAGCGTTATAGCCCACAACATCCCCCAGACAGACAACATCTGTACACTGCTCGCACTGAAAATCCGCCATGACGGCATAGAGTGCGTGCAGGTTGGCATGAATATCGCTGATAACCGCAATTTTCGGCATAGGTAACTGATACTTTATAGCATATCAGCAACATTTCCGCAAGCCTCTAATTAGGTTGATTTGCGATTTTAGCCACATGGGTCCCAAAGATTTGGTAAGCTATAGAAACATCAGCAACATTTTGGAAGAAGCCCCTATCTGCTCGACAAATTGGACTTTGCCGGGCCAACGGCGAGCGGAAACTTGAGCCCGCAAGGGCGACAGAATCATAGCCCAGCGTGGAGCCGCCACGCGGCGGAACGCTGGGTTTGGAATAAAAAATAACCGGAACCCCGACCAACGTGGAGGGGTGGCAGGGAAGCGCAGCTAAAACACTAAGCCGAAGCTTCTGCCAC
>JAZRKW010000113.1:0-24535 GCA_045646505.1 Akkermansia sp. | reverse complement strand
TCGTGACTCCCGTTACGATTCCGTGCTGGTTGGCCGCCTGATTTGCAAGGTGATGCTGGACGGCAAGCGCTCCCTGGCTGAGCGTATCGTGTACAAGGCTATCGACCTTGCTAACGAGGGTACCGACACTGTGAGCCCGCTCGAGGTTCTGACCCGCGCCATTGAGAACGCCAAGCCCCGTGTGGAGGTGAAGAGCCGCCGCGTGGGTGGTGCTACTTACCAGGTTCCGCTGGAAGTGGCTCCCGACCGTTCCGAGGCTCTTGCCATGCGCTGGATCATCAACTACGCCCGCAACCGCAAGGGTATCCCGATGGCAAAGGCTCTGGCCAACGAAATCAAGGAAGCCGCTGCCAACCAGGGTGCTGCCGTGCGTAAGCGTGATGATGTGCACAAGATGGCCCAGGCCAACCGTGCCTACGCCCACTTCCGCTGGTAATACGCGCCCGCTGGAAGTTTTGATGTAATCCCTGAACTTTAAAACATTCATATTACTATATGGCTAATAACTATAGCAGCCCTGACCGTAAGGCCCCGCTTGAGCGCTACCGTAACTTCGGTATTGCCGCTCACATTGACGGCGGCAAGACCACGCTGTCCGAGCGTATTCTGTTCTACACCGGCATGATCCACAAGATCGGCGAGACCCACGAGGGTTCTGCGACGACCGACTGGATGGAGCAGGAGCAGGAACGTGGTATCACCATTACCTCCGCTGCCGTTACAACCAACTGGAAGCAGCTGCCCGCCGAGGGCTGCCACAAGCTTTTCGAGAACGAGAACTTCCAGCTCAACGTTATCGATACTCCCGGGCACGTGGACTTCACCGCTGAGGTGGAGCGTTCCCTGCGCGTGCTCGACGGCGCTATCGTGGTGTTCTGTGGTGTTGCCGGCGTGCAGCCCCAGACGCAGACGGTGTGGCGCCAGGCCAACAAGTACGAGGTGCCCCGCATCTGCTTTGTGAACAAGATGGACCGCACCGGCGCTAACTTCGCCAACGTACTGAATGATATCCGCACCAAGCTGGGTGCCAACGCTGCTCCGATTCTGGTGCCCATCGGCGCCGAGGACCAGCTCTGCGGCCAGATTGACGTGGTGAACCAGAAGGCTATCTTCTACAGTGACTCCGACCGCCAGGGTTCCACCTATGAGGTGAAGGACCTGGAAGGTGAACTCAAGGAAATCGGCGAGGCTTACCTCGAGGAGCTCAAGGAGAAGGTTGCTGACGTGGACGACGAGCTGGGTGAACTCTTCCTGATGGAGGAACCCATCGATGCTCCGACCCTGAAGCAGGCTATCCGCCGTGCTACCATCGCTAACAAGTTCATCCCCGTGGCTGGTGGTTCCGCTTTCAAGAACAAGGGTGTGCAGGGCCTCCTGGACGCTGTTGTGGACTACCTCCCCAGCCCGCTCGAGTGTAAGCAGGCCACTGTGACCAGCACGGTTGCCTCCGGTCTCGATGAGAACGGCTACGAGGTGTTCGACGTGAAGACCATCGACCCCTCCGACAAGGACAAGCCCGTGGTGCTTGCATTCAAGCTCTGGGCCGACAAGTTCGTGGGTTCTCTGGTATTCATCCGCGTGTACACCGGCGTGGTGCGCAAGGGCGACACTGTTTACAACCCCCGTACCCGCAAGCGTGAGCGCGTGGGCCGTCTGCTCCAGATTCAGGCCAATGTGCACACCGACGTGGACGCTGTATACTCCGGTGATATCGCCGCTATCGTGGGTCTGAAGAACGCTACCACGGGTGATACCCTGGCTTCCGACGACTTCGACTACACGCTCGAGCCCCCGACCTTCCCGGACACCGTGATTTCCATGGCTGTGGAACCCCTCACCAAGGGCGACCAGGAGAAGATGTCCAACGCTCTGCAGCGTCTTTCCGCTGAAGACCCGACCTTCCGTGTGAAGACCGACGAAGAAACCGGTCAGACCATCATCGCCGGCATGGGTGAGCTTCACCTCGACATTATCGTGGACCGCCTGAAGCGCGAATTCAAGGTGGAAGCCAACACCGGCAAGCCCCAGATCGCCTACCGCGAAACCATCACAGCTTCTGCCGACCGCGTGCAGGGCAAGCTGGTGAAGCAGTCCGGTGGTCGTGGTCAGTACGGTGACGTGGTGATTGCCATGCGTCCCGGTGAGCGCGGTTCCGGTCTCAAGATTGCCAACAAGATTGTGGGTGGTGCTATTCCCAAGGAGTACATGAACGCTGTGTACGCCGGTCTGAACGAAGCCATGAACTCCGGTTCTGTTGCGGGTTACCCCGTAGAGGACGTGGAAGTGGACGTGATTGACGGCTCCTACCACGAAGTGGACTCCAACGAAAACGCCTTCAAGATGGCTGCTATCTTCGCTATGAAGAACGCCTTTGCCAAGTGCAGCCCCGTGCTGCTGGAGCCCATCATGGCTGTGGAAGTGGTGACCCCCGCTGAAAACCAGGGCGATATCATGGGCGACCTTAACCGCCGCCGCGCCATGGTGAAGAACATGGAGCACAAGGGTGCTGAGTGCGTACTCACCGCCGATGTGCCGCTGGCCGAAATGTTCGGTTACTCCACCGACATCCGTACCCTTTCCAAGGGTCTGGCCTCCTACTCCATGGAACCCTCTCACTTCGAACAAGTACCCCAGAACCTTGTCAACGAAATCGTCAAGGCTCGCGGTGGTAACAAGTAAACCAACCAAACAATATTAACCTAAACATAACCGCACGTTCATGCAAAGTCCCAAAATCCGCATCCGTCTCCGTGCATTTGACAGCCGCGCTATCGACCGTTCCGCTTCCGAGATCGTCGAGACCGCCAAGCGTACAGGTGCCAAAGTCGCCGGGCCGATTCCTTTGCCGACTCGTATCGAGAAGTTCTCTGTGAACCGCTCGGTCCATGTTAACAAGAAATCTGCCGACCAGTTCGAAATCCGTACCCACAAGCGTCTGCTCGATATCGTTGAGCCGACCTCCCGCACGGTGGAAGAGCTCAAGAAGCTCAACCTGCCCGCAGGTGTGGACATCACGATCAAGATCTGATCATCGCCCGTTTAATACGAACATTTAACCAGATTTTTTAATAACATGTCTTTAGGACTTATTGGTAAGAAGGTTGGCATGACCCGCGTCTTCAACAAGGAGACCGGTGCCATGATCCCCGTCACGGTAATCGACGTGACCGGCAACACTTACGGCCAGATCAAGACCGAGGAGAAGGATGGTTACTGCGCCATCCAGGTGGCATTCGACGCTCAGAAGGAGAGCCGCCTTTCCAAGCCGGTCGCCGGCCATTTCAAGAAGCTGGGTATCGCCCCTGCCAAGCTCCTCAAGGAGTTCCGCGTAGAGGCTTCCGAGCTGCCCGCAGAGGGCGCTGAGCATCCCGGTTGCAGCCTCTTTGAAGAGGGTGCCTGGGTGGACGTCATCGGTACGTCCAAGGGTAAGGGCTTCCAGGGTGTTATGCGTCGTCATAACTTCCATGGCTCTCCCATGACGCACGGCTCCATGATGCACCGCCGTACTGGTGGTGTGGGCGCCTGCGCCACGCCGTCCCGTGTGTGGAAGGGCCAGAAGATGCCCGGCCACCAGGGTAACGAGCGCAAGACCGTGCAGAACCTGAAAGTCGTTCAGGTGCGCAAGGATGACAACGTGATTCTTGTGTCTGGCCCCGTGCCCGGCGCCAAGGGTTCCTACGTTGTGGTCCGTCCGGCCAAGAAGAAGAACGGTAAATAAACAAACGAACTAGGAAAACCTATCTATGTCCGCTAATACACTGACAATCGAGGCAGCAAATGCCGCCGGTCTCGTGACGGTAGGACCCGAGAAGGGTAGCCAGGCCGTACACGACCTGGTGACTGCCTACCGCGCAAACCGCCGCACCGGCTCTGCCAACACTAAGACCCGCGGTGAGGTTGCTGGTAACAACCGCAAGATCTACCGCCAGAAAGGCACGGGTAACGCCCGTCACGGCGACCACCAGTCCCCCATCTTCGTGGGTGGTGGCGTGGTGTTCGGTCCCCGCCCCTGCGACTACTCCAAGAAGGTGAACAAGTCCACCCGCAAGCTGGCTCTGCGCCGCGTGCTGGGCGACATCATCACCGGTGGTAAAGTCGTAACCGTTCCCTCCTTCTCTATCGAGGACGGCAAGACGAAGTCCTTCGTTGCCGCTGTGTCCGAGATCGCCGAGGGTAAGAAGATCCTCATCATCGCCGACAGCTTCGACGAAATGACCAAGCGCGCTGGCCGCAACGTGGCCGAAGTGCTTCTCATGAGCGCCGCTGAGGTGAACGTGGAGCAGCTGCTTGACGCCCGCAAGGTTGTCATCGTTGACTCCGCTATGGAAATCATCGCCAACCGCACCAAGTAATCATGAACGATATCTACGACGTAATCAAGAAGCCGCGCGTTTCCGAAAAGGCAACTGTGCTGCACGAGGAGAACGGCGTGCTTACGCTCGAAGTGGCGGTTAAGGCCACCAAGATTGAGATTAAGCAGGCTGTGGAGAAGGCCTTCGGTAAGAAGGTGGCCTCCGTCCGCACCGCTAACTATGATGGCAAGGTGCGCCGCAAGCGCACCAAGGATGCCGGCAACGCACCCGCCTGGAAGAAGGCATTTGTGCGCCTGGCCGAAGGTGAGTCCCTGGACCTTGTCTAATATTGGAACCCGCAACTAGAAAGTAAGCTATCATGTCCCTCAAGTCATTTAAGCCTACCACACCGTCCAACCGCTACAAGGTTCTGCCCTCTTTCGACGAGATTACCAAGTCCAAGCCCGAGAAGAGCCTCCTGCAGCCTATCCGCAAGAGCGGTGGCCGTAACAACAACGGCCGCATCACCACCCGCCACATCGGCGGTGGTCACAAGTATCACTACCGTCTCGTGGACTTCCGCCGCACCCGCACGGAAGCTGCCACTGTGCTCGGTATTGAGTATGATCCGAACCGCACTTGCCGCATCGCCCTCATCCAGTACGCAGACGGCACCAAGAGCTACATCCTGGCTCCGGTGGGTCTGACCGTCGGTATGACCGTGCAGAGCGGTGAGAACGTGGCTCCCAAGGTGGGCAACGCCATGCCCCTCAAGAACGTACCGCTTGGTACTGCTATTCACAACATCGAGATTCGTCCCGGTTCCGGTGGTAAGATTGCTCGCTCCGCCGGTCAGCAGGCTGTACTCTCCAACCGTGATGGTGAGTACGCCCTGGTTAAGATGCCTTCCGGCGAAATCCGCAAGTTCCGTGTCGAGTGCTACTGCACCATCGGTCAGGTGGGCAACGCTCAGCACATGAACGAGTCCTCCGGTAAGGCTGGCCGCACCCGTTGGATGGGTATCCGTCCGACCGTGCGCGGTATGTGTATGAACCCCGTCGACCACCCCAACGGTGGTGGTGTGGGTAAGTCCAAGTCCGGTGGTGGTCGTCAGCACCTGAAGTCCCCCTGGGGTCACGTCAAGGGCCAGAAGACCCGCCGTCTCCGCAAGCCCTCCGATGTGTTCATCGTGCAGCGCCGTAACGCCAAGTAATTTTAACCACAAACATTTCTAAGAACAATGGGACGTTCCCTCAAAAAAGGACCCTTCGTAAGCCAGCCTCTTCTCGACAAGGTTGACGCCCAGCTGCAGAGCGGGGATCGCAAGCCGATCAAGACGTGGAGCCGCGCATCCATGGTGATTCCGGATTTCGTCGGTCTCACCTTCCTGGTACACACCGGTAAGTCTTTCGCCACGGTATACGTGACGGAGAACATGGTGGGCCACAAGCTCGGCGAATTTGCTCCTACGCGCATCTTCAAGGCTCACGGTGGCATCGGCAAGAAGTAAAAAGATTAACCGAAACTGAACCATGACCGCTGCTCACCTCAGCTCCTGCCTTGTTGCCCTGGCCGCTCTGGCCTCGGGTACCTGTGCCGGTGCTGGTGAGGGTGGAAATGGTGCTACGGACCGCAGAATCGACCAGCTGGAACGCCAGGTGGCCAGTCTCCGCGAAAGCTACATGCTTGCCCGGTCAGATGCAGATGCTGCCCGCAAGCAGCTCAGGGAAGTCAGCGTGCGCCTCGAGGCGCTTGGTGGCACCGCCCTGGGAGGGCAGGAGGAAAAGCTCATCGAAACCGCCGCTATGCTTGAGTCCACCCGGACCGAGCTGGATGAGGTTCGCCAGGGCAGCCTCCGCCTCGTCTCTGCCGTTGCCGAATACAAGCGCAACGCCATGGTAGAGGACGAGACCGCCCGCCAGACGCTGGAGACCGCACTGCAGGAACTGGAGGTGGCCCTGGGCCTCCGCCAGAAACAGCAGAGCGAACTGGACGGTACTCTGGATGAGGCCAAGGTGCTGAGCATCGACTCCGAATCCGGGCTCATCGTCATCAATGCCGGCCGCAAGGGTGGGGTGGAAGTGGGCATGCCCATGGAAATCTCCCGCGGCGACCAGGTCATTGCTGATACGATGGTGACAGACGTACGCAAGAGCGTCTCCGGCCTGCTGGTTCAGCGTCACCTCAACCCGGTGCTGAGCATCGCTGTGGGTGACCGCGTGTCCGTGAAAACAAACGACTAATTCTTCAACAAATATCCAAACATGGAAGTGAAAGCAGTATACAAGAATGCACGCATCTCTGCGAAGAAGATGCGCGACGTAGCCGCCGCCGTCCAGGGTATGTCTGTAACTCAGGCTACCGACGTGCTGAGCTACACCCCCAAGAAGGGCGCTTATCTCCTGAATAAGACCCTGAAGGCCGCTGTGGCCAACGCCGAGAACAATAACGGTCTCTCCGCTGATGAACTCGTGCTCAAGAGCGTGATGGTGGACGAAGGTCCGACCTTCCGTCGTACGATGGCCCGCGCCCGCGGTTCCGCTAACATGATCCGCAAGCGCACCTCCCACATCACTGTCATCCTCGCAAACAAAGAGGCATAACCATAACAAACTAACATAACACTATGGGTCAGAAAGTAAATCCTATCGGCTTCCGTCTTGCCGTTACTAAAGACTGGCGTTCCAAGTGGTATGCTACGGGCAAGGACTATGCCACGAAGCTCCACGAGGATCTCAAGATCCGCAAGTTCATCAAGGACTACACTGCGGACCTCAACAAGGATCTCAAGGGTTCTACACCTGCGATTTCCCGCATCACCATCGAGCGTGCATGGAACAGCGTCCGCGTGACCATCGCTACCGCTCGTCCCGGCCTGATCATCGGGCCCAAGGGCAAGAATATCGAGGAAATGACCGCCGCCCTCTCCAAGCTGTGCAGTGGCGCCCAGGTCAAGCTCGATATTATGGAAATCCGCCAGCCGGAGCTTGACGCCCAGCTTGTGGCCGAGAATATCGCCACTCAGCTTGAGCGCCGTGTTTCCTTCCGTCGCGCTATGAAGCGTGCCGTGCAGGTGGCTATGGATTTCGGTGCCGAGGGTATCCGCGTTCGTTGCGCTGGTCGTCTGGGTGGTGCAGATATTGCCCGTGCCGAGCAGTACCGTGAGGGTAAAGTGCCGTTGCAGACTCTGCGCGCTCCCATCGATTACGGCTTTGCCGAGGCTCGTACTCTGTACGGTATCATCGGTATCAAGTGCTGGATCAACAAGCGCCCTGAGGTTGCTGGTGCACCCCAGACGGGTGGCCGTCCCAACAATCGTCCGCAGCGTCCTCGCCGCGATTCCCGCCGCGACGCCTAATGTCTAACACGAAACTTTAACAATAGGAGAATAAGACTATGCCTTTAATGCCCAAACGTATTAAGGACAACCACCGCAAGATGCACCGCGGCAACCGCGGCGGCAATGCAACCAGCGGTGACTATGTTGCCTTTGGCGACTTTGGTCTGCAGGTTCTCACCCGCGGCTGGGTGACCAACAATCAGATCGAGGCTTGCCGTATCGCTATCAACCGTTACCTGCGCCGTAAGGGCCGCGTGTACATCCGCATCTTCCCGCAGAAGTCCTTCACCAAGCGTCCGCCGGACACCCGTATGGGTAAGGGTAAGGGTGCTGTGGAAGGTTGGGTGGCCGTATGCCGCCCCGGCAACATCATGTTCGAAGTGGGTGGTGTGACTGAGTCCGCTGCTCGTGAGGCTCTTCGTCTCGCTTCCAACAAGCTGGGTATCCGCACACGTTTCGTCTATCGCCAGGGTGTTGAACCCCAGGCCTAAAACAAGTAACATTCCAACATTACACTATTATGCCTGTAAAGAAAGCTAAAGACTTCCGCGGTATGCCCGCCAAGGAACTCGCCGCCCACATCCGTGGTCTGCGCGAGGAGTACTTCAACCTGCGTATTCAGCAGGCCACCGGTCAGCTGGAGAACAACCAGCGTATCCGCATCGTCCGCAAGGAACTCGCCTGCGCCCTGACTGTTCAGGGCGAGGGCAGCACCGAGGCCTAATTCAAACGAAAACCCAAGGACTTAGAATATGAGCGAAGAAACTACGACAACCAAGCCCCAGGGCCTTCGTAAGACACGCGTCGGCGTTGTTGTCTCCACCAAGATGAGCAAGACCATCGTTGTGGAGTACGTGGCCCGCGTTCCGCACCCCGTGTTCAAGAAAATCGTGAAGAAGAGCAAGAAGTTCTATGCTCACGATGAGAATGAGACCGCCAAGATCGGTGATAAGGTGCGTATCCGTGAAACCCGCCCGCTTTCCGCGCTGAAGCGTTGGGAGCTCGTGGAAATCCTGAAACACTAATTCTAACCAGAAAGGACATTACCTACTATGCTCCAGATGGAATCCCTCGTTCAGGTGGCCGACAACACCGGCGCCCGTACTGCCAAGATGATTGGCGTTATCGGCAAGAGCGGTGCTGACCAGGCTCACATCGGTGATATCATCACCTGCCACATCCGTGAATCCATCCCGACCGCTTCTGTGAAGAAGGGTACGGTGGTGAAGGCTGTGGTGGTGCGTACCGCCGCCCCCATCCGTCGCGACGACGGCTCCGTGCTTCGTTTCGACACCAACGCCGTGGTGGTTATCGACAAGGATAACAACCCGCGTGGTACCCGTATCTTCGGGCCGGTGGCTCGCGAACTTCGTGAAAAAGGCTTCATGAAGATCGTGTCCCTCGCTCCCGAGGTGCTGTAAGGCGGAAGGGTATTTGTTGAAGTTTATCACTTCCACACACCTTACAAAATCAGAAACCGGCAGGTTCCCATGCGGAATCTGCCGGTTTTACTTTTATATTTTGAACTATCATCAATATCGTTTTGACAGACTGATTCTAACACGCTAATATCAGCGTATGCGTTGTTTCCGCCTGCTCGTCATCTGCATAAGCGCTCTGCTGGTGCTGGGGTGTTCTACACCCCTGATTCCGACCGCAGAGCTGCCATCTCCCTCTCGCCAGAATCAGGGTGATGTCGATGTTGTTGCTCAGTTGCGTGAGCTCTGGCAGTTACTCGGGAATCCGGATATCACCGGGGAGCAGCGTGCGCAGGCTCTGCATGATTACAACAAGGCACTGCTTGTTCTGGTGCAGCGTGTCCGGCACGATGCGCTTTCCTCTCAGAAACTCCGCCAGTATGATGGGTTCGACATGGCTTATCACCACAACCCGGAGCAGCGTCATTTCCTCGGTATTCATGATGATATTATCCCGGCTGCGGATATCAAGCTGGTCTCTCTGAAAGAGCGTTATAAGCTGCCCGGTATCGGTGTGCCCATGGTGGGGGTTATCCCGGCTTCGAAAGCTCAGAATGCGGCGGGAGATATGTACAATATTGCTTCCCGCGGTACGGTGAGTATTCTCACCGCTGTCATGACCTTCTCAGGTGATGCCAAGCCCCGTTTGCAAGTTATTCCTTTGCCGCTCGTGCAGGATTTGCGTGTCGGTAAGTTGAAGTATCCGCTCGCGGCTGACTGGAGCGCCGCGCTGGAGGTCTACTGGGATCTCACCCGCGTGCGCGAAGATCGTATGCTCGGGCTGCTGCGTCCGCAGGAGCTGCGCAGCACCACCGGCCTTTCCTCTATCCAGACCTATAACCCGAATAAGATACCTGTGATTCTGACTCATGGTCTCATGTCGTCTGCCGGCACTTTCGATAATCTCGTGAACCGACTGTACGCCGACCCGGAAATCCGGAAGAATTATCAGTTCTGGTATTTCAATTATCCCACCGGCGTGGCCTGGACCATTGCCGCCCGCGCGTACCGCGCAGCTCTCAGCAATCTCAGAAACCGCGTGGATCCGCACCATTCCAACCCCAACTGGGATAAGATGGTTGTTATCGGTCATTCTATGGGCGGGCTGATTACTCATTACAGCCAGTGCGAGGAACCGTGGAATCTCCTCCTTGCCTCAGATATTCCAGGGGAGAAGCTCAAACCTTATCTCAATAAGCGCTTTGTTGATTCTCCCATGCCTGACCCGGCTCTGGATGCTCTGCGGCAGGATTATTTCTTCCGTCCCGTGAAAGCAGGTCTTGTTGTTTACATGGCGACGCCTCATCGGGGCGCGCCTGTTGCAAAGTATCGTTTAGTCACCGCCTTGACTAAACTGGTGACTCTGCCGCAGACGCTGTTGAAAGAAGCGTACAATTTAGCAACCCTGCAGCAGGATATATTCCTGCTGAGACCGCAGGATGCGTATCTGTGGTTTACGAGCATTAACCAGCTCCGGCCGAATAGTTATTCCATTTCCGGGTTGCAGAACCTGAAGGTTCGCAATGTCCCGACGCATTCTATCATTGGTGATCAGGGGAAAGACGACACGCCAAAATCATCGGATGGCGTTGTGCCGTATTGGTCCAGCCATATCGGGTGGGGTACAGAAACCATTGTGCCTTCAGATCATTCCGTGCAGGATTGCATGGAAACGGCTCACGACTTGAAGCGCGTGCTGGGGGATTATGCAGAAAAGAACCCAGCTGTCAAAGTTGCAGAGCCTGGTAAGCGGCGCGCTCGGCTTCATCATAAGGAGCAGGGGAACCATCGGGCTTCCGACGGCTTGAAACGCTCTTGATAGTAGCGCAAATCTGCTCGTTGTGTAAAATCTTGAATTCCCAGTGCATTGAGCTGGAGCCTATTCTGCTCACGTTGCAGTGTACTGCTACCTTGTCAAAGAATCGGAGTGGTGCGTGGTAGTCTGCTTCTACATGAACGCGGGGGTATAGGTAGCTATCCCGGGTGACTACACACCCGAGGGAGGCTATAGCGTGCGTTTCAGCTTCTTCTGCCAGGTGAAAATAGTTGGCGAAATAGACAACTCCGGCGGCGTCAGTTTCGTGGAAAGCGATTCGGCGTTTGTAGATAAAGGCGGGCATGGTGGTACTAATTGTAAAGGGCTCCCCAGTCAGTGCCGATACGGCGGCGTTGTTCATCGGCTGTGGCATCCCAGCCGGCATCCTGCAGTTCGGCTACCACGATACTCTGGTCTGCATCATTGGTGCGGATATAGAGTACGCAGATCTGGTAGCCGTTGGTGACAGTGAGGAATCGGGTTCTGTTTTCGTAAGTACTGTTGGCGGAGGGAAGTTTGATGCTGCGTTCATCCCGCAGCCATGCGCGGTAACCCGGGTGGATGTCCTCAAGCCCGAACCATTTCTCTGCTTCAGCCCTGGTCATTCCCGCGAGGGCCTCGGTGTCGGAAATGTGTTTCATCACTCTTGCAGCAGCGTGCACAGCTGCTGTGGTGGCAATGGGCTGGCCTGCGGCTGTTATTCTGTGTTCGAACATGCGTTTGAGGTCGCGCTGGAGCGCCTCCTCTGGTGAAGGCTGGGGGAAGAGAAGCGCCCAGAGAAGAAGCAGGAGAATTGCGCCGCCGATACAGGCGTTGGCAAGCATGCTGCGCAGCATCATGCGGCGCATGATGAGCTTCCAGCGCAGCGCCAGGCGGGTATCTCCTTTTTTAAACAGGAAGCGGTGATTGGCAGGTTTTGACTCCGTTGCAATTTCCTTGACCGTCCGCGCGTTTTCAGGGTTCAGGGCAGAAGCGGAGACATAGCCTATCTCTTCCTGGTTCAGAAGTTCCTCCGGTGGGAACATGTAGTTGAGCAGCACCTTGCGGAAAGCATAGGAGACAGCGAGGAATTCCGCGTAATGGCAGAGCCCGGTTGTGAGCATGCCGCCCTGGTAGCTGAATGTGGGGACGACGTACTCCGGCCAGTAAGCTGCCAGAACCGGGTAGAGCACGACAGCCCCCCCCAGCACGGTGAACAGTGCCGAGAACCACACCAGGTTCCGCCTGGGGCCGCAGCAGCTCACCAGCTCCATGAATATAACCGGCAGAACCCAGATGAAAGGCTTCAGCGTATAAAGGTGGATACCCTCTGCTTCTTCCATTCCAGGGTTGGGTGGCAGAATGTTATCCGGATAGGAAAAGGTATACAACAGCGCTGCCGCGCCCACCAGACAGAAAAGAAAACGCAGTACTATGAATATACCGTTCATTGCAAGTGTTTTTATATTATGCAGCAGGCGTGCAGCTGTCAAGCATCTGCTTTGTTCACTACCGTATAATCAAGTATCTCACCTCATTCATATTCGAACGAAGTGAGATATAAATTGTAATTTCAGGATTGAGAATGGGTTCTTTTATCAGAAACGGAAATAGATGAATGGGTTATACGTAGATGCCGCAATGCTGGCGGCAGACGCTACGAATAACAAGAGTAACCAGATGTTGATCAGACTATAGCATTTTTTATATCTGGGATGAAGTGTCAGGATGCCTCGGAAAAGTGGCACTGCGCATAACAGTGCTATTGCAAAGGCCACCAGTTCTATGCCCTCTACGTAGTACTCAATATCATATACAATTTTATGTTCACTTATAAAACCGAACATATTTTTGAGGTAATTCCATGCATAACTCATAGTATCTGCACGGAACATGACCCATCCGATTACAAATATCAAGATGGTATACACATGTTTCAAACTGTTGAGTAACCAGCCGCCTTCTTTCTTATGCCAGCCGGTGATGCGTTCCAGAATGATGAAAAAGCCATGCCATAAGCCCCAGATGATAAAGTTCCAGCTGGCACCGTGCCAGATGCCGGTGGCCAGAAAGACAATAAAGAGGTTGATATAGGTCCGAGAACGTGATACACGGTTACCACCTAAGGGAATATACAAGTATTCCTTGAACCATGTTGAAAGGGAAATGTGCCAGCGCCGCCAGAATTCTGTGATGGATTTGGAAATGTACGGGTAATTGAAGTTTTCGAGAAACTTAAACCCGAAAATAGCTCCCAGTCCGATAGCCATATCCGAATAGCCGCTGAAATCGAAATACAGCTGCAGGCTGTATGCAATGGCTCCTACCCAGGCTGTCGCGGTGTCAAATGCCTCAACCGGCTGATTGAAAATCTTATCGGCGATGGAGCCGAAAACGTTGGCCAGCAGGATTTTCTTGGAAAGACCGATGATGAAGCGTTTCGTACCGTAGGCTACTTTGTCAAAGCTTACCTCACGGTGATTGATTTCCTTTTGCACATCGTGATATTTCACAATCGGGCCTGCAACCAATTGCGGGAAGAGTGTAATGTAGAGCGCAAGCTTGTATATGTCTTTCTGGGCTTCTACCTCACGGCGATACACGTCTACCAGATAGGACAGGGACTGGAATGTGTAGAACGAAATGCCGATAGGCATGACTACTTTGATAAACGAAAAATCGCTGCCGAATGCGGCGTTCACATTTTCTACTACAAAATTGAAGTACTTGAAGTAGAATAATACTCCCAAATCTGCCAGTATCGTCAATAGCAGAATCCATTTTGCCCAACGGCGGTAGCGGTCAAGGCCGATTGCTCCCATGTAGTTGACAATGATAGTCAGCAGCATGATGGCCAGATACCGGGGTTCGCCCCAGCCGTAGAACAGCAGACTCGCTGTCAGTAGAATGTAATTGCGTAATTCCTGCCGCACCAGAAGATAAACGGCACAGACTAATGGGAGAAATAGAAATATGAAAGTAGAGGATGAAAATAACATATGATTATTTCAGAATGAATGCTTTTTTGCCAATATTCGGTATGTAGCGTTCCACTGTTTCTAAAATGACAATATCAGCTTGTTTTAAGTATTTTTCGTAGTCTTCTGCATGTGCGTGACATCTCCATATATAAGTTGTTTCACCAAACGTTTCACTCAGATAAGGAGCCAGAGCTGTGGTGAATGAGTCTCGGTATACCACAACCTTGCCGTGTTTTCCGGGATTTGTTTGGGTGAATGTACTGTGCGGACTGGTACCTTCTCTGCTTGTCTTGATTCCTGGATTTATTTTGTGTTGTACATAGAGTTTATTGTCATCTGGGTCGATATTCGGATACATCGCTTCCAAATCCTTTCCATATGTAGAGCAAGGAATGAAAGAGGGCTCAACCTTTTTAATGGAATTATCACTTTCATTGATTTTCTGCATGAGCGCCATGTACCCGATGTAGGCGCCTCTGGCGTTCCAGTGGGTATCATGTTTCCAGTAAAGCAGTTGACCATCGTTTTTTGCTTTTAGCAGAGCGTCTATCGGATAGATGGCATCAATTCCTTTTGTTTTGGTTTTGCTCAGGAAACGGTTTACCATGCTCAGATTATCCGGGTTTTGCTTATGGACATAGCGGTAGTACTCACCGTACACTCTGTGTTTGTTGGGCGCTATAAAGAAATAAAACTTTTTGTTGTTTCTTATGCACCAATCTCTTAAGTGGACGACGTAGTTCGCAGATTTTTCTAAATCATCTGAGCTTGCCGGGTGTTCATTTCTGAAATCCTGCTCGTTGCGATCGCCTTTATAAAACATCCATCCATCTGCGCCAAGTAATACTTTCTCATTTCCTTTCTTGGGTTGGCCCCAGCCAATCCAATTGCAAATCCTGATAAGGAAATCTCTCCCGAAGAAACGATCCGAATACCATGATTCGAACAGGTTTCCATAATGGTACTCCTCATCATAGATTCTGGAAAAATCCGGTTTCTTGGCTAGTGTACGATTCTCTTTTTTTGATATAGCTGCATCGTTTATGTGCAGCATCGGTAGAAAGAGTAATACGAAAAATCCTGTCAGGAAGTAGATATCTCGGCGGGGAAATGAACCAAAGAATTTAAAATTAAGTAAATATTTAACAATTTTTGACGCGAAAAAGTAGCTTACGATGCAGAATGTAATGAGAATTAGCCATTCAATGTGGTGTCCGGGGCTAATATTGAGCGGGTTTCTGTAGACAAGGAAAGGATCTCCGTGAGTTGAAACAATAACTCCTTTTCCATCTTTAACTGAGTAGCTTGTTATATTTACAGGGGCAAACTGGTCTAATCCGAGGGGGTGAGCTTTCTTTCCTTTAATGGTAATTTTCGCGATTTCAAACAATTCGGGGGTTCTGCCGGAATCCAGTCGGAACCGTGTTATGTCTGATGTTGCCGGAATGAATATTTTTGTTCTATTTTGCTCTTTTTTAATGCGTTGCTTGACGCTATGAGCTTCAGAGAAATTCTTATCTGATTTGTAGCAGTAGAAAACCTGGAGCTCTAAATCTTTTTGACATGAAAATTCAATGTCTACTGTTGTGCCTTTCTTGTACCACAGGTGATTTGTGCTTGCTACTGATAGGGCTGTTAGAATAAGGCATGCTACTAATTCAGCTAACCGTAGCGATAAAGAGGCTCTCTTGTTCATAACATGGTTGTCGATTTTTTTGCATCGGGGCGGGGTAAAGCGGGAACTGTCCTCCGGATATTGTATGTCTTCTGGCGGACCTCACGTTGCTTCTTTGCCGAAGCTGTTAGGCTTCCTGATGTCACATCTATCGGAAGCATGAATCCGCAAAATCATACTGCGTCGGTACACTGCCTACTGCAACGCCGTTATGGTATCGCATTGTTAGTGCTGTATTGATGTCTAAATATTGAAATCAAGAGCTTTGTTTAAAACTACTATCTTGTAGTCATTATTCTCAGCAAGTGAGCCACCATTCTCACGAAGCGAGAAATCAAGCCTTTAACGATTTTTGACTTGCTACAGCACTAACAATGCTGTATTAGTGCCTAATCAGGAAAGACAAGAGATAAATAAACATCATCGAGATGAGATTGCTTTAGGTCTCATCTTTCAATCAAATGTTTTTCCGGATATCCTGGTTTTGGTCCGGTTTATGTAGCGAGCTTTTAATTGCCTGCACCTGCGGTATCATTTAATTCATCCCCGATAAGGCCGTGTGTGCAGGCTATGTGCAGCAGGCGTTCTTCCACGTCCGGGGCAGGGAGCATGCAGCGATGCGGTAAATCTGCTGTCAGCAGTTCCAGGGCGCAGGCGTTGTGCAGTGCCATGGTGGTCTCGATGAAACGCATGGAGGTGGGTTCCTCCAGAATGAAATTGAGTGGTTTTTTCTGGTTCAGAACGCGTGTATCGGGAATGCCGGGGCCGTATTCATCCTCTACCCCCAGATTGGCCAGCAATACATCTGAGGAAAGAATCTGAGCGGGGTTCAATACTCTGCGCAGAGCTGCGATATGCCCTGTAACAGTTACAGTGCACCAGGAGCTCAGAATAGCAGCGTTCAGGGCGCTGGAGTTGTTTGCATCTACAAAATTCACATTGCCGGGAAGCTCTGCGGTCTTGTCTGTCACATCGGCCATGCTCACTTTCATGCCGTGTTTCAGTGCATAATGCAGCACTCCCTTGCCAACTTTTCCGCAGCCGATGATGAGCAGCTGTTTATTTTTCAGATTGCCGTACCCCAGTTGTTTCAGTGCGCGGAAAAAGCCATCGCCGGTTCCCAGTACGGTCTCGATGCGCTTGATACGCCCTGAATCTGCCAGAATCACCGGATGGTGGGGGTGCATATAGCGGTGTACTCCCGTGCGGGTCAGCTCAGCGGCGCCCAGTCGTGGGTGCAGTTCGCAGAATTGTCCGCTGCAATCCAGGATGATATCGAAATCATCCATACCGCGCGGTGCACGGTGGATTCCGAATTCCGGCAGCATCTGCATGATAGCTGTATCATACGGCATACCCGGGCGAGCTGGTACCCAGACCTCCGCACCTGCTGCTATCAGCGCCATGAATTTTCCGAGTGTGTTGCGGTACAGCGGCGTGCCATCCAGCACCCGCAGCCCCTCCAGCGGGCGGAATTGTGCCCATGCCTCTGCCTGCCAGAGCAGGGTGGGCCACTCTTCCGGGGTGTAATAAGAACTCAGGAAATCACGAATCTTCTCGGCGTACGCATTCATGCTGCCACCAGTCTACTCCCACCCCGCCGAAATGCAAGGCAAATGATGTGTTAATCTGGAATCATGGGGATTTGTGATTTTGGATTTACGAATAAAAAAATCAGTGCTTCAGGCTTAATGTCAGGTAATCGTATTCTTTTCGGAGTACGGGACTTTCCTGTCACGGCGTAGGGCGTAAGCTCGGAGACGGAAGTCCCGTATATTATTGGGGCGTTCAATCGGAACTGAGGTCCCGTGCTTCGATGAAGCTCTCCGGGTATATCAGGAAAGTTCCTTGACATGTGAGTCTATAAGCATGTATAAAAAAGAGGATATTCATCTAAGTTATGAGCAAAAAAGAATCTATCTCTGCCATTGCGGCTACGCTGCTGGGTAACTTTGACAAAGCCATCGTGCGTGCGGCAGCGGAGTTTCTGCATGCCATCGAGGGGCGCAGGAAGAATTATAAGCCGTATGATACGGAGCTGTCTCCTGAGCGGTTGCGCCTGGAACAGCAGATTATCGAAGCTTTTGCGGATGTGACCTGCTACCGGGAGGTTCGTGTGCTGCTGGGTGGCGAGGCAGAGGATGAATACTGGTCTGCAGATGTGCAGGCGCTGTTATCCCCGCTGGAGGAACGCGAAAACTGGCAGGATATACCCGATGATTTGCTCTTTGCCTGTTCCTGTTCGTTGACGTATGCCGGGCCGCATGCCTACCGCTTTCTGATGCCTCGGTTCATGATTGGCGCGTTGCATGGTGTGGTTGAAATTTATCCTGGCGAAAAACCAGGCAGCCGGTTTATCGATCTTGATCGTATGCGTTGCCTGGAACTCAACGAAGCCCAGCAGGCATGCATCACCAATTACCTCAATCTGATGACGGTGGAAGATGAGCGTTCCCAGCGCAATCATTTCATGCCCTGGGAATTGGATGAATACGCTTCGTGCTATGCCTCCACTCTCTCTTATGCGGAATACGGAAAGTTGCTCATCAAGCGTTTTCTTGAGCAAGAGTAAATGGAATCAATGAGGATTCCGGACACAAAAACGCGCCTTTCCGGTGGGGAAAAGGCGCGTTGTCTGCGAGGGCTGCGGTCGCTTACTTGATGCGGTCGTTCTCACCCGTGCCCCAGGAGGGCTTGAAATCCGGGATGCGGTTGCCGCTGCCGGGGCAGTCTGCCGGCACGCGGTATTGTTCGCGCAGCTTGTGGTAGGTCTCGGTGAGCTGTTTCATCACCTCGGCGTATTCCGGGTCCTGGGCCACATTGCGCATCTGCTTCGGGTCCTTCTCGTTGTCGATGAGCATCCACTCATTCTCCGGTTTGCGTACGCCGCTCTTGCGTTCCTCGCCCGTGGGGGTCCAGATGTGGGCGAAGGTGTAGCGCTTGGTGCGCAGACCATCGTGGCGCGGGGCGTTGTGCTCACCGGGCTGCTCGTAGAACGCGTAGTAAAGCGGGCGGTCTTCAAATTCCGGAGCAGAGCCGGTCTTAAACAGCGGGGTCAGGGAAACACCCTCCATTGTGCGGGTGTTTTCCGGTGTGTTCACCCCGGCAATTTCAAGGATGGTGGGTGCGTAGTCAATGTTTTGCACCATGGCCTGCGAGCGGGTGCCGGCAGTGATTCTGCCCTTCCAGCGCATCACCAGGGGCATACGGAAACTCTGTTCGAATATCCAGCGCTTGTCGTACAGACCGTGCTCACCCAGGTAGAAGCCCTGGTCGCCCACATAGATAACCAGCGTGTTCTCGGAGAGCCCGTGGCGGTCCAGGTAGTCCAGCAGGCTGGAGATAGACTGGTCCACTGAGAGCAGGGTGCCCAGGTAGTCCTCCATATACCAGCGCCAGCGGTACACGGCCATATCGCGCTCGGTCTTGACCTTGCCTGCGCGGAAGTCTTCCACGAACTCTCGGGTGCGGGTGGCAAAGAAATCATCATAGATTTCCTTGGTGCCGGGGTCCATGTGGTTGGTGTTCCAGCCCAGATTGGTTTTGGGGGCAAACCTGGGTTTGTGGGCATCCCAGTCAAAATCGACCGGCACCCCGCCATTGTCCTTGAATACGCCGCGGTTCACCATATTGCGCAGTGTCCACTTCGGCACAATCTCCTTCATCACCTCGAAGGGAATCTCACTTTCAACCAGGTGGTTATCGTTCCAGTTGCACATGTCCCACAGTACGCTCTGGCGGTTGTGGCGCATGAACTCCGGGCGGTTGGCGTAGTCGTCCATCAGTGTGTCGGGCGGTGTCAGCTTTGCCACATACTCCTTCACTGCTTTCAGGTGGCGCGGGGCTGGAATCCAGTTGCGGTGCGGGGCTTTGTGGCCCACAATCAGGGCGAAAGGCTTGCTCTTATCGCGGTTTTCCATCCAGTCGATAGCTTTCGTCGTCACCAGGTCGGTCACATAGCCTCGGTCCTGGTGGTGCGTGGTGCGTCCATTTACCCCCGGCTGGTGGAAGGTCGGGTTCCAGTAATCGCCCTGGCTCGGGAACACCTGCCAGGAATCAAACCCTGTCGGCTGTGAGATAAGGTGCCACTTGCCCACAATGCCGGTCTGGTATCCGGCGGCCTGCAGCATCTTCGGGTAAGTCGGCTGCGCACCGTTGAAAGCGGGGCCTCCGTAGTTATACAGGAAACCGTTGTTGTGAGAGTGGCGGCCCGTCAGCATGCAGGCGCGGGAAGGACCACAGAGCGAATTCGCGCAGTAAGAGCGGTCAAACACCATACCCTCATTTGCCAGTCGGCGGAAACCCGGCATCGGCATCGGCGTGTCAGCGTCGCAGCTGCCCAGCACTTCCGGCGAGTGGTCATCCGTGATGATGAAAAGCAAATTCGGGCGGGTATCTGCGCCCAGCGCAGCACCCACGCTGAAAAGCGTGGCTAATGTCGTCAGAATCGGAGTCAACTTCATAGCCCCTCTATCCTACTAAATCCCGCCCCCCGCGTCAATCAAAAGAATTTTCTGCACACCCGGCCCAGAATTTCCGTGCCTGTTGAATTCTGGGTAAATTCAGGTATCGGCTGCGGAGCAGGGCGGGGGTGCTGTGTCCCATCTCCAGCTGCAGCTCTGGCAGATTTCTGAAGTGGGCGGCGTGATAACTGGCAAAGGTGTGTCGGCAGATATCCGGCACCCAGTGGCTGAACCCTGCCGCGCGGCGTAGTGCCAGCCAGCGGTTCTGCCAGTTGCGCGGTATCCGGATTCGTGCGCCTTTCAATCTTGCTGCTTTGCGGATGGGCACCACGCGCCCGCCGCCCGTCTTGCTGGTGCGGGGGTGAATCAGCACTCGTTTTTCGTGCAGTTGTATATCATCGGGGCGCAGGCGTGCCACCTCGTTCGGGCGTAACCCGCAGTATAGCATGAGGTGCAGAGAGGTGCGCATGGCCCGGTGCTCCGGCAGTTCGGCGGCTAGCTCCAGTTTTTTCACCTCCTGCAAGGTCAGGGGCACAATCTCCTGCTCCTGTACCCGCGGCACCTCGATATTGTCCACGGGGTTGGCATCGCACCACCCCATGCGCCGTCCGTAGGTGAAGATGCTGTGTAAGATGGCTCGCCCCTTGCGGTAACTGTGCGCGCTGCTCCCGAATGCCTCGCCGAGGATGCGGCGGCAATCTCCTGCGTTCATGCTGCGCAGGGGCAGCATAGCTGTGCCCTCAATTCGCAGCATCCGGCGCGTGAAATGGCGTAAATCCCGGCGCGAGGCAGGGCGCAGATGTGCCCTTGCCGCCACGCTTTTCCCGACCGCCTCCCCAAAAGAAACGGTATCTTCCGCTGCCCTGACGGCGCGTACGCCTTCGGCTATCACGCGCCGCAGAATCTGTAGCATTTCCATCCTCTCCAATCCTGCAGTCATCTCTCCGAGCGTTTCTGTAGCCTCTAGGATAATTCTTGCTATGTCATTGATATTAAGTGGTAATTCGCTGATGAGTTTCTTTGCTGTTTTCATGGTTATATGGGGTGTTGGGTGTGCATTGCCAATGCAGAATGTCAAGCTGTTTGTTGTACTATTGCGTAAGTTGTTTATCTACATAGTCAAAATCGTAATCATAGACAACATTATTCATCTGGGAGGTGCAGCTTTCCATGCGATGTGGAGTTCTGCATTGGCAATGCTTACATAAAGCATGCCCGTTACCCTTAGCCCAAATGAGATACGTGCGCGCGCCGCGAAGTTTGCAGAGTTATACAGGAATGCCGAGCGCGAGGAGGCCGAGGCTCAATCCTTCCAGACCGATTTTCTGAACGTGCTGGGAATCGACCGCCGGCGCGTGGCTATCTTTGAGAAAAAGGTTAAGTGCATGGATGGCGGCAATGGCTACATCGACCTCTTCTGGCCGGGCCATATCCTCATCGAGATGAAGTCACGCGGTAAGGACCGCGTGGCTGCGTATGAACAGGCCCGGCGATACGCGTTCTCGCTCAAACCGGGGGAAATGCCCCGCCTCATCCTCATCTGCGATTTCCAGACCTGGGATGTCTATGACCTCGAGAATGGCGCGGCACTTACTTCCTTCACTCTGGAACACTTGCCTGAGCATATTCACCTTTTTCATTTTCTGGCCGGGTATGAACGGAGGCAGTACGTGGAGGAAGACCCTGTCAACATCAAGGCGGCAGAGCTCATGGGCGAGCTGCACGACCGGCTCAAAGCCATCGGCTACACGGGGCATGTGCTGGAGGTCTACCTGGTGCGGCTTCTCTTCTGCCTGTTTGCGGATGATACGGGTATTTTCGAGCGCGACCACTTCCTCAACTACCTGCGCGACTGCACCGCGGAGGATGGTCGCGACCTTGCCCCATTGCTTGCTGAGCTTTTCCAGGTACTCAACACCCCGGTGGAACGCCGCTTCTGTACGCGCAACGGTATTCTGCTCGCCTTGCCGTATGTGAACGGCGGTCTCTTTGCAGAGTACCTGCCCATGCCGGCATTCGATGCGGAGATGCGTCAGATTCTGCTTGATTGCTGCACTCTGGATTGGGGAAAAATCTCCCCCGCTATCTTCGGCTCCATGTTCCAGAGCGTGATGAAGCCGGAGGAACGCCGCTCCCTGGGGGCTCACTACACCAGCGAGCGCAATATCCTCAAACTCATCAACCCGCTGTTCATGGATGCCCTGCGCGAGGAATTTGAGCACATCTGTGCAGACCGCTCCACCCGTCGCCAGAAAAATCTGGAGGAGTTTCACCATAAACTCGCCGGGCTGAACTTCCTTGACCCCGCCTGCGGCTGCGGCAACTTCCTCGTCATCGCCTACCGCGAGCTCCGCCAGCTGGAGCTGGAGGTCATCCGCCAGCTGGAATCCTCGGGCCAGATGTTCCTGGATATTTCCGAACTCTGCAAGGTGAGCGTTGACCAGTTCTATGGTATCGAAATCGAGGAGTTCCCCGTCCAGATTGCCCAGGTCGCCATGTGGCTCATGGACCACCAGATGAATATCGAGGTAGGCAGCCACTTCGGCCGCTACTTCGCACGCATACCTCTCAAAGCCTCTGCCACCATTGTTTGCGCCAATGCCTTGCGTATTGATTGGGAAACGGTGGTACCGAAAGAAAAGCTGAGTTACATCATGGGCAACCCGCCGTTTATCGGATATTCAAATCAGACCCCAGAGCAGAAAGCCGATTTGCTGGAGCTTTTTCATGGAGAAAAGCGTGCTGGAAAGCTCGATTTCGTTGCGGGGTGGTATAGAAAGGCTTTTTATCTCGTTAAAGATACCGGCATTAGGGGTGCATTCGTTTCGACCAATTCTATATGCCAAGGAGAGCAGGCATCGACGTTATGGCAACCGCTAATGGATGAAGGTCTCATCATTAACTTTGCTTATCGGACTTTCAAATGGATGAATGAGGCTAAGGGACAAGCTGCTGTTCATTGCGTGATTGTTGGTTTTTCCTATGGAGATTCGGGAGGTGAAAAGTTCCTTTATAATGAATCAGGCATTGCGCATGCCGTATTTCATATAAATTCATATCTCACAGCAGCGCCGGATGTTTTTATCCCTGTTCGGTCTAAACCTCTTTGTGCGGTGCCCGAGATGAGTAATGGAAATCGACCGACGGATGGTGGGTATCTCATAATTGAAGATAAGGATTATCAAGAGTTTATATTAATGGAGCCAAAGGCGGCACCATACATAAAACGCCTTTTAGGGGCACGTGAGTTTATTAATAATGAACCTCGCTGGTGCCTGTGGCTTAAGGGAGTTTCGCCTGCTCAACTTAGGGATATGCCATATGTTAAGAAGAGAGTGGATTCCGTTAAAGCGTTTCGGTTAGCCAGTACAAAAGAAGGTACGCGGAAGAGCGCATGCACACCAATGTTGTTCCAAGAAATAAGGCAAACAGATGGGAGTTATATAGCTTTGCCCGAAACCTCGTCTGAGCGGCGTGAATTTATTCCTATGGATTTTTTAGGTCCGGAGGTGATATGTACAAACGCTGTGCAAATTATCCCCAATGCTACTCTCTACCACTTCGGCGTACTAACCAGCACCATGCACATGGCATGGACGCGAACGGTGTGCGGTAGATTGAAGAGTGATTATCGCTATTCAAACAAGCTAGTTTACAACAATTTCCCCTGGCCGGAAACAACTGAGGCGCAACAGGAGAAGATAGCGGCGCTGGCGCAGGGGGTGCTGGATGCACGGGCCTTGTACCCTGAATGCTCATTGGCCGATTTATACGACCCGCTGACCATGCCGCCGGAATTGGTGGCGGCCCACCGCAAGCTGGATGCTGCGGTAGAGAAGGCCTACGGGCGGAGTTTTGCCGATGATGCGGAACGTGTTGCCTTCCTGTTCGAGAAGTACCGGGAACTAACGGCAAAGTAACACCCGAGAGCTTCAACGCCAGCCCTGCCTTATAAAAAAGGCGGGGCTTTGCGATATGCTAGCCAGTACAAGGCTGATTATCTTGCCAAAATGTGAAAAACTGCCATTTTTATCTTGCTAAAATGTGAAAAACGGGGATGCTGATCTGTCGGGGCACGGGTCTTTAGTTCCGTAAACCCAGGCGTCTCGTGTCAATTTTTAACCTCTCTTTACATAAAAAGACGGGGTTTTTGCTTTTCTGTTCCCAGGGTGCAGAATACAGCAAAAATAATTTTCCGCTCTAACACGCTGGTTTTCGTGCAGGTTAGGGCAGGGGCGCGGAAAAATCTCAAACTTTTTTCAAAAAATGAGCTTGACGTTTCGTGGTGGTTGTGATAAGCTCTGCCCACGCCCTGCTACAGGGCAGCCCGAAAGAGGAAGCACGAGGGTGCTCACTGCGGCCGGGCAAGGTAATTTTCCAAGTATGACTTTCCGAGGCGCCGAGGGCGGCAGAAATGCAGCTCGCTGGCTTAACAACCTGCCAGGCGGGGCGCCGGAGAGGATAAAGAGAGGGAAGGAAAAGGTCGTGACGCGTGCCGTGGCCAACGCCGA
>JAZRKW010000112.1:0-22193 GCA_045646505.1 Akkermansia sp. | reverse complement strand
AAGCGTTGCGCGGCAGCATCGTCAGACCGATGTAGTCGCCTTCAGCCTTCAGCTTGGCACGGAGGTCTGCATAACGAGCCGCGACAGCTGCCTTCTTCTTGTTTCTTTCAATCCAGCTTTTCTTTGCCATAACTTTGTGGGGCGGATATATACAGCATATCGGAATATAAGTCAAGCGGAATTTGCTCCGAAATTCAAAAAAATGGAAAATAGAGTGCTTTTTGTTGAAAATATGGTGAAAGATTGGAAGAAGCAGCTGAGACGGCGTTCTCGATACCCATACCGCGATACCAGCAAATCTGAAACAGGCCCACGCTATAAAATCGCACCAAAAATGGATTTGCATTTGAGGATACAGAGTGATATAACGCGCACATACGCCTGATGAACACGAGAAGAACGAGCTTAAATGAGCTTCCTATGTGTCGAAAGAAAAACGCCAGTTTATTTGAAGAAGCTATAAAATAAGGGAAGAGTACGATAGAGTATGCTTCGATGGTAAAGATGCAGGGCATAAGGAACAGATAACGGCTTTAGATAATGGATTGGCGAAAAGCCGTGGTTATTATGATGATTGTATCAGGAAGTTGAAGAGAAAATGAGGAAACGTTTATTAAAGAAGTATTTGTCGCGTATCCGCGAAATAGAAATCTTTTTCCCACAAGAGATTAATGGTTTTCCGACAAAGGATATCCGCAGACTCGCAGACGATTGCGAATACGATGAAGCCTTGGAACATGCCGAACCTTTATTGAATCGACGCTGGATAGATATTGATGTGGAGCATTGGTACAATAATTTTGATTCATCTATTTTACTTACAGTAGAAGCTATGGCTTATTACCTCCCTTCCATCATGAGGTTTACTTACATGGAAGAAGTAAGAAAAATATATGGGCAGAATGATACAACGTATGATACAGGACTTACGGAGGATCATTATACGTACCTTTTTTGCGCGAGCAAGGTAGCAACTGATGAAGTGGATTCCTGGCGAGAAAAACGTACAAGAAATTTGTACGAAAAATTTAACTTGAAGCAATTGAAAGTTGTAAAGAACTGGCTACTGTTTCAGCTGGCAAGAGACACAGCATCGCGGTTTGAGCGTTCTATGGCAATGCTTCTTGTAGATCAAGCTATACAGGAGAGAGAAATTCCCAGCGCACTTCCAATTCGTCAATCGTAAATCCATGTGTGCCAAATCTTTGGGACACGCGTATGGCGTTTATGAGTTAAATCAATTTTTTGCTTTTCTTTTCCCTTTGAATATAGTATTTTTTGGGGAATGAGCAAGTACTTGATTTTATTGCTGACAGGAGCCTTGCCGCTTTGTGCGGCGGTAGAGTTTGATCCCATTTATGGAGATGGCATGGTGCTGCAGCGCGGGCGCGAGGTTGTGGTGAGTGGTACAACAGATAAACCGTCTGAGTCTGTGACAGTTAAGTTTAACGGTCAGACTGTCAGGGCAGAGACGAAGGGGAAAAATTGGAGAGCTGTGTTGCAGCCTATGGAAGCCAATGCCCAGGGGCAGCCGCTGGAGGTGAGCCAGAAGAGTTCTTCCGCCTCTGTGCAGAATGTGGTGGTGGGCGAGGTGTGGCTGGCCAGCGGGCAGTCCAACATGCTCTGGCGTCTGAATCAGACACCCGGCAATCAGCAGACTATAGCTCAATCTGCTAATGAGAATTTCCGTTTCTACCACAGCGAGCCGCAGGTGCACACCAGCCCGCCCCGTTATACGCCGGAGCTTCTGGAGCGAGTGAAGACGAAGCGCATGTATGAAGGCAAGTGGGCGGTGAGTGCCCCTGCCACTTCTCCGCGTATGAGTGCTGTGGGCTACTACTTCGGTCAGGAGCTGCAGAAGCAGCTGGGTGTGCCGGTGGGTGTGATTCATGCTTCCCTGGGTGGTTCCAACATGCTCGCCTGGATTCCCCGCGATGTGGTGAAAAAGGAATACCCCGGCTGCCAGGGGAATGACTGGGTGAAGAGCAAGTTTGCCAGTGACTGGGTGCGCGGCCGCGCCCAGCAGAATGTGGGCCCGGGTGGTGATTTCTCGCTGCATCCCTATGCGCCGTCTTATCTGTATGAGACCGGTATTGAGCAGTGGGAAGGTTTCCCTGTGGCTGGAGTCATCTGGTATCAGGGTGAGTCGGATGCCGAAATTCTGGACAATGACCAGAATAAGAAGCTGTTGAAGGACCTCATCTCCTCCTGGCGCGATAAGCTGGGCAAGGATGACCTTCCTTTTCTGCAGGTGCAGCTGCCGCGTATCAATGATAAAGGTAAATTGCGCGCCTACTGGCCGGAGTTTCGCCAGGTGCAGTCCGAAGTGGCTGATGAAATGCCTGGTGTGGAATGCGTGGTGACCATGGACCTGGGTTCCACCAACAGCGATGTGCATCCTCCCCGCAAGGTGGAGGTGGGCGAGCGCCTGGCTGCTACCGCGCTTAAGACTGTATACGGCAAGGATGTGGCTGCCAGTGGTCCTGTAGTCAGAGACTTCAAGGTCAAGGGAGCTAAGGTGCAGGTGAAGCTGGAGAATGCAGAGGGCCTCAAGACGACCAATGGTGCGGCTCCTGTGGGCTTCGAGCTGGCCGGTGCCGATAAGAAATTCGTGCCCGCTGAGGCTGAAATCAAGGGCGAATCCGTCATTCTGACCGCAGAAGGAGTGAAGGCTCCCAAGTATATGCGCTATGGCTGGGCCGTATTTATGGAGCCCAACCTGGTGAACGAAGCCGGTCTGCCCACCGCCCCGTGCCCTGCCACTGATGGCAAGATGACCAAAAAGGACAAGAAGAAGCGCAAATAAGCTCTTCCGTTAATGATTGATAAAGACCGGGCATTGGGTTTGTTTCCCAATGCCCGGTTTGATTTATTGAAGAATGATGACGGGAACGAAATCTCTCCAGGAGGTTTTATACCCAGCCAAGGCCCACGGCCTTGCGGATGCGGGTGAGCACCTTGGAGGCTTCCTCGCGGGCACGGGCTGCGCCGGTGTTGAGCACGTCGTCCACGTATTCGGGGTGGGCGAGAATCCACTCGCGCTTCTCGCGGGCGGCGCGGAAGTATTCCCAGTAGGCCTCGAAGAGGTCTTTCTTGAACTGGCCGTAGCCTACGCCGCCGGCGTGGTGGGCATCCACCATGGCCTGGTACTGCTCCGGCGTGGCGAAAAGCTTGTAGAGAGACAGAATGATGGAGTTTTCTGTGGGCTTCGGGTCTTCCAGCGGGGTGGCATCGGTCACCACTTTCTTGTTGATGAGCTTGCGGAGGGGCTTTTCCTCGCCGAAGATGGGCAGGGTGTTTCCGTAGCTCTTGCTCATTTTCTGGCCATCCAGACCGGGTACCACGGCGGTGGCTTCGGAGATGATGGCTTCGGGCATTTTGAGGAGCCCCTCGCCGAAGGTGTCGTTAATCTTGCCGGCGAGGTCGCGGGTTACTTCCAGGTGCTGTTTTTGGTCCTTGCCCACGGGCACGGCATCGGAATCATACAGCAGAATATCTGCCGCCATGAGGGCGGGGTAGGCAAAGAGCGCGTGGCTGGCGGCAAAGCCTTTGGCCACTTTGTCCTTGTAGGAGTGGCAGCGCTCCAACAGCCCCATGGGGCACAGGGTGGAAAGAATCCAGGCCAGCTCGTTCACCTCCGGCACGGCGGACTGGGCAAAGAACACGGCCTTCTGCGGGTCGAGTCCGCATGCCAGGAAATCCACGGCCAGACCGCGGGTGTTCTCGCGGAGCTTTTCGGCGCTTTCCATGGTGGTCATGGCGTGGTAGTTGGCGATGAAATAGAAGGCTTCGCCCTTTTCCTGAAGTCGCACAGCGGGCTCAATGGCACCGAAGTAGTTGCCGATGTGGAGCTGTCCACTGGGTTGTAATCCTGTGAGGAATCGCATATACTGGTTGTTGTGTGTATTGAAGTTCTGAATGTGGAGATGATTATTTCTTTTCTCCCTCTTCCTGGGTGAGCAGGGTCTGTATGTATTGCTGCAGATGCTCTGCAGTGAAGGCTCCTTCGAGGGTGCGAAGCTTGACTCCTTCTGTGTAGAAAATAGTGGTCGGTACCTTGTTCAGGTTGTAATTTTCAGCCAGCGCCGGGTAGGAATCGGCATCTATTTCCACTACCTGAATGCCGCCTT
This sequence comes from Akkermansia sp., assembly GCA_045646505.1. Classification (GTDB taxonomy): domain Bacteria; phylum Verrucomicrobiota; class Verrucomicrobiia; order Verrucomicrobiales; family Akkermansiaceae; genus Akkermansia. The sequence continues at coordinate 18,063 of JAZRKW010000112.1, read as the reverse complement.
GTTCTTTCTCTGCCAGTTCCTGCAGTGCTTTGCGCATGGCGTTGCTGTGCTTGCACCAGGGGGCGGTAAAGCAAAGGAGCAGTGTGCGCCCGGAGACTTCTGTCACCTGCCGCATGTCCTGTCCTTCGTATGTGCTGTATAAATCGAACCGGGGAGCCCCGTGCAGTGAGGTGGGGATTTGTTTATCTGCGCGGATAAGCGATTGCAGAGATTCCCGCTGCGGGTTCGGTGCCGGTTTGGTGGAGGTTGTGAACTGCGCCACTCGTTCGCGCTTCTCCTGGTCTGATTCACCGCAGCTCACACAGAGCAGGGGTAGTATCAGCGCGCTAAGCAGATATCCGAACCGTTTCATGCCGCCTATCTTGCCACTTTTTGCCTGTTGTGTCAACCATTCTGCGTGTATATCACCCCTGTAATCAATTTTAAGCCCTGCAGAGCTCATTCTTTTGAGCCGGGGCGCGAGCTATGGAGGAATGATGTGGTGTGATGATGAATTGTATATCGTATGCTGAATCTGAGGTGCAGTATTTTTCTTGCAAATCCCGGAGCTAGGGTTCTTTGCGCTTGTCATCTACCGGGGCTGTGTTATAATACCGCGCATGAAGTACACGGAAAAACTTGCTGCCCGTATTGCCGCCACGCGTTCTGCTCTCTGCGTGGGCCTGGATCCCCGCCCTCAGACTGAGAATATGACCGAGCTAGCCGACTGGCTGCGCAAGGTGGTGGAGGAAACTGCCCCTTATGCTGCTGCCTACAAGCCCAATATCGCCTATTTCGAGGCCATGGGACTGCCGGGGCTGAAGATGCTGGAGGAGCTGCTGCCCGATATGCCCAAGGATATTCCCGTGATTCTGGATGCCAAGCGTGGTGATATCGGCGAGACTCAGAAGTACTACGCCCAGGCTTACTTTGACCGCATGGATGTGGATGCCGTGACGCTGAATCCCTTCATGGGCTACGATATTCTGGAACCTTTCCTGGACCGCCCCGGCAAGGCCGTGTATCTGCTGGCTGTGACCACCAACCCCGGCTCTGTGGATGTGGAGCAGCAGGTGCTGGCCAATGGTCGCAAGGTGTACCAGCTGGTGGGTGATATGGTGACCCGCTCCATTGCTGAGAACAGCGCCACTGAGGTGGGTATGGTCGTGGGCCTTACCAATGCCAACAGCCAGATTCTGACTGACCTGCCGGATGCGCCGCTGCTGGTGCCTGGTCTGGGTGCGCAGGGGGGTGACCTTTCTGCTCTGACTGGTGGCACCCGCGTGGCACCGCCCACCATCAATGTCTCCCGCGGTATTCTGTACAAGGACCCCGAACTGAGCTTTGCTGAAAAGGCTGAGAAGTGGGCCGCGTTAATCAGAAGCGCTCTCGCGCTCTGATTAAATTGGAATTACGAAGTGTGAAATCAGCTGCGGCTGCGCCGCAGGGAATTTTTCAATAGTCAATCGTCATTAGTCAATCCAAACAGGCTATGCATCAATATTTAGGGCTGCTTGATGATGTGCTCACCAATGGGGTGGGCAGGGAGGACCGCACCGGCACCGGCACCATCGGTGTGTTCGGGCGGCAGATTCGCTGCGATTTGCGCGCGGGCTTCCCTTGTCTGACCACCAAGAAGCTGCACCTGCGTTCTATCATCTACGAATTGCTCTGGTTCCTGAAGGGTAGCACCAATGTGCGCTGGCTGCAGGAGCGCGGTGTGAGTATCTGGGACGAGTGGGCCGATGAGAATGGTGACCTGGGCCCGGTGTACGGCAGCCAGTGGCGCGCCTGGCCGGATGGCAAGGGCGGCAGTATTGACCAGATTGCCAAGTTGATTGACGGGCTGAAGAATAATCCCTGGAGCCGCCGCCACCTGGTGAGTGCCTGGAATGTGGCCGAGGTGGACGGCATGGCACTGCCACCCTGTCACTGTCTGTTCCAGTTCTGCGTGATTCCGGCGCAGAAGGAGGGCGAGAAGCATGGCCTGAGTCTGCAGCTCTACCAACGCAGCTGCGATTTGTTCCTCGGCGTGCCCTTCAACATTGCCAGCTACGCGCTGCTGCTCATGATGGTGGCGCAGGTCTGCGGCTACGAGGCCCGCGAGTTTGTACACACCTACGGTGACCTGCACCTCTACAAGAACCATCTGGACCAGGCCCGCCTGCAGCTGAGTCGCGAGCCCCGCCCGCTGCCCACCATGCGCATCAACCCCGAGGTGACGGAGATTGACGGGTTCGATTTTTCCGACTTTGAGCTGGAGAACTACGACCCGCACCCGCACATTAAAGCCGCCGTATCCGTATGAGTTTCTGCTTCACAGGTGTGGTGGCCATGGATGCCGCTCGCGGCATCGGCCTGAACAACGGTATTCCCTGGCGCCTGAAGGAGGACATGCAGCTCTTCAAGCGCATTACCATGGGGCATCCCATCCTTATGGGGCGCAAGACCTGGGAAAGCCTGGGCCGCCCGCTGCCCGGACGTCAGAATATTGTGCTTACCCGCAATGCGGACTACGTGGCCGAGGGCGCGGTGGTCATCACCAATCTGGCTCAGCTGGAATCTCTGGAGTTGCAGGACCCGGAAATCATGGTGATTGGCGGGGCTCAGCTCTACGCGCAGATGCTGCCGTTGATGCAGCGTCTGCACGTTTCTGAGGTGGCGGGCACACACGAGGTGGATACCTGGTTCCCGGAGTTTGCCCACTATTTTGCTACCCGCACCCCGCAGCAGGAGTACGCCGGCTTTACCCACGTGCTGTACGAGAAGGACTGACGCTCGTGAACACCGCCGCTTCCATCATGATGTTTCTGCTGGGGGGTGGTGGCCTGGCGTTGACGCTTTTCACCAGGCTTCGCAAGCATTCGAGTGCTGTGGAGCTGGGGATTGCCTGCGCGTTGCTGATGCTGATACCGACTGCGGCGGCAGATTCTGTGCCGGTTCGCTGCGTGCTGGGCTGCCTTTGCTTTGTTCTGCTGGTTTTGCCGGTGGGCTATTGTTTGAGCTCTACCCCGAAGGGAAGACGATGCACGAGGAAGAACCGCAAGCGCCGGTAGGCGATATCTGCACCTGGGATTTCCAGACCTTGCTCAGCCAGGCTGAGGCGGGCAATGCCGATGCACAGCATTACCTGGGAGATTTGTATGACCTGGAGCCCGACGGGTCCGTGGAGGCTGTGCGTTGGTGGCGCCGGGCGGCTGCGCAGGGGCATGCCGCTGCCATGAGTGACCTGGGCACGGCGTATGAAAGCGGCTCCGGGGTGGAGAGGGATATAGATAAGGCCATTGTGCTTTATTTCCGCGCTGCGGAGCAGGGAGAGCGGCTGGGCATGGCCAATCTGGCACGCTTGTATGAATACGGCATCGGGCTGCCTGCTGACAAGGCGCAGATGGTGCAGTGGTACCGCCGGGCTGCAGAACTGAACTCGGCCGAGGCGCAGAATCGTCTGGGTTGTTGTTATGATACGGGAGATGGCGTGGTGCAGAATCCGGCGCTGGCTGCCTACTGGTACAGCCGTGCGGCGCATTTGAATGAGCCGGATGCGCAATATAACCTGGGCTGCTGCTATGAGCTTGGTGTGGGGCTGCCGGTGGATGGAGCTGCGGCGCTCCGCTGGTATCAGCGTGCGGCGGAGGCTGGCTCAGCCCGTGCGTTGCACCGCCTGGCCTGGGCGCACCGGGAGGGAGAGTTAGGTCTACCGGTGAATGAAGCAGAGGCCTGGCGGTTGCTGGAGCAGGCCGTGGAGCAGGGGTTGGAACTTGCCGAGCAGACCAGGGAGGAATGGTCATGATGGATGTGGCGTTTCTCATGCTGGCGGCAGCGACGCGGCCATGGGCTCTGGGGGCGTTGATAAGTATTCTGGGCTTTAGCGGGTTGGCGATGATGCTCTGGAACCGCTGGTATGAGTCGGATGCCGGGGAAGGCCTGACTCTGCTTTTCGGACTGATGGCGGCGGGGCCCATTCTCTGTCTGTTGCCTGATGATTTTACTCAGGTTATTGCAGATTTGCCTTTTAATGAGGAGATTCTCTGCGGTTTGTGTGTTCTGGTGATTGCAGCGCTCTGGGCAGGACTGCATTTTCTGATGCGCTACATGAGGCGCATCCGGCACGAGCGTCCGCAGCGACAGGGCCGCCGCGGAAAAAAAGGTAGAAGATAATGAGAAATGATGAAGAATGCTAACCCCAGGGGAAGACGATGCGCTTGTGCGCAATCAGGAATAGGCTTGAGGTGTGTGGATATATTTGGTAGGCTTGCGGTAGTGAAACACAATCTTATTTCCGGTACACTTGCGGCGCTGGTGCCGATGGTAGCTATGGTGGCTTCAGCCGTTGCGGCTGAGGGGTGGATGACGGATTATCCGGCGGCGGTAAAGAAAGCCGAGGCTGAGGATAAGCTGGTATTGATTGATTTTACGGGCTCCGACTGGTGCTCTGCGTGTGTGATGCTGCGCCGGAATGTGTTGGATAATGCTGATTTCCGCGCCTACGCGGAGGAAAAGTTTGTGTTGATGGAGGCCGACATACCGCAGCGGCGTAGCTTTGATGCGAAATTGCGCCGACAGAATGAGGCGCTGGCGAAGCGGTATGATGTGGCGTCGTTCCCCACAATCTTAGTGCTGACCCCAGTGGGGGAGGTGGTCGGTGGTTTTCAGGAAGGCGATAAGACGGTAAAGGACGCCATTGCTCAGTTGGATGCCGCCTGCATGGTGGACTTCCTATATCGCAAGGCTGCGGAGCAAAAAGGAGTGGAGCGCGCGTGCACGCTTTATGAGGCGTATATGCTGATGCCGGAAACGAAGGGTTTTGCTGCAGTGCGAGAGCGCTTGCGCGAGCGTGTGCTGGCTGATGACCCAAAGAATGAGACGGGGATACATGAGGTGGCCGCCGTGGTAGAGCAAGCCAAGCGCTTTGCCGCAGAGCGTGCGGGGGTGCGCTTGCGTAGCCCTGAGCAGGGGCAGTTGCTGGAGCGTCAGCTGCGAGAGGCGTTGCCCGCCAATCGCCCGGGGGTGATGCTGGAACGCTGCTATTATGCGATGGGGGTATCGGAGACGGTGGATGATATCATCACCACTCGCAAGATGTTTGAAGAAGTAGTGCCGCTGCTGCCGGAAGCTCAGGCCGAGGAAATACGACAGTATTTGGATATGTTTTTTCAGGAGCCGGAGAAGCTGCTGCGCATGCTGAAGGCGAATCGCCCTAAATAGTTGCTTTACAATAAAGGAAAGATGAAAAAACATTAGCTTATATTGCGCTGGGGGTGTTGCTGGTGGTGGGCTGTATGGCGCAAGCTGCCGATGCTCGTATGGAATGGCGTGGTCTGCATGTGGACGTGTCGCGCCATTTCTTTGGTGTGGATGTGCTGGAGACGCTCATTGACCGCATGGCTGCGTTGAAGTATAACCGCTTGCACTTGCACCTGACGGATGGTCCCGTCTGGCGCTTGGAGATTAAGAGCTACCCGCGCCTGACCTCAGTAGGTGCCTGGCGTAAGCGCTTGCCCGCCGGTAAGTGGAACTGGCAGCTGCATGAGATAGGGAGCCATTTTGCTGATTCTCACCTGTATTTCGATTATCCCCAGCGGCATGAGGAGGCAGAGCCCTATGAGCACGTGATAACTGTGGACACCGTGGAGAGTTCCAGCTACCGGCTTTGCCACATGTGTTAGGGATGCAGGGAAATGTGTGGACGGAGCACATCCGCACCCCTGAGCAGTTGTTTTACATGGCATTCCCTCGAGCGGAGGTACTGGCCGAGAAATTTAAAGCCATGTAATCTACAATCTACAAAGTATTGAATTTGGCGGGCATGCGCCCGCATGGCTTGGCAGAGCTATGCTAGGGCTTGTGCTCCGCGCCTTAAAGCGCGGGCGTTACGCAAATTTGCGGCGAAGCCGCGGAAATGCGGTTCCTTGAGCATGACTGTGCCTTGACGAGGCGGGGGGCCGCATGCTAGTATTTCCCCGTATGAAAAAGCCCTCCAGCTTGCAGCCATCAGTTTCCCGTATGCAGTTGCGTATGCGGAACCTGCCAGCTCTGCTGCCGGTGGAGCGGGCGCTTGCGTACTACTGCGCGGGGCTGAATAAGCAGGCGTTTTGTGCATCGATAAGAAGGGGAGATGCTGCTGCGGTGAATCTGGCGCTGGATGTGGTGGCTGCTGAGTTGTGGCTGGGTGAGCACGACGCCGGGCGCTACGGCCGCCCGTTTCGCGCTGCTTTGCGGCGTGCCTGTCTTTCCGGTGGCATGACGCCGGAGCAGAAACGCGTGTTGAAGAGCATTGAAATGCGCAACTGGAGACGCCTGGTGCTGCGGGCCCGGCATTCGGAACCGGGCGATGCCCAGCAGCGGGCGGCGCGTCGTCTGCCGGGGCAGCGGAGGGTGATGCAGCAGTGTTTTGATATGCAGCCGGTGCTGGAAGTGCCGCTGGACGCGTGGCCTGCTGTGGCGCCGCCTGCCGGTTTGCTGCAGAAAGGGGTGCGGCGTGGCTGGTTTTCTGCCGAAACGGCGGAAAAGCTGGCGGCGTCATCGTATGATATGCTCATGGAGTTGCTGCACCCGCCGATAAGGGGTGTCGACCCGCGGATTGAGCCTGTGCCTGAGGCGAAGATGCCGGATGTGACGGCGCAGATACCCGGGGATGCCTTGTGTTATTATTTCGGCTTCGAGAGGAGGAATACTGTTCGCTGGGTGGTGGCCCCGTGGTGCGAGCTGCGCGGCCGCTGCGGCCTGGTGCTGGCTGCGGATGCTTCTTTTTTCCTGAATCTGGATGAGTGGGGGTGCGTGAACGGAACTCTTACAGCTGCTGAACTGGGGTCAGCTATTGACTCCTGCGGGATAATCTGGTAAAAGGAAGCCATGAGCACATTCCGTTCCTTTCTGTTCACTGCGTTGTCGGCTCTGCCTGTTCTGGCTGCAGAGTCTGGTGTGAAACACATTCCCGTCAATCTGCAGGTGGGGCAGAAAACTACAGTGTTGCTCAATGGTAACCCCACCACGGGGTACAGATGGCAGGTGGCTGCTTCTCAGAAAGACCGTTCTGTCGTCAAGGTGGAACTCAGCATCGTCGACTCCGATTGCGAGGATGGTTTCTGCTGCGGGTTCCCCACGCCTACTACGCTGACCATCACCGCCTTGAAACCGGGTAAGCAGCTGGTGCGTGTCATCTACTCCCGCCCATGGGAGAAGAATAAGGCTCCGGCAGATGAAAAGATATTTGCGGTGAAGGTGCTTCCTGGTCAGCAGTAAGCACCCTCCATTCCGGGTCAGTTGCTTTTTAATATAGTGCGGATGGGGAAGGGAATGTTGATGTTTTCTGCCGCGAAGGCATCCAGAATGGCTTTGCCGAATGCAAAGCGTGCCTGGTGATAATCTGCTGTTTTGCACCAGGCGCCTATGTGCAGATTGAGTGAGCTATCCCCAAATCCTACAAATTGAACAGCAGGTGCCGGCTCTGTGGCCAGCAGAGGCTGTTCCTCGATAACTTTCAGAATGACCTGCCGCACATGTTCCAGGTCGCTGGAATAATCGACCCCCAGGTCGAAATCGCAGCGGCGCAGGGTGTCACCTGTCATATTGACCACAGGCTCCTTCACCAGAGATTCGCAGGGGATACGCACACTGGCGTTATCTACCTGCCGCAGGGTGACAGAAAGCAGGTTGACACTTTCAACCGTGCCGGAAATGCCGCCGGTGCTGATGTAGTCTCCCAGGCGGATGCTGCGTTCGCTCATGATAAAGATGCCGCTTATGAGGTTGCTCAGGACGGTCTGTGCCGCAAAGCCGATGGCGATACCAGCCACGCCGGCAGCGCCCAGTACGCTGATAAGGTCTACCCCGATGGCTCTCAAGGCATGAACGATAATAAAGACCCACAGCAGGGTGAGTAGTGATTTTTCCAGCAGAGTGCCCACCTGGTGAGGTAATCTGTTGTTGATGGGGCGGAAGATGCGCTTGATGACCAGATTCAGCAGTATGCCTGCAGCGATGGTGAGGGCGAATATAATCCAACCCTGTTGCATGAGAAATGTCCATGCCGCACTGCTATCTGACCAGTCAACTTTCTGCCACGTTTCCATGCTGTGCATACTACCATAATTCTGCCGGGGCTGCAAAGAAAAATCAGAAAGTTTATCTGTCTGATAATCCGGTATATGGTCGTGCTGTTACAGCACCAGTGCCATGATGAGCATACCTGTGGCAACGCCATAGATGCTGAGGTGGTGGTGGCCCCATCGTTCGGCCATGGGCAGGAGTTCATCAAAGGAAATATAGACCATGATTCCTGCCACCACTGCAAAAAGAACAGCCAGGAGCGCAGGGCTCAGGAATGGAAGCAGAATCAGCATGCCTACCAGTGCACCGAGGGGCTCCGCCAGGCCGGAAAGCAGCGCCCAGCCGAAAGCCTTGCGGCGGTTGCCGGTTCCGTAGAGAAGGGGGAGTGCTACGGCAATGCCTTCCGGGATGTTGTGAATAGCTACCGCCAGTGCAACCGAGGTGGCGATGCCTGAGTTGTCAAAAGCAGAAGCTACTGTCGCAATGCCTTCTGGAAAATTATGGATGGCAATGGCCAGGGTGAACAGCAGTGCCGAGCGGCGCAGTTTGGCATTACCGGCAAATTCCCCTGTTGACTGCACCTGGTCCATGCTGCCGGGGTCGGGTATCTCGTGCGGATTTTCGTCTTCGGGAATCAGGCGGTCGATGATACAGGCCAGCGCCATGCCGCCGAAAAAGGCCAGCGTGGTGCCTACTTTGGCGTTCTCTGCCAGCATATTGCTGGCTGCGGGCATGAGCTCCATGAATGAGATATATACCATGACTCCTGCGCTGGCTCCCAGTGCAAAAGTGAGTACCCGGGTATCGGTGCGTTTTACAAACAATGCCAGCGCGGCGCCGATACCTGTGCTCAATCCTGCCAGCAGGGAAAGTACCCCACCCAGTAGCAGATTGTCCTGTATGCCTGTCAGCATGCGCGCAGTTTAGCGGGTTTTGGCTGGCTTGTCAAATGATATAAATATTTCTGATGATGGAATCAAGCTTGTTTCCGAAGTGAGGCCGGGAGAATGTGCTGCAGGTCGCGGTATTTGGCAATGGTGCGGCGGGCTATGGTAATGCCTTCTGCTGCGAGCAGCTGCTCGAGTCTGGCATCAGAATGCGGGTGCTTTGGGTCTTCTGCTTCAATCAGTTCACGCAGCCGGGCCTGTATCGCTTCCGGCGAAATTCCATCCAGAGCGGTGGTAAAGAAATGCCGCAGTTCGTATATCCCGAAGCTGCATTTCAGGAATTTGCCATTCACCGCGCGGGAGATGGTGGAAATGTGCAGCCCGGTGGTATCGGCTATTTGTTCCATTTTCAGGGGGCGGAGAACCGCCGGACCTTGCAGGAAAAAGTCTCGCTGGTGTTGTGCAATGGCCTGAGCTACATGCAGAATGGTCTGCTGGCGCTGGGCTATGGCCTTGATAAGCTCGCGCCCTTCGCTGAAGCAACGGGAAAGATACCGCCGCACTTCCGGCTTGTCAGCACGCTCGGCCATCATTTCCCGGTATTCGGCTGAGATGCAGAGACGAGGGATATTGGCTTCCGTCAACGAGACTTCCAGTTCATCGCCTTTGCGGGAGACGATGATATCCGGCGTGATGATGCTGTTGTTTTCCCGGGCAAAGGCGCTGCCTGGGTCGGGGTTCAGCTGGGCGATGCGCCGGGCTGCTCCTGACACGGCCAGCTCGCTTGTTCCCAATTCGCGGGCTGCATCTGCGTAGCGGTGTTGCACCAGCTGCTGCCAGTGCTCTTGCAGCAGTTGCATGGCGAGAGAATCAGATTCGCCCTCGCGCCGCAGTTGCAGCATGAGACTATCCCTCAAGTCAAGAGCGCCCACTCCGGCGGGGTCCAGATCCTGTACGGCCTGCAGAGCTTTTTTCAATGTGTTTCTGCACCAGTCATTCTGTGCCGCCACTGCTTCCGGGGCTTCGGTAAAATACCCCCTGTCATCAAGGTGTTGCACCAGCTCAAGCGCAGCTGCTTCCACTTTGGCGGGCAGGGCACTGCGGCGTACTTGTTCTTCCAGATGCGCAACCAGACTGGGGGCATCGGTGAGTGAATCCAGCAGATAATCGTGGTGCTGGCCGGCTGCGGTATCAGGGGTGAGGGTGTCATCCTCGTTCGCTTCGGGTTGCAGTTCTTCCAGTGCCGGGTTTGCAGCCATGGCTTGAGAGACGAGAGTCCGCAGTTCCATGCTGGTAGATTGCAGGGCTCGCATGAACTGCTGCATGGCGGCGGTGGCCACCATGTTCTGCTTCATTCCCTGTTGCATCCCTGCGTTACTCATGCAGACTGCGTTTTAGCAGATTGCGGGTGCCCTTTCAAGCGCAAAGCGTGTGTTCATGGTTTGTGTCTGCGTTTGCCCTGTGGGGAAAGCTTCTTGTTTCGAACGTCAGACCTGTAGCTTCACCTTTCAGGATTCTGCTTGATTTTTCAAGACTGCCAGATTATAATGTCAGTATGCGATTGTATGGCAAATATTTAGCAGTTGTCGGCGCTTTGACTCTGACTGGAGGCCTGACTCCGGGGCAGACCGTTGTGCCGCAATCAGGTGTGGTTGTGGAGTATTGGGAGAATGTGAAAGGTGGCAAAGTGACAGATTTGTCAGATGTCAGCTCCAAGCGTGCAGCCAATGCTGTCTTTATCAAGGAGACGATAGACGAAGCCCCCTCTGGTAAGGATAATTTTGGTCTTCGTTTTTCTGCCTTGCTGGTGGCTCCTGAGAGTGGCACCTACACCTTTTATCTGGCGGCAGATGACACGGCGGAGTTGCAGATAAGCTCTGATGATAAAGCGGCAAACCTGAAGAAGGTCTGTGAGGTGACACGCTACAAACAGCGTCACCAGTTCGGCCCTCACCATGGTTGCGGAAAAATGACCTTGCAGAAGGGTAAAAAATATTACCTGGAGCTCCGCTACAAGGAAGGTGGCGGTGGAGACCATGTGGGGCTGGCCTGGGAGGGGCCCGGAGTCAAGAAGCAGATTCTGGGTGGGCGTTACCTTGTCCCCCGCCTCGAGGGTGAAGTGAAAAAAGGCTATGAGCGCACCCAGGCAGAGGAAAAGCGCAGCCAGGAGCTGCTGGCAGAGTTGGTGAAGCGCGACCCGGCTACTGTACCCGCATGGCTGGACTCGCTGCGTCCCTGGGGCCGCAATCTGCTGGATGCCGCCCTGCAGAAAGTCCAGAATAGTTTGCCGGCGGATAATCCCGCACAGTGCCAGGCGATTCTTAAACCATACGTTGATGCTGCATCCGGCATCATAGCCTCACCGGAGAAACCGGTCAAGAATCATGTAGCCAAGCGCCTTCTGCACATGGAGGAAGCCTGGCTTAAGACACTGGATAATAAACAGTTGCTTAAACTCGGCGCTCATCGCCTTTCGTCTTCGTTTGGTGAAATCCCGGAATCTGCGGCTACGGTGAAGCTGACTCAGAAACTGAATTCCCGCGGTGATAAATGGATGAATGAAATGCTTTCGCTCGGGTTGTATGCGCCTCCTGGTAAGGCAGTCACAGTGACCATTCCGAAGGAATATGTGGATAAGCATCTGGAGGTTAAGGTAGGGCATCACTTCGGAGAACGCAATTATGCCCTGGTGAGCATGCCCGGCTCAACCCGTTTCTTCAAGCTGACCCAGGAGAATACCACCTTCGTGACCCCGCATGGCGGCCTCATGCTGCTGAATGTTCCCCGGAATTTAGAGTTAAAGGGCGTGGAGGTCACCATTGAGGGTGCCTTGAAGGCTCCGCGTTTCATTCTGGGTAAACATTCGAACAAGGCCTGGAAGAAACTCAGAAATGCCCCTGGTCCCTGGGGTGAGCTGGTGTGCGACCATCTTATCTTTGTGGTGTCACGGGAGCTCCTGCAGAAAATTGATAATCCCACCGAACTCATGACCTGGTGGAATGAAAATAACCGTGATCTGGAGGACTTCTATGCCTATTATCCGGGCGTTCCTTTCCGTATGCACTCCGGGTATTATGCGATTACGGGTGTTTCTGTCTGGCCGCTTCATTGGGATGTCAAGGGCGTGGAACGCCCGCTTAACCTGGAGATTATGAAAGAGCACAATGCGGCTCTTTTCCTTCATGAGCACGGCCACCACTGTGACTTTGGTGAAATGGAGCTTTCTTTCTGGGCGGAAGCTACCCCTAACTGGGGTGGTTACTATATGAAGGCTCGCAAGGGTAAGGAATTCAACTGGAAGGACTCGCATGACCGCCATCTTTCCCGCCTGTTCGACCCGAATGATAAAGGTATCCTCGAAATCATGCAGGATAAATGGTACAAGATTTCCGGCAAGGGAACGCACCATTGGTCTCATTCCATCACGTCCATGATGATTGGCTATACCGATACCTTCGGCTGGAAAGCAATGAAAACCACCATTCATCGCCTCCGGGATAAGAAGGATGATATGTACAAGTGGAACTTTGTGCAGGGCGTGGATGCTGACCAGGCCAAGATTGACCGCTACCTGATTGGCCTGTCAGAAGCCGCCAAGCGCGATGTGCGCCCCTATTTTGCTCATTTCAAGCTTATGCCCTCCGCCGGTGCTGCTGCGTATCTGGATGAGAAGAATCTTCCCAAGTGGGACCTCACTTATTGGATGCTGCCGGAAAATACGCAGATACGGAAGAATCAGACCCTGACGCTCCCTTGCGGTGAGGAATCTCTCCGGAGTTTTGCGAAGAACCCTGGTATCAAGTGGAACGATACCAGTTCCAAGGGTGGCACCGTTGTTTGCAAGAAAGGAAAGGCTGTCTATACTCCCAAGCCTGGTTTCAAGGGTACAGATACTCTTAAATACACGCTTACAAATGAATATGGTAAATCTGTTCAGAAGTCGCTGAAGGTCAGCGTGGAATAGTTTTATCTGCAGCGTTTGTTTACTATAAAACCCGCGCCGGTTTCCGGCGCGGGTTTGGTGTAATCTTCTGGTAATTAATTAGCCGCAATCTGCATAGACACGCCAGTCATCTTCGTTGGCGTTGTAGAAAAAGAAGTAATTTCCCAAGTCGCCGATAGTGAGACCGGCGTTTTCATCGAAACTGATTTGCAGTACGAATTCGTAGCCTGCGGGAATGTCCGGCGCGCCTTGTGCGTAAGTGGGGTAGCCACCGAGTTTGTGCGTTTCGTAGTCTGCCGGATAGATGTCATCCTGATAATCCCTCCCTCTGATTATTTCATGCTCGCAGATTTCCTCCCACAGTTCATCGCTGCCGCCGCAGTCCGGCCATTTGGGAATGTCGTTTCCAACATGCTCGGGGGTGAGGATGCAGGGCGTCAGTTCGTCGGATGTGTAATCGCAGGGCTCCAGTCCCTCAGTGCTGGCATAGCCGCGGATGACGCAGCCCAGTCTGGGCTCTTCCTCCGGATCCATGGCCCAGGCTTCCTGCGGGGCATAGATGGTGATGAGCTCCAGCTTTCTGAGCGGGGCAGGGACATACGGTAAATCGCGCACGAAGAGAGTAGCCAGCGGCTCCAGCGGGGTGCCTTCTGTGTCCACAGGGCGTTCCTCGCCGGGGTGCTGCCAGGTTACGCGTCCCAGCCAGCTCTGCGTACCGGCGGGTTCCCCATGTGCCGCACGGCTGCGGAAAAGGATTGCTTCCCGGTTCAGCTTCTGGCGCAGCTCATCGAGCGTCATCGTCGGACCATCCGGTACATCCAGGCCTCGCGCCCGCATGTCCTCCTTCAGCCGCGTTCTGCATTCGCTGGCTTCTCTGGTTCTGACCCAATTGAGAGGAGTGCTGCCGTTTTTATTACGCGCAGTGGAGTCGGCGCCTGCTGCCAGCAGGAGTCGCACAGCCTCAGTGTGGAACATGCCGGCAGCCCAGTGGAGCGGTGTATCTCCGTCCTTATCGCGCTGATTTACATCAGCCCCGGCATCCAGAAGCACCTTCATGCACTTGACCGCATTGTTAAACGCAGCGATAGACAGCAGACCCATACCTTTCTTATCAACGGCATCGACGGGCAGCACCGATTTCTGAAATAACCCTGGTTTCAGCATCTTGCGCAGTGCAGAGGCCTTGTCGTCGTCAAAGATGTCGTCCAGCTTATCAATCTGTTGCTCAGTGAGGATGGGGTGCATGGGAAAAAGGTGATTGTGGTGGAATTATATAGCGTTTAGGAATCTGTATCAAGGAGAAAACGTAAAGAGAGGGACTGAAGTCCCTCTGCTCCGAAAGGGAGGTGGCTTACGCTTTCCGTCTTTACGTTGATTCTGCAAGGTGTTATATTGTCCGTATGTGGTATATTCGTAAATCGCTGCGAAACAAAAACATCGATTACAGAAGGGGACGGTATTTTGTAACGATTCAGGTTGCCTGCAATAAGTATCTATTGGGGGCGATTGTGGGAACGCAATGTGTCTTGAACGAGCTTGGGAAATGCGTGGAGGCTGAGCTTGTGAACTTGCCGTTGAAATATCCGGAGCTGAGATTGGGCCCGTATGTGATTATGCCGAACCATGTTCACATGATTCTGGATATAAGTCCTCGGGATACGAATAAGGAAAATCATCTCAGCTTTCTTGTGGGGCGTTTTAAGGGTGTGACTACATTTATTTACGGAAAAATGAAATGTGAGGGGAAAATACCTGACGTAGGGCCCCATTTATGGCAATTTGATTATTGGGATAATTTAATCTCCAGCGAGGATGAGTTCCGAAATTACGAGCTTTATATACGCAATAATCCGCGAAATTGGTCACGTGACCGCTGGGGGGCAGTTACACAGTATATGCTGGGTGAGGAGTCGCTTCTGAATTACCCGAAACGAGCATTCGTGGCGTCACAGGGATTTGCAGCTTCGGCACTGGCACCACGCCGCATTGTCTCTTCGGAGCGCGGGACTTTAGTCCCGCTCACTTCCGAATTGGTTCTTATCTCAACTTTCACGAGTGCCCAGGAACGGGAAGTGCTTCGACGCGCACTTACTAATAAGCGGTCCATTATTCATGTTTGTCCGCAAGGAATTCCTTTGGAGCAGGGGCTTTCTGAAGCTCAGAAACTTGCTCTCGCAGAAAAACGCCTCTTGTTCATTTCTCCTCAACCATGCGGGAGCATGTTGAACAAGCAGGTTGCCACCTGGTGCAATGAATATGTACTCCGGCATGCTGTAGAAATCTGGGTAGGCGATATTACCCCTAATGGTATGCTGGAAACGCTGATTGAGGCTGTAAAAAAAGAGAGGGACTGAAGTCCCTCTCTCCGAGAAAATGCTGTGAGTTGCTTTATATCCTCCGTTTCTTCCGGAAGTCGAGCATGGCAATCTGCTTGGAGATAGCTGCTTCCAGTTTGGCCTGCTCTTCGCGGTCGAGGACGGAGGCTCCGTCGCGGAAGGCTGCCTGGGCGCGTTCAAGGGCTTTCTCCACGCTGGTGGTGTCGATTTCGTCCACGGTGAGAGCGGTATCCGTCACCAGCAGTACATCGTCGTTATCCACTTGCAGGAAACCGCCGCCTACAAAGAGACTCTGTGGTGCCTGACCCGGGCAGGTGTAGGAGAGCTCCCCATTGGCAACAGAGGTGATGATGGCGGCGTGCCCGGGCAGCACCTCCATCTCACCCGTGGCGGCAGGCAGTCGGATAGCCGTCACCTCCGCCTCAAGGGCGGTGCGCATGGGGGTGATGATTTTGAATTGCATCGGCATGAGCGGTCAGAATCAGGCTTTCTCAACGGTATCGATGCTGCCCTTCATGTAGAAGTTCACTTCGGGCACGGAGTCCCACTTGCCGTCCAGAATCTCGGCGAAGCCGCGCACGGTTTCGGCCACGGGAACATATTCGCCCTTGATGCCGGTGAAGGTCTCGGCCACGCTGAAGGGCTGGGACAGGAAGCGCTGAATCTTACGGGCACGGCTTACGGTGAGCTTGTCGGCCTCGGAGAGTTCGTCCATACCCAGAATGGCAATCATATCCTGCAGGTCCTTATAGCGCTGCAGGGTCTGCTGCACGCCACGGGCCACGCGGTAGTGCTCCTCGCCCACGAGCTCGGGGGCCAGTGCCTTGGAGGTGGAGGCCAGCGGGTCCACAGCGGGGTAGATACCCTGGGCGGCAAGTGCGCGCTCCAGCACCACTGTGGAGTCCAGGTGGGAGAAAGTGGTGGCGGGGGCGGGGTCAGTTAAGTCGTCAGCGGGCACGTACACAGCCTGCATGGAGGTGATGGAACCCTTCTTGGTGGAGGTGATTCGTTCCTGCAGACCGGCCATTTCCTCAGCCAGGTTGGGCTGGTAACCCACGGCGGAGGGGGTACGGCCCAGAAGAGCGGATACCTCGGAGCCAGCCTGGGAGAAACGGAAGATGTTGTCCACGAAGAGGAGCACGTCGCGGTTCTCTTCATCGCGGAAGTACTCGGACATGGAGAGGGCGGAGAGAGCCACGCGCAGACGTGCGCCGGGGGGCTCATTCATCTGACCGTATACCAAGGCTACCTTGGAGTTCTCCGGGTTTTCCTGGTCGATAACGCCGGATTCGCTCATTTCCATGTAGAAGTCATTGCCTTCGCGGGTACGCTCACCCACACCGGCGAACACGGAGAGACCGGAGTGAGCCTTGGCAATGTTGTTGATGAGCTCCATGATGAGCACGGTCTTACCCACACCGGCACCACCGAAGGAACCAGCTTTACCACCCTTCAGGAAGGGGCAGATGAGGTCAATCACCTTGATGCCGGATTCCAGCACCTCGGAGGAGGTGGATTGCTCTTCCAGAGAGGGCGCTTCGCGGTGAATCGGGTAGCGCTTCACGCCATCCAGCTGGCCTTTTTCGTCAACGGTTTCGCCGAGCACGTTGAAGATACGGCCCAGTACCTTGGGACCCACGGGCACAGAGATAGGTGCCCCGGTGTCGATGACCTCCATGCCGCGCTTCAGACCGTCCGTGGTGCTCATGGCAACGGTGCGCACCCAGCCATCGGGCAGGTGCTGCTCTACTTCCAGCACCAGCTGGGTGGGTTTGCCGTTGATTTCGTAGTCAACGGTGAGCGCGTTGTAGATGGCGGGCATCTCCGCCTGGGAGAAGTCGACGTCTACCACGGCGCCGATAATCTGCACGATTTTACCTGTGTTCATACTGAGAATAAGTTGTTTTTGAAAATGATAGTGAAATAGAATTATTCCATGGCCTTCATAGCCGTGGTGATTTCGAGAAGTTCGTTGGTAATCTGAGCCTGGCGTGCCTTGTTGTATTCCAGCGTGAGTTCGCCGATGAGGGTTTTGGCGTTCTCGGTGGCGGATTTCATGGCAACCATACGGGCTGATTGTTCAGAAGCCTTGCCTTCCAGCACCATCTGTGTGAGCAGGTTGGCAAAGTACAGCGGCAGAATGGATTTGAGCAGACTGGCCGGGCTGGGCTCCAGCAGGTAATCGGCCTGCGGTTCATCTTCTGTTTCCTCAGCCAGTTTCAGCAACTCTTCCGGCTTGATGGGCAGAATATCCACCACCTGCGGGCGCTGAACCATGATGTTGATGAACTTCTGATAGACTACAGTTACACGGTTGTAAGTGTTGTCCATGAACCCTTTGCGGATAAACTCCAGAATAGCTTTCATCTCGGCTTCCTCTACGGTATCGCCGATGATGAAGGAGGCTACCAGCTTGCGGCCTGTACGGGCAAACTGCGGGTTGAGTTTACCGCCGATGGTCAGGTAATCAGCCTCGGCCGGGCACTGGGTGAGCACCTCTTTAAAGAGGTTGGTGTTCAGACCGCCGCAGAGGCCGCGGTCTGTACTCACCACGATGACGAGCTGTTTGCCGGTTTCGCGCTTTTCCATGAGCTGGACAGAACCCTCGGCAATGGATTCGCGGAGATGCTTGAACACCCGCGACAACGCACGGATGTACACACGCCCCTTCAGCGCCAGCTCCTGAGCACGGCGCATCTTGGCAGACGCAACCATCTGCATCGCCTTGGTAATCTGCGATGTGTTGCGTACCGACTTGATGCGGCGTTTGATGTCTCTCAGGCTTGCCATGTTGTTACTTCTTCAGGCGGGATTTGAAAGAGGTCATGAAGTCCTTGAGGGCTGCGTCGATTTCCGGCGTCAGGGCCTT
>JAZRKW010000111.1:0-12340 GCA_045646505.1 Akkermansia sp. | reverse complement strand
CACCCACTCCGCTACGCTCCGGGGTTCTGATATGTTTTTCATTTTACCCAGCGTTCCGCCGCGTGGCGGCTCCACGCTGGGCTATTATTATGCCGCCCTGACGGGCTCAATAGACGCTCGCTGACGCTCGCAAACTAATCGGCAAAGTCCAATTTGTCGAGCAGATAGGGACTTCTTCCAAAATGTTGCTCATGTTTCTATAGCTTACCAAATCTTTGGGACACGTGTGAAAATCCGCATCCGCCGCGTCATTTTTGATTGCTTTTGCCCCCTTGCAGGTGTAGTATATGGCTCGTGGAAGCAGAATTTCACGCAGCGCGTGGATTGTCTCTATCCGTTTTCATTTTCCTAAACATTGTAAGATTATGAACACAACATACAGCACTATTGACGCCAACGAGGCCGTTGCCTCCGTAGCGTACCGTTGCTCTGAAGTGGCCGCCATCTACCCCATCACCCCATCTTCGCCGATGGGTGAATCGGCAGAGGCCTGGACCGCTGTAGATCGCAAGAATCTCTGGGGCACGGTCCCCAGCATCGTAGAGATGGAATCTGAGGCAGGTGCTGCCGGTGCCGTTCACGGCGCTCTGCAGACCGGCTCCATGGCCACCACCTTCACGGCCTCTCAGGGTCTGCTGCTCATGATTCCCAACATGTTCAAGATTGCCGGTGAGCTGACTCCCTGCGTCTTCCACATTGCAGCCCGCGCCCTGGCCGCTCAGGGTCTCTCCATTTTCGGTGACCACAGCGACGTGATGAGCGCCCGCTCCACCGGTTTCGCCATGCTCTGCGGCGCTTCCACCCAGGAAGCTCCGGATATGGCCGCCATCGCCCACGCCGCCACACTTGAAAGCCGCGTACCCTTCATCAACTTCTTTGACGGTTTCCGCACCTCCCACGAAGTGGGCAAGATTGCCGATATTTCCGACGAGCAGCTGCGTGGCATGATTGACCAGGACCTGGTGGATGCTTTCCACGCCCGCGCTCTCACCCCCGATGCACCCGTCATCCGCGGCACCGCCCAGAACCCCGACGTGTACTTCCAGGGCCGCGAAACCGTGAACAAGTTCTACAACGCCGTGCCCGGCATTGTGAAGAAGGCCATGAAGAAGTTCGGCGAGCTGACCGGCCGCTGCTACGACCTGGTGGAATACATCGGCAGCCCCGAGGCCACCCGCGTCATCATCATCATGGGTTCCGGCGCCGAGGCCTGTCTTGAGACCGTGAAGGCTCTCAGCGAGGATATCGGTGTGCTGAAGGTGCGCCTGTACCGCCCCTTCCCGGCAGAGGACGTGATTGCCGCCCTGCCGAAGACCGTGAAGAAGATTGCCGTGCTCGACCGCACCAAGGAACCCGGCAGCCTGGGTGAACCCCTGCTGCAAGACGTGGTGCAGTCCCTGAGCGATGCCAACGTGAAGGGCACCCTGCCCTTTGCCATGCCCATCATCGTGGGTGGCCGCTATGGCCTGGGCTCCAAGGAATTCACCCCCGCCATGGTAAAGGGTGTATTCGACGAGCTCAAGAAAGATGCCCCCATGACCGGCTTTGCCGTGGGTATTGAGGATGACGTGACCGGTCTCTCCATTGCCTACGACCCCAGCTTCACCACCGAAGCCGACACCGTGACCCGCTGCATGTTCTATGGTCTGGGTTCCGACGGTACCGTGGGTGCCAACAAGGATGCCATCAAGATTATCGGCAAGCACACCGACCTGTATGTGCAGGGCTACTTCGTGTACGACTCCAAGAAGTCCGGTTCCTCCACGGTGTCCCACCTGCGTTTCGGCACCACGCCGATTCACAGCACCTACCTCATCACCAGCGCCAACTTCATCGCGCTGCACCAGCCCAGTCTGCTCAACACCTTCGACTTCCTGAAGAACGCCGCCAACGGTGCCACCTTCCTCATCAACACCCCGGTGGCCGCTGAAAAGGTGTGGGACAGCCTGCCCGCCCGCATGCAGCAGCAGATTATCGACAAGAACATCAAGGTCTACTGCATCGATGCCTTCAAGGTGGCCAAGGCTACCGGCATGGGCGGTCGCATCAACATGATCATGCAGACCTGCTTCTTCCACCTGGCCGGCGTGATTCCCTCCGATGAAGCCATCGGCTACATCAAGGAAGCCATCAAGAAGACTTACGGCAAGAAAGGTGACGAAGTGGTTGCCAAGAACATCCAGGCTGTGGATGCCTCCCTGGCCAACCTGTACGAAGTACCCCTGGGCTCCGCCATCACCGGCCACGAGCTGCCCCCCGCCCTGGCTCCCGGCGCTCCCGCCTTTGTGCGCGACGTGCTCGGCAAGATTGTCATCGGCGAAGGCGACAGCGTGAAGGTTTCCGAAATGCCGGTGGACGGCACCTTCCCGAGCGGCACCACCCAGTATGAGAAGCGCAACCTCGCCCTCGAAATCCCGGTGTGGACCCCCGAGAAGACCGAAACCAGCAAGGCCTGTATCCAGTGCGGTAAGTGCACCACTGTGTGCCCCCACGCTGCCCTGCGCGCCAAGATGGTGGACCCGGCCGAGCTGGAAGGCGCCCCGGAGACCTTCAAGAGCGCCGATGCCAGCAAGATGCACAAGAACTGGCAGGGCAAGAAGTTCATCATCCAGGTATCTGCCGCAGACTGCACGGGCTGCACACTCTGCACCCGCGTATGCCCCACGAACTCCCTGACCATGACCCCGGCAGCCGAGGCCCTGGAGCCGGAGACCAACAACTGGAACTTCTTCGAGAAACTGTCCGATGCTGACCGCACCAAGCTGAACCCCGGCCAGGTGAAGGACCAGCAGTTCATGCGCCCGCTGTTCGAATTCAGCGGTGCCTGTGCCGGCTGCGGTGAGACTCCGTATGTGAAGGCCCTGACCCAGCTGCTGGGCAACCGCCTGGTGGTGGCCAACGCCACGGGCTGCTCCTCCATCTACGGCGGCAACCTGCCCACCACCCCCTGGACGCACGATTCCGATGGCCGCGGTCCCGCCTGGGCCAACAGCCTCTTCGAGGACAACGCCCAGTTCGGCCTTGGCTTCCGTGTCTCCCTGGACAAAAAGCAGGAATACGCCTTCGAGCTGCTCGAAGCTGCTGCCGATAAGGTGGGCGCTGAGCTGGTGGAAGCCATCAAGAGCAACCCGCAGAAGACCGAGGCTGAGGTAGTAGCAGCCCGCGAAACCGTGGCTGCCATCAAGGCTGCCTGCGGCGATGACCCCGAGCTGGCCGCCCTCAAGGCACAGGCCAACTACCTGGTGAGCAAGTCTGTGTGGATTCTCGGCGGCGACGGCTGGGCCTACGACATCGGCTACGGTGGTCTGGACCACATCCTCGCTTCCGGCCGCAATGTGAAGGTACTCGTGATGGACACCGAGGTGTACTCCAACACCGGTGGCCAGTGCTCCAAGGCTACCCCGCGCTCCGCTGTGGCCAAGTTCGCCACCCGCGGTAAGGACCAGGTGAAGAAGGATATCGGCTACATGGCCATGACCTACGGCAACATCTATGTGGCTTCCATCGCTATGGGCTCCAACGATGAGCACGCCCTCAAGACCCTGGCTGAAGCCGAGGCTTACGATGGCCCCGCTCTCGTGATTGCCTACAGCCACTGCATCAACCACGGCATCAACATGGCCCAGGGTCTCGACCGCCAGAAGGACGCTGTGGACTGCGGTCGCTGGCTGCTCTACAACTTCAACCCGGACAACATCAAGCAGGGCAAGAACCCGCTCTCCATCAAGAGCAAGGCTCCCAAGATGCCCGTGCGCGACGCCCTCATCGGCGTGGACGGCAAGGGCGGCGAAAACCGCTTCAAGATGCTGGCCAAGACCAACAAGGCCAACTTCGAGAAGCTCCTCGCCCTGGAAGAGCAGGACATCGCACGCCGCTGGCGTCTCTACCAGGCTCTCGCCGCCATCGACTACAGCGCCGAGGCCGAATCAGCCCCCGAGGCATAAGCTCCGGCAGCCCCGTTAACTTCAACGGCGTGCGGTTCACCACCGCACGCCGTTCTTGTTATCAAAGCTCAGAACTGGTGCGGGACTGAAGTCCCGCCGCTCCGACAATTTTGTACCCTGCTGCATCGGTTTCCAGGAGCAAATTATTGACAAAGCAGGGTAAACGCATTACACTCCGGACATGAAAGCGAAAAAGCTGCTCAAAATTTCCGGCACCGTGGTGCTGACGCTGGTGATACTGGCAGTTGCGATATGGTACACCTTGCCCCTGATGCCCATGACTCCTCAAGGCGAGATGGTGCGTGCGCTCGTGGTACAGATGACAAAGAATGAAGAACAGCTTGCCGCGCAGACTGAGAAATCCGATACAGCATACCATCATCTGCGGGCGGTGCGACATGCATTCCCCTTTCTCGCGACCAGACTGATGGGGCCGAAACCCGGCGATTACAGAATAGCCCCACTGCTCCCGGATATACTCCGTTTATCCGTGGCCGCATCCCGGACAGACAAACTGTACACCCACTACACCAGACCAGCAGACGGCTGGCTCACCACCGCCCCGGCGGTAGAGCCTGAAATTCAGGAAGAACTGATACGGGATACTGAAGCCTTTTTCCGGCAGGCAGCCGAAGCCCAGGATATGCAGACACAGTACGCTGCCTGTGCTGCGCTGGCGCTGCGCTGGATACCCGCCCTCCCCATGGACGATGAGCAGGAGAGCCGGATAACCCAGCTCACCATGGCCATGGCGCCCGCGGCCCGGCCGCTTCTCATACGCTACCTGGATACCCGGGACGACACTGTTTACCCCATGATGCAGGCCCTGCCCGCGCTCCGCGCCCTCTTCCGGGAGTTTCTGAAGCAGAATCCCCCGCAGTTCCAGAAAATGCTTACAGAGCTGGTACAGCTCGATGCATCAACACTGGAAACACTGCGCACGGTGAACGATGCAGCCACTGCGCGCACCGCAGCAGAAAAGCTGCGGAACATCAATAAACAACGCAACCAGCTGTACATTTTCCTGGCCCCTGTTCTTTACGATGAGCCCAAACACCCGGAACTGCAGAAACTCGATGAATTCCAGCCCGGGATTGAAAAGCGCGTGGAAGAGCTGTACAAGCTGCCCGAACCCTTCTACGGCTGCAAGGAACTCGAAGACATCTTCTGCTGGGGCTGATTTCACCTTCAGTGCAAAATAATCAAATCGTCATTAAAGTATACTTTAATGACGATTTAAAACATTGATTCCATGGGCACTACATAACCAAGAAGATAACAGAGCACCGGGCAGGGGATTCTGTAGACAAGCTGGGCATCGGGTTCAGCGCTGAGGCCGAAATCCTCCACATGGCGCGTGGCAATGATGGCAGCCTGAGCCGATTGCTCCCGACACAAGGTGTTGATGGCATCCCGCTGGCTCACCGAACTGTCGTGGCGGTATTTCACCTCGCAGAGGTAACGGCGCTCATTCGGGAAATCCACCACCACATCCACTTCTTTCTGGGTGCGCGGCAGGCGGATATAGCCCACGCGGCAGAACGCTCCGTAGGCTGAGTGGAAATGTTTGTACACGGTGGACTCAGCCATCATGCCGCGCACTTCATCGGTAACGGCAGACGGATTACGCATAAGGGAGGCATTGCTCAGCGCTGCATCTGCCACGTATACCTTAGGCTGGCTGCTGATTCCCTTCTTACCGGTGTAGTTGGAGGCCTGGCTGATGTAGATAAGATTGGCATCGCGCAGGAACTCCATGTAACGCATCAGCGTAGGCAGCGATACCCCCTCCAGCGCCCGGCACATGGCGGCAGTATTGATGATGTTGCCGGAGTTCACACAGAAATAGAGATACAGCTTTTCCAGCTGCAGGGTGTTGCGCACATCGAACAACGCAGGAATATCTCGCTTGAGAACCTTATCCACCACATCTTCCCGCAGCACGCGCTGCGCCCTGGCTACCACCTCGGTACCCAGCAATTCCGGAAAGCCACCCAGACTCAGGTAGCGGTTCCAATGTGCCTCCAACCCGCTGAAACGGCGCATCAGGCGGGTGAACTCATCTGGTTCCATGCGCAGCAGCGTTTCCAGATTCACCTGCGGTTCCACCACCGGTGGCAACTGCATGATATCACAATACTCGCGGAAACTCAGGGTAGGCATGCGCAGCACGCGCCAACGCCCCACCCCGCTGTCTCGCGCGCCTTTCTCAATGTGCGGACTGGCCGAACCCGTGGCCACCAGTTGCAGTGCCGGGCGCGTGTCGTACAATACTTTCAACCACAGTGACCAATCCTCCGCATACTGAATCTCATCGAAGAAGAAATAGCAGGGACCACTGCGCGGCCGGGCCTTATCGAACGCATCAATGGCCGACTTCACCCCCGCCAGCTTGATGATGGGGTTATCAAAGGAAAGGTAGAGGATATTCTCCCCCTTCACCCCGGTGGCGAGCAGCTCGGCTATCAGCTGACGCATCACCGTGGTCTTGCCCACTCGCCGGGCCCCGCTCAGCACCACAAAACGCCGCAGATCGCGGCTCTGCAGCTGCTCCAGAGTCTCATAATAGGCCTGTCGCCTCACTCCCGGCAGCTCCTCCGGCTCCACACCACTCTGCCACCACGGGTTGTATTCCTGCAACAGGCGCTCGATTTCTTCTGTTTCAAAAATTCCCATTCTATTCCTCCTGCACAGCATTATACTCCCTGATTATCAGCATGTCAAGCCGTCATTAAAGTATACTTTCATGTTATGCGTTATTTTCTTAAAGTATACTTTAATATCCTCATAAATGTTTGCTACTCTATCGCTTGAATTGTCATTAAAGTATACTTTAATGTGCATTATTGCTTACCTGGTACTTTAGGCTTGCATATTTCGCTGAAATTCGTACACTGGGCGGCCCATGAGCCGCGCTGTCAGACAAGCCTTTATCGACACCATACCTGTATTGACCGGGTATCTGGCGCTGGGATTCGGCTTCGGGATTATGCTGCAGGCAGCCGGGTTTCCGGTGTGGCTGGCACCGGTGATGAGCATCACCATGTACGCCGGGGCCATGCAGTATGTAGCCGTGGGACTGCTGAGCAGCGGGGCCTCGTTGCTCACCGTGGGGCTCACCACCGTTCTGGTGAATGCCCGACACCTGTTCTATGGTATTTCCCTGCTGGATAAGTTCAAAGGCACCGGCAAGCGCACACCCTACCTGATATTTGCGCTTACCGATGAGACCTATTCCCTGCTGTGCCGGGATAACCCCGAAGTGCCGGCGGCAGAGAAAAGAAACTACTACTTCTGCATCTGCTTCTTCGACCACTGCTACTGGATAACCGGCTGCACACTGGGCGCAGTGACAGGTTCCCTGGTAAGCTTCAACAGCCAGGGGATTGATTTCGTGCTCACCGCGCTCTTCATCACCATTTTCATCGAACAGTGGCAAAGCATGAAGAAGCACTACCCGGCCCTCATGGGCGCCGCAGTCACCGGAGCAAGCCTGCTGCTGTTCGGCAAGGAAAACTTCATGATTCCGGCCATGATTGCCATTCTGCTGCTGCTCTGCATCCACAAAGAGGAGGTAAACCATGGTTAACGCCCACACATTCTACGCCATCGCCGTCATGGCAATTATCACGGCGCTGCTGCGCTTCCTGCCCTTCCTCATCTTCAAAGGCAAGGCTTCCACCCCGCCAATAGTCGAAAAACTAGGGCGACTGCTGCCCAGCGCCGTCATTGCCATGCTGGTGGTCTATTGCTTGAAGGATATGCACTTCACCGCCATCTCCGGCTATCTGCCCGCCATCATTGCCAGCCTGCTGACAGGGGCTCTCCATGTGTGGAAGCACAACACCCTGCTGAGCGTCATCTCCGGCACCGTGTGTTATATGCTACTGGTTCAGTTTGTGTTCTAAGCGAATGCTATTGACAAAGGCCCGAGGCAACAGTACAATAGCGGCCACACCCATGATTATCATCCCCCCACATGCCCTTACAGTAGTTGAGCGACTGGAACGCTACGGCTATGAGGCCTATGTGGTGGGCGGCTGCGTGCGTGATTCTCTGCTGGGCCGCAACCCGAAAGACTGGGATGTGTGCACCAATGCTCTGCCGGAGGAAGTGCTGCGTGTTTTCAAGCGCTTTCATGTGATTAAAACCGGCTTGCAGCACGGCACGGTAACCGTTATGGTAAACCACGAACCAGTGGAGGTCACTACCTTCCGGATTGACGGCAACTACACCGATAACCGCCACCCGGACAGCGTGAACTTTGTCAGCCGCGTGGAAGAAGACCTGGCACGGCGCGATTTCACCATCAACGCCATGGCCTATAATCCCGCCCGGGGGCTGGTGGATGCTTACGACGGCCAGACCGACCTGAAAAACAAAATCATCCGCTGCGTAGGTGAACCCGATGCCCGATTCAATGAAGACGGGCTGCGTATCCTGCGAGCCCTGCGATTTGCGGCGCGGTACGATTTCGGCATCGAAACAGAAACAGCCTACTCCATACACCGCAACCGCCACCTGCTGGAAAACGTGAGTGTGGAGCGAATCTTCACAGAATTAAAGGGCATATTGATAGGCGATGGCGCACTGGGGATGATGCAGGCTTTTCCGGATGTTTTTGCCATCATCATTCCCGAGCTGGCTCCTTCCATCGGATTTGACCAGCACAACCCGCACCACTGCTTCGATGTGTGGACCCACACCGCGCACGCAGTGCAGGCCGCTCAGGCAGATGAGGTGATTCGGCTGGCCCTGCTGCTGCACGATATCGCCAAACCTGAGACTTTCACCTGCGGCGAAGACGGAAAGGGCCATTTCTACGGACACGGCGAAAAAGGAGCTGAAACGGCCCGCCAGATTATGCTGCGCCTTAAAAGCGATACTGCCACCCTGCAAAGTGTGGTCACCCTGGTGCGCGAACACGATTCCATGCTGCCCACTACTGCGCCCGGCATGCGCCGCATCATCGGCCGCCTGGGTGTCGACACCCTGCACCAACTGCTGGAAATAAAACGAGCCGACATGGCCGCACAGTCCACTCACGAACTGGAGCAGAAGAAAGCCACCTTGCGATCAGCCCGACTCCTGCTGGAAGACGTACTGGACGAACCGCCGGCCTTCACGGTGGGAGATTTAGCCATCAGCGGAAAAGACCTCATCACCATGGGGCTGAAGCCAGGCCCTGCCATGGGCAGCATCCTCAAAACCCTGCTCACCGAAGTGCAGGATGAACAACTTGACAACACACACGACGCACTGACAGCGCGTGCCAGAGAACTTTTTTCCAACCCCGATATACTAATATGACCTGCTGTAACAACTGCAACTGCCAATCCCCGCGTTCCCGTTTCACCACCCTCCTGCTCAGCCTGCTTATCTGCTTCGGCATCGGCGGTGTACACCGTATCTACGCCGGTAAAGTCATCACCGGAATCCTCCAGTTTGCGACAGGTGGCGGCTTCATCATCTGGCAGGTGATTGATATCCTGCGCATCGTACTGGGCTGCTTTGATGATAAGGAAGGACGCACCATCTGAGCCATGACAGCCGGCCAATGGCCGGACTACAACTCCCAGTCAACCTCTACCTTCTCCGGCTCGCCTTTCTTGTTTTCGTATATCACGTAACCATTCTGCGCGCCGAACTTGTACACCTCCATCGTCACTTTCACATCGTAGCAGCAGTAGCGGGCAATATCGAGCAGCTTCTGATCATCGCCCGTCTTTTCATACTCTGCCCACCATTTCAGAGCATCGGTACCCTCGGCGGTCTTGGAATTACCGCCCAGGGTCACCTTGGCCACTGAATCCAGCTTGAGCCGATGCCCCAGACGAGAGGTGAGATACGAGCAGATATCCAGGTTATTGGTCACATCGGCCACAGTCCAGAATGTAAACGCCTGGAGCACGCCGTAGTCAAAGTTCACATGATTATAACCCACCACAAGGTCAGCATGGCGCAGCTCCTCAATAAGCTCTTCCATGCGGTCTTCGGTGTAGATATGGTAAGCATTATCCCTGGTGGAGAAAGTCACAGCCACGGATACACCCATTTTAGCCGTTTCATGCCAGCCCCCCACCTCAGCAGCAGAACGGCGTGTTTCCAAATCAAAGTAGACGATATTTTTCATAACTGACCTTCTGGCAAGGTACGCCGCAGCCCTTCATAGAGCATGATGGCAATGGAAGTGGAAAGATTGAGTGAACGGGCGCGTTCACCTGGCATGGGAATGCGGAGAGCGGTCTCGGGGTGGGCATCTATCCAGCGCTCCGGCAAGCCTTTAGACTCCGGGCCGAAAACAAAATAATCCCCATCCTGCAACGGGAGAGAGGGTTCCCAGATACTGTTGTTCGCCTTGGTGGAAAGATACCAGAAACGCGCACCGGGTGCGGCGGCAGCCTCCAGCTGCTCCAGAGAATCCCAGAGCTGCAGGTCCACATGCTGCCAGTAGTCAAGACCGGTCCTGCGTACATGCTTTTCATCCAGGCTGAAACCCAGTGGTTTAATGAGATGCAAGCGCGAATCCGTAGCCACAGCCAGACGGCCGGCAGCACCGGTGTTATGCGGAATCTCCGGGTGAAAGAGAACAATATGAAACATCTCCTTACTTTGCCCCCTTGCCGAACAGAACCGCAGGAATCGTGCGGAAGAAAAGTTTCACATCCAGCCACAGACTCCAATCGTCAATATAACGCAAGTCCTTGGCTATCATGTTATCAAAATCACCATTATCACTGCGGTCCTCAATCTGCCAGTAGCAGGTAAGCCCCGGTTTCACACTCAGACGGCGGCGGTGCTCAATTTTCGGGAAAGCCTCCGTCTCATATACCGGCAAGGGACGCGGGCCCACAATACTCATATCACCTGTCAGAATATTGAGCAGCTGTGGTAATTCATCGATAGAAGTCTTGCGGATGAAATGCCCGAACTTGAAAATGCGGGGGTCATTCGTCAACTTGAAAATGGGACCATTCATCTCATTGCCATACTTGGCTTTGATTTCATCCAGCCGGGCTTCCGCATCAATGTACATGGAACGGAATTTCCACATGTGGAATACCCGGCCGTACAAACCTGAACGCTTCTGTCTGAAGAACACCGGTCCCTTCGGGTCGCTCAGCTTAATACCCACAGCAGCCACCAGCCACAGCGGAGATGAACATATCAGAATCACCAGAGCCATCAGGCGGTCCAGCACGCCTTTGATGGCACGGGACCACGAAAACTCCGGCGTGGAACTCAACACAATCATCCGTGTGTCCCCCACTTCATTCAAATCCACCTTCAAGCTGGAAGAAAGACGCTCACGCATGACAAGGTTCACATCTATCCCCTGCACTTCACACTGCGCAATCAGAGAGCCGAAATTGTGGCATGTGGACAATCCGCCGAAAACATACAATCCTGTCACGCTGTTTTCCTCAATAACCTTCTGAATCTCCCCCTCAGAGATTTCTGCAGAACAGAACCTCCCGACCACATTGAAATTATTTCTCCAGTGCTCCGGCAATTTTTCCCACTCCTGCTGCACCACCTGCTCCGAACCAGCCAGTATAACCTGCCGGCGGTACTCATTGACATTGGAGCGCCTGAGATTAATGAAACGCACCAGTATATAACGAAGAAACACCACCAGAGGAATACCCACCAGATTCACCAGAAGAATCTGCGCGCGGTAGAAAGGCGTTTCGGCCAGTGCAGTGTATAACCCCATGGCGCAGAGGTAATAGACAGCAAACCCGAACAACTGACGCACAGCCGTACCCACGCGCTGCATATTCTGCTTGTGGTAAAAACCCACCTGACGCAGAATAACCGGAACGGCCATCAGCGCAGCCCCAGCCAGAAAGGGTGAAGCTATAAACAGATTGAACAGCTCTCCCTGTTTCCACCCCAGTACCGGTGCCACCCAATTCATGACATAGGGCGAATAATAGGCAAAAACACCAGACAGAATTAAATCCATCAGCGGATAAACACTATGTATGAAGAATTTCGTTTTTCGAGTCATATAGCGCTGCAGCAGTCTAACATCCTGCGCGCGCGAAAACAAGAAAAAACTCTCCCCGTGCTTCAAAACATCACATGTGTCCCAAAGTTTGAGTACTAATCTCGATAAATTGGAATCTGGCGAGCCAACGGCGAGCGGAATTCTGAGCCCCGCCTACTGGCGGGGCGGTAAGTACAATAGAGCCCAGGGCGTGAGCCCTGGGGTAAAGTGAAAATAGTAACCGAACCCCGAGCGGAGCGAGTGGGTGGTAGATATGGATGCGCGTTGATATGCAAATAATTAAAGCTTAACATAAACGGAATACTCATGCGAATCTGCCACCCCGCCAGCTGGCGGGGTTCCGGTCTTATTACTACACCATACCCAGGGCTCACGCCCTGGG
>JAZRKW010000110.1:0-19662 GCA_045646505.1 Akkermansia sp. | reverse complement strand
GCATTGACCAAATTTTTGGTCAATGCCTCGCATAAAAATCCGATTTGATAAAAATACAGGTTTTAATGAATTCATAGTTGACTATTGAACTTACCGCCCCGCCAGTAGGCGGGGCTCAGAATTCCGCTCGCCTGCGGCCCGCCAAAGTCCAATTTATCTGTTTGCTTTCTAATTATTTCAACTCGTAATCTTTGCCCTTTAATAATGTTAGCAAATTATAATGAATATATCAGCCAGCAAATCTGAAACAGAACCAAAAAATCATCCCTGCGCAGACAGGAATCGCCGCACGGCTTGCCCCACAGCCACAGAGGCCGCAGGCATAAAAATACCCAGGCGGGAGGTGAGCAGCTCATGGCTCATAGCCGTGTGCCGGGGGCGCGGTTCTTTAAAGAAAGGCACTTCATTCAGCTTCTGCTGCGCCACCTGGGGCATCTCCTGCAGCGCGCCCTGTTCTACCGCAGCCCGCAGCGCCAGCACAGCGCACTGCCACCAGCTGAGCGGTTCACCACCACTGGTCAGGTGCACCACCCCGCCGAAATCCCCTGCCCCCAGTGCCAGTACAGCACGGGCAATATCGGCAGCATCCGTCGGCATGGAGTACTTATCTGCCACGGCAGCCAGCGGCTCCCCGGCCAGCGCCCGCGCAACAGTACTTTCGATAAACGACGGCCGCGCCGGATTACCGCATACCCATGAAACCCGCGCCACCACAGCTGTGGGCAATGCCTCCAGCACCTGGAGTTCCGACTCGCGCTTGCTCTCGCCATAGCAGTTGACAGGTTTGCACCGGGCGCTTTCATTCTTCAAACCGGGCTTGTGCCCGCACAATACATAATCCGTGGAGAGATGCACAAAACGAGCCCCGGTGTGGCGACAGGCCAGCGCCATGGCAGCCGGCGCCATGGCATTGACGAGATGAGCCTGTAAAGGGTCTGCGGCACAGGCCTCCAAGCCACTGACAGCAGCACAATTCACCACCAGCTGAGCCCCGCAGCCCAGCACCAGATCGCTCACCGCCTCTGTATTCTCCAGCGGGCATTCTGCATGCGCCGGTGTCATCACCTCATACCCCGCCTGCAACGCCACAGCTTGCATCACCTGCCCGGTACGACCAGTACCGCCAAATATAAGAACTCGCGCACTCATTCTGCCACCAGCATAACACACCAACCCGGACCCTGCAACCCGGCATGCCGCAATAAGTAAGCGGGCCGGCGCTTTTTAATTCAGCACCGGCCCGCCCAACTTACTACCTATGAAACTCAGTCCTCCCTTTTGATGACCTGCGGCGCTCTCTCCTTCACCGCGGTCGGTGGACTGTTATAAGGGATACGAGCTTCAAATCAGCTTTCTATCATCAAAATTTGAATTTTTTAATTTTTTTCTGATTTTTCCTCCGTCAGGAGCGATTTATCGACTTCGTAAAGACGCTTTTCCCAAAGGTAATAACGTGTTTCAGCCACCAGCACACCGGAAAGACCAATCATGCAGATAAGGTTCGGCAGAGCCATGAGACCATTGGCCAGGTCTGCAAAGTTCCAGACAATGCTGCTCTTGGGAATGATACAACCCACAAAGGCCACAACCACCCAGAGCAGACGATAAGGAAGAATCAGGCTGCGGCCCCCCAGGTACTCCAGGGCACGCTCGCCGAAATAAGACCAGCCCAGTACAGTGGAGATAACAAATGCAGCCAGGCTGACGGTGAGCATCGTGCTGCCCAAACCACCCAGCGTAGCAAAGGATACATAAGTGAGCAGCTCGCCGTCTGTCGTATCAATATGGGCATGCGCCATGATACAGGTGGTCAGGGTAATACCGGTGAGAGAGCAGATAATCACCGTATCCCAGAAGGGGCCGGTAGCGGCCACCAGAGCATGCTGCACGGTATTGGGAGTCTGCGCAGGGCCGGAAACGATGGGAGAAGAACCCAGACCTGCTTCGTTAGAGAACAAGCCACGGCGCACCCCCTGCTGCATAGCCAGCATGAAAGTAGAACCGATGAAGCCACCGGCGGCAGCCTGCGGATGGAATGCACTATCCACAATATGGCAAATAGCCGGCCACACAAAAGAACTGTTAGCGCAGAGAATCACCACACAACCCACGATGTAGATAATCGCCATGGTCGGCACCAGAGCGGTGCATACCCTGGCAATGCTCTTGATACCACCCAGCAGCACAGCACCCACCAGCAGCACCATGACTGCACCAGTCACCCACGCCGGCACTCCCAGAGAGCTGTTAGCCAGCACCTGTGACACTGCGTTGCACTGGGTCAGGTTACCGATACCAAATGCAGCAATCGCAGTAAAGACCGCAAATACTACTGCCAGCCATTTGCACTTCAGGCCTTTCTCAATGGCGTACATGGGACCGCCGATAAGATTCCCCTTCTCATCGCGCTGGCGGTAACGGATAGCCAGCAGACTTTCTGCATAGCGGGTTGCCATGCCGAACACACCGGTTATCATGCACCAGAACACTGCACCCGGGCCACCAGTGGTCACCGCCACAGCCACACCGACGATATTGCCCGTACCCACATTGGCCGCGAGCGATACCATAAGCGAGGAAAACTGGGAAATCTGCCCCTCTCCCTTGCCACCGAAATACAAACGCAGCCCGGTAAAGAAATGGCGCTGCGGAAAACGCAGCAGGCAGGTCAGATAAAGATGCGTACCCAGCAGCGCAAAGATGAGGACGTATCCCCACAAAAAACCGCAGGCTTCATTCAGTATAGTATCTATAAATTCTAACATGGTAAGCGTAGCGAGAATACTACAAGGCTCCCATGCGGGTCAAGAAAATTGTTCACCCCTGACACTGAATCTTCACCAGCAGCTCATGGCTGCATGGAAATATATAACAACCGGCTGTTTTCCGGGGTAAGCGCAGCGCCTCTGGGAGCCATGGCAAGCACATACTCACCGTAACTCAGGTACAGGCCATCTTCCATCTTACAACTTCTGAAGGATATATTCTTCAAACTCGCTCCATATTTACCACCGTTTGCCATCTGGAGGAGCACCCGGCTGCGCTCCTCATCCGAACGCAGTCGATAGAGAAAGAACTGCAGCTCCTCCATCTTGTCGCTTTCCAGGCGCAGGGTAAAGCTGTATGCATTGCGGCGCAGACTTACATGAAATGCCGGCTCGCCGGTCTGACAATGCACATGATAATCACCATCCGGCAGGTAAATAGTGTGCAGGTGCGGAGCCGGTGCCGGCAGACGCTCACCAATCTCAGCAGCGGGAACATTCGCACTCTGCCAGGAAGCCCGTGCAAATATATGCTCACCATGCTCACCCGGGCAGCTGAACTTCAACTCGCTCCGTGCCTCTGCCCGCATATCAAACCACATACCCATCCCCCAGCTCGCCAGCAGCACAAGCCCCAGCAACCACAAATCAACCCAGCCTCGCCGCCAGTCCGGAGTTACTGAAACTGCCCCGCTCTGCTTCAGCCGGCGCCAGCACCGCAGCTCCCACACCGTCGCCACAACAGGCAGAACCACGATTCCCACACCGGCTATGAGATACAGGATTATATGCAACAGCCAGAATCCGTCAAAATCCTCTTCCCATCTCTCCACTTGTCCAGCCACCATTGCCAGGACAATAAACACCAGCCAGAGCCCCAGCCAGCGGCGGATAGCTACCAGACGGGGATAATGCAGTATCGTTTTTATACGCTCCTTCATTATCTGTCATCATACCCCCACCAGGTTCTTTTTGTCAATCTAAAAAGGCTCCGTTTCCCCTCTACGCTTTCTTTATTTCAACTTTCACCCTACCCCGAACCCGGATTTATCACAGATTCTGCACAATCACACACGCACAGGCAGGTCCGGGGCACAAAGTAAAAAAACTACCGCCCTCGGTTATGAAACCTCGGGCGGTCGCGCGTTGCAGGGCTTGGTTACCCCACTTGAACTTGTTGTTGTTCCTTACTTACGGCCTGTCTGGGCGAATCAACGAGAAGCCCGACGGCGGCTTGTCACGCCATAGCTTTAGCGACGGCGACGACGTGCAGCCAGACCTGCCAGTGCAAGGAGGGAAAGCGTGGCAGTGGTGGGTTCGGGAATAATCTTTGAAAGACTTGCACCATAAACGGTCACATCGGCATTGTTGCCATTTTTACCACCGATACGACCACCAATTGCAAACTTATCTATGGTCTGATCCAGATAGCTATCGCCAATGATTGTGTAACCAGCCACGGTATCACCGACATACATAGTAATCGTGCCTTCTCCGTTGCTCTTGAAGGATAAGGTAATCGGTGTTGCTAGTGTTACTGACACATCGCCTACGGCACGATTAGTTTCATTGGGAGAGCCGAAACCGTTTTTGTCCAACACAAAGTTGTCATCACTGACATAATACGCACCCTTCCAATTGTTAGAGTTATTACCAAAACCCACAAGTTCAGGCCACGAGCCAAGGTGAGAATTAACTTGCAAGGTTACGGAAAAGATAAACTCGTCACTATAAGTCAAAATGCTTCCTGTCTGGGTAAGGGTAAGAGGAGCATTATTCAGCGTCAGTCCGTTATTGATACCAGATGTGGGAAGTGTTGAGAGCGAAACCCCATCTGCAAACGAGGAGGTGAGGCTTGTGCCTGTGAAATCCAATGACCAGAGTTTCTGTGTGCTATCATCAGCAGCAGCCACACCAGCCAGAGCGAGGAGTGTGATAATTGTTTTCTTCATGTTAGTAAGAATTGATTATTAGAAATTTAGATTGAATTGTGTATAAGTTGCTCAATCTCTTGCGCATTGAGAAGTGAGCAGACTTGATACAATCCAACGGACTTACAATACAGCATTGACGATGCTGAGGCATTATCCTGGTATTGAAGCTCTGTGTGTCAGATATGATTAGGTATCTTTCTTGTTCTGATTATCTTCGCTGATGATGCCCTAATTCGCAAAATTCTAATCTTTTGCGAATTATTTGCTTGCCTCAGCATCGTCAATGCTGT
Organism: Akkermansia sp.; assembly: GCA_045646505.1. GTDB lineage: Bacteria > Verrucomicrobiota > Verrucomicrobiia > Verrucomicrobiales > Akkermansiaceae > Akkermansia. Next base: position 14,673 of record JAZRKW010000110.1, on the reverse strand, counting down.
TGGCAAGTCCAAGTTGGTTCTCAACCTCCATACAGCCCTGACATTTTGTAACAATCCTTGTAACTTTGAGGGCGAATTCAGAAAAAAAGATACCAAAAAGCGTGAAACACGATAATAAAAACATGTATACAAGACATTCACCAGAAAAGAAAGAAGAGCCTCGCCGCAATGGCAAGGCTCTTCTCCAACTTACTACCTATGAAACTTATTCGCCAGCACAGCCTTCCTTATGTCAATGGCTTACGGTGCTCAATTATGAAATCTCATAACTTTTCTCATAACATTAAAATTCTAACTCCTTCATAACTAATTGGCTATAAATTCCAGTTTTCATAACAAAAATCGTCATTTTGTGAAACATTAAAATTTTAACTCGGATACCCCTCTAATCTTCGGGAGTAGAATAAAGAAACCCTGACTACATGTCAAGGCTATTAAGGGTGTCATGTGATGTAATAGGGTCAATGTCTCAAAATCCACCCTTTACCACGAGCGAAGGTCTACATAAAACTCTAACAACTATACATAATCAACTTATTATAAGCAACTCTAATAAAAAATGCCTGCATTCTCAATCAAATAAGAGAATCAGAAAATTTGCATAAAAAATTCCGATAAAATTTTAATAGTTTGGTGTTTACAGATTTTCCGTATGTGCTTACCGTGACAAGAGAATAAGTTACAGCCAATCTCCTCCTCATCCTGATGTCACAAAGTCAAACCATCATAGATACCTATTCACCATCTCTGCAAAACTAACCTGCTGATGACCTTGCAGACTCTCCGATAACTACTTATTAAGTCGTTCCCTATCCTTGGCTACTTGGTCAGGAGCCCCTTGTGCAGGATACTCTTTCAGGACTCTCCTAACTATCTCATTAAAACGGTCAGCGTCACTTACGGTATCCTTACTTCCTCTACCTTGGTCAAGTATCTCTGATAACTGTTCAATCTTCATACAAGTATTTATCTTTTCTTCTTAAAGCAAATGCTACAATGTGCTTACATAGCAATTTACTACTCAATGAAAATACTTGTGTTTAATTTGACAAGGTGGTATGATTTAGTTCATGAAATTAAGCAAGGCTATCAAGACAGGGATTAAAGTAGCAAAGGTTGTAGATAAGTATGCTGGGGGCGGTAAGTCAGGCAGAAGCAAAAAGAGCGAAAGAGTAGATGATGACACCCCTAATAAGACAGAGTGTAAGAGGGTATTAAAATTAGCAGCCCTAGAAGAACTTGAAACCTTAATCACCACTATTCGTAATGAGATTACTCAAATCTCTGTTCAATTGGAACAAGAATCTGATGAAGATGAGGAAGACTTTCAGGAACGGATTAAAGAAACGAAGCAAGAGGAGATTGAAAACATTTGTGGAAAGTGGTGCCTTTGCATCAAGGACATGTATGTGACTACTTGTACCGCTGATGATTATACTTACGATGTAATACTCGTATCAGAAGGGGACATACAGGATTTTTATGAAGACATAGCAAACAATAAAATAAAATCCTTAACCATAGCAAAGAAAATCTGGTCAGAGTATGGAAGCATGGCTTATGATGAAGCATACGATTACTATGAGGGCAATTTCCTTGTAGAGAATGTTATTACTACTGAAACTAACGGTCATAAATCATCCCAGCAAGCCAGCAACAAACCGCAAGTTACCGCAAGTAATACAGAAGCCTGTGGATGCATGCTTCTCACTCTTATCATCATCATTGGTCTCTTCTGGTGGATAATTGGATAGTTTAAGTCACCAGAAAACGGCGGCACACGCATAACGGAGTGCGTGTGCCCTTTTATCACTAAACGAAGTGGAAGCATGCCTTCCACGAGTTTAACCGAGAGAATGACGGTAAGTGAGCAGAGCGAACGATAGTCATTCTTGAAGTGTCCAATCAGAGTAACCATGTCCTCTAATCTCTCATGTTATTATAATTCATTTAAGATAAAGTAACAGGAGCAATTAAAGGACATAGTGTTTCAGGCTAACAAGGTATAAGTTTCACCATTGATTATGAATGTGTTGCCATCCCTCTTTTTGAGACTACGCTGCAATGTCTTTGCAGATGTCTCAAAGTGTTCAGTGGCAGCCTCTTTCATAGTATCATAACTGTGAATGTCACCCTTGTTATCTTGGAACACGAATGAGGGATAAGGTCGTCCCCGTCTGATGCTGATTTGCAAACCATCCTGCCACACCTTACCCTTGTGGCAGAGTTCGCCTTGCAAGATACTTGTTATCAGAGCATTCCTATTGATAAGAAAGTAGAACCCAGTGTATTCAATGTATGATGTCTTGAATTTTCCACTTTCTACATCATACTCTTTCACCTTAAAGCGATTAGTGTATTCCTTTACCGTGTATCCTAACGCTTCAACCTTATCCCTGATACCGTTATGTTTGACACTTATGTTGTTTTCATTGAGTGTTTTACGGTCTTCATCAGAGAAACTAAACGCATCATTGAATGAGACCGCTACGGTAGCCCTGTCTGATAGCCTTGTAAGGCGTTTCTGCTTCCGTCCAGCATCAATAGCGTAACATGTATCAAGGTATTCCTGACACTTCTTCTTCCACCCTGTAATTACTTCCTCATCAAAGTCACCTGATACCTTTGCCTTCGCCAGTTTTGCTGTGTATTTCTCAAATTTGAGATGAGCATGCCTATACTCAATTTTCTCGTCACAGGTGTATCCCCTCGTGAAGTTATGAGTAGAATACAGAACATTCTTATCCGTGATGAGATACTTGTTTACCAAGTCAAACCTGATAATTGAGTTCTCAATGTCATCAGGGTAGTGTTCCTTGATTCCTGTAATAATGTCCTCATCCGTATAACTTTTAATCTCAAAGTCATTAAACTGCCGTGCTTTCTGCTTCTTATAAGAATAAGTATAAGCAGAAACACCCTCATGATAATGTGTATCTAACTTCATACACACTATTATAAGGGAGTTCTATGAACTTCTGTGCTTTTCTATCAGTGTCTCCTGAGATGCTTGGCTACAAACGCAGCATCCACTTTGCGTGCTCCTTCTTCTGCCCTCAACTTATTGAGTCTGATAATGACTCTCTTGATAGCAGAAGTGGGGTGCCCAAACGCAGCATAATTACAAAGTTCACTAACTGCGTCCTCAGTCCAATACCTGGGTTCCATCAGTGCCTTGGCTCCTTCATCAAACAAGAATGACACCCCATCGCCATCAAACATAAGCCCATTGGCAGTATTCTCTCCATACATGGCTACATGAAAAGCATGCCGAGCATCCACAAGTTTCTCTACCTCCTCAATGATGTCACGAGTGTAGTATTCAGGGTCAGAATCATAGCGGTTGTAGTGCTGTTTGTTCACACCTTTCAGATTATGACCTGCCAAGTAGTCCACAAGAGTCTCAGAGAATCGCTTACCGCCCATGTGAGTGATAAAACTACCACGGATGGAGTGAATAGTGTGAGCATGCATCTCATTCTTACCTCGCTTCTCTACTTCATGCAAGCCTAACTCCTTCCTCATGTTATCTATGTGAGTCTGAGCATTGGTTACATTCCGCTGCTGCAAGTTCTTCACACCCTCTCTGTTCACACTGAACACAAAGTTCTTATACTCCTTGGGACGGTCAAACTCAGACAGAGCGGTAAACACCTCCTTCATCAGTTTAGTCATGTATACCTTGGTGTGGACACCTGTGGTATTGACAGTCTTGCTATGCAGATTGGTGATAACTCGCTTCTTGAAGTCCACTGCATCCCATGTGAGTCTTGCCACATCACCGATTCGCCATCCTGTTACCATGAGCATGTAAAAGAAAGCGAATCTCTGAACACAAGCAGGCTGCTTATACTTCTTACTCTCACCTGCCCTTTTGAGAATGTGAGTCAGTTGCTCCAATGAGTAGATGTCCTTTCTACCCTCAACCGTATTATTGACCGTGGTAGAGAGTTTGACTCTTGCGAACGGATTAGAATACTTAACAGGGGATTCCTCAAAGATGTCAATGATTGAATTGAATGTGTATACCAAGTGAGCCTTGTATGTCTTCACAGAGGAATAACTGAAACTCTTGGACAGATGCTTGCAGTAATCCTCGGCTATAACTTTCGTGATTCTGTGGAGTTCAATGTTGGGATGGTGCTTATCTAACCAATCAGCAAACCTGTTGACATCATTACGGCAGTCATTGATAGTCTGCGGACGCTCCGAAGATGTGATACGGTTGTTATCAAGCAAACGCAGGAACGCTGCTGCGACCACCTTTTGAGCCTTACCGAAACTTGCAGATGTAGTGGCAGCCTTGCCCTCCCTCCTAATGGCTTCGGCTCTCTCTATGCTCTTCTGCTGTTCACGCTCTGCATAAGCAGTCAATTCAGCAGTTGCTTCTGCTCGTGTATACCTGACACCGCATTTGAGTTGCTTGGAACCATAGCGACTGTAACCCTTCGCTCCCTTTAATACTTTCTCATAATCCGTCCACCTAACCTTCACAGTCTGTGAGGCTCGCTCCCATACAACCTGAACATCTTTCTTATAACTCCTGTGAAACACGAAAATAAGATACCATACTTAACCCTTCCTGTCAAGGTCCTTGTTACGGCTGCTCATAACTTTTTCATAACTTTTTTGGCCCATCTTTAACAAAAAGTTATGATTTCTTGTGAAACATAATAATAAAATACAGTTGTAAAGCATTGATTTACAAATAAGGAAGAGCCTCACCGCAATGGTAAGGCTCTTCCCCAACTTACTACCTATGAAACTCAGTCCTCCATTTACTGGCACCAGGTGCTCTCTCCTTCACCCGGAACCGGAGGGGCTGATGCAGTTACGATGCAGCCGGTACTGAGTTTGTTCAAAATTTTTATTCTTTTTCCTGAATTTCTTTTTCCGGGTCAGAAGCGACCTTCTGTTTAGGCTCCAGGTCCCATTCATCCACATCCTCGGGTGCAGACTCTTCCTCCTCAAGAGGGGCAGGTTTGACGAGGGTTTCATCCACCTCATCCAGATGCCCGCTCCAAAGGTATTTGCGGGTTTCGTTCAGCAAGACCGGGGTGAGCCCGACCATGCAGATGAGATTGGGTACAGCCATGAACGCATTGGCGCAGTCAGCGAAATGCCAGACCAGGCTGCTCTGCGGAATAACGCAGCCGATAAAGACTGCAGCAACCCAGATGCAACGATACATCGTGATATGCCGGCGACCGGTCAGGTATTGCACAGCGCGTTCGCCCATGTAAGACCAGGCAAGGATGGATGATATAACGAAAGTAACCAGGCTGAAGGTCAGCAGCATGGCACCCAGCCCCCCGGCTGAACCGAAGGAGTAGAAGACGATGAGGTCACCATCCGGCACATGCAGAATGAAAGGCTCTGCCAGACAAGCGGTGGTCAGGGTGATGCCGGTAAGTGTGCAGAGCACCACCGAATCCCAGAAGGGAGCCGTGGATGCCACCAGAGCCTGCTGCACACAGTTGGGTGTATCAGCCGGTGCGGAAACGATAGCAGAGGAACCCATGCCGGCCTCGTTGGAGAACAGTCCGCGCTTCACACCCACCTGCATGGCAAGCATGATGGTAGAGCCGATAAAGCCGCCGGTAGCAGCCTGATTGGTGAAAGCGCACTCCCAGATACGCTGCAGCGCCGGCAAAATGAAATCCGCATGAGTCACCAGCACCAGAACACAGCCGATAATATAGACCACAGACATGATGGGGACAAACGAAGAGCATACGCGGGCAATACCCCGCAGCCCACCGAGAAGCACCATGGCCGTGAGCAGGGCCAGCAGCAGACCAGAGAACCAGGTCGGCACTGACATGGCGCATTCATTCAGCATGCGGGCAGCAGTATTAGCCTGTGTGATATTTCCTACACCAAAAGCCGCCGTAGCCGTAAAGACAGCAAAAAGCACCGCCAGCCACTTGCATTTGAGCCCGTGTTCAATGGCGTACATGGGGCCACCCACCAGATTTCCATCAGCATCCAGCCGCCGGAAGCGTACGGAAAGCAGGCTTTCTGCATAACGAGTCGCCATACCCAGCACACCGGTAATCATGCACCAGAAAACAGCACCCGGACCACCACTGGCCAGAGCCACAGCCACGCCCACTACATTACCAGTGCCGATATTGGCCGCCAGCGAAACCGCCAGCGAAGCATAGTGCGAAATACTGTTACCCTCTGCCTTGCGGCGCAGGGAATACACCAGACCACGGAAAAAGAAAAGCTGGGGCAACCGCAGGATGAAAGTAAGGTAGAGATGCACACCCAGCAGGGCAAAAACCAGCACGGAGCCCCACAGGTGTTCGTTCAGAGAAGAGAGAAAAGTATCGATTACATCCAACATAACCAGCATCATGATAGCGGACTAACCATAAGTAGTCAAGCACAGAAGCTAACCCAAAGGAGGAAACAACAGGGAAACGATGAAAATATCTGCCGCAAGGATGATGATATCCATAGGAAGCCCCACCCGCAGAAAATCTGCAAAATGATACCCGCCCGGCCCGTAGATAAGCATGTGCCGGGGAGAGCCGATGGGGGTCGCAAAACAACAGGAAACCGCAATCATGAGAGCCACACAGAAACACAGCGGGTCTGCCCCCACTGCCTGAGCGCTGCGGTATGCTATGGGGAAAAAGATAGCTGCGGCTGCAGCATTGCCGATGAATTCTGTAATGAACAATGCCACGGAACACACCGCCACAAGCATGACTACCGGCTGAGTACCACAAAATCCCAGCAGCGCTTCAGCCGCGTGCGCCGCAAGACCGGTCTTATCCATGGCAGTCCCCAGACAGATGGAACCAGCAAACACCATCAGCACATTCCAGTTGATATGCTGGTGCGCCTGCTGCACGGTGCAGCAACGGCACAGCAGCGTAGCAGCTGCGGCCAGAAACGCAGCCTGCAGCAGACTCATGACCCCCAGTGTGGTCAGCGCCATCATCCCGAGCATAATGATACCGGATGCCGCAGTACGCCAACCCACAGGTGATTTCTCACGGCGTGTAACATAGTAGACATCCTTACCCAGATCCGGCGGGCGGCGACTGTCGCTCTCCAGCAGAATCATATCGCCCGCGCGCAGCTGCACCAATCCCGGCTCCGCCATGAGCAGCTCGCCACGCCGCTGAACACCTAGAAAGTGTATGTTCAACTGTGCCTCCAAACCGGAATCAACCAGCCTTTTACCAATCAGACGACTCCCTATCTGCACATAGGCCTTGTGCCGGTGCAGCATGCCGGCACCCGGCCCGAACACACGGCTCGACGGACGCCGCGACGGCAGCCAGCGCTGCAGAACCTGCATGCTCACCAACCCCACCAGCAAACAGAACAGACCAGCCAGCGTAGGTGTGAAAATACTGAGCGACACCCCGGTTTCCTGTGTATACAAACCTGAGATAATCAGATTCGGCGCACTGCCGATAAGAGTGCAGACCCCACCCATACCGGCGGCATAGCTCAAGGGTATCAACAGGCGCGATGGCGCCACCTGCAAGCGGCGCGACCACAGTTTCACCACATGAATGAAAAGTGTTGTCACTGTCGTATTACCCAGAATAGAAGCCATGCCCGCCACCGGCAGCATAAGCCGCAGCAACGCCTGCCGGTATGTACCAGGCCGCCCCAATATGCGCTTTTCCACCCAATGCAGAACACCCGTATGCACCAAACCCGCCACAACCACAAATAACAAGGCCACAGCTATCACCGAACTGGAACTGAACCCAGCCAGAGCCTCGCGCGCATCCAGTACCCCTGTAAGCAACAGAACGGCCATGCCACCCAGAAACACCACCTCCGCCTGCACGCGCGTGAACAGCAATACTGCAAATATGCCCAGCGCGGTGCCCAGAGTCACCCACTCATAAAAATCAAAACCTGTCGCTGCAAGAATTCCCATATCTACTGCACCATCCGGCATTATAACGCTGTTTTCCCGCAGAAGTCAAACAAATTACTCCCATCCCCTGCCGGTACCCACATGTGAGGATTCACGATGTTGGATTTACGATATACGAATTAAATATCAATAACTTCGCTGAATGATAGACAACCTTCCTCTTGCCGGCGATAACTGAGCTCGTAATACCCCTGCGCGGAGATTTGCGCAGAACATGATGATTATACGTCATTTGAAATCTTTCTGAAAAACCGGGGGCAATTTTGCCACACGTGTCCCAAAGTTTGAGTACTAATCTCAATAAATTGGACTTTGGCGAGCCAACGGTGAGCGGAAACTTGAGCCCGCAAGGGCGACAGAATCATAGCCCAGCGTGGAGCCGCCACGCGGCGGCCTGCGAGGGCGTAGCAAGCGAGCAACGCGAGACGCGAAGCCCCGAACCCTGGGTTTGGAATAAAACATAACCGGAACCCCGACCAACGTGGAGGGGTGGCAGGGACGCGCAGCTAAAACACTAAGCCGAAGCTTCTGCCACCCACTCCGCTACGCTCCGGGGTTCTGATATGTTTTTCATTTTACCCAGGGTTCGGGGCTTCGCGTCTCGCGTTGCTCGCTTGCTACGCCCTCGCAGGCCGCCGCGTGGCGGCTCCACGCTGGGCTATTATTGTGTCGCCCTATCGGGCTCAAAATTCCTCGGGCTTTCAGCCCGGCTAATTCCAATTTGTCGAGCAGATAGGGGCTTCTTCCAAAATGTTGCTGATGTTTCTATAGCTTATCAAATCTTTGGGACACGTGTGGCAATTTTGCATTTTGACTTACATAGTCCTTGCGGGCTCAGTCTGATTCATGTACAATAAAGGGCGTGAGTTACCAGGTTTTTGCCAGAAAATACCGCCCCCGCACATTCAAGGACGTGCTGGGCCAGGATCATGTTGTACGCACACTGAGCAACGCAATCGAACAGAAACGCCTGGCGCATGCCTATCTTTTCGTAGGCCCGCGCGGTACCGGCAAGACTTCCACAGCCCGTATCTTCGCCAAGGCTCTGAACTGCAGCGGGGGTCCGAAAGTGGATTTTGACCCGGATGAAGATGTGTGTCTGGAAATCGCAGAGGGGCGCAGCCTGGATGTGCTGGAGATTGACGGTGCCTCCAACCGCGGCATCGACAACATCCGCGACCTGCGGGACAATGTACAATTCACTCCCACCCGCGGGCAGTACCGCATCATCTACATCGATGAGGTACACATGCTGACCAAGGAATCCTTCAACGCATTGCTCAAGACGCTGGAGGAGCCGCCAGCACATGTGATGTTCATCTTCGCCACCACAGAACCGCACAAGATTCTGCCCACCATTCTTTCCCGCTGCCAGCGTTTTGACCTGCGGCCCATTCCGGCAGAAATCATCGCGAACCACCTGGTGAACATTGCGGCCAATGAAGGAGTGACCCTCACTCTGCCGGCAGCATTCGCCATTGCCCGCGTGGCCGATGGCGGCATGCGCGATGCCCAGTCCATGCTCGACCAGCTTGTCTCTTTCTGCGGCAACAGCATCGATGAGCAGAACGTGAACGATATTTTCGGCGTGACCAGCCGCGAAACCGTAGCCCGCGCACTGGCCTACATTCTGGACCGCCAGTTACCCAGCCTGCTGCACCTGGTGCACGAACTTTCCGAAGCCGGGCGGGACATGGGGCAGCTGCTCAGCGAAATCATGGGTGCCGTGCGCGAACTACTCATCAGCAAAGTAGCCCCGCAGGAAGCGACGCTCTCCATGCCCGATGAATGGCGCGATACCCTCAACCAGCTCATCGCGCGCACCCCGACCGATAAGATTGTACGCCTCATGGAGGTGCTCTCCGGCACTGAGGAACACATACGCTGGAGCACCAACAAACGACTGCACCTGGAGATGGGGCTCATTCAAGCCGTACACTCACTGGCCGAAGCCAATATCAGCGACATTATCCGCGCTCTCAACGGCGCCCCGCTGCCGGAGACCCCCATCGCCACTACTCAACTACCCGCCGTGGCCATCGCCCCGGCACCGGTTGCAGCCCCTGCACCGGCACCGGCACCTATCCCTGCCCCGGCACCAGCGCCGGCACCAGAACCACAACCGGAACCGGAACCGGTTTCCGAACCGATTCCGCCGGCACCGGCCCCCATGCCGGCAGGGCTGGAGCCTATCGATGATGCGCCGCCATCATTTGAACAGGTTCCGGATACCAGCGATACGCCACCCTTGTTCGATGATGTTCCCGGCGATATACCGATGGCAGAGGAAGAACCGAAGGGCCCGATGACACCGCAGACATGGGAGGCATTGCTCAACGCCATGCGCGAAATTTCGCCGCTGCAGACCAATGCAGTAGGCAATACCATGTTCATTTCCGATGATGACGGCCTGGTAACACTGGCAATTCACCCCAGTGATACCAACACGCGAGACGCCCTGCTGGGCGAACAGCTGAGCGGTTTGATAGCTGAACTTGCCCCCCGTTATTGCGACCGGTGCATTACCCTGCGTCTGGTGACGGATGACAGTGTGCCGCCACCTGTCATCGAAGAACCGCTGCCACCCGCCCCGCTGCCAGTGCCACCGCCCCGCCCCGCTGCCCCCAAGCCCAAGGCACCGGAGAAAAAACCGGCACCAGCAGAAAAACCGGCGCCGCCACCTTCCTACAAACCCACGGAGGAGGAATTCTACCATGATCCGCTCATTGAGCTTGCACTCAAGGAATTCCACGCCACCATCATCAAATAGCCCCTGTCTCAATCCTAATCCAACACATACGCGTAGTATATGAATCTGCAGAAACTCATGAAGCAGGCACAGGCCATGCAGGCCAACATGGCCCAGGCCCAGGCCCGACTGGCCGAAAAAGAATACACAGCCGAAGCCGCCGGTGGAAAAATCAAGGCCACGGCCGATGGCACAGGCATGCTGAAAGCACTGAGCATCGCCCCCGCTGTGATAGACCCGGATGATGCCGAATTCCTCCAGCAGCTCGTGCTTAAAGCTGTGCAGGACGCCCTGACCGGCTCCAAGAACATGGCCGAAGCCGAAATGCGCAAAGTGACCGGCGGTCTGGGATTCCCCATGTAACCCCATCGCAGGCGTCATGAAACGCAGCAGCTCCCTGATTCCCTCCATACTGGCCGGTCTGCACCTGGTGGCGCAGGCCGAGCCGGTGCAGATAGCAATCCTGCCAGCCAAAGTCGTACCAGAGCAGGCCACTACCCTTCATCTGGAAAACGGCATCATCTCCCTCAAGGCAGATGCTTCCCACCGCCAGGAAGCCGGCACTGTCATAGCTGTGCTCAATGAAGAACGCACAGCTCAGGAAAGGGAAGAAATGGAGCTCAAGTTAGCCCGCGATGAAATGAACCTGCGGGATGAAATCCGCAAACTGCAGGTTCAGCGCAGCAAGGTGGAATTCTACCTTAAACTTTCCCCTCAGGAGCAGCGCTACGCCAAGCCTGAAGCCGGGGCAGATGATATGCCCCCCACGCCGGAATCCCTGCGCGATATCGATGAGAGGCTTGCACTGCTGAAGCGCGAAAAGGAAAGTTCCCCGCGCATCAAAAGAGAGAATTTTGAGCGCAACCATGCCAAACTGACGCTCAAAATGCCCTTTACAGGGCGGTTGCAATACCACTTCACCCTGCCGCAGGACACCAGCAAACCATTTGAGTTTCACAGCCTGCCGGGGCGGCCTTTCGCTTCTGTCTGTGACGATTCTGCCTTTTACATCACCATCAATCTGAGCAAGGCGGAGCTCACCCAGCTTCCGGAAAAGAATTTCAGTATTTCCCTGTCTTTACCGGAAGGAAAAGTGCTGACCGGCACCTACTCCCACCGTAAAGTGGAGCAAAGCAGCTCCAACGGCGGCGATATGCTGGTCTATTTCTTCAAGCTCCCTGATTCAGAAAGGGAAACCGCTTACAATATGCTGGGCAGCAACGCTAAAGTGCGGCTGATGTATGATGCCGGTGAAAACGTGCAGTATGTCAGCAAGCTGGAACTTATCACCCGCCCGGAAGCCGCCGAGTGCGAAAACTGGGAGCAACTCATAGCAAAAATCTACCCGGACTGCAACATCGTCCTTATCGGCGAACGCAATATCATCATCCGCCCCCGCAAGAACTAAGAGCATGGAACTCGTCTGCGACAATATATCCTTTGCCTACAATCGCGATGTCCGTGTGTTCGATGGTTTTTCCCATACATTCAAACCCGGCATTACCGTTCTGAAAGGCTACTCAGGTTCCGGTAAGACAACCCTGCTCAAGCTGCTGGCCGGTTACCTGAAAGTAAGCAGCGGACGCATCATCACCCCCACGGGGCTGAAAGTCACCAGCCGCCGTTACCACCAGCGGGATGTCGCCTACATGTTCCAGGGTATCAACCTGCTGCCCCTCATGAGCGTGGAGCGCAATCTGCACCTGGCGGCGGAAATGGCCATGCTGCCGCGCCGGGAATGGAAACCCCGCTGCGAAACACTGATTGAGAACCTGGGGCTGAAAGAACTCCGCCACCGCCGCGCCGATAAACTTTCCGGTGGTCAGGCACAGCGCGCGGCACTGGCCCGCACGCTCATGAAAAATGCCCCCACCATCCTGCTGGATGAACCCACCTCCGGTCTGGATGACAGCAACACCTCCATTATTAAAAAGCTGGTGACCCAGGATGCCGCCAAACGCATCTGCATCATCAGCACCCACGATAGCCGACTTCTCGAACTGGCAGATGATCTCATTGATTTTGACCATTCTGTACCTTGCTAAAGATACGGTACACCGCTGGTTCACGCGCGCCTCGAGTCCGCTGGCACGCGTGCTGGTTGTCTATTTCCTTTCTCTTTGCGCCCTTTGCTTTCTGGGCAGTTATGTGATTTCAGCCAAAGCCATACGAGATAAAATCCGCAGCCGGGGTGGCGATCTGATAGCTGCATTCTTCATTCTGCCAGAGGGGAGCAGCGGCAAGAATATCCCCAACCGTGAAGAAACAAAAAAACTACTCGGGGCGGATTCCATTGCCATCATACCTGCCGGGAACGCCAAAATAGACAACAACATCTTTGTTCCGATAATCACCTACGATTTCAGGAGAGCCGCTCAGTTCATGCCGCTGCTTTCCCCCAGCGGCGGTCCCGCCCTTCTCTACCCGGATGACAATGCCCCCCTTCCCCCCGGACCAGTCGATATTCAAGGCTCCAGCCGCCATGAAGGCTTCACCGCCATGGTGCGCCACCTGCCGGCAGACCATCTGCTGATGCGCTTACAACAAAACGGTGCACTACTGGTACCACCGGAAATCCTGGAATTAACCGGTCAGAAAGCAGATGTCCGCTATCTGCGCATGTTGCTGCAAGTGCAGGAACTGGAGAACGCAGAATCCCTGAACCGGGTCTGCCTTTACCTGAACCTGCTCAAAAAATATGAGCAGATGGAGGGCAATATCTCCTCTGCCGCTCCATTGCTGGAAGAGATGGATATCATCCTGGGGAATCAGACCCAGTGCCGCGCTGCATTCTGCCTGGGTATCGTTGTCATTGTCGGTATTCTGCTCACAGCACTGGCCGGAATGGAATACCGGCAGAATGAATTCATCTACACCCTGATGAAGAGTTTCGGCATCAACCCGCTGCTGCTGGTGGGGGCCTTTATCGTAGAAAATCTGTTGCTGGTTGCCGTTTCTTTCGCCGCAGCCATCATAACCTTCATGCACATTCAGAAAATCGTTGTTGTCCAGTTCTTTAAGCTGGGTCAATACTTACTGGAACTGCAAGAAATCATGCCGGAAATTTACCTTATTTCCATCACTCTTCTCTTCTGCGTACTGGTCTCCTCCATACCGATTGTAGTTGCAGCCAACCGTCAGATCGGGCGCGTGCTGAAATAATTTTGTCAGTACCGGAATATGGTACATTTTATGCTTGCATGCCACATGAATTGTGGTAGAAGTAGAAAAGTCATTTTCCCCATTCAGGGGGTTCCCATTCTCAACCAAATATAATAATAATACCATGGATATTCAAGTTGCTGTCCTTTGCGACTACGCCGCCGACTATCAGGGCAAGCTCTGCGTGCAGGGTGCCTTCGATACTCTCTTCGCCCGTCAGTTCCCCGTCATCCACCCCGCCTGCGCTCTGGCTCTCCGTCTCTGCCTCACCCCCGAGGACTCCGGCGACCACAAGCTCGGCATCTCCATCGTGGACGAAGACGGCACCCCGCTCGACAAAGAGCGCATGCCCATCGTGGGTGACCTCAAGGTGGCTCTGCCCGAAGGCGCTTCCTTCCTGACCCGCAACCTGATCATGAACTTCCAGGGTCTCCGCTTCGAGAAGGTTGGCACATACGCCATCAACATCACCCTCGACGGTGAGCTCGTTGCCTCCACTCCCCTCCGCCTTGTCATGGTGCAGCAGGGTGAGCAGGCCTGATTCAGTTGATTCTTTCTTCTGTTCCCTATCGCTCCTATCCTCAACAGAGGGTAGGAGCGATTCCTTTCTGCCTCTCAAAAAGGGTCTGTTTCAGATTTGCTGGTAGATATCAGAACCAGCTAACGTGATGAAAAGACAAAAATGACGCAGTAGCATAATTAAGCAGCAGAACAAATCCGAGTTTGTCGAGCAGTTTGCGAAGCGTCAGCGGAGCGGAATTTTGAGCCCGCAGGGCGGTACTTTTATTAGCCCAGGGTGGAGCTGCGACCAGGGTGGGCGTAGCTTCAGCGAAGCCCCCCAGCAGCG
>JAZRKW010000109.1:0-15252 GCA_045646505.1 Akkermansia sp. | reverse complement strand
ATAATTCCGACCCTGCCCAGGGCACGGGCGCTCCAATCTCCAGGAAGAATGGGTAGCTACACCATTCTTCCGTCTCCGTGAGTCCGATTATACATCGGACGAGGGAAATATACCACAACAATACAATAGAGCCCAGGGCGTACCTGTGAGGGCGTAGCAAGCGAGCGAAGCGAGACGCGAAGCCCCAAGCCCTGGGGTAAAGTGAAAATAGTAACCGAACCCCGAGCGGAGCGAGTGAGTGACAGATATGGATGCGCGTTGATATGCAAATAATCAATGCTTAACATAAACGGAACGCTCATGTGAATCTGCCACCCCGCCAGCTGGCGGGGTTCCGGTCTTATTACTACACCAAACCCAGGGCTCACGCCCTGGGCTATGGAAAGTGTCGCCCTGACGGGCTCAAAATTCCTCGGGCTTTCAGCCCGACAAATTCCCATTTGTTAATTATTTTCGATTTTTAGAAGTCCCCAATATACGATTCCGGATTCGTATATCACAGATTACTGGAGAGCAGCGATGCAGCGCTGCAGGGAGGAATACCAGTGAGGGATAGTGAGGTTGAAGGCGGTGCGGATTTTGGTTTTATCGAGCACGGAGAAGGCGGGGCGCTCTACCTTGCTGGGGAATTCGCTGCTGTGGCAGGGGTTCACCTGGCAGGGGCTGCCGGCGAGCTGACCGATGGCCACGGCGAAGTCATACCAGGAGCAGACTCCTTCGTTGCTGTAATGGTAGATGCCTTCAGCGGGGGCCGGGGTGTTGATGATGGTACCGATAGCATCTGCCAGGTCGCCGGCGTAGGTGGGGGTGCCTACCTGGTCGAAGACCACATTCAGGCTCGGGCGGCTGGCCATGAGGCTGAGCATGGTTTTCACGAAGTTCTTGCCATGAATGGAGTAGAGCCAGGCGGTGCGGATGATGACGCTGCGGCAGCCGCTTTCGATGATAGCCTGTTCGCCCGCGAGCTTGGTGCGGCCGTATGCACCGAGCGGGTTGGTCGGCAGGTCTTCGGTGCGGGGGGTGTTGCCCTCGCCGCCGAATACGTAGTCGGTGCTCACATGCACGAGCAACGCGCCCTCAGCCTTGGCTGCAGCGGCCAGATTGGCGACGGCAGTGGCGTTGATGAGATAGGAAATGTCTTCGTTATCCTCAGCAGCGTCTACATTGGTGTAGGCAGCGCAGTTCACGATGGCACCCACGCCTTTGGCGGCTTCGAGCACGGCGGCGGCATCGGTGATATCGAGCTCAGCAACATCGGTGAAGATGAATTCATGTTCCGCGCAAGCCTCGGTGGCGACGCGCCGCATTTCATTGCCCAACTGACCGTTGGAACCTGTTACGAGAACTTTCATGATTTACGAGTTACGATTTACGATTTACGAGTTTGGTTAATTGTATAGCGACGGAACCTATTTTATTCAGGCCGCATGGAGAAATCCACTAAATAGGAAGATTTACGATTTTGGATTTACGAAGTTTGAATTTTAGATTTAGGATTTATGAAGTTTTGCTGCTGTTGTTTTGCATATCGAGGTAATGATAGCGCAAAGCTCATCTGCCTCGCCGATGATGGGTTGCATCTTGGATTCAGCAAACAACTCGGCATGTTTGATAAGCTCCAACCAATACAAGGCTTCATCTATCTCTTCCTCGCATATCTTCATCTTGTTGAGAAAATCCTTATCCGATTTTGCACGAGAGGCTGCGCGATAATTGGCACCAACAGATGTAGCGCATCGCAGCAATTGCCGGCCCAAAACATCGCCCACCACATTGGTTGGAAGTTTTTCCACCAAGTGAATGATGCGCATGCTGAACTGGAAGGTTCTCTCTTTGAACTCAACAGACATGGGGATTTACGAATTACGAGTTACGATTTACGAGTTTGGTTAATTGTATAGCGACGGAACGTATTTTTTTCAGAACGCCAGGAGAAATCCACTAAATAGGAAGATTTACGATTTTGGATTTAGGATTTACGTGATGGATTTATCGGTTACAAAAAGCGAACTTTAGAATTGTTTGCAGTGCAGGTGCCACTATCTGGACTCGTAAATCGTAAATCCTAAATCGTAAATCAATACAATGGTGTAGAAATATCGAAATCCCTGGGGGCATCTGCCAGGGTGCAGCGGTCGGCATCTTTGGCAGAGAGGATGATATCTGCAGCAGGAAGCTGCCAGTCGATACCCAGGGCCGGGTCGTCCCAGGCGATTCCGCCCTCGCATTCGGGGGCGTAATAGTTATCGCACTTGTACTGGAAGATAGCTTCCTCGCTCAGCACGGCGAAACCATGCGCAAAGCCGCGGGGGATGAATAGCTGGCGGTGATTTTCTGCGCTGAGTTCCACGGCCACATGCTGACCGAAGGTGGGGGAACCCTGGCGGATATCCACAGCAACATCGAGCACCCTGCCCTTGACGCAGCGCACGAGCTTGCTCTGGCAATGCGGGGCGCGCTGGTAATGCAGCCCACGGAGCACGCCGTAGCATGACATGGACTGGTTATCCTGCACAAAGGTGGTGTTGCAGACTTTTTCCTTGAACTCTTTATCTGAGAATGATTCGTAGAAATAGCCGCGGGAATCGCCGAAGACGCGGGGTTCTATGATGACAACGCCCGGAATGGCAGTGGTGATGACGTTCATTTCTTGTCGTAACGGTCTGCAATGGCCAGAAGGTACTGACCATACTGGTTCTTAATCATGGGCTGAGCCAGGGCGCGGGTCTCATCCGGGGTAATCCAGCCTTTTTTCAAGGCAATGCCTTCCAGACATGCAATCTTGAGGCCCTGGCGTTTTTCGATAACCTCCACGAAGGTGGAAGCCTCGGAAAGGGAATCGTGCGTGCCGGTATCGAGCCAGGCGAAACCGCGGCGCAGGGTCTGAACCTTGAGCGCTTTTTCCTCAAGGTAATGTTGATTGACTGTGGTGATTTCCAGCTCTCCGCGGGGGGAAGGTTTGATATTGGCAGCGACATCCACCACACTGTTGGGATAGAAATAAAGGCCTACCACCGCATAGTTTGATTTCGGGTGCTGGGGTTTTTCCTCGATGGAAAGGCAGTTGCCATCGGCATCGAACTCTGCCACGCCGTAGCGCTCCGGGTCGGAGACCCAGTAACCGAACACTGTGGCTTTATTTTCCTCATCGGCGCGTTTCACGGCGTTTTCCAGCATTTCTGTAAGGCCATGGCCGTAGAAGATATTATCCCCCAGCACCAGACAGACGGAATCATCACCAATGAATTCACGGCCGATGATGAAAGCCTGAGCAAGGCCATCGGGGCTGGGTTGCTCGGCATAGGAGAAATTCACGCCATAATCAGAGCCATCGCCCAGAAGACGTTTGAAGCCCGGCAAATCATACGGTGTAGAAATGATGAGGATATCCCGGATGCCGGCCAGCATGAGCACGGATATGGGATAATAAACCATAGGCTTATCAAAGACCGGCAGCAATTGTTTGCTGACGCCTTTGGTAATAGGATACAAGCGTGTGCCGGAGCCGCCGGCGAGAACAATACCTTTCATAAAGAGAAGAATATATGATTACTCGAGTAGAGTTATACCACAAGGAGAGACTATAGTCTAGTTTTTTGTTATTGAAGCCCAGGATTTTTGATTTACGAGTTACGAGTTAGGAGTTTGGTTAATTGTATAGCGACGGAACCTATTTTATTCAGGCCGCATGGAGAAATCCACTAAATAGGAAGATTTACGATTCTGGATTTACGATTTACGAGTTTGGATTTGGGATTTGGTTTTGGGGGAACCATTCGTGGTTCAATCGGCAAAAGCCGCTAACTTCCAATTCGCAAATCGCAAATCGTAAATCCACATGTGCCAAATCTTCGGGACACGTATGATATTTTAACGCATGGCAGTTATTACGCTTGAATTAGGGGATGGCGTGTGTATCATAGGTGATAGTTATGTCGGATTCATCAAATCCAAAGGACGAGCGGACAGCATATTTCGGCGAAGGAGCCCGTTTTCTGCTTACGGCAGCGGCGGCGGTCATCGTTATTCTTGGTCTGCAGGCGGCGCGCAGCGTGCTGCTGCCTATCATGCTGGCTGGTTTTCTGGCTATCATCAGTTATTCGATAACCAAGCTGCTACGCAAGTACCTGCATTTCCCGCACTGGCTGGCTGTAGCAGCAACGGTCGCAACAGACGGCGGGATTCTGTTCGGGGTGGCAAGCATTATCCGGTATCTGGCGGCGGACATGAAATCTACCCTGCAGGGAGATTTCACGGTGCGCATGGTGGAGAAATACAATGAGCTGATGCAGTGGCTGGGGAATTTCGGGCTGGAAGAACAGGCGCGAGCGGTTGTGAGCTCCCCGCAGGATGTATTTGACATGCAGCAGCTAGTGAGCATGATACAGGCGATTTCCGGGCAAGCGATTTCTTTTGTCACAAGCTGCACGCTGATTCTGGTGCTGATGACCTTCATGCTGGGAGAGGCAAAACTTTTCAGACGCAACCTGCACCGGCTGCCGAACAGCACCAAGGGAAAAGAAGATTTCACGGTGGCGCTGCGAGGGATTCAGCGCTATCTGCTGATCAAGACAATCGCCAGCGCAACTACAGGAGCACTGGCCTGGCTCTCATGCGCGGTCATGGATGTACCTTTTGCCTTTCTGTGGGGCGTGGTGGCCTATGTGCTGAATTACATACCGACCATCGGCTCGATAGTCGCGGCGATTCCGCCTATCATCATGGCCCTGCTCATGGGCGGCTGGGGAGATGCCTTCATCATCACAGTCTGTTATATTGCCATCAACTTCACAATCGGCAACGGTATAGAGCCGATATTCCTGGGCAAGCAGTTCGGCATCGCCACCTCCGTGGTGCTCCTGGCGGTTCTTTTCTGGGGCTGGGTATGGGGGCCTGTGGGCATGCTGCTGGCAGTACCGATTATGGTGCTGGTGAAACTGGCACTGGAGAACTCCCGCGACCTTTCCTGGGTGGCCACCATCATCTCCGATGAGCCGCCGCCCCATGTGAAGAAACTTGAACAAAACAAGCAGAACTAACAGAATATAATGCACACTTTTGCCTACAAGAATGGCTTTCTCCACTGCGAGAACGTAAATCTGGCAGATATTGCCGCAGCTGTCGGCACGCCGGTTTTCGTCTACAGCAAAAAAACAATCACAGAAGATCTGGCGGAGTTCCGCAGAGCCATGGCACCGCTGAACGCGCATGTGGCCTATGCTGTAAAAGCCTGTTCCAACAAAGCCATTCTGAACCTGATGGCACAGCAGGGCGCCGGGTTTGACATTGTTTCCGGAGGAGAGCTCTGGCGCGTCATCAACGCCGGCGGCGACCCCACACAATGCACCTACGCAGGTGTGGCCAAGACGGAGCGCGAAATCCGCTATGCGCTGGAGCAGAAGATTTACTGTTTCAACTGCGAAAGCGAGAATGAGCTACGGGAAATCAACCGCATCGCCGGTGAGATGGGAGTGCAGGCCCCCGTGGCAGTGCGCGTGAACCCGCATGTGGATGCCCACACGCACAAATACATCACCACCGGCACAAATGAAAATAAATTCGGTGTGGATATCACGCGTATTGAAGAACTGTACGCCACAATCGCTGCCGAGATGCCGAATCTGAATATCAAAGGATTGCAGATGCACATCGGTTCCCAGCTGACGGAGGTGAAGCCCTTTGTGGATGCTGTGGAAAAGGTGAAACCCATCGTGGAGAAGTTCATAGAGCTCTACGGCATCGAATTCTGGTCCATCGGCGGTGGCATCGGTATCATCTACGACGGTTGTCTGGCATCCGGGCAGGAGGAATGGTGGGCCGGGCACCCCGAACAGATTACCATCCGGAGCTATGCGGAGGCCCTGATTCCGATACTGAAACCGCTGGGTATCAGAATATTGCTGGAGCCGGGACGCCGCCTGACCGGCAACGCAGCTGTCATGCTGACGACCTGCGTATATGAGAAGAAGGGAGAAGCCAAGACCTTCAAGATGATTGATGCCGGCATGAACGACATCATCCGCCCTGCCCTGTACGAAGGATACCACGAAATCTGGCCGGTGAAGGAGCACAGCGGTGATGACATTGTGGCCGATATCGTGGGCCCGGTCTGTGAATCCGGCGATTTCCAGGCACAGAACCGCCGCATTGCCGATGTGAAGCCGGGCGAAGTGCTGGCTGAAATGAGCGCCGGTGCGTACGGGTTCAGCATGTCATCGACCTACAACTCCCGCCCGCTGGCAGCCGAGGTGCTGGTGGATGGAAGCAAGTGGAGCATCATCCGCCGCCGACAGACGCTGGAACAGATAGTAGAAGGCGAGTGCCTGCCCGAATAAACCAGGCCCCTCCCAGCCACTCGTAACAATAAAGACACGCAGTTTCGCCAGGAACTGCGTGCGTCTTTTACGGACGAGGGTGCTACCGACTGAGCAGGAATTGAGACACTGCGGGAAGAAAGCGGGCACGAGCAACGGCTCAACCCGACGACTGTTTTTCGGGCGCCGGGTTGGTCATCTGCGTATGTTTTGCAGACATAAGCAGCTTTACCCTTGACGAAACGGAGCTAATTACCTAAAATGGTGGAGTCATGAAAGTTCTGGCATCTCTCTTCCGCGTGGTCTTCAGCATCATCGTGCTGCTGGCCGTGGCGTGCTATCTGCAATCGGCTCCTACCATCAGCTTCGGCAATTTCTGTCTGTCCATAGATGCGCCGCGGGTAGTAGCCATGCTCAGCGAAATCAACGGTGTTTCAGTTTCCCTGGTTATCATCCTGCTGCTGGGGATTTTATCATTCACGCGCATACTGGAAGCCGCGTGGAATATGCTCTTCTGCGCAGCCACGCTGGTTTTGCTGGTATGGGGGCTGTATGCCATTGGCGGAGCAAGCATAGTGTTACCCAATGCCTTGTACAACAACACCGCCATCACCCAGTTCTGCGAAGGCATTTCAACGTATGAAGTACCGCTTACGATTGCAGCCCTTATCTTTATAGCGGGCTGGCTCTGCGCATCTGCCTGTGGCCGGGTTGCCACCACGACAATTGTCAGTTTCGGCCTGTGGTACGGGTTGACTGAACTTTTCACCTATATCGTGCACCAATGGGGTAACAGCGCAAACCCCGGTATGCCTGATGCCCTGCACATGGTACAAAGCACACCATGGATTATTGCCGCTGTTCCTGGCGCTTTCTTCCTGATTTACACCCTGCTCATGGCCTTGTTCGAAACATTCATCGGAAAGGACGAAAAGGAAGAAGAGGAGAAACCTGAAGATAAGACTCAACCGGAAGAGGAACCAAAACCTGCTGAAGACCAGCCAGATACACCGCAGGAGGATACGCCGCCCGCGCAGCCCGCTGAAAAACAGGAAGAATCAGAAAAAGAGTCTGAGGCACCAGCCACAACGGAAGACAAAGCAGAACCAGCAGAGGACAAGGCCGCAGATGATGCCGATCAGGGCGAAAAAACTCCGGCAGAAAAGGCTGATGCTGAAGAAAAGCCGGCTGAACCTACACCAGCTGAAACCGCACCAACTGAAACCGCACCAACTGAAACCGCACCGGCTGAACCTGCACCAGCTGAACCTGCACCGGCTGAGCCTGCACCGGCTGAGCCTGCACCCGTAGAGATTAAGCCAGATGAAACGGTGGAAACAAAGCCATAACGTTTCACAGAAGAAACCACATACCCTCCGCCAGATTATACAACAATGAAAGATTACGCCAATCCACTCCTGCTGCTGATTATCATCGCCCTGTTGTCGTGGAAAGTCAGCATAGGCATCGAAACACCGGGCAGCGTAGTAGTGAGCATGCTGACGCTCTGCGTGACAGGCTGCATCGTGAACGGAGCTCTTGCCCTCGCCCGAGCGCTCTCCCAGCGCAAAGCTCTCATGTCTGTCGTGTGGAGCATGGTTTATCTTGTCTTCTGCAGCTGCTGCTGGGTGACACTGCGGCACGAAAAGGATTACAAACAGGAGGTTGCTGATTACAATGAATTAAACGCAAAATGGCAGGAGGGTGGACAGAACCCCTTTACTCTTGAGGATAAGAACGGCCGCTCATTGCTGGAACTGGCTGCGATTCTCGGCAAGAAAATGGCAGTGCGCGGTCTGCTGGCACAACCCGAAGCTGCCCAGGCGCACGAAGCTATTCTGAAAGCGGCCATCAGCGCGGCTGAAAACGGACACCACGATTTGCTGCGCATGCTTTCTCTGCAGAAAAACGGTTACAATTTCAACCGCAGCATGGGTGGCATGACACCTCTGATTGCGGCTGTGCTTAATGATAACCGTCAGTGTGTCAACGTGCTTCTGGAGCTCCACGCAGATCCCAACATGTGCGATGAAAACGGTGTTTCTCCGATTATTCATGCCGTCATCAACAACAACATGGCAATTGCCGCGCAACTTGTGAAATTCGGTGCCAATCCGAAATTAAAGGATTTTGTCGGTCGAGATGCCTTCAGCTGCTCCCGCTCCGACAAGATGGACGAAATCCTGATGCCGGCAGAATAAGCCACAGCGAAAGCTCATTGTTTCTGAAAAGTTATGCGCCCGGCAAATCCGGCGCATAACTTTTTTCTTGCACTTCCACCACCCCGAAGCGGTATCATTACACCTCGCCCTACAAAAATCAAAACTCGCTATATTTCAGGGCTCTATCGCCCCTCTCAGTTGATAAAAACAGACAAAATAATCACAAACACAACACCAGACTAAACACCTGTCTAAACAGGCAATCAAGGCCACAATAATCAACTCTCCTCGTAATCCTGAATCAACTCAACGAAGGCGCGGAGATGGTGTGCGCGCAGCCAGGGGCCAACCCCTTTGATACGCTCAGCAGCCTCTAAGGTAGTAGGTTTCAAAGTAGCGAGAGCCCGGAGTGTTTCATTGTGCATGATACGGTAGGCAGGCATCCGGAATTCCTCCGCCAAATCGCGGCGCAATTCGGCAAGGTGTTCGTAAAGCTCTTTATCAAGACGGCCGAGCCCCATACTTTCGAGGAGCTCGCGGGTTTTATCATGGCGTGCGGTCTTGCTCTTAAGCATAGTGGAGGCACCGCACCAGCCACGACGCGAAAGGCGAGGCACCGTGCGACTCTGCATCACATCCTCGCCGGCTGATGTGAGGGTGATAAGCGGCATATCTCCGCCTGTACTTTGCAGCAACCCCGCCTCATGCATCGCACGGAACAAAGCTTTCATCCTCGCATCTGAAAGGTTCTTGAGAATCCCGTAAGTAGAGAGCGAGGTGAGATACTGGTGCATGGAGGCATTCTTAGCCCCCCGCAGCATATCCATAATCTTGCCGCGACCATAAACAGCCACCCACTCACCCTCTGCCCCGCGCTTTGAAGCCCGCGCGACACCGGCCAGAGCCTTACGGACAGTCAGCAGATCATCACCGCTGATTTCCTCTCGCCCGGCATCATCTGTACCGGCGCAGGAATCGCAATGACCGCAGGGAGATGAATTCTTCTCGCCGAAATAATCGAGAATCCACTGCTGGCGGCAGCCGGTGGAATAAGCAAACCTGGTCATGGCCTCAATTTTGAGGTGATCACGGCGAGCTTTCTCCTCCAGGCGCCCACGGTCGATATCCAGACATTCGAAATTCAATTCCGGTTTCAACAGGCGGGTCCCCTTGGTCAACTGCCCCGGGACATCAAACCGCTGGATAGCGCCGGCATGAATCAGGCAGGAGAGCGCGGTACCGACAGCCATGGGGTTCACATCCTTCCCCATCCGCTCAGCCATGGAATCCACGGTGATATGAAGCTCGTGAGAAAGGGGATCACATTCAAAACGAAGGAAATTATAGAGAGAGCGAATCAGATGAATAGGCGGATTACTTCCCTCGAAGAAAAACTCCTGCGTCTTTAAATCTGCATGATTAAACAGCAGCTCGCATGCAGCTGGCTCGCCATCGCGACCCGCGCGCCCAGCCTCCTGGTAATAAGCCTCGACGCTTCCCGGAATCTCGAAATGCACAACGAAACGGACATCCGAGCGGTCAATTCCCATGCCAAATGCATTTGTGGCCACTACAATATCGGCACGACCGGAAACAAAGGCATTCTGAGAGAATTCACGCTCTTCATCGGTCATACCGGCGTGATAAGCCACTGCATTTACATGAGCGGAGGATAATTCCTCAAACACCAGCATCACATTCTTACGGGTGGAGCAATAGATGATACCCTTCTTCCACCGCGCAATCATTGCATGAATACGCTCAAACTTAGCCTTGCGCCCCTCGCAGTGAGTGATTGCGAAATCGAGGTTATCACGGCCGAAGCCACTGATAACCACCGAGGGATCATGCAGCTGCAGAGTATTGAGAATATCCTCCCGCACCTGAGCGGTGGCAGTGGCAGTAAGAGCCACAGTCTGCGGGAAACCCAGCATTTCGCGCACGCGCCCCAGGCGCAGGTAGTCAGGGCGGAAATCGTGCCCCCACTGGCTCAGACAGTGAGCTTCATCCACCGCCAGCAACGCAATCTGCATCCCTTTCAAAAGTGACATGAAAGCATCCTGAGCAAAACGTTCCGGCGCTACATAAAGAATCTTCAACTCACCATGCCGCAAAGCCTGCATGACCTGGCGGTACTCCTCAGCACCCAGCGAAGAATTAACCGCAGCCGCAGGAATGCCACGCGCCTGCAGAGCGTCTACCTGGTCCTTCATCAACGCAATGAGCGGAGAGACAACCACCGTCAGCCCCGGGCGGCAAAGGGCGGGCAACTGGTAGCAGAGAGACTTTCCACCACCAGTAGGCATGATACCCATGGCATCCTGCCCAGCCAGAATCGCCTGCACCACCGCATCCTGCCCCGTGCGCAATGCATCAAAGCCAAAATAAGTGCTCAAGGCAGATTGCACATCTGCTATCTCTCGAAACTCCGCCATGCGCCATTATTCTATCTGAACCAGCCCGAATAGCAAGATACTTTCGTGGCTTGTATGCAGAATTCAGGCTGCTGTGGCAGTATACAGCAGTTATCGGAAAGCCATCACGACTACTCCGATATGCACAGCACGCACGGCTGGATGAGATTGGAGCTCAGGCGCGGAACACCAACGCTCCAAAAAGCGCCGACATTATTTCACCCAGTTGCAGGCGACTGAAGCGCATTTTCGGCGGCATTAATTCATTCAATCTGGAGTGACGCTTGCCTCTTCTCGTGCGAGGACGTGTTGACCGATGAAGATAACGACGAAGAGTAACGACAATACTATTCTGATTTTCGATTTCTGGTATCATAGGGGTATGGGAGGGTTGTATATTTTGTTGTCCACATACCCTGACTCATACCGCCACAGCACAAAAGACAGTCCATCCTTGGTTGCGGCTCGGTATAGGGTAGTCAGGGAGCTTCAACAGGAGCATACTAACAAATACCTTGCACCAACGCAAGCACGTTTTTCAAGTTTTCTTAAATAAAAATCCGCCGTTACCCGGCAAAGAGTAACGGCGGTGAAATACTTTGGCGCAAAAATCAATAATCGCGTTTCAGGAGGTAATCACTGATAGCGAGCAGATTCTCACGTCGACGCTCAGAGAACACATCGAGGGCAGCGCGTGCAGAGGCGGTAAGTTCACGAGCCTCGGCGCGGGCATTATCGATACCCACCAGCGCGGGATAGGTAGCTTTCTGCACCTTGGCATCCTTACCAATGCTCTTGCCCAGCACCTCAGGAGTGGAGGTCACATCCAGAATATCATCGATAATCTGGAATGCCAGCCCCAAGGAACGGCCGTATTCGGTCAGGGCATCGAGCTGCTCAGGAGTGCAACCGGCAGACATACCGCCGAGACGCACAGAAGCGATGATAAGCGCAGAAGTCTTGCCGTGGTGAATGGCACGCAGTTCATCCACCGTCAGCTCACGGCCCTCGCCCTCCAGATCGAGCACCTGACCACCCACAAGATGCTGACTGCCAGTACGGTAGGCCATCTCGGCCACATAGTCGGCAGCATCGTAACGTTCATTGGCCGGCACACGAGCCAACATGGCAAAGACCTCGGTCAGCAAGGCATCACCGGCCAGCACTGCGATCCCTTCACCAAAGACCTTGTGATTCGTGGGACGACCGCGGCGCAGGTCATCATTATCCATGCAAGGCAGGTCATCATGTATCAGGGTATACGTGTGCAGCGTTTCCAGAGCACAGGCGGCATCCAGCGCAGCTTCCTCGCTGCCGCCACAGGCCTTGGCGGCCTCCAGACACAACAGAGGGCGGATACGCTTACCACCGGCAAAAATGCTGTAGCGCATTGCCTTGTGAATGGTGGCAGGCGCTATATCCTCGCCAGGCAGAAGCTCGTTCAACCGTGCTTCCACCTTAGCGGCGCTTTCCCTGATAAGCTCTTTGATATCCATAATCAATGTGCATTAGTTTCCATTCACCAGCAGCTCGGCAATCTGCACAGCGTTCAGTGCAGCACCCTTGCGTACCTGGTCGCCCACCACCCAGAGGTTCAGAGCGTTGTCGATGGCGATATCCTTGCGGATACGGCCTACGTAGCAGGTGTCGCCGTTGGTGGAATCCAGCGGGGTGGGCCACACATTGTTGGCCACATCGTCCATGAGCGCCACACCGGGCATGCCGTCGAAACAAGCGCGGGCGCCCTCCACATCCACCGGCTTCTCAAACTGGGCAATGCAGGAGATAGAGTGGCTGCGGTAAACGGGAACGCGCACACAGGTGCAGGTCACGTTCAGCTCCGGCAGGTTCATAATCTTGCGGCCTTCGTTGAGCATCTTGAGCTCTTCCTTCGTGTAGCCGTTATCAGCGAACTTGTCAATCTGGGGCAGCACGTTGAAAGCAATCTGACGGGGGTAGGTCTTAATCTCCACCGGGTGGCCGTCCACAATAGCGCGCACCTGATTCTCCAGCTCAGTAATACCGTGCTGACCGCTACCGGAAACAGCCTGGTAGCTGCTGGCCACGATAGTCTTCAGACCATACTTCAAGTGCAGCGGGTAAAGCGCCATCAGGGTGATGATTGTGGTGCAGTTCGGGTTGGCAATGATGTTGCGGGGATGATTGAACGCAGCCTCAGCATTGATTTCGGGCACAACCAACGGCACATCGGCATCCTGACGGAAAGCGGAAGAATTGTCCACCACCACGCAACCAGCAGCACCGGCTATGGGGGCATACTCACGGGAAATATCGCCACCCGCAGCAAAGAGGGCAATATCCACATCACCGAAGGAATCAGCCGTCAGCTCCTCCACCGTGAGCATCTCGCCGCGGAAAGCCACCTGTTTACCGGCAGAACGATGAGAAGCCAGAAGTTTAAGCGACGCCAGCGGGAAATTGCGGGTCTCAAGGCAGGAAAGAATCTCGACGCCCACCGCACCGGTGGCGCCCACGATAGCGACTCTGGGATTATTCATGTTCATGAATGGTTGATTTACAGGATGATTCATGTGCCCGTGGCACGCGCGTAGTATACATGATTTCCTCGTCTTTTCAAGCCTAAAGGAAACAGTTATTGCCCCTTTTTTCCAAACATATTACTCAAAAAAGAATCTTATCGTTCAGAAAAAGGGATTTTAAGGGACGAAAATTCATCGGGGCACAGGGCTTCAGCCCCGTAAACCTGGCAGCCAGGGCTGAAATTTCTTCATTGCAAAGGGCCAGTTAGCCAGCGAGCCCCGAATCAGGACTCGATGTAGCCGACGTAGGGCAGATTGCGGTACTTGCCGTTGTAATCCAGACCGTACCCTACCAGGAAATAGTCATCGCAGTGCAGCGCGCAGAAAACGCGCTCATGCTCGAAAGAGCGGCGGGCGCTCTTATTGATAGCCACCGTAGAAACCACCTTCACCGCACCATCCTCATAAAGCGCATCGCACACCTCCTTCATGGTCAGGCCGGTATCCAGCACATCATCAATCACCAGAACATTCTTGCCGGCACAGTCCGGCAGAGCATTGTGCCACTTGAGCTTGCCTGTGCTTTCTGTTCCCGAGTAGCTGGAAATGCGAATCGTCTGCAGCTCGAAATTAGCAGGCAGACAGCGCAGCAGGTCTGCGGCATACCAGATTGCGCCATTGAGCAGACAAAGTGCCACAACCGGTTCCTTGTTGCCAAAACAGGCTTCTATATCTCTCGCCACACGACGCACGGCTTCCTGAATCTGTTCTGCAGTATAAAGTACCTTGATATCCATAATCTTAATTTGATAACAGTTTTCAATTTCAGAGAATCTTATGATAACTTCATTTCGTCATCAGATGAAGCGCCCCCTCGTACCCAGGCAAAGAGCTTATCCCAGATAGGGCATACCTTGAAGAAAAAGCCGATGATATAGCCCGTGCTCACGGCACAAATCAGCGACCCTTCGCGCACACCGACCACATCCCCCCATATCATCAGTGATGCCACCACAGCAATCGCAAGCAGTGAACAATCCACAGCCACTTTCACCCGGCTGAATCGCCAGGAGAATGTACGGCTCAGCGCCAGGCAGAAACCTTCGGCGGAAAGAGGCACCATATCCGCCTTTACATAGGTAAAGATGCCAAATGCACAAATCACGCAGCCAATCAGAGTATAAACAAGCGAAAGAGCATAATTTTCAACCGGCAGAAGACGAGTATAGCTCAGACAGAAGTCGAGCATAACGCCCAGAATCACCCCCATCACCACCTGGAGCAACTGCACCGGACGATAATTGCGACGCAGCAGCAGAACCTGCATCAGCACCAGCAGCACATGCACGCAGATGAGAAAATGCCCCACCGTACAGAAACTGTATCCCATGCCGCCCGGCACATCGCCAAGCGCCAGGTGACACACCAGCGCAGGGCTGGTAATAGCATCTGTACCTAAATCGGCAATCACAGTGAAAGCAATACCCTGAGCCAGCAGGAACAAGCCCAGAAACAGGCAGAACAGGCGCAGACTGATTTCCGGATAAGCGCGTTTCGTATTCATTACAGTTGCCGGATTCTAACAGATAAAGAGCTTTCCCGCAAGCCTTAATCCCCAAGCCGCCTCTCCTTATGCGGGTCTGTTTCAGATTTGCTGGTAGATATCAGAACCAGCTAACGTGATGAAAAGATAAAAATGACGCAGTAGCATAATTAAGCTGCAGAACAAATCCGAGTTTGTCGAGCAGTTTGCGAAGCGTCAGCGGAGCGGAATTTTGAGCCCGCAGGGCGGTACTTTTATTAGCCCAGGGTGGAGCTGCGACCAGGGTGGGCGTAGCTTCAGCGAAGCCCCCCAGCAGCG
>JAZRKW010000108.1:0-25822 GCA_045646505.1 Akkermansia sp. | reverse complement strand
CGCTGGGTTTGGAATAAAAAATAACCGGAACCCCGACCAACGTGGAGGGGTGGCAGGGAAGCGCTGCTAAAACACTAAGCCGAAGCTTCTGCCACCCACTCCGCTACGCTCCGGGGTTCTGATATGTTTTTCATTTTACCCAGCGTTCCGCCGCTAACGCGGCTCCACGCTGGGCTATGATTCTGTCGCCCTTGCGGGCTCAAGTTTCCGCTCACCGTTAGCCCGGCAAAGTCCAATTTGTCGAGCGGATAGGGGCTTCTTCCAAAATGTTGCTGATGTTTCTATAGCTTACCAAATCTTTGGGACACGTGTGATA
Source organism: Akkermansia sp. (assembly GCA_045646505.1). Lineage (GTDB taxonomy): Bacteria > Verrucomicrobiota > Verrucomicrobiia > Verrucomicrobiales > Akkermansiaceae > Akkermansia. The sequence goes on along the minus strand of JAZRKW010000108.1, from coordinate 25,506 downwards.
TGCACCGCGCCAAAGGAGGAATTTACTTGCTATCCGTCTGCCGCTCATGATAATATAGCGCTTGCTGCAATACGCATAAACCCGACACCAGACTATGAGGTTTCTGATTACATTTCTGTCACTTACAAACCTGCTGAGCGCAGCAGGAATTCCCTATTCCGGGCTGGCCGCCGCCGACCGGGAAGGAGGCGGGGTACTCATATCGGCCGTAGCGCATTTCGGGCCGGCAGACCGCGGTGGCGTCAATGCGGGCGATACTGTGCTGCGCCTCGACGGCAAGGAAATAAACAGCAGACAAGAGCTCTATGATTACCTGACCGCCGCCACACCCGGACAGAAAATCGAACTGACCCTGCAACGGCAGCATCTGACGATTCAACGCAGCATCACCATCACCGACAAAGAGCAGCCACAGGCCGTATTCGAGCCTTCTGACCACCATCTGAACAAAGAGAAATGGGCAGCACTGGAACACCAGCAATACCTCATAGCAGCCCAACTGTCCGGAGAAGCGCCGGATTGGCAGAAAATCAGCGCCGCCTTTGCAGAGATGCGCCGTATCTGCAGCCCGGAAACCCGGCAGCAGTACTGCCACCTGATGTTCTGGGGAAAGAAAAGTATGCTGTCTATCTACGGCAATGAAGATTCCCTGGTGGCAGCAGAGTATTTTACCGAAAAAGACCGCCCCACAGAACTGTACCGCCTGAGCGGCCGTGGTGCCGTCAAGCAACTGCCGGAGCATCTTCGCAAACGCATACGCCGCCAGATGGAAACCCTGCCGGACTTTGCCGCTTATTTCTCCATACAAATCACTGAAAAATCATGAAAAGAATTTTTATCACCCTGCTGGTACTCAGCCAGCTTTCCCTGCAGGCACAAGAAGTAAGCGCTGAGCTGCGCAACCATATCAGCGAGCTTATTTCCATACGCGCAGCAAACAGACAACGCGCTATCACCAATTCCCTGGGTAAAGCATTCTTACCGGGTGTGTTCCACGAACAGTTCCGCCAGATTCTGCTGGGTGGCACCCCTGTTGAAAACGAGGAAAAGACAGATTGCCCAGCCGCCACCCTCATGGCCAACGGCATACTCAAGCAGTTCGACCCGCGGGATTATGATGCTGCCGAGATACTGAAGCGCATGGAAACTCACCTGGCCACCCCTGCCCCGGCCAATGAGGAAGAAGAAAAAAAAGCATACGAACAATACGAAAAACTGGCTGATCAAGTGCAGAAAGGTTACCGCCCGGTGCTCCGGGCGCGCGAACATGCCAAGGAAAAGGAAATCCTGCGGGGAAACACAGAACGCAGCAGTGTGGTTCAGCTGGATTTCGGGGTGCAGATGGAAGTGGAACCCGGCACAGATACCATACGCAACCTGAACCGTGGAACAACCGAGACCGGCGTGGCATTCTACACCCGTACCACCCGCCGCATGGAGTGGAATGACCTGCCGGAAGCCATTCGTCTGCAGGAAGAAAAGATTCCCGCAGCGCGCAGCTGGACTTTCTGGGTACCGGCAGAGGCAGAAGAAAAAGTGACCGAGTTCAAGCAGCAGCAGACTAAAAACGAAGAAGCCCGCCGCGCTGAACTGATGCAGAAACTCCTGGGAAATCGCAAAGCTGCAACAACGGTCAAAAAACCGGCAGAACCACAACAAGAAGATGACGCGGAGGAGCAGGAAGAACGCACAATGCGCAAAATCAAGGTCTGGCGCGATGACCCGGCAGCACCTGTGAAAACACTTCCCGATGTTGTAAGCGATATGATTTAACTCATTTACCTGGTACCCTGATGAATATAAGACAATTTCTGAGTTGTTTTCTGCTGGGGAGCCTGCTGGCCCCGGCTGCAGAGAAAATGGAGCAGAGCCTCGTGCCCTACATCCGCAATATCCCCTCACGCGAGCTCCGGAACTACACCCCGGAGCAAGCCCTCAAAGCCCTGGGCAACCTGCCCGGCACCCCCTCGCAGGCCACATTCGATATGCTGAAAGCTACCTGGAAACAACCCGATAAAGGCGGTAAGCGGGTCGATTTCCAGCACAAGCAGATGAAACAGCTTATCAAAGACGGTAAGACCACCGACATGAATACCTACATGCTTATTCTGTCGAACCGTCTGCTACTGCGCTACCTGAGCCGCCAGGACCGCGACTTGTACGTCAACCACCTGCTCAAAATCTACGAGCAGGAAAAACCACAGGAAGAGCAGCACCAGCTCAACTGGCTGGGCTCGCTCTGCTTTGTAGGCGATTTTTACGCCGAACACATGCTGGGTATACTGGGTTCCCTGCGTGGTGAACCTGCCCTGCGCACAGAGCAGAAATACCAGCTGCACAAAATGTACCAGAAACGCGCGGCCGAAAGCAACCGGTTGTGGACATCGCCGCACGAGAATGCTTCCTACCTGCGGGCGCATGCCAATTCCTTCAACAAAAGCCGGCTGCGTTACCTGCTGCACGACCACAGCGTTCACTACGATTATGCGGCCCGCCGTGGACTCACCAACTGGCACTATCCCTGGGGCAAGGATCTGCCCGTGCCGCTGGCACTGGGACTGCAGCTGATGAAAGGCCGCAGCCTGGGGCAGCTGCCGCCCACCGCAGCACTGCAGCAGATTCAGGCATCTGCCGCCACTCTGCCGGCAGAAATGAAAGGATTCATCGTGCGTAATCTGCTGGCAGCCGCGCCGGATTACGCGCCCTGGAAATCGCTCAACGACCCCACGGCAGACCTCTCCGAAATGCCGGACTGCACCGCCGTGAACCTGCCGCAGTGGAACGCCGCACTCATGGGGCCCGCCACCACAGCAGAGCAGGATATTGCTGCGCTGGAAAAACTGGTGAAACAGGAACAAAGCGCCAAGTCCCTTTCCTCGCTGGTACTTTTCACCCTGGCACAGGATGCCCGCGCCCGCGAAGACAGCATCTTCCGCGATGGTATTCCCCTCCAGGGACATTTCAACTACTACGCTGATTATGATATCGAAGTTTCAGAAGACGGAGTCGATATCCTCATCAATGAGAACGGCCCGGCCTTCGAAAAAGATGATGCCGCTCTGCGGGCCCGCTGCCGCAGCCTGAATGTGGCCCTGCACCGCTGCGCCCTGCAACTGGCACTACTGGAGCGCGACGGCAATCTCGATGAGCACAAAAAAGCCGCCACGGCACTGGCCGCAGTGCTGAACCAACACCGGCTCTGGCCTCTGCTGATGAGTGAGCACAGCATGCGGCACCTGGGACCGGAAACCTGCATACAACTGATGGATGCCTGCCAGGCAGACGGCAATATCCTCTACCACCTGGGCCGCCTGTTTACCAAGTCATCTATCTCCATCATTCATGATATTGCGGGGATTCTCACCAAACGCACCGATGAAGATGGCAAGCCAGACCCGGAGCAGGAACTGCTGGCACCGATTCTCAGGGACCATTTTATCAACACAGACGTGCTGCCCCACTCGCCGGAACAACTGGCAGATGTACAGCGCCGCTGGCTGCAATTGGACGACATGGCCCCGGACAAGATAACTGCCGTGCGGCTTCTGAAAGTAGGCCGCATGAACGCCGGTATGTACCGCACCGACCTGGCTCCGGAGCGTATCTCCGGTAAATGGAGCATCCGGGGCTACCATCTTGTACGCCACGCCTTGCAGCAGGGCGACACCGCCACGGCAGAGAAGATTCTGTCCTCCATGTGCCACAGCCCGCAAATGTACAGTTACCCCGGCACCCGCCTGGCCATGGCGCTGGTAGCCCGTGCCAAAGGTGATGAAACAAATGCCCGCGAACAGGAACGGCTGGCTGTGACACTGGCGGCTATCTCTCTTAATTCATCCCATTTCTATTACTGGGAAGACGCTGTGCGTCTGCTGCTGGAGCACGGCATGACCCGCGAGGTCGAAAAACTGCTTACCATTCTGCCGAACCACGGCATGCCTTTCCTGCGCCGCGCACTGATTCAGCGCCTGGCAGAGCAACGGCGCTTCCGCAGTGCCGCCTTCTGGCAGGAGCTTGCCGTGGCAGATTTCTGCAGCAAAGCCACCCCGGCTCACGGTCTGGGCACACAGGCAGAACTGGCCAGCTGGCGAATTAAGGCAGATGCCTACCATGCTCTGGCACTCCTGCAGCAGAACCAGGCCTCCGAGCCCGCCAGAACCCTGCTGGAGCATACCATAAAACAGTTGGAACGCATGCCGGCACTGGCAGCCGAACTTGCACCCTTTATCCTGACCTGTGCAGATATACCCACCGGTACGCGCCAGGACTATCAGCGCCGCCTGCTGGCCGGAAGCGCCGGAAATGCCATTGCCCTGGCAAAACTGCAATCTGTGCAGCTGGAAAATCTGGTCACAGAAGATGAAAGCGCAGATATAGCTGCCCTGAATCAGGCTACTCCCATTACAGCCCCGGCACCCTTCCGCTCCGAGCTCTACACCTGGCACCTGCAGAAGGCAGATGCCGATGAAACAGCTGACACCGGGAACGATGAACGCACGGCCACACGCAGCACGATTCAGGCACGCATTGTCAACGCCTGCTATGACAACCCGCACCAGGCTCCCTGGGTACTGCTCCAGACCGATGCCGGACGCAAACGCTACATCAAACTCGATGAACTCGCGCCGGATGACATTCAGAACCTCATCGACTGGAAAGAAAAGAATAATATCCGCACCTGGGCCTTTACCAAAGAAAAGACCCTGGTAACAAAACCTTTTGAAGCGCGATTTGAAAGGCTGGTGCAGAACCCGCCCACCCAGTGCTTGCATGTTCGCGACGGTGTGAATGTGAGCAACGGACTCACCGCCGAGTTCACCACCACCCACGGTACGGCTGTAACGTGGTACTTCAACCAGTTGGATGATGAAGCCCGCCAATACATCCAGCAGAACGCCCGCGCAGAAAAACCAACTGTCCGTCTGCATACCACTCTGGCCGCAGCCGAAATCGAAGCAGCCCAGCGGCAGAAACCCATCATTGCCTTCATGCTGGGGCAGCGCAGCGGCCCGGAGGAAAACATGCTGCACGAGCAACTGGCCGGCAGCAGCAAGGACCTGCCCACCAACTATGTGCTGCTGGTCTGCTACAAGGATGACGAAGGTAACTGGGAAACACCCGGCCGCCAGGTGCTCAATATCATTGGTGAAACCGCAGCCATCATCGAACCTGCCGGCACACCGGAAAATGAGCGTGTGCTCGATGGCGGATTCCAGGTTACACTGAACCATGTGCCCACCTTTGTGTTCCATTCCTTCCGCAGCCCGCTGCAGAACTCTCCGGAATATAAAGCCCTCACTGCCGCCATACGCAGCAATAACGAGGCTGAAGTAAACCGACTGCTGGATGCAAACCCCGACCTGCTGCATGTGCGCACAAACGAGTACGCTTGCTGCCCGCTGCAGACAGCCATCAAGTTCAACAGCTCCGACAGCATGGTGGAATTACTTGTCAAACGGGGAGCCAGTCTGAACACCCGCGACTGGCGCGGCGACACTCTGCTGCAGAGCTGCATAAACAGCAAGGATGAAAAACACTTCCGCCAGCTCCTCAAGCTCGGTGCCGATCCGAATCTTCCTTCGATAAACATCAATATGAAAGATGCTCTGTACCCGGTATTCAGCGCCATGCGCCAACCGCAGCTGCTCCCCCCTCTGCTGGAGGCTGGTGCCAACCTGAATGTGCTGATGCCGAATGGAGAAAACGCCCTGTTTGAACTGATGAAGCAGAGCCCGAAGGCAGATGTGGCTCTACTGGCAAAGCAGGCAGAACTACTCATTCCCCGCGGTATGAATATCAACACCCGCAATAAAATGGGTGAAAGTCTGCTCTGGAAACTCGCTCAACACGCCAACAGCAGCGACGTGAAAAACAACCCGCAGGAACTCAAAACCACTTTGGAAACCATGAGGCTCTTCATCCGCCTGGGAGCCGATGTGCAGGAAACCAGTACCGGTACCCCCTCGCTGCTCAGTCGTCTCCGCGGCCAGTATGGCTGGGCACCGCCCCTGAACCCCGAAGTAGAAAAGCTCCTGCTGGAACACAGCGCCAAATAACCCCTTACAATCCATATCATGCGTTACCTTCGTTTTCTTCCTTTCTTCATCCTCAGCAGCCTCATCGTGAATGCCGCAGAGGAGATGGGGCACACCTATGAGAACTCCTTTACGACGATTTCGGAGAAGGAGTTCGAGGAATGGAGCTTCCAGCAGGCTGTTCAGGCGCTGGGTACTCCGCCCGGGCCGGTGCAGGAATCGACCTATAAGATGCTGCGCAGCAGCTGGAACCTGAAGTCATACTACAAGCGCAACGGCCGCCAGCACTACCTGCTCAACGATATTACCCGCAAACACACGACCACCGACATGAATACCTACATGCTGGTGCGGGCAGATTCGGTGTGGATGGACCACTCGTGCAAGTACGACTCCCTGGCGCTGGAGGAACACATGCTCAAGCCGTACGAGGAGAAGGAGCCCCGCGAGCTGGAGCACCAGCAGAAGTGGCTGGGCATGCTCGCCTTCCGCGATGACCGTGAGTGGGATTACCTGCTGGGCATTACAGAAGGTCAGCGTGGTATTCCGCCCATGTTGACCCAGCGCCGTTTCACGCTCAGCGATGGTAAGGAGCAGCGCGCTTCGGAGGTGAACCGCCTGTGGACCGACCCGGTGCTGCATGCGCCCTACATCATGCAGCGTGGTTCGGATTTTGCCCGATTGACGCTTCGCTGCATGCTGCACGATACCAGTGTGTTATATGATAAAGCCCAGCTTTCCGGCCTGACCTGCTGGAATTACACCTGGGGCAAGGATTTGCCCGAGCCCCTGGTGCTGGGCATGCAGCTCATGCAGGGCCGCGCCACCGGCAAGCTGCCCGCCGAGGCCGATTTGCAGAAGATTCGCGATGCCGCTGCCGGGCTGAGCCACGAGATGAAGAGCTTTACCGTGCGCAGCATGCTGGCGGCAGACCCCACCTGCATGCCCTGGAAGAAACTGGATAACCCCACTGCCGGGCTGGGCGAGATGCCGGATTGCTCGGCTGTATACACGGCGCAGTGGAGCAATGAACTGCTGGGTGCCGGTGGCAGCACGGTGGAGGAGGACGTGGCCTTGTTTGATAAAGTGGTGCAGAAGGAAAAAGCGCAGGATATGCTCTCATCTCTGGTGCTGTATTCCCTGGCTGAGGGCTCGCGTGTGCGGCGCGACAGTAATTTCAATGTGTCGATTCCCCGGCAGGGGCATTTCCGCATCTTCTCCAATTTCGATGTGACGGCGTCGGAAAATGGTGTGGATGTGCTGATTGATGAGCACGGCACCCGCTTTGCCCGCCATGATGATGCCCTGCGCGCCCGCTACCTGCAGCTGAATGCCGCCCTGCTGCGCTGCGCCCTGCAGCTGGCCATGCTGGAGCGCGATGGCAAGACCGAAGCGCTGGACAAGGGCGCCGCTGCGCTGGCTGACCTGCTGAACCGTGAGCACCTCTGGCCGCTGCTTCTCAACCTGCACATCAGCCACCAGATTACGCCCCGCTGCCAGGCTCGTCTCATGCACCACTGCCGTGCCGACCTCAGTATCATCGATAGCATGGACTCCCTGTTCAGCGGGGCCTCAACAGCCCCCAACCTCTTCTGGGCCAAACGAGTCACAACTCGCAAGGATGAGGATGACGACCCTGACCCGGAGCCTGAGTTGGTGGCCAGTATTCTGCTCGCCCACCAGATTAATAACAAACGCATGCTCGCCTCTGATGAGGAGTGGAAGACCATGCAGCGCACCTATATGGATCTGGAGGCGAAACTGCCGGGCAAGGGCTGTGCGGAGGCTCTGCTGCGTGTGGGGCGCATGAGCGATGCCCTCTACCAGCCGGACCTGGAGGCCAAGTTTATCACCGGTGCCAACAGCCGCCGTGGTTACTATATGGTCATGCATGCCCTGCGCAAGGGCGACCTGCCCACCGCTGAAAAGATTCTGGAGCGCATGACCAGCACGCCCCGCAATTACAAGTACCCCTCGACGCGCATGGCCATGGCGCTGGTAGCCCGGGCCAAGGGGGATGAAGCCACCGCCCGGGAACAGGAGCGGCTGGGTGTCACCCAGGCGGCCATGCTGCTCAATTCGTACTACTCATATTACTGGAACGATGCCCACCAGCTGCTGCTGGAACATGGACTCTCCCGGGAGTCCGAGCGGTTAATGCTGCTGCAGCCCAAGCGCAACCTCTCCTATATCCGCCCGGAGCTCCAGCGCATCATGGCGGAGCAGAGGCGTTTCCGCGGTGCGGCTTTCTGGGCGGAATACAACCTGGCTTACTACGCCAGCTCCGCGGCTCATGTGGCCGGCAAAGGCTCGCAGCACGATTTGGTGAAGTGGCGCCTGCAGGCGGATGTGTACCATGCGCTTTCGCTCCTGCAGCAGGGGAAGAATGCCCAGGCAGAGGCTCTGCTTACCCCGGCCATGAAACAGCTGGAGCGCATGCCCATAGCTGCTGCCAGCCTGGCTCATGCTTTGCTCCAATGCGCAGATATCCCGCAGGAAACCCGCCGGAGCTATCGTGAGCGCCTGCTGGCCGGCGCTGCCGGAAATCCCACGGCGCATGCCCTGATTCAGGCGGTGGAGCTCAAGGACCTGCCCACGGTGGATGAAAGTGCTGAGCAGAAGATTCTGGAATCTCTGGCTGCTGATGCTTCGGTGCACAGGCCGTTCTCCTCACCGCTTTATACCTGGCACCTGCAGAAAACAGACCAGGTGCCGGATGAAGATGAGGAAACAGATGAACGCACGAGCAGCAGTGCCACCATCAGTGCCCGCATTTTGTCCGCCGGCTATGAAAAGGCCGGGCAGAGCCCCTGGGTGGAGCTGCTGACTGAAAAGGGGCGAAAACTGCGCGTGAAGCTGGAAGAAATGGCGGCAGATGATATCGCCAATATCATCGAATGGAAGGAAACCAACGGCATCTGCACCTGGACGGTCCACCGGGGAACCCCCGTGGAAATCTTCGATGGCAGACTGGATAAGATAACAGTCGAAAAATTCTCCGGGACTCATAAAATCAATGGCCGCGATGTATCCGACGGTCGTATAGCCGAGTTCACCCGCACAGATGGCAGCTACGCCAAGTGCTATGTCAACCTTCTGGATGGCGAGAACCGGAAACAGGCTGAGAACTGCCCGCGGGTGGAAGAGCGCACCATGGTGCTGCACACCACATTGGCTGCAGCGCAGGCTGCGGCGGAGTTCCGCAAGGTGCCCGTCGAGATTTTCATGCTGGGTCGCCGCGGGGGTGTGGAGGAGCAGAACTTCCGGAAAATGATCGAGAATAAGAGTGGCGGATGGATCCAGGACAGTGCCATGCTGGTCTGCTACCAGGATGCCGATGGCAACTGGGAGGCACCCGGTCGCGAGGTCATGAACCTGCTGCGCGCTGCCTGCCCGGAGGCCATGGATGCCCCCGATGCTGCTCCCGAGGACCGCGCGCTGGTGTCGGGCTTCCGGGTCACCATTTCGCCCAACCGGCATGAATTACCGGCGGTGAAGCCCTTTATGTTCACGCCCAATCTCCTGCAGGACCCGGATTACAAGAAAGCGGAGCAGGTGATTCGCCGCGGCAAGGTCGAGGAACTGGCTCAGATACTCAAAAACCGCCCTGAACTGGTGAAATCGCGCTCTCATTACAGCCCCGGCAACCTGCTGCACACCGCTTTGCTCAGCCGGCGGAATGAGATGGTCAAAGTGCTGCTGGAGCATGGCGCCAGCGTCAATACCTGTGCACCCGATGGTACTCCGCTGCTCTATTTCTGCATTGGTTCCGGGAATGAGGAGCTTGTGCGCTTGTTTGTTCAGCATGGTGCAAAAATCAACAAGGCCTGCCGCAGTCGTTCGGGCCACCCGGTTTATCCCATTCAGCATGCGCTGAGGAAGCCGGAAATGCTCAAGCTGCTGATTGAGCTTGGTGCTGATGCGAACATGCGTCTGGAAGGTGGCAGGACTCTGCTGCTATCCATGGTGGATAGCGCACCCTGGCTGGACCAGAAGGGGATTGAGGCCGTGATGCGCGCAGCAGAGGTTCTGGTTCCTGCCGGGCTGGATATCAGCGCCCGCGATGCCCGAGGCAACAGTGTGCTTTTCTACGTGGCCTGCATGACCTCGCGCTGCGCCAGCAGCCCGCCCCACCGCGAGCCTCTGCTGCAGGCTCTGCGCAGGCTGGTGGAGCTGGGGGCCGATACCGAGGAAACGGCCGGCGGCACCCCCTCACTCATGGACCGTCTCTGGGGTAAGTACTGTAAGGATGTGCCCGCGATGCTCCCGGACGTGGAAAAAATCATCCGCAGGGAGGAAAAGTAATTCCCGGCCGCTGGCGGTGGCTGGGAATCGGGCGTGTTCTCGCCTGCGAAATGGCTCTGCCGCCGCCGGAACAGTCAGAAATTACCAGCGGGCTTTATTAAAGCGCGCTACTTCGCGCTGCACCTCGCGCATTTCGGCGCGGGCCTTGAGGTCATAGCGCTGGTCGCGGTGGGTCTTGCCGCGACCGATGCCTATTTCTGCCTTTACTTTGCCGTTTTTCCAGTAAAGACGCAACAAGGGCAAAGCAAAGCCTTTCTGGGCCTGCTGAATTTCAAGTTTGAGAATCTCGCGCTTGTGCATGAGCAGGCGGCGCGGACGCTTAGCCTCATGCTGGAACCACTTGCCGGCGGTCTCCCAGGGCTGCACATCGCAACCATAGAGAAAAAGCTGGCCTTTCTCCACCCGGGCAAAGGCATCTGCCACATTTACCTTACCCGCGCGTATGGACTTGACCTCGGTACCACGCAGCTCGATACCGCATTCATGCCGGCCCATGATTTCATAATCACGACCTGCTTTCTTGTTGCTGGCGATAAGGTTATTCTGAGGTGCGGGTTTCTTGGCCATAATATGCTGTTAGTCAGGGTAGTTGCTGGTGAAAAAGTGCGACCCGGCGCTACCGTCTCTGGGAGCCTGCCGGGTCGCGCTGAAAAAGAATCGGGTATCTTTACAGATCGGGGGTGATGGTAAGAGTCTCCGGCTCCATGGAAGCAGCGGAATCAGCCAGCTCTGTAAAAGGATCTGCCTCTACAGCTTCACCCTTGCTGGCAGCGAGTTCCTCAGGAGTCATGACATGCCAGGTGATTTTACCCTCGATAATCTCCGTAAGAGCAATATCACCGCACTGCATTTCCGGAGTCGTGACGATGAAGGGGTCAGAGCCGTGGTTGAGCTGCTGCACGCGCTTGGAAACGATATTGACCAGCAACTGGTTGTCACCTACAATCTGAGCGGCTTTTTCGATAAGTTCAACTTTCATGGGAAATAAAATGGTGATACTCCGCAAGGAAGCGGTGCGCGCATTGTACAACGTAACGCCACCGGATGCAAGCCTATATTCACGTCAGCAACGGAATAAAAGACCTCAAAAATCATATTTTTGCTTGTCAAGGCACTCCCTGACAGGTAGGATAGCACCATGTAGATAGCGCTGGAGCATGCTCCGGCATTTTACCCGGTATATAATTCCAACTCAGAGTAAATATGGCTAATTTGAATAAAGTAATGATTATCGGCAACCTGACTGCTGATCCTGATGTTCGCAGCACTCCCCGCGGCAATACCGTGGCTGAGCTCCGCCTGGCTGTCAACCGCGTGAGCAGTGGCCCCAACGAGGGAGAACGCCGCGAGGAAACAACTTTCCTGGATGTGACCTGCTGGGGTCGGACTGCTGAAATTGCAGGTCAGTACCTGGCCAAGGGTCGCCCCGTCTTCATCGAAGGCCGTCTGCAGCAGGATACCTGGGAAGACAAGCAGACCGGTCAGAAGCGCAGCAAAATCCGCATCGTGGCGGAGAACATGCAGCTGCTCGGTGGTCGCGAAGGCGGCGCACCTTCCCAGGGCGGCGGCTACCAGCAGCGCTCCAATAATTACAACAACGGCGGCTACCAGCAAGGTGGATACAACGGTGGTGGACAGGGCGGCTACCAGCAAGGCGGCAACTACGGCGGCGGCTATTCCAACGGCGGCTACCAGCAGCAACGCCCCCAGCAGCAGACTCCTCCTCCTCCCATGCCCGCCGAGGAAGACGACGATATCCCGTTCTGAAGCCCGAGCGTAAGCGAGGATTTCGCATGCCAGGCCAAAGCTTCGCAGAAGCGGCGGCTGGTCATGAAATGATTTCGTCCGTCCCCCACCCGGGGGCGGATTTCATTTTTGTTTCTCTAAACGCGGAGATTCAGACCCGCTTAACGATTCCGGAAGTGTACGGGACTGAAGTCCCGTGCTCCGAAGTGATAATGCAGCGGGCCTTCCCCTACAGGAGGAATGAGTTCGCCGACATCCACATGATAAGGTAACTGCTCCACCAGGTAATTCATGAGCTCTATAAGCGGAGCAAGGCGCATATCCACCGGTTCCGGAACCAGCTCCAGAACCACAGAATGCAGCATGCCATGCTCCCTGGCATAGCGCTGTATTGCCTGCTGCAGATAGACGGCCATGCTCTCCTTTTCCGTGAGTAGAAATGATTGATAGTGCAACATTCCGGCAACAGAGGCATGAATACAGACCTGCTCCGGAGTGGCAGCATCAAAAAAGAACTGGATTCTGCATACTACGCCGCTATACATCATTCCCGGCAGATAGAGCACGCGCCGCCCTGCGGCATCCTGCATCACAAATTTGATGCTTTCATATTCCCCGGGTTCTCCCTGAAACGCATCGAGCGCAGCATACTCCAGCGGACAATACTGTTTCACGTAAGAATCCGCCATGTGCCTGTATGTCGTTTCCTGAGTCACAGGGTACACAAACACACGCCCGGCACAGGCTGCCCCGCTCCAGCTTATAGTCACCATGCTGAGCAGCAGCCCCATAACACCCCACCAACCCCAGCTCCGCAGACAAGGCGGCAGGGAAACGCGGCGGATAACATGGAGAAGTGACATGGTGTTAATTCTTCTTTTCAGATTCATCGCGTCCCTGGCTGCCAATCCAGCCAAAGGCCTACTCCACCGCCGGGAAAATACCCGTCACCGTACCCACAATAGCCACAGCGGAGACCGGTATATCCACCGCAAGCAGAAACAATATACAGATGCGCTTCATCCTGCCCATTCTAACGCATCCGCACCGGGTTGCAAGCAAAAAACCGCCGGAAACAACACCCCGACAAGCATAGTCTGAATACCGTTGCTACCTCTCGGTCCTGGCGGGGTTTTCCAGCTATACCTCCGAGGGTGCTCCCGGCGGCAGGCGCAATGCTGCGGTCTGGTCAGCTTACCTGCTCCATTTTATCCGCATGAGGAAATCCACCAGTTTTTTCAACACCCAGGCACCCGCAAAAGAAAGAGCATAAGCGCAGAGAAACTTTATTGCAGGAGCAGCAGGTATCTTTGCCATTCTTTGGAAAACAGCCTCATGAACCAGATACAATTCCAATGAACAGGCTCCTGCCCATGCAGCCATGTGCGCAACGACTCCGAGATTGGCTGGAATGATGAAAACCAATACTCCCAGTAACAATGGCATGGCTATGGCAACCAGCATATACGGAAATAAATGCAGATAATTCGAAAGAGCTTGCGTTTCATACCTTAAGTCATGAAAATACAAAGCAGCAAATAAACAGAGGCAGGCAAACAGGACATAACCAGGGGAGAAGATCTGTCTGAGCCGGAAATCCATCCGCGCCACGTACATTCCCACTGCAAAAACCGGCAAGCGGGCAAAAGTCCATGACACCGTTGACTGGCACTCAAAAGATGCCCCTGATAAAAGCGGGACAGAAATTAAAACACCAGCTATTCCCAGCACAAAATGCCCCAGAAGCACAAGTATGGGGCTCCTTCCAGAGAATAAATGGTATGTCAACGGAGCCAGAAGATACAGCAGAAGCAAGGTCCGCATATACCTCAAATTCAAGCCGAAAAGCCCCAGTTTACCAGCTACCCCGCACGCATATAAAACACAGCCGGCCAGCACAGCCGCCGGCATAATCCGGACAAGTCGTCTCTTATAAAACTGAACCAGACCTGCGCCATGTGCACGATTCAGAGAATGGTACAAACCAAAACCGGAAATAAACAAAAAGACATCAACTCCCCAGTGCCCATAACATCTGACAGGCCAGGCGTATGAGCCAAATACCCGGAAATCGTTATGAAACAACATAATCACCACAATACATGCCCCCATGATGAAGGCCCGATGCGCCGAAATCAATCCTGAAAAACTGGCTTTGCTATCCATGACACTTAGAGAATTCGTTTCAAAAAGGGCACGCGCTTCAAAACAAGCCCCAACAGCAGGGCTGCCACACAGATGACACCGGAATAGATGAGAGCTGCCGGTATAACAGGCATATGACGGCTCAGCAGCTCCCACAGCCTGACCCAGCTTATCCGGAACAGGTTTTCCGTGAGCATGACGGTGAACACGGCAGGCCCGAGAGCAGCCACGGTTTTTCTGACCCGCAGGCTCATCTGCAGACGCGCACACCACGATTTCAACGCCAGATAAAACACAGCGCAGGGAATAGGCAGAAAAGCTGTCTGAAACACCAGCGCTTCCTCCAGCGAGGGAACATTCTGCACCCTTCGGGCAGCATCTGTGCAGACCACGGCGGCCACAATGCACAAACCGGCAACCACGAGCAGTGCGCCGCTGTGTTTCTGCCAGAATTTTTCAGAAACCCGGTGCTCCAGAAAATACCCGGCCAGCAGGTAAAATACGCAGTATCCGGCAGAATAGGGAAGAGTATCGATTTCCGGTTGAAAGAGTATCCAGTTGCTGTACACACTGTATCCCTCATATTCGCCCAGGCACAGCACCGCAGCTGGTATAGCACAACAGAAAACAAACTGAACAACAAACAGATATACAAAAACAGCATCAGCAGCGCATCCGGTTACAGGGCGGATGAACGGCAGCATCAGCAGCATGCCGATATAGGCATATAAAAACCAGCTGGCTCGGAACTCGTTGCATATCACACCATGGTAGAACTGAGAAAGCAATGTTTTCAGGCTGAACCCCTCCTGTGCACTGCAGCAGTAAAAGGCATACTGCACTATGGTGATGATCACAACAACCATGGCAAAGCGAAACACACGCTTTCTGAAAAGCGCACTGATACTTTCCTCCTTAACCAGCAGCAGAGCACCAGTCACCATAAAAAACAGGGGGACTGCCATCTTGACCACCTGATTCACCACAAGAGCACCCCAGTAGCCCGCCTGACTCCATCCCTCATACGCAGGCACATCGAAGCCGGGAGTATGGTTATACACCACACAGAATATGGCCACCAGCCGTATGATATCCAGGTAGATTTTATTTCTCTGCGTGTGCATGGTCTCAGTCCTGTTCCCTATTCAGAAAAACCGCCGGGAACAACACCCCGACAAGCATAGTCTGAATACCGTTGCTACCTCTCGGTCCTGGCGGGGTTTTCCAGCTATACCTCCGGGGGTGCTCCCGGCGGCAGGTGCCAGTATGCCAGCTGAGACCCGCTGCGTCAAGTCTTTTATTATAAAACTCCGAGCCCCCTATACCTCCAACTCAAAAAAATCCGTTTCTACGGGTGTTTCACTATCAGATACATCTCACCACATGATAGCATCTTTAAAATGTATATAAGTTACTCTAATCTCTACTATTGCTTTATTAAAAGAATCAATGATACTCATGCATCCAGCGATATAACGACTGATTCACCGTTTGAATCATTCAGAATAATGCAGTTGAAATTCAGGGATTAAGACAAATTTTACTTGACTTTCAGGTCAATTTAGGGCATCTTTGCGGCTCACCAAACCCAATATTACTGAGTTATGGCAAACATGAATGTTATTCTCGCTACGAAGATTGAAGGTCTGGGCTGTGAAGCCGACCTCGTTACCGTGAAGGCTGGTTACGGCCGCAACTACCTGATTCCTCAGGGTCTTGCGTTCGAAGCTACTCCCGCAAACCAGCGTTTCATCAACATGCTCCAGAAGAAGCGCGCAGAGCGCGAGGCTGCTGAATTGGCCAACTTCCAGGAGATTGCTGCCAAGATTGCTGCCGTCACGGTCAACCTGACCCTCGAGGCTGGCGAGAATGGCAAGGTATTCGGCGCTATCACCAACCAGCAGATTGCTGAAGGTCTGGCCGCCCAGGGTATCGAAATCGACCGCCACGCCATTGAGCTTGAGAAGCCGCTCAAGAAGTCCGGCAACTACGAGGTGGCTGCCAAGCTGCACGCCCAGGTGACCGCCACTGTGAAGGTGGTTCTCGTGGTGAAGGGTGAAGTTGTAGCTCCCGCTGAGGAAGCTGCTGCTGAGGCCTGATTCACTCCTCGATTCTGAGATTTTACAAATTACCCCGCATCGGAAATGACCGGTGCGGGGTTCTTGATTTACTATGATGGTGGTTTGAGAATGAATCAGGCTGTTATTGGCGCTGGATGTGAAGTTTCTCCACATATTTGGCTATCATGTCGACTTCGATATCGACAATGCTGCCAGGCATATAGCAGTGCATGATAGTACGCTCCCAGGTATGCGGAGTAATCCAGAATTCGAGCTCATCCGGGCCGATAATATCAGCCACGGTCAGAGAAACACCATCAATAGCGATACTGCCTTTATCAATAACGTAGCGCATGTATTCCCGGGGGATGCGGATACGCACCATGTGGTCCTGCCCCACCGGAGTGATGCTGGTGACGCTGCCGGTGGTGTCAACATGCCCCATGACAAAATGGCCACCAAAACGGCCATTACCGCCCATAGCGCGTTCCAGATTACACAGGGAACCCACCTGTAACTGTCCCAGGCTGGTCACACGCATCGTCTGCGTGAGGAGGTCGAATTCCACCCGGTTGCCATCAATTTTATCGACGGTGAGACAACAGCCATTCACCGCCACTGAATCTCCCAGTGCCAGCTCTGCTGCAAAGGGAATCTCCACCGCATAGCGCGCACCGGCGGCTACCGGTGTGCGCTCCAGCACCTTGCCGGTGCATTCCACGAGTCCTGTAAACATAAGTCTTTAGTTGCCGAAGTAAATGAAATTATACAGGCAGAAAATGATGAAAGTAGGCAGCGCAGCCCAGAGGAAAAGCTGAAGAGCACTGATACCATCTTTGAAATATTTGCCCAGAATAGCCTGACCAGCCGGGTTGGGGGCATTTGCAATGACGGTGAGACCGCCACCTGTCACAGCGCCAGCTACAATAGCGTAGCGGATATGCTCCGGCAGGTTGGGCACGGTGCTAGAAAGGAAGGTCACAGAAGCGTTATCATTGAACGCTGTCAGTATGCTGGCCAGACCCATGGTAGCAGTAGCACCCAGATCGGCCAGTGCCTGCAGTACCGGCTGCATCCACCAGCCTTGCACACCACCCAGAATAAGCAGACCCGCAAGGAAGAAGGCTACCAGCAACGGCACCTTGATGGAAAATGCATTCTGATACTGCGGAGTAGCCATGGTGAAGCCCAGGAAGAAGAGGAAACCACCGATGAAGATAGCCGGATGGTGGGCAAAATATACTGTCCACACCAGGAAAACAATGGAGACACCATACACCCAGGTGGGGATGACATCCTGACGGTCTTCCCAGGATGTGGGCACAGCGCTGTCAAACGCACTGTTGGCCCTCTGCACTTCTGCCAGACGCTTGAATTCCTTAGTGAAAATGAAGAAATAAATTACGTTGGCAATAATGATACCAACTATGGCTTTCCAGCCGAAATGCACGAACATGTGCGCCATATCCCAGTTCCATTTACCCGCCACCATGACGATAGGGGGCGCTGCAAAATGCGTGAGGGTACCACCGACAGAGACATTCACAAAGAGAAGTGCCAGTGTGGCATAACACAGCGAGGGTGCCGGTTTGAGATGGTAGAATTTCTTACCCAGCAGGATAGCAGCCAGGGTCATGGCTGCCGGTTCTGTGATGAATGAACCCAGCAGCGGCGCAATGCACAACACTGAAAGCCACCAGGCCGCGGGTGTTCCACCACCCATACCAGCAGCAAATTTCAGCGTATTTTCTGCAAGCCTGTAAATGGGGCGCGAAGATGCTATGACCATGATAACGGCCACAAAGAGCGGCTCAGTAAAACTGGTATCGTGGTCGATGTAACGCAGAAAGTCATCCATGCTGTAGTAATGCTGGCACACCAGAGCAAAAGGAATAATCCAGAGACCGAAAACAACCTCTACCTCGCCCAGGAAGTGGCACAGAGTGCTGCCGAAGGAAACGGGCAGGCGCTGCTCCGGGTGCAGAATACGGAACTTAGCATCGCGCAGCTTCTGCTTGTGAGCTTTTTCCATGTGATGAGCCCACTTCTGGAACATAGGGGCCATAAATGTATGCAGAATAGCACCCAGGAAAATGAGAGTGGCTGCCAGATTGAAGTTATCAACCTTCACGCGGTGAACCAGCTTATCCCACAGCCCCATACCTTCCTCTCCTTTGGCATAAATCTGCAGAGGTATAGGGAAACGGCTGTATTGCAGCTTACCATTGGTGTAGTGGTGTGTCCAGGCCGCCAGCTGACCATTCGGGTCTGCATGATAGACTGTTTTACCGCATTCCGGGCAGGGCTTGCCGGCCATCGGCAGCGCAAACCGGACTTTCTGAGCTGCATGTTCCAGTACAGTGTGCCCGTCATAGGCATGGTGCTCATGCGAAAGATATTCTTTCAGGGCTTCCAGGCTCATTGACTCAGCCGCTATGAGAAGTGCATTGCTGGCGTGTTCACAGAGATTGAGTTCGCGAACCAGAGCCTCTTTTGCCTGAGCTTCGGCGCGTAACTGTTCCACCGAAAGCATGACGGATTCACCATGCGTCACGCAGGACTGGTCAGACTGGTGCTGAATGATAGGTACTACCTCCTCCTGTGCCTGGCTATGCCCCAGCAAAACCATCATTCCACAGATAAGTGTTGTTACAAACCATGTACGCATAATATACAGAAAACGTTTGAAATCATACTACCACAAAAAGCGGCTGATTGGCGAGCAAAAAGTGAAATTCACCGCCGCCGCCGGGCTAAATTCAGCAATTTATCATAAGCGCGGGATTCTCCACGGGCAGCGGCTTTGCGGTACCAGTAAGCTGCCAGTTCTGAGCTGCGCGGAGCACCCAGGCCACTTTCAAAACATTCGCCTAATTTCAGGGCTGCAGCGGCGTGTCCCTGTAGTGCAGCCTGTTCCAGGCAGCTGCAGCCACCGGAAGTATCTTTAGGGCATCCCAGCCCTTTCAGATAGCATTTGCCAAGCCAGTAGAGAGCATCTGTACAGCCGGCACGGGCAGCGCAGTCAAACCACTCCACCGCTTCTTCAAAATTACGCCCTTCACCGCGGCCTCTTATCAGTTTCTTGGCCAGGTGCACGCAAGCCTCCACATCTCCATTGCAGGCGCGGGTTCGTAAATCATCCAGCATGGCATCAGAATTCTTTCTTACTGAAAATCCATGTGGCTGTAAGCAGATGCAGCAACATGTACCCCAGCGCTATGAGAAAAAGCCCACCCAGGAGCGACCAGCTTAATTCTGCCCCGGCACTGGCTGTATCTGCCACGCTGAATAATCCGAAATCAGGCAGAAGAACCGCGCACACCTGCTCGGCCATGCGCATGGCTGCTGTGGTGCCCTGCCCTGCAGATATGGCAGAAAAGAGCATATCCTGAAACAAGCCTATAAAGTAAGCACCAAGACCAAAAATGATACTGACGATAGTGCCACTTGTAAAACAGGAGATGAGCAGTGTAAGAGTGGTCAGCACACTGTACCCCAGCAAACTCGCAATGATACCGCGCTGGGTATTCCAGCTATTGCCGGCACTATGCACCTGCTCCAGATAGGGGGCTATCTCGGCTTCCTGGTACCCGTTAGCCCCCAGTACTGCGCTGAGCTCTGCACAAATGCTGGCTTCGCGATGGGCCAGTATCAGACTCATGAGTCCATCCAGGGTTGCGGTCATCAGCACCAGCAGCGCCAGTACCCCTGCAGCTTTTCCAGCCAGATAATCAAACCTGGGTACCGGCTTGCATAAAATGGTGTACAAAATACGATCTTCTGCATCGCGCGGTATCAGCAATGCGGTGGAGGCAACACAGAAAATAAGCCCGAAAAGCTGCATGCAGCCCAGACTCACATCCTTGATGAATTGCAACTGAGCTATGCCCTGAAACTCTGCCCCGATGTTCTCCTGATACGGTATGAACTGCAGGCTCAGAAAAAGGAGAGCTACTACCGCCGGTACCAGAAAAAGACGCATGCGCACCAGTTGCGTAAGAGTCACTCCAGCTACTGCGCCTATACGCGCCGGCATGTGTGCCAGATACTGCATGTGTCTCCCCTGGCAGTGTTGCTTTTACTTGCGGGCAGCTTTTTCGCCGTCTTCAATGAGTTTCCAGAAGCTGCGGGATTTGCTCAGCTTCTTGTCTTCGGCATCGGAACCCATACCGCTGCGGAAGAAGAAATCCTTCAGAGAATCGGCATGCAATACACGCTGTACGACAACGACACTGTCGCCATCGGCGTTCTTCTCTACCGTAAAATAGATGCGATAGTCATCTTCATCTGAACGAAAACGATAAATACGACGACCATCACGCTCCATAATACCAAAACGCGGGTCGGTCGGTTCACCACTCAGACAGCCTTCATCCACCTTGAAGGAGAAAAAGAGCTTGAGCTGCTTCATGGTCGGAATAGCAGATACTTCTGCCGCACTGATTTCGTTGAAAGCGATTTGTTGCACGCCGAGAGTTTAGGTCATACAACTCTTAAAGGCAAGCAAAATATGTGCCTTACCCCCTTTTTGCTAGAGTATTCTCTAACTATTTTATTTTTCTTAATAATCGAAAGGTTTTCCGCCTCGTTGCTGTAAACCTTTCTTCATTTGTTCCTGCATGTAGTTCCACTGGGGAGTATTGCGGGCTTCGGGTAAATCGCTATACACGTAATCCATGTACCGGGTGCTGACTCTCACCATGGACCAGTGCTCCATTGGTCTCTTGTGCCCTTCGGGATAGATACGATTGAGGTTTTCCACGGTTCTGACATCATCCATCCAATCCTTACCATCCCTCTCATCCTCCACGCGCAGCCGTCCGCCATACCACCAGGCATCCAGCAGCACAATAGCTCTGCTCGGCCAGGCTCCATTCTTATCGACGATATAAACAACATGGTGCTCTCCACCGCGCCCCCGATCTTTCACACAACAACCCAGACGGTAGTATTGAAGTGGCCGGCGACGCAATTCACGATATAAATCATGCTGATAGTGCCAGCAAAGACCACGATGCCGCACATGCTTACGGGTGTTCACCATGCGGTTATTGAGCCAGTTTACGAAAATGGGGTCATTATATCTGCCGATTGCTGCTGCTGCCTTATAGGCTGTATCTGCCAGCCAGGTGGCTTCTTTTTTTGCAGCTTCCCGCTTTTCTTCCGGCAGCATGCTCAGAAGTTTTTTCTGCAACTGCAGACGCTTTTCTACTATATGCGGTTTTTCGGTGAAGTCTGGCTTGGGTGCATTCTGGCATCCCGCCAGAATAAGACAACATACCACTGAAAACAACAGATAGAATTTTCTCATTTTAATAATTGGTCAATTTACCGGGGTGTTCTTTCTTTCCCCTTTCAATATTGTTATACATGCGGCGGTATTGTGCAGAACGCCGCATCTCAGGCAACCAGTACCCTTCATATTCTCCATCTATTCCACGTATCACACTCCAGTGCTCCATCGGCCATATATGCCCTTCCGGATAATAAATGGACTGTATCCGGCATATATTCGGCAAATCCTCCCAGCGTCTCGGATTCAGCTGGCGCGCATCATCTACTTTCAGCCGGCCGTTCCACATCCACGCATCCAGTACCCAGGCATCCGGCCAGTTACCTTCTTTCGCTGCTATGTATACACAGTTGTGTTCCGATGCTTCGCCACCATCCCGCACACAGAATCCTATCCGGAAGTAATGAAGAGGCCGCCGCCGGAGTTCGCGGAACATATCGTGCTGATAATGCCAGCACAATCCGCGGTCTTGCAGACGCGCATTGATAATGGCATTTCCCGCCCATCCAGGAAAGTTTGAATCATTGAATCGAGCAATGCCGGCAGATGCCTTGTACGCTGTATCTGCCAGCCAGGTAGCTTCTTCCCGGGCTGCTGGCTGTTTCTGCAATTCTGCCGGTAATAATGCAAGCAGATTATCTTTCAGCAATACTCGCCGGACTGTTATCATGGCAGTATACGGATACTGCACCTGCGGAGGATAACAGGATGCCACCCCTAACGCTGCTGCCAGACATATCACTAACTGTCGTACTCGTATACCCATATCTGCTGAAAGGCGCGCATTCTACATCATCTTGCCCTGCTCCGCAAGCCTAATCAGTGCTCATGGCTCATATTTCATGCTCAGATGTTCCACATGGAACATCTGAAATGCAGTTGATTATGAGAAAATCAGGTGTAATGCCACTAACCTAATATACCGCGAATGATAATATCGCGCTCGCATTCGACCAATTCCTCACGCTGGAAAATAAATTCCTGAGTCAGGAATTCACCGGGTACCACAAAATCGGGTCCGGCACCTATCATGGGAGAGATACTCTGCATCCACTCATTAACAAGTCCTTGTTCCAGGAAATAACGAAGAAGACGCCCGCCGCATTCCAGCATGAGATTAACAATACCATAACGGGTATATAGCTCATTGAGAAGAACGCGTAAATCTTTCACATTCTCCCAGACCAGGGTGCGTTTCTGATACTCATCGGTAAATAACCTGGCTTCAGGAGGAAGAGAAAGCATATCCTGAGTCAAAACGATACGCCAGGGTTGCTGTTTTCTTGGAGATGGGGTTTGAATCGGGTTGCGGACTGTCAGCGCCGGGTCATCTGTGCGCAGGGTGTTTCCACCGATGAGTATGGCATCACTTTCCAGACGCAGCTGGTGCGCATAACGAAGTGTATCTACCCCGCTCAACCAGAATTTTTCCCGGCGGGTCATGCGACCATCCAAAGTTGTGGCAACTTTTGCAGTCACCCAGGGACGACCAGTTTGCACAGCATGAAACCAGGAGCGCAGAAAGCGGTCACAAGCGTCTTGCAGCACTCCGGGGCATACTTCTACCCCGGCAGCTTCCAGAAGCTCTACAGCGCGGCCCTGGTGCCTCATATCGGGGTCTGTGGATCCATAGACTACACGACTTATTTTTTCTTGTATGATTGCATCTGTACATGGAGCTGTGCGTCCATGGCTGCAACAGGGTTCCAATGTGATATAAATGGTAGAACCGGGAATCAAGTTTTCATTACCGCGTGCATAGGCATCCGCTATGGCACGGCGTTCTGCATGCGCTTCACCTGCTATTTCATGAAACCCTTCTCCCAGAACCTGACCGTCTCGTACCAGAACAGCTCCGACCGGTGGATTAGGGCTGGTTAATCCTAATCCGAGACGTGCTAATTCCAGAGCACGTTGCATCCATTGCTGATCCTGCTGAGCTTGCATGCGGGTTATTGTATCAGGCAATAAGGTAGTGTCAAGCTATGCTCTTGGATACTGTCTGATTTTTGATTTAATGTTGCTTATATAGTATATTTAGAAATTCATCATCATCTGTCCGTGTGGATAAGTGGATAAGTATTGCGAGTGATTTATAATCAAGAATCAAGATAGCGTCTTGCTTGTTTATAACCATGTTTAAAAGCAAGCTCCCTAATGTGGAGAATAGTTATACACATGTTTATGAACCACTTATCCACAGATTTATCCACATATATTGTGGATAAGTATAATAATATATTGAATGACAATGTTTTATATAAACAAAAAAGCTTCATCGCAATGGATGAAGCTTGAAGTTTGTAAACCTGAAAAAACAACTCATTCCAGTTCTTCGGGCTGGGCAACCTGAGGCTTCTGGGAGGGAGGACTGTAGAAGAAGCTGGCAGGAGCATCAATCAGGACGGTGGTCACAGCTGCCAGAGGATAGGCATAAATGGCCCTGAAATCGGCTGTTAATTCTCCGATGCGGGCAAGCAGATAAGAGCCCTGCTCTGTCTGCATGATGCGGTGAGAAGACATATTCTGGAAAAACTCGGGTGCTGAAACCTTCAGTTGCACTTCCTTGACATTGCCTTCAGGGAGCTCATTTATCCATTTGCGGTTGATGAAGCTGATGGCATCGGAATACGTATATTTGCCTTTCTGGAGGCTTGCAGCCAGGGTATCTGGTATGGCTGCGTACATAGGTGTCATTTCGTCGCTGGCAAGACTATAGCGTTCGGGATGGCGTTTTTCAACCGGCAGCTGGTCAGGGTTTACCCAGGGGGCATTGCTGCGTTCTACACTGGCTTTATAGCCGGTCATATACCATTGATTGTTTACATGGCAAATCTGAGGTGTTTTCAGGGGTAACAGAATAGCATCTGCACTGCGCCCGCAGTCTGCCACCGAAATATGGCTGTTCACACTGCAGGAACTGGTGGCAAGGATACAGAGACTGCCCAGTACGAGATGGGTAAGTTGTTTGATGTTCATAGTATCTGTTTATTGTTCACTTAAAAAGTTATGGAAGAAGACAAAGGGTGCCATAATGGGAATGGCCACATTGTAAAGTACGGTTCCCGGCCAGTCTATCAGTACCTGGTCTGCGAGACTTATTGCTTTTACTGGTATGCTTGTAGGCGGGGTGTTTTCAGTATCCAGCCAGGTGATTTCCTTACCGGTTATTTCTGCACGCGTGGTGCAACGACTGGCACCTGCCGGCAGCGATTCCAACCAGGTGCCTTCAGAGGCTCTGATCTCATCACTCAGTACTGTAAGCTCTACGTATCCATCGGTCCGTTGCAGTACCTCAGCTGTTCCGGCTGATATATTTTTATAGACTTTGCCGTAACGTTTTCCTTGTTTGATAAGCCTGGCTTCGTTGTTATCTTTCAGGAAGATGCTGTCGTGAATAACTGGATAACGTACCTTCATCAGTTCTTTATCAACGCCTATATAGTAGCTGTTACCACTTTTATATAAGTCAATGGAACTGGTTATCTGATAGCCTGGATGCATTTTGAAACTTTCTTCTATATTCTTGTGCGTTTGCATATAGGCACATGAAGTCAGAAAAACACAGCCGCACAGCAGACTGGTTCTGGTGAAAGTCCGTATCGTCATAGCACCATACTAGCATATAGAATACGGCTTGTAAAGAAAACGTTAAAATAAAGAATGGGAGATTGTTTCAAATATGCTGGTCCATGCAATAAATGAATCATCGATAAATCGGCATTTGGCGGGGGGCATATCTGTCGAAGCACGGGACTTTAGTCCCGAAAATTATGGAGCATTTAATCGGGACTGAAGTCCCGTGCTCCGAAAAAGTCCCCCGCTCCGAAAACGACAAACTCTGATTTATCACTTCTGCTTAATCATGTCAGCTGGTTCTGGTATATATATCCACCAATAAATTTGAAACAGACCCAAAGAA
>JAZRKW010000107.1:0-3607 GCA_045646505.1 Akkermansia sp. | reverse complement strand
GCGCACCATCAGACAATGGTTCGAACCGATTATCCGCATGTGGCGCTTTACGAAAAGCAACGGAATCACCGAAGGCTTCCATAGAAAAATGAAATTAATTCAACGCCGCGCCTATGGCTATCGTAACTTTCAGAACTACCGATTAAGAGTCTTAATTGAATGTGGGCACATTGTGATATGAAAATTCAAATTCCACACTTTTTGCTATTGCCCCAGAAGAAGGCTGCATCGTTTCAGAAAGTGGAACATGATATGAAAATGGGGTGGTAAACCGTAGTTAAATGGCAAGTGGGCACACCATCTCGGCATGCATGTCACTTATAGCACGAGCATGAAGCCCAGTCAACCAGATTTGCCAGAGCAAGTGAATTGAAAACTTTTCCTTAGATGTTCATAAAGCTGTGTTGATATGACCCACTTCGCATGACACTACTCCATTGCGTTTGACATGGGGACAAATTGACATATGATTGACAATGTGCAACGAATAAGCTAGAATGCATACAACACTGTGGTAATTTCTTTTTCTCTTCATTATGAATACCCTCCCGACAGAAACGGCACCGGATACACAGCGTGCCCGAAAATGCAGACCCTTGCCCAACAAGTCAGAACTCAAATGCTATCGTATTGAGAAAACGCTTCATCAGGATGACCTGAGCATACGATACCTGGCGGAAGATACTACGAGGCATGCTAAGGTGGTCATCGTGGAAAACATGCCTGTTTTTTGTGCTGCCAGGTCTGCGGATAATCTGAACGTGGTAGAAACAGAACCGGAGTACCAGGCACATCTCGCCCGCTTCGTGGAGCGAGCCAACCAACTTATGGAGCTGCGCCTCCCGGGGATACAGAATGTTGTCGCCGGCTGCAAAGCACAGGGTACAGCATATTACATGTCTCCTGTGATAGAGGGTGATACATTGCTCGAAATTGCCCCGAAGCCTGAATTATTGGACGAAGCGTGGTTACTGCCGCATTTGCGCTCCCTGCTGCTGACTCTTGATAATTTGCAGAAGCATAGCATATACCATGGTAATATCAATCCATCCAGCATACGGGTAACGCCTGGCCATGTCACGGTGCTTACGGATTTTGGTGTACCTCAGATATGCCTGGGGGCTCACCTGGTGCTGGGGGAAACCACCCCCGGTTACGCACCGCCCGAGCAGCTTATGCCTGCTGGTATCTGCGGAATATGGACAGATATCTACTCACTGGGGGCAACCTGTTACCGGCTGATTACCGGCGAGAGACCACCCACCGCAGAAGAACGCCTTGCTGATTATGCTGATACACTGCGTCCCCTGGCGACCCGCGATGAGTTGAAGAAGCGTTTCAGCCATAATCTACTGGCCGGCATAGACCGCGCTCTGAATCTGCACGTCATGGCTCGCTGGCTTTCTCCCCGGGCATGGTTTGGAAGTCTTCCCGGCGCTCCGCAACCGAAGGATATGGCGGCTGCAGCCATGGCGCCTGTTCCTGCGCCGTCTTCTCCGCAACAGGAAAGAAGCCGCTCCCGCAAATGGCTACTGCTGGCGGCGCTGCTGCTTCTGCCGCTTCTCGGTGGCCTGAGCCTCTGCTCCGAGGGCCTGGGCGGTTCTGAGGATTTCAACTCCCCCAGTGCTCGGCAGAAGGCTGAAGCTGCGTTGAAAGCCAAAGGTGTCGATACTTCTGATTACTATGCCCGCATCCGCGATGAAGTGCATGAACGCAGCAAAGACCCGGAAATCCTCAGAAACCTGCTCATTGCTTCGGGAATCAGTGGAAATGAACACATGGGGTGGGGGTCTTCGGATCACACCCTTATTGGCTGGCTTGGCATTTTCGGACATGCAGATTGTATCCCTATTCTGCTGAACCATCCTGACACAGATATCAATGAGGTAACCAGCTGCCGTGGTTCTGCGCTCGGCGGTACAGCGGCCGCAGGACAGGTGGAGGCGCTGCGTGCGCTGCTGGCCGCGAAGAATGTCGATGTGAATATTCAGGATGATCAAGGTGCTACGCCTTTATATTATGCGGCATATCATGGGCATGCTGAATGTGTGAAAGTGTTGCTGGAGGTTCCGGGGATTCGACCTGATCTTGCTGATAATTGGAATGCCTCCCCCCTTTATGTCGCGGTGAGAAATAGATATAGCAAGTGTGTGCAACTTCTGGCTGAGATGAGGGGGATTGATCCTAACAGGAAAGCAAGGGAAAGACATTCCAATGAAGTTGAAAAAACGGCGCTGTATGAAGCATCCAATGATTTCAAGATCATGAAATGCCTACTGGCGATTCCGGGGATTGATGTCAACCTGGCTTCTGATACTACAGGGGTTGATTTCAAGCAACTTACACCGTTGATGGTGGCAGATGATAATGGAACGAGGCTTCTGCTGGCAGCGCCCGGGATACAAGTGAACCAGAAAGATAAGGCTGGCAGAACAGCTCTCCATCATGCTGCTAAAGCCGGAGAAATTACAAAAATACGCCTCCTTCTGGAGCATGGTGCCGATCCGCACCTGAAAGATAAGGCCGGGCGGCTTCCTGTTGATGTTGCCCGCTACACAGATTGTGAGAAGGTCCTGCGCGATGCCATGGATAAACCATAAATCCGGAAAAAAACGCTACAGGCAACCGCATCTCTGGAGAAAACGGCATACATACAAGTCTGCGGGAACAGCATGGCGGAAATTAATATAATGCCCCGTAACAGATACACGCTTAGAGTTATGACCATGAAATCACCAGCCATTCTTTGCCTTTGTGCTGTTATATGCCTGTGTTTGTCTAGCTGTGGCGTGAATCTGGCAGAGCAATATCGTAGTCCGGGGTATCGTCCCGGTATTGATTATAAGACTCTAGCCCCGGGGGAACTTCCGGAGGTTTGCAGAACGGAGGACATGATAGGCTCCTTAATAATATACGAAGATCTCGGGTATGTGAGTATTGGGTGGATGCGTTTTTCAGGTAAGTTTCCGGACTTGAACGAGTTGCAACAGTTTGCTGCCGAACAGGGTGCACAGGTGGTATTGTATAGTTCTAAAGAAAATGGAAAAATTGAGGGTACAACACAAGCTTTTGGGGGGCTCTCAAATCCTGAGCCTGCGCCCGAGCTTGACAGCTATGACCAAGAGTACAAATTTCTTTCCAAGAGACACGATAGATAATTCATATCCCCTTGCAAGCGATGTTTCATTTTAGGTTGCCACTCGGTGAAAAATAACGCTTAAACCGCTGATTCTGTGTAGCTTGCCAGTTCGAAACATCTTTACTTGTCACAGAATAACCATCACCGCAAAACCGCCTACCTGTCGCGGCGTAGCACGCAGGGCGAAGACGGAAGCTCACAGAATCAACAAATTGTAGATTCGAGGCTTGTTTAGTACCCCTAAAAAGTGTCGAGCTTAGGAAAACGGGCTTCCGGCTTTTCTACGATACGCCGTGACGGGTAGGCATAGTAGGCGTTGTGGGCTTTTTAAGAGAGCGATGTCATGCCCATGGGTAAGCCAAGATGTTTGATAACCCATTCTCGCCCGGAGTGTGATTTGAAATATTTCTCCAGCTCAGATGCTTGTTCTTCTGTTTGAACGGCTATGGCAGAATGAATTTCCCACGG
>JAZRKW010000106.1:0-54037 GCA_045646505.1 Akkermansia sp. | reverse complement strand
TCACGCCCTGGGCTCTGGAAAGTGTCGCCCTATCGGGCTCAGAATTCCTCGGGCTTTCAGCCCGGCAAAGTCCAATTTGTCGAGCAGATAGGGGCTTCTTCCAAAATGTTGCTGATGTTTCTATAGCTTACCAAATCTTTGGGACACGTGTGAAGATGAACACATACGCTCTTGAGTGAAAGGAACAGCTGTGCTAAAATATCCGCATGATTAGCGAGAAGCCTGTAGTACAGGAACTAGTGGCGCTGATGCTGGCGCATGGAATTACAAAAGCTGTCCTGTGCCCGGGGAGCAGAAACTCCCCTATCGTGACAACTCTGGCAAATCAAGCGGAAATGGAATGCCGAAGCGTGACCGATGAACGCAGCGCCGGATTCGTAGCTCTGGGCTGGGCACAGCAGGCCAAGTCGCCAGTTGCAGTAGTAGTCACCTCCGGCAGCGCCATCCTGAACCTCCACCCAGCCGTAGCTGAGGCTTTTTACCGCAATACCCCCCTGCTCGTCATATCTGCCGACCGCCCCGCTGCATGGATTGGTCAAAACGATGGGCAGACCCTGCCCCAACCCGGAGTATTCAATAATCTGGTACGATTCTCTGCCCAGGTGCCGGAGGATAATGCATGGCACTCCAACCGACTCATCAACGAAGCACTGCTGGAACTGAAGCACCGCAGCGGCGGGCCTGTACATTTGAACATTCCTCTCTCAGAACCTCTTTTCGGCATGGTGGAAACAGAGTTGCCGGCAGTGCGAGTAATTCAACGCACAGAAGCAACACGCATGAACGCTGATGAAGAAGAGGCTCTGCTACAGGAAGTCTCCGCGCTTCCTCGCCGCCTTATTCTGCTTGGGCAGCAGGATTCCCCCAGTCCTTTACTTGCCAGACTGGCCTCAGAAAAACAGTTTGCCATAGTAGGTGAGTATATCGCCAATGCACCCTTTGCTGATTGCTGCCGCCCGGATACCCTGCTCAGCGCTGCTCCTGCTGCGGATTGGAGTCCGGATTTACTTATTACCTGCGGCGGTGATATCATATCCAAACGGCTGAAGAAACTGCTGCGCACCCATCCGCCAAAAGCTCATTGGCATCTATCAGCAGATGGCACTGTCGTTGATTCCTTCTGCGCCCTCACTCGGGTACTCGAGGGCGATGCTGATGAATTCTGGGACTTGCTGGATGCCTTTGCAGAAGAAGGAGATGAGACATACCGAGCTCGCTGGCAAAGCAAACCAGCCATTCTGCCTGAGCACGAATACAGCGGTATGAAAATAGTGGGTGAGCTGATGGCAAATCTGCCGGAAGGCTGTGTACTGCACCTGGGTAACAGCTCTGCTGTACGCTACGCTCAACTCTTCCCCCTGCCTGAAGGGGTACATGTGGAATGCAATCGCGGAGTGAACGGCATAGAAGGCAGTGTATCTACCGCAGCGGGCTACGCTATGGCAGAGCCGGATAAAATGCACTACCTGATTCTTGGCGACCTGAGCATATTCTACGATTTAACCGGGCTGCTCCAGGCGCAGCATTGTCCGAATCTTCGTATTCTACTCCTGAACAACCAGGAAGGCGGTATTTTCGGCACCCTGCCCGGCATGCCGGATTGCCCCGCCATCCGCGCACCGCACAGCGAAAGCATTGTGCCCTGGAGTGGCAGCAATTTCTGCATCAAGCAAATTGGCAAGGCAGACGAATGGGCAGACGCTCTGATACTACTCCTTTCCTCTTCCTCCGGGCCTGTGCTAGTAGAAGCCTTTACCAGAACCGAACAAGATGCTACCATCCTGAAAGAATTTTACCAGAATAATTGATTATGAAACGAGAGTGGACTCCCATCAAGGAATACAAAGACATCATCTTCGACAAATTCAACGGCATTGCACGTATCACCATCAACCGTGAGCGCTACCGCAACGCTTTCACCCCGCTGACAACAGCGGAAATGAGCGACGCCCTGCGCCTCTGCCGCGAAATGCAGGATATCTCTGTGGTAGTACTCACCGGTGCGGGTGACACGGCTTTCTGCGCCGGTGGTGATATGAATGTGAAGGGCCGCGGCGGCTATGTTGACACCGAGGGTATTCCGCGTCTCTCTGTACTGGATGTGCAGAAACAGATACGCTCTCTACCCAAGCCGGTAATTGCTGCCGTGAATGGTTTTGCCATCGGCGGTGGGCATGTGCTGCATGTAGTATGTGACCTTTCCATTGCCTCTGAAAACGCCATTTTCGGTCAGACAGGACCGCGTGTCGGCAGCTTTGATGCCGGCTTCGGATCATCGTACATGGCGCGCTGCATCGGCCAGAAAAAGACGCGTGAAATCTGGTTCCTCTGCCGCAAATACAACGCCCAGGAAGCACTGGAGATGGGGCTGGTCAACAAGGTGGTACCGCTGGAGCAGCTGGAAGATGAATATGTGCAATGGGCAGAAGAGATGATGCAACATTCCCCGATTGCGCTGCGGCTCATCAAAGCCGGTTTGAATGCAGAACTGGATGGCCAGGCCGGCATTCAGGAGCTGGCCGGCGATGCGACCATGCTTTTCTACATGTGCGATGAAGCGCACGAAGGTTCGCAGGCGTTCCTGGAAAAACGCAAGCCTGACTATTCCAAATATCCGAAACTCCCCTGATGCTGAGAATTGATGCAGATTCGCTCATACATTTTCCGCAGCCTCTGAAGCTGGGATGGCATAAGCGCACGTTGCATTTCAAACGCCCCGCCGTCACCTCTCGGGGGGCGCTGGTGGAACGTTCAACGTATATCATTGAAGCTAACGGCCTTGAACTCGGAGAATGTTGCGTGATGCCAGGGCTTCTCCCGGAGCCCACCCCTGCTGAGCTTGATTACTGGTGCGCAGAAGCAGAACGCATACAGGGTCTGCCCCCGGCACCTTCCCCTATTCGATTCGGCATGGAGTGTGCCATGCTGGCGGCTCTTCATCCCGGGCATCCACGCTGGAACACTCCATTCTCTCAGGGCAAAACAGGCATCCGGATTCATCATCTCATCTGGATGGACAATGCTTCCAACATGATGAAAGCCATGCAAGCTGGCATAGCCCAGGGATTCTCATGCCTGAAATTGAAAGTAGGCGCGCTACCCTTTCAGGATGAGCTGGCACTCATCAGTGAAGCGCATTCCGCTTTTCCGCATGCAGAAATCCGGGTGGATGCAAACGGGGCTTTCTCATCTGCAGAAGCTTTACCAAAACTGGAAGCATTGGCAAATGCCGGAGTAAGCTTCATCGAGCAACCGATTCGCCACGGAAACATGGAACAAATGGCTGAAATCTGCCGGCACTCGCCTCTACCAGTCGCGTTGGACGAAGAACTCATAAACACAGAACCTGAGAAAATTCTCCCATTTATCAAGCCTCAGGGCATCGTCATCAAACCCAGCTTACACGGGGGCTTACTTGCGGCGCAGAAATGGGCGCAGATGGCTGAGGAACTGAATATAGAATGGTGGGTCAATTCTGCTCTCGAAAGTCATATCGGGCTCACCGCACTCGCAGAATGGTGCGCCTACGCAGCACCTGATAAGCTGCATGGTCTGGGCAAAGGCTCTCTCTTTGCCAATGATGAATGCCTGAATATTGAACTGCGCAACGCGCGGCTCTGGTATAAATTGATAGAAAATGTGAACAATTCGCGTACTTCTTGTGTCAACAAGTATAATCATGAGCAGAATTATCACACTTAGCTCGGTCATGGCACTGGCCATGAGTACACCTATGCTTCTGGCAAATAACGCACCTGCGCTGAGAGCCATACCCGCAGGTCTCATGCCGGTACAGGCCCGCGGCAACTGCGATCTGATGGCCTCTAACACCGTTACGGCTCAGTTTGTCGGGCTGCGTGAACTTGCAGTACAACGAGTAGACCAGCAGGAACCTGAGAAAGTTCAGGTTGGCGTATTCCAGGTGCTGAACAATCTGGGCTACCGCAAATTCAATCGCATTGGCGATGGCCAGCTTGTCCCGGGCATGAAGTTCACAATTGCCATGAACAAACAGCTTCCCGGCCAACCGGCTGAACATGTCGATACCATTGCAGCTCTTCAGCCTGGCGAAGAAGTGGTAATGCGCGTCGACCATCTGTACCTGCTTAATGGACAGTCGGGCGAATCCATCCGCGCATGCGCACGCCTTGCACGCCGCAATGCTGCCACCCCGGCGGCACCGGCAGCCCAGCCGAGCGCGGCTCCCGCACCGCTGCCCATTCCCGGCAACCAGATGACCACTTCCCGCACACCAGGGGGAGTACAGATTATGCGCCGCAGCGCCTCGTTTTCCATGCACACAGATGCCAGCGGAGGAATGCAGACCATACAGACCAGCCGCTACTATGATTCTGCTACAGGCGAAATAAAGGAACGCATGCTCATCAACGGTGTTGAGGTAGATCCCGTAACAAGACAACCACTTGCTCAGGCAACACCGACACCGGCTCCTGCGCCAACCCCGGCTCCTGCGCCCGCCCCCACCAGTGAAGAGCAGGCCCGTCTCGACGCCGAGTCAGATGAAAATGACGACACCATTATTGAGCATAATAACAATCCGGTTGTTCAACCTGGCGACGACCCCGTGCTCACGCCGGAAATCACCCCTGCTCCGGCACCTGCTCCTCAGACCCCGGAAGGACAGCTGAACGCAACAGACAGCTTCTGATAATCCGGAACAGACCCCTCTTTAACCACGCCACCAGTTTTACTGGTGGCGTGATTTTTCGTTGAATACCAAAGTAGCATGTGCTACATTCCATTCATGGCAGATTCTCCTCAAATTCCTTTTTTCTCAGAAGGAGTAGCAGCAGGGTTCCCTTCACCTGCTGTTGGAGAATTAAACGGCACACTGGATTTGAACAGATTGTGCGTCAAACACCCGGCGGCAACATATTTTGTAAGAGCCCGGGGTGAAAGTATGGCTGGAGCAGGCATTAACGACGGTGACATCCTGGTTGTCGACAGGAGCGTGACTGTGACCAACCGCGCCATCATCATCGCAGCGCTGAATGGAGACTTTACGGTAAAACGCCTTATACAGGAAGATGGCAAAGTCTTCCTGCAGCCGGAAAACGACGCTTATACTCCCATTGAGATTACGCCCGAATCCGGAGCTGAGTTTTTCGGCGTTGTCACTTATGTCATCAAAAAGATGGCACACCAGGGGTAATTCAAGGCGTTCCCGTCAGCAAGGGCAACAAAGCGGGCATCTGGGAGTCCAGTATCTTCGCAGAACCCACACCTGTGACGTGGTTGCCATCCTTATACAGAATCACGCCCTTGTCGATAGCCTTGATACTACCGTTTTCAAACATGGCTTCTGCAGGAAAACAAACATGACACAACCCTTCATCCTGTAACGAACGCAATACAGCTACTTCTTTCGCAAACAGCTTATCATGCTCATCTTTCGTACGGATAAATCCGGCATGAACAGCATCCAACGGCATACCTTTCCGAGCCAGCCAACGCGCATAACTCAGCATCTTACTTTCTTCAAAGTTTGGTAAAGGCCCCATGAAAACGAGTTGTTTACCACTGGACTTCACCTGCAAACAGAACTCACGCAAGGCTTTTGCAGACTCTTCAATATCTGACGAAACAGGGTGTCTGTCCCAGTCGAGATTCAACGATGACAAGCGAGTCCAATATTGAGCAACCACGACTGTCTTTATCTGAGGTTGCGACTTAAGCCACTGGATAAAACTTTCGCCCTTTGCCCTATTATAGAAATACTGCTGAGTCACGGGCAGAACCTCTCTGTTCCAGAACGGTATCATGATACTGGAAAAATACACACCAGTAATATTATGCTTTTTACAGCAGATATCAAAGCCGGCAAAAAAGGCCTGAGCATGGCTGTCTCCAAGCAAGACAAACGAAGCCTGCTGATTCCGAGTCCCCAACCACAACAGGGGCGTGTCGAGTTTGCGGCTTTTACCTGCAGCCAAGGTATGCCAACCACCCTCATCCTTATGGATATCGGTATCCAATCCCGTAAGAAGCTCCTTTGAATAACACCCTTCCCACTCTGTATATTTAGGAATATCAATTGCGTTGATATCTGCATTCCAGATTTTCTGCAAACCTCGCGTTGCATCTGCTATTCCACACAGGGCCAGCGCGGCAATCCAGACTCCAAGAGCGGGCTTCCAGCTTATGCGGCGTTTTTCCACAGCCCACCAGAATCCATAACCTATAAAAACAGAAGCCACTAGAATCACCACAGCATAAGCCAATCCTGGGGCTTCCAAGGTATGTGCACGATACAAGACGACCAGCGGCATGTGCACAAGATACACCGAAAAGGAAATTTTTCCTAACCATTGAGCCGCGCTGTTACTGAACAGATAATGTAAGCGCGTGTCTGCAAGGTAGCGAATAATAAGTATCACCCCCACCACAACAAGAGGGGTCATGTCGAATTCCCCTTTTCCTGAAAAAGACGGCACCAATACCAGAAGAAGCCCCAGAAGAGAAAGCACAAAGGAAAGCACGCGATTTCTTACATCCGGCAGCAACAGGACTAAGCCGCCTGCAGCAACTTCCCACAAACGCGGCAATGTATCATAATACGAAACTAATTCATCGGGACCGAAGTGCGGCAATCCCATTGACACCCATAAAACACGGATATTGGATGATTGATGCCACAGCAACGATAAGATACATATAGAGCCCAATACCAGCAAGACAACCCGACGGGAAGATTTCCTCAGCAGATAATAAAGAGCATACGCCAATACAAACACTTGTAGTGTCAATGCAAGATACCATGTATGCAAATAGGCATTAAGCGTTGAATCTTCAGCAAAATAACCAGCGGAACTATCAATGAGCTGATAATTTGAATACCCCAGCAAGGCTCCGAGTCCCGTTTTTGCGATGGCGCGCAACTCCTTGAAATCCATACACCACATGCAGGCAATGAAAGCTACCATGAGCATAATAGCCAAGGGCGGAAGAATCCGCATAGCCTTTCCTCGGGCAAAGTCACGCAATGAATACGAAGGTCGACGCACAAACCCTGCAATAAGAAAATACCCCATGATGACCAGAAAGATATCAACACCGAAATAACCACAAGGTAATGATGCCCACTCAGGAAGATTTCTATTACACAGCGCTATATGGAACCACACGACGAGAAGAATGGCTAAAGCGCGCAAACCGGCCACATGTGTCAGGAATTTATTTTCGGACATATCGGAAAGTATGTTATCAGATTCTAAAATAACAAAATGAAAAGTCAACAAAAAACACCCTGAAGCAAAACGCAACAAGGTGTTTGTTTATGTAATTTCAAGTGGATTTTTACTCCTCGCTTACATCGTCCGTAGCGTCAAACTCATCGGATTCAGTATCAAAGTCAGCCTCTTCGTACTTCTTGAACTTCTTGACCCGCTGGTTTGCAGGCAGAGGTGCCAGAACCATGGTAACGGTGTTACCTGCCAACTTGGCAGCCTGATCAACCTGCCCCATTGTCTTCATATCTTCGACGACCTTGGCCATGACATCCAATCCCAACTCCCGGTGCGCATTTTCACGATTACGGAAACGAAGCTGGAAACGCACCTTGTGACCATGATCCAGGAATTGTTCGGTACGCGCCATCTTGACGTTGTAGTCATTGACATCCGTGCCGACGCGAAGTTTCACCTCTTTCATCTTGGTCACTTTGGACTTGTTATTCTTCTGCAACTTTGCCTGCATATACTTGAACTTACCGTAATCGATAAGTCGGCATACGGGCGGATCTGCATTCGGTGCAACCTCTACGAGGTCAAGTCCGATTTCCTTGGCTTTGGCGAGAGCATCGCGAGTAGCCATGACACCGAGCTGGTCACCTTTGGCGGTAACAACTCGGACCTTGGGAGCGCGGATCCGGTCATTTACCCGAATCTGCGGTACTTTACTGCCGCCTTTATCGCGTTGATTGCGATTATTGGCTGTATTATTTGTTTTCTGGGGGGCTGCCACTTGTGTGTGTATTTGGTTTAGTCCTGGGGAATCAGCTGCAGCAGAGTGGCTCCTGATCCACTCCTGCTGCAGCGGAAAATGTTATTTTATTCTTTTACTTCGGGTTGAAGAGCCGGGCGAATAAGGCGTTCGCGGATTTCCTGTTCGAGAGCGTCAATGAATTCATCTACGCCCATCGTACCGATGACATCGAGTTCACGGTGACGAACAGAGACCTTACCTTCTTCTGCCTCACGCTGACCTACCACAAGCATGTATGGTACGCGGTCGAGGCGGGCATTGCGAATCTTGGCACCAATCTTATCAGGCGCATCATCAAGCTTGACGCGGATGAACTTGTTGGCAAGTTTAGCGCGAAGTTGTTCAGCGAAATCTGCAACCTTATCGGAAATGGGCAGCACGCGCACCTGTTCCGGAGCAAGCCAGGTGGGGAACTTACCAGCAAAGTGCTCAATGAGCAGACCGGTAAAGCGTTCCATCGAACCGAAAGGAGCGCGGTGAATCATGACCGGGCGGTGAGGCTTGTTATCTGCACCGGTGTAGGTCAGGTCAAAACGCTCAGGCAGATTGTAGTCAACCTGCACAGTACCCAGCTGCCAGTCGCGACCAATCACATCGCGCACAATGAAGTCAATCTTGGGACCGTAGAAAGCGGCTTCATTTTCGGCTTCAATGAAATCAAAACCTTCTTCGCTGAGGACCTCTCGAAGCGCCTGCTCTGAGAGCTTCCAATTTTCAACGGTGCCGACATACTTCGCGTCTGTATAATCCTTGTCGCGCAGGGAAAGACGCACACGGAAGTCATTCATCTGCAAGGTGCCGAGAATGTGCTTAACGATACCGATGCACTGCTGCACCTCTGCCTTAATCTGGTCAGGGCGGCAGAAGATGTGAGCGTCATCCTGAGTAAAGCCGCGCACGCGGGTCATACCACCCAGCTCACCGCTCTGTTCCCAGCGATACACTGTACCGAATTCAGCAAGGCGCACCGGCAGGTCGCGATAGGAATGCGGGTCATTCGCATAAATACGGATATGGTGGGGACAATTCATCGGCTTGAGCATGAAACCGCTGATGGTGCGGGTATCAAGCGCATTGAAGAGATCAGCGCAAGAAGCGTTTTCATCGCGCAGTCGCTTGAAATCATCAGGGTCAGGAATCGGCGGGAACTGGCTCTCCTTGTAATGCTCCCAGTGACCGGAAGTCATGTAAAGGTCCAACTTGCCGATATTGGGAGTAAACACCTGAGAATAACCGATGCGGTCAAGCTCCTCTGTAATGAAATCCTGCAATTCACGGCGAATGATAGCGCCCTTCGGCTTCCAGAGCACCAAGCCCTGTCCCACCATCTCATCGATGGTAAACAGGCCCATCTCACGGCCAAGGCGGCGATGGTCTCGCTTCTTGGCTTCCTCCAGTCGGGCAAGATGCTCATCCAGCTGAGTGCGGTTCGGGAAGCATGTACCATAGATACGCTGCAGACGCGGGCCATTGGCATCGCCCATATAGTAGGCTGATGCTACACTCATAATCTTGAATGCCTTGCAATTACCAGTCCGGCCGACGTGCGGACCAGCACAAAGGTCGGTAAACTCACCATTCCGGAAAATGGAGATTTCCTCACCCTCCGGGATTCGGTTAAGAAGATCCACCTTGAACTTGGATGCGACCTCACGGGGGCCGCCTGCTCCCAGTTCACCACTCTGAGCAATGGCCATTGCCTCTGCTCGTGTAACGGTAGTTCGTTCAAAAGTCTGGTTTTCCTTGACAATCTTCTTCATTTCCGCCTCAATCTTTTCAAACTCGGCAGTGGAAATGTTGTGGTCAAGTTCAATGTCATAATAGAAGCCATTCTCAATGGCGGGACCTGCGGCCAGCTGGGCCTGGGGCCAGATACGGCAAATGGCAGCGGCCAGCACGTGTGCGCACGAATGGCGCAGACGTTCCAGGTCGCTTGCCTGGTTGCGTTCCTCCAGGGTCTTGCGTTCTTTCGGTTCAGACATATCTAGTTAAGTGAGTCCCTAATATCGCCCTTTCAGGCGAACTTTTCAAGCATAATCAATGCCAACAGGACAAAAAATCTCATTTTTTCTGATTTTTTTATTTTTTCCGGCGCTTTCGGAAACCGGGTAAGCCGCCATTCAAAGCACGGCGATGGGTGCGGATGGCATTCAACTTCACTTTAAGGCGGCGAAGAGGTGAGCCAAGCACATGCATCATACCAGCCAGTGATGCATAACTGTGCGGCGTCAGCGTATTATCGTACCGGTCTGTATAGGTCACAGAAGAGCCGCTGACATCCGACATACCATCAATATGAACCACAAGGTCCGGCTGAATAGCATAGATTTTCACACCCGGCATGCTGGCAGCAGTGTCTTTATAGAATGTATCAATAGCGCGGTGAACAGACATCCACTCCCAGATTGTTTCCTCGGTAGGCATGGCAGCCAGCAAGCGATCATACATGCATTCTGGTATAAGATAAGCAAAGGTTGACAAAACGCCTTCCACTTGCCAGAGAGCATGTTCTCCGGACTTCTGAACACATTTCCCATAAGGAGTCGGACGGCTATAGCCCAGATAAAGCATATAGTCGCCTTCCAGATTCTGAAGAGCATACTCAAGCATCGCCAAAGCGTCCGGATTCCGGCCGGTCACCACATCATCCTCCATAATGAGGACATTACGCCAGCCTTTCTCTTTTGCTGTTGCTATTGCTTTGGCATGGGACAACGTGCAACCACCGGCACCACCCCAATATGATGCTCTCTCGCCGGTCCGCTCAGTGAACCACGGCGGCTTGCCAAAACTCTCCAAAGACCGGCCAAGCACTGCGCTGAGGCGATTTACTTTCTCCAATGGTAAACTCCCTTCATTATCCTGAAGGAACTTTTCCATTCGTTCCCTGCTGGTATCCAGGTTAATCACCAGAATACCATCCACCTTATCCCATGCTGAATGAAGTTTCTGAGTCATATTTCTGTTTCTGAATTATTCCACTCGACCGTAATCATCTGTAAAACGCTCGATATCTTCCTCGGAAAGATAGCTGCCTATCTGGACCTCTATCAAAGCAAGAGGAGCAGTACCTTGATTACTCAGGCGGTGCATGCTGCCGCAGGGTATCATAATGGATTCCCCGACATTCAGATGCATAATGTTATTATCGCACCTGACAGTGGCCACACCTTCAGTCACAATCCAACGCTCTGTCCGGTGCTGGTGCCGCTGCAGTGATATGCGCCCACCAGGGTAAACGAGCAATTTCTTGACCACAACGTGCGACTGCAAATCCAGCACCTGCCACTCGCCCCATGGACGGGAGCCCTTTTCACCTACATGATACGTAATTTGAGACGCCTTCATTTTCCAATAGTCTGACGAATACTCGTTGTAGAGCGCTCCGGTAGATTGGCATGAGGAATGCGAGAGCTCGTCACATAGCGAATCCCCTTCGCTTCAACAAAGGCTTTCTTCTCATCGCTCGTACCATCAGAATTCACGAAAAAGATATCGGGCCTGACTTCATCCAACAGAGGCGCAAAATCGAGAATTTTCCCTGTATCAGGGCCAATGTAGACTTTCTTGACAAAGCGAATAGCTTCAAGCATGTATTTACGCTCTTCTTCATTATACATGGTCTTACGATTCTTCAAGGCCATCACGGTTGCATCTGAACCAATCGATACGTAAACATCACCATAGCTGGCAGCTTCTTCAAGAAAGGCGATATGGCCACTATGAAGCACATCAAAACACCCGGAAACAAAAACTTTAGGCATATAAAAAAGATTTATGATTACTTAATAACCCCACGCTTCCTCAGTCTCTCCAGGAAACGAAGTTCCCACTGTACCTGTTCATCCTTACCGAATGTACGGCAATATGGCTCTATAGGATACATATCCTCACACGAATCAACAGCGGCGTCACGCTGCTCTTTGCTTTCATACAAATACAAAGCGTAACCACCATGACCACCACCACAGTATTTACGAGCAAGCTGCTTTCCAATCTCCGGCAAAGGCTGCATACCCTCCTCAAGCTGCAGCTGGTAACTCATTTGCACGCCAACGGCAAGCACTGCAACGTCCTGCTGCTGAATACCAAGCCGGGCAATACGCGCTGCCTTGGCAATCCGCTCAAACGAACGCTCATAACCGGCAAATCCAGGAGTAAAGTGTTTCACTCGTGTATCATATACTGCCATGCAGCCCTTGAGAAATTCTCCTGTATTCTTGAAATCAAGAACGGGTTTTTCCCCAGACTTCCATACACAGGCACCGGTCTCTGCAATCACGGCCGGGTCTTGCCAACCTACCCCGAGCCCCAACTCAGATGCTACGGGGTCCCAACCATTCAAGACACTCCAGCCGCCGCTGCCACCCAGACCGGCCCCTTGACGATACAACCATTCCTTCAGCGACACCGTCGGCGATATCGAACAGTTAACTATATATTCTCCCGGAATGGCATTTTCAGGCACATCGAGCCAACCGCCAGCGAAATCAACCCGCAAGGGCGCATGCTTCGGAGCTTTAGCGCGAGAAAGCAACTGAGTACTGGTTGTTTCAGTTGAATCAGGCTGAGTCTTTTCAAGAACAACAAACTCAATACCATTTTCTTCACAGAAACGGCGTTTCTGCTCCATATGCAAATCGTCTGTCGTTACTGCCAATATCTGGGGCGAAACTTTTAAAATGGCTGTTTTGAAAGAAAGTGCTATATCTTCATCTGTAGATTCTATCACTTCATCCACCATCGAAAGCGATGACAGAACAACTTTCTTATCAGAATCCTCTAATACTGATTTTTTGTCGTACAATTTCCAAAGCAAATCAGCCGGTGGATATGATACAATGAGATAATCACCCAGCTTGCGAGCGTCCTCAAAAAAACGGATATGTCCAGCATGAAGGACGTTAAAAGCGCCTGAGACAAAAACTTTCTTCATCTTACTTATCAGAACTTTATACCTTTTCCCATAGCTCCTGCATCGGATGGCTCCATCCTTTGCTGCATAACACGCTGGAGCATAGGAAGCAAAACGGGCCCGAGAGTCTGAAACACAAGCGGAACCAGCATGCCAGCTACTGAAGAAGATCTGGAAGCCTTCTTCTCTGCATTTTTTTTCTTTCGCATCAAACCGACCACCACGCCGGTAAGCGTCGCTGCAGCACCAGCCACGGCTCCTATCCTGGCAATGGAAGCAGGAGAGAGTGGCAACGCCTTAACACACCCCGTAGCATGGCTT
Source organism: Akkermansia sp. (assembly GCA_045646505.1). GTDB lineage: Bacteria > Verrucomicrobiota > Verrucomicrobiia > Verrucomicrobiales > Akkermansiaceae > Akkermansia. The sequence goes on along the minus strand of JAZRKW010000106.1, from coordinate 40,797 downwards.
CTGGTAGAAACCACGGCATCCAGCACAGAAACGCGGCTCGCAGCCACACGCATCATTGCTTGCTGCTTTCCTTGAACAATAACTTGAGACATTGCCAATCATTCCTTAATTCTTCAACCGTCGCCGGAGCAAGTTTCTTACCGCCCATCTTAACGGCACCATACAACAAAGCTCCCGCAACCAGAATATTTAACACAACAACAACAGCCAGAGAGCACACGATGCCAATATACAAGCCCAGAGCAACGGCAAGCAAGGCGCACAAAACACCATAAGCCCCCAGCAGTAACACACAGGCCACCACCAGCATTACCAAGCGACGAACCTGATGAACGGTATATTCTTTCAGCTCCGCTGAAAAAAGCGCAGCCAGCGCACTGCCATGTTCAACAGTGCGCTGCGCCACATTCCGAGCCTGCAGCACTGCGGCTGCTGCCTCTTCCCGCAGAACCGACTTCTGATTCTTGTCTCTAAAGAGAGAAAACATCACCAGATACAGCTAAATCACTGCGAGCGACTTCTGAAAAATCAGCGGCGAGAGCCAAGGATAAGACCAAGAATCACACCTGCACCCAGAGCTGCAAGAACACTCCCGGTAGGATTGGATTTCACATAAGTCTCGCCAGCCTTATGATATTCCTTGGCTGCAGAACAGGTCTTGTCCCACCCATCATTCATCTGAACACGGGCTTTATCCCAGCTTTCATTCATCTGAACGCGAGCTTTATCCCAGCCCTCATTAATCTGCACCCGAGCCTGGTCTGCATATGCGCGCACATGATCCATCTGCTCAGCGGCTGCGCGACGAAGCTTTTCGTACTGCTCACAGGCGTACTGGCGGGCAGCATTGAGACGCTCACAAGCGTCTGTAGAAGGAGCCGGAGCCGGGGCGGGCGTTTCTTTCGTTTCTTCTGTTTCCATATATCTAAGCTTGTTGTTAATTTCTTACGCGGAGCCTATCCAGAAAAGGTCTCTCCTGATGATTCATTATATACACAACCTCACTGAAAATGCAAGCCAACTTAATCAAAATGACGAATTTTTCACGTCGACTCAATTCTAACGCGCATGCGCGTGTAATAATTTGGCTCATGAAACATTATTGCCTTGCCATTTATCTGCACGTTCAGTATAATGCCACGGCTTAAACCAACTCATGAAAGCAATTCTGGCATTAGAAGACGGAACCATTTTCGAAGGCACCTCTATTGGCGCCTCTGGTACGGTAACAGGTGAAGCTTGCTTCAACACTGCTGTTATGGGCTATCAGGAAATCCTGACCGACCCGGCATACAGTGGACAGATTCTGGCCATGACCTATTCCCTTATCGGGAATTACGGCATCGTGGAAGAAGACAACGAAAGCGAAGCACCGCAGGCAGCAGCATTTGTCATTGGAGAACTTTCAAACATTCACTCCAGCTGGCGGGCAGATTCCTCCATGGGAGACTGGCTCAAAAAACACGGCACCCCCGGTATTGAAGGTGTGGACACCCGCCGTCTCGCACGGCACCTGCGACTCAACGGCAGCATGCGCGCCTGTGTTTCCACAGAATTGACAGCCGAACAAGCTGTAGAGAAGGCAAGAACGGCAGACAAACTGGACGGCTCTGCCCTGGCTGCTGCAGTTTCCACCAGAAATACATATATGTGGGACGGCGATTCCCGCCCCTGGAAACTGCCGAATAAGACCGCAGGAGACATGACATACTATGGTTCCCTTTCTCCCGCAATCTACAAGATAGTGGCTATCGACCTCGGCATCAAGCGCAGCACACTGAAAGCTCTGCGACAGGATGGATGCGAAGTTACCGTCGTCCCCGCCTCTACATCAGCTGCAGAAATTCTTTCCATGAATGCCGATGGCGTATTTCTTTCCAGCGGCCCCGGCGACCCCGCAGCTCTTACCGGAGTCATCGATACCGTCAAGGCTTTACTTGGAAAAATGCCGATATTCGGTCTCGGGCTTGGCATGGAAGTTCTGGGGCTTGCACATGGCGGAACCGTCGCTCGTCTGAAGTTTGGTCACAGAGGCTCTAATCAGCCGGTCAAGGACCTCAGCACAGGTAAAGTTGCCATCACTGCGCCCAACCAGAACTACGCTCTGGAGGCAGCATCCCTTCCCGACTCCGTTGAAGTAACGCACGTCAACCTGAACGATAACAGCGTAGCCGGGATTTGTTCCAACTCTTACAGAACGGCAGGCCTGGAATACACACCCGAAGCTGTAAACGGCGCCACATTCTCTGCTTTTATCAATGCGATAAAGTCAGTCAAGTAATCAACTCACTATAAAGGACATGAATACATTAGTCATTGGCTCCCAGTGGGGAGATGAAGGCAAAGGAAAAGTAATTGACTTCCTTACCGAAACCGCAGACCTTGTTGTACGCAGCCAGGGTGGCAGCAATGCAGGTCACACCGTCATTGCGAACGGAAAAAAATATGTGCTGCATCTTGTTCCTTCGGGCATTCTCTGGGATAACAAGGTGAACATTATCGGCAATGGTGTCGTGATTAACCCGACCGCTCTGGTAGAGGAAATCAACTATCTTCTTGAAAAGGGAGTGACCATCACACCTGAAAAGCTTCTTATTTCTGACCGCGCTCACGTCGTGCTGCCTATCCACAAAGAGATTGATGCCGCACAGGAAGAAGCTCTCGGAGATCAGAAGATCGGCACCACCAAACAAGGCATTGGTCCGACCTACGCAGATAAAGCCCGCCGCATCGGCATCCGCATGATTGACCTTGCAGATGCAGAACGCCTCCAGCGCGTGCTTGAAGCCAGAATCAAGACCGCCAATGATGAACTCGCACGCCTTGGCTGGCCGAAAGCAGACCCCGAAATCACCCTCAAGGCTGTCATGGCTGCCGCAGATGTATTGCGTCCGCACATTACTAACACTATCCCCGTAGTGAACAAGGCCATCAAAGAAGGGAAAGTTGTTTTGTTCGAAGGAGCTCAGGGCGCTATGCTCGATATTGATTTCGGCACCTACCCCTTCGTAACCAGCTCAAATACCAGTGCCGGCGGTTGCTGCACCGGTTCAGGTGTGGCTCCGACCAAGATTGACAAAATTATCGGCGTATGCAAGGCATATACCACACGAGTGGGTGCAGGTCCCTTCGTGACTGAGGACGATGAAATTGCAGACTACCTTCACGGGCTTGGGCGTGAATTCGGCGCAACAACAGGGCGTCCCCGTCGTTGTGGCTGGACTGATGGTGTCGTGCTTCGTTTCTCCGCCATGTTCAACGGCTTTGATGAAATGGCCATGACCAACCTTGATGGGCTGGATGAACGCGACTCGATTAAAATGTGCACCGCATATAAGATGGGGGATGAAATTCTGGAGTACCCCCCTGCCCGCATCGAAGACTGGGACAAGTGTGAGCCGATATACGAAACCCTGCCCGGCTGGAAGCAGGATATATCAAAATGCACCACATGGGAGGAACTGCCGGAAAACTGCAAGGCTTATGTGAAACGCTTCGGCGAAGTTGTAGGCTGCCCGGTAGGCTCCGTCGGCGTTGGTCCTGACCGTGAGCAGACTATTGCTGTCCCGCTCTGATATATTATTTGCAAATCACTCAACTGATTTCGCCCTGCTTCCGGTTGGAAACAGGGCGAAATAAATTTAATATATTACATGTATCAGATTCGGGGGGCATTTTGCCCGCCTATAAGAAGCACCATCTCACCCTTGGGTGGTTTTGCAGTAAATTCTGCAAGCACAGCAGCTGCACTACCACGGTGATAGGTTTCAAAAACCTTTGTCAATTCTCGCGCCACGCAGATAGGGACCTCCGGGTCAATTCCGGCCAGGGCCTGCACTGTTTTCACAATGCGGAAAGGCGATTCGTAAAAAATACTCGTATAAGCCGCCTGTACAGCACTCTGCAATATTGCCGCTTTTTTTCCGGATTTCACGGGAAGAAAGCCACCAAAGAAGAAAGCATCACAAGGCAAACCTGAACCCACCAATGCCGTTACAACGGCAGAGGGACCAGGCAGCACAGTAAACGAAACCTCCCGTTTTTTAAGTTCCTGAATAAGGCGGTAGCCGGGATCACTTACTCCAGGCATCCCCGCATCTGTCACCACGGCAAACGATTCACCAGCCAGAGCACGAGTCGCAATTTCCGGCGCTCTCTGCTGTTCATTATGCTCATGCAAACTGAGTAACGGCTTCTTGATACCGTAATGAGACAAGAGCATACCGGTATTCCGGGTATCCTCGCAGCAGATGCAGTCGACCGACTCAAGCACGGATAGTGCCCTGCGGGTTATATCCTCCCGATTACCAATGGGAAGTCCGACAAAACTGACCGGATATTCAATCACTGCGAAGTCAGGTTAAGCGCCACACTATCTGCAGCGCGACGCGTTGCGTAAGAAAGAGCGGTATCCTGTGCCGACATGGTATTACCTATCTGGTTGTAATAACTGCCAGAACCGGTTGCTTCCGAGGCTCGGATAATTTTACCAGTCTTACGGTCAACAATCTGATAATCAACAGATACTTCCAAACCTATCGAACGGCTGATATAAGTATCTTCCGTATCTGTCAGCAAAGAAGTCTTATGAACGCGTGTCACCACCCCTTTAACTATAAAATCAGCTTCATTACGAGGGGCTATTCTGTAAGCACCATCGCTCTGTAGAGCATTTCCAAGCGCTGTCGTCATCAACATGCCAGCATTGGGATATATCGAATTATTCTCGAACATTTCCACGCAGAACGTGTTCATATCCTTCATATAGCCAGGCTTCAAGCCGCCGAGCTTGTATCCGCATCCACTCATTACCAGAGCCACCACACTGGCCAGGGCTAAAAACTTCTTATTCATGTTTTTATCAGGATTTGGGTTGAACTGCAGCTGCAGCTTGTTTTGCACGGGCAAGAAGCTTCTGCGCTTCTGCAGCAGCTTCAGGATTAATTGACTTTTGACGAATTACGTCCTCAAAGCAGAAAATAGCAGAGGTATACTCACGGGAACGTTCGAGATAGTAACGGCCCACTTCCAACTGCTGCTGAATCATGAGTCGCTCCATATTAGATGCCTCACTCAGGGCTTTCTTTGCTTCAGCATGCTTCGGGAAACGCAAGGAAAATTCCTCATATGCCTCACGCGCATTGCTGAGATTCACCAGGTTATTATCACCACGGGTGTGGCTGTTCGCCCAGAGCTGAGCAACCATTAGCTGTGATTCAGGAGCATAACGGCTGTCGGGATATTTCTCCACAAGCCGGGCGTATTCCATACGGGCTTCCTCTGGTCGGTCCTGATCCATCAGGAACTTAGCAAGTATCGATGACGCTGTTGCCGCCATATCATTATAAGGAGCCTTCTCGACAATTTCTCGCAGCCAGCTCACCACTACAGCTGATTCCATGTTCGTCTCCCAGGCACCCCAGAAAACAGGAACGGTCAATTTTCCACTGGCGGCATCCATGGCCATCGCCAGCTGATGGTTCAATGCATCAGCATAAAGCGGACTCTGAGGATAACGATCTATCAACTTTCCGTATTCCTTGAATGCATCACGATAGTCCCGGGTTGACTCATAAGCCCGGCCAAGCAGGAAACGAGCTTCAGGCGCGTTCGGCGCGAGAGCATGATAACGAACTATCTCCTTTAAAGGCTTGCAGGACTTTGCCATGAAGCCATCTTTCTGATACGCCTTTGCCTCAGCCAGGAGTGCATCCGCCACAGAATCCACGGCCTTTACCTGCCCGATGGGAGGGGGGCCATCAAAAGAATCACACATAGACAACAGCAAAGCTGATGCCGCGCAAAGTGATAAAACAAGCGTTTTTCTCATGTCGATTAAAGAATACCATGTAATGCCCCCTGATGGCAAGTTCAAATAAACGGCCAATGCGTCTTATTGTTCCAAACCGTTTATTAACAAGCCTGGCAGCTGGCACGACTCAGAATTATGGCATTACTCAGAATTATCAGCACTGGACTACTGACAGCATTTGCGGCTTTTTCTGCAAATACGACCCCACAGACAGGAATAAACCTGGAGCGATACCTTGGACGTTGGTATGAACAAGCGCGGTATGAAAACTGGTTTGAAAAAGGCATGGAAAATGTTTACACCATCTACTCCCCTGGTCCCGATGGCAGCATCGTGGTAAAAAATATCGGCACATCCCCGGAAGGCGCCGTTCTGACCACTATGGGCCGAGCATTTCCTGACGGTACAGGACAGTTAGCCATATCATTCGTATGGCCGTACTTCTGGTTCCGGACCCCATATCGCATTCTGTATGTAAATGAGAATTATACGGCAGCCTTGGTATCCTGCGAGGGAGATGAATACCTCTGGTTGCTGACCCGCGAACAAGCTCCGGATAAGCGCCTTATTTCCACTCTGATACGCGAAGCGCAGCGCCGTGGTTTTGACACGGCAAAGCTACGCTTTACGAGGCAGGATTAAGCAGCCTTAACTTGTCAGAAGCGGAAATCAACCGCGCCGGACACATACAAGCCGGGGTGATAATGGTGTCCCTGTTCCCGGTCACGGTCAGAGTTAAACCGGGAGATATCCACAGTTGTAGCCAGCGTACTACCAAGGGAAAGGGTCGCAATGCGTTTTGTCTGCCCAGGTTTTGAGAAATCATACTCTGCCGTCACACCCGCCACAAGAGAACGAACTCGCAACAAGCGAGTTCCCTGTGGGGTATCGACAGCCCAGGAGCCGCCACAAGCCTGCGCAAATACGCCCGTTCTCCACCCCTGCCCCATATCTGCCATGAAAGAAATCTTATACCCTTTCAGTTCAAAAGTCCAATCGTCAGACATCTGCCACGTACAGGAGACCACGGGAAGAAGGCTCCACACGCCGGCAACCGGAGCATAAGCAAGCCCTACAGAATACGAGAATATATCACTATGCTTGATGTTATAGCTCGCCAGCAGATTCAGATGAAAAGAGTGACTGGTACGCACGAAATCAGATGCCAGAGACGGAGCTAGCGCAAATATATAAGTATTGCCGTTCTGTTCCGGGATAATGGCCGAAACCGGAAGAGATATGTGATAAAACTCATCCTTACGGAAATCAAGCGCGCCCCTGGTGCTCATCACCGTCATCTCTGCATTCAACGAGGCATTGAACATCCACTCCTCGCCACCGGAACGGCGTGGGTCTGCAAAAGGCACATTCAAGCCAACCTGCCGCCAGCCAAAGCGTGAACCACCGTGGCGTTCACCCATGTTAGAAGAAAATTCGGCATAGATATAACTGGGCATCATGCCGGTCTCGGGCATTTCATGGCGCCAGTTATTGCAAATCTCCTGTGCCACAGAGGAGGTATTCTCCATCCATGAGTCATACCACGTTTCAGCTCCGGCAGCCATGGCTGTCACAAGTAAAATAGCAACCGACTTCTTCATAATGCCAATATCTTATCACAAAACTTGAATCTTTCAAGTCTATAACAATTGTTAACCGCTGGTATCATCAGCGAAATACGTCATCTGATTTTTTTTACTTGCTGACAGTGGACATATTATCTACACTGCGGGCGATGCGCCTGCTATGTATCATCCTTGCTTTACTGTGCTTATCCGGAAACGAAGCACAAGCTGCACCGCGCTTGAAAAGCAGACAAACCACCCAGCTTCGAGCGGCATTCCCCTGGTGGAAAAGCATGCAGAACGCCATTGTATCCATGCAACGCTTTGGTCCTGGTGGATACAGCACAGATGATTATGCAAAAGAATCTCTGGTAAACTCATTCACCTGGAGCGAGAGAATGCAGCGCCCCATCTTCAAACCGATGACAGCCCGACCCTCCTTCTGTTCATCAGCCGTATGGGTTGCCACCCTATCCGCTTTGATGCATTGGGAGGAGAAGAACAAATACAGAGCCATTTCGGCAAAAGCCTGGCAGGCGCTGATGCCGCGACTGGTCAAAGATGGCGAAGGCGCATGGGGATATGCTAATGCAAACGGCCCCGGATTTGCCTTACTCGTGCATCGGCTCGGTGCCGGCATTAATTTTACTGACTGGAACAAGGCCCGCCCATCCGATATTCTGAAAATCTGGTGGAATGAACACATCGGTGGACGCGAACGCGGTCATCTGGTCATTCTGGTCAAAGACGAAGGAGACACAGCATGTGTCTGGTCATCCCACAAAGCGAGAGATGGCCAGGCAGCAGGTTACGGATTGCGACGCATCCCGAAAAGCGCTATGAAACGAGTACTCTTCACACGCATCACCAGGCCGGCAGCATTCAATCGCGCAGACAAACTGCCGGACGAGCCGTGGCTCACAGCGCTGATGAGCAAAGACACGAGCTGGAAAGAATGTGTGATTCGCTGCGGAATCCGGCATTAATCCCGCACAGGTCCGCATTCCCCCACGCGCACATAATCCATGCCACCTGCAACAGCAGCCTGAATGCCAGGCTCGGCATCCTCAAAAACGACACATTCACGGGGATTCACCCCCATCCGCTCTGCACAAAGAAGGAAAATATCGGGTCTGGGTTTGCCGAATCCGGGCGGCACATCTGCCGGGGTCACCATAATTGAGAACAAATCATCAATACCCGCTGATTGCAAAGTTTCAAGAGCACCGGAAGGCATACTCCCTGTACCAATGGCATAAGGAATTCCTCTATCTCTGAGGCTTCGGACAAGCGCCACCGTTTCCGGAATAACGGGCAATGTTTCATTCAGCAACAACCAGGCGTATCTGTTTCGCTTATCATCAGCCACAATTTCCGGCTCCATGCTCAAGCCATAGGTCTGATTCAAATCCGCCACGATATCAGGCGCGGCCATGCCACCATGAGCCACAAACTCCTCCCACTGAAACACTTCGTGCGGAGCACCATGCTGCTTTAATGCCCAGCGCCAGGCACGATAATGAGTGGGCATACTGTCCACCAGTGTGCCATCCAAATCAAAAATATAACCGGCATATTCCTTTTCCGGCAAAATCACACGCGCACTCATTCTCCCTGCAAATCAAACCTTTCTACAAAACGCTGCAAATCATTATCTTTACCAAACAAAACCAGCACGTCTCCATTCTGGAACTGCAGATTTGCATCCGGCGTATCAATCACTGGTTGTTCCGGTTCCGAAAGAACATCATCCGTTGATGAGTTCTCATTCACCTTACCACGGCGTACCGTGAGCAAGTTCAAATGATACTCAGAACGCAGCCCCACATCCATCAGTTTCAACCCGACCCATTCTTCCGGCAAGCGCACATCTACCAGCGAGTGTGTTGCATCCATACGGCGCAAACGCATCATGCCCTCATTCGTAAACCTTGCGGCCAGCTGTCTTGCTGCAACATCCTCCACTCGGATCAAATCATTCACACCGATAAGTTTAAGCAACTTGCCGTGCAATTCATTCACGCTGCGGGTCAGCAGGTTCGTAACTCCCAATTCCTTAAGCTGAGCTGTAATAAGCAGATTCCGTTCAAACTGCTCACCTACAGCCACAATGACATAAGTATCCTCGCCAGTGAGATCAAGCTGCCTCAACACCCGAATATCTGTAGCATCTCCCACAAGGGCGTATGTTACACGGTCTTTCAATTCGGTAACTATAGACTCCCGCTCATCCAGAATCGTAACTTCAAATCCTAAATCTGCAAGATGCAGGGCAAGAGCCCGGCCGAACTGGCCAATACCTATAATGACGAACTTCATAATAATTTATCAGGTAAGAGGTAATCGAGTTTCCGGCAGTCGCACTGGTGAGGGCTCCTGCTGGCGGATAAAAATGAGCATAAAGGTGAACATACCGACACGCCCGAAAAGCATATTGAGCGTAACAACCAATTTGGAGATGCTAGATATCTGAGGCAAAGCGCCGAGCTCAAAGCCAGTCGTCGTATACGCGCTGACTTCCATGAAAAGCAATTTCACCAATCCCTGGGGTTGCTGCGCAACATGCGATTCAAGCATCATCAGCAGGAATGTCGTGAAAACAATCCAGAAAATGGAAAGGACTACAGTCGCCATGGCGCGTTCAACCGTATTCCTGGCTATGCGCCGATTATGCAGTTCCACATCCTGCTTCCCTTTCAACACACGATACACCTCCAGCAGACACAACGCAAAAACCGGCGCGTAAACTCCCCCACCTGTACCTGCCGGATTGCCGCCAACAAACATCAGAAAGGCCAGGAACAATTGATAAGCCGGGCCGTATTCACCAATATCCGTAAGAGCAAATCCTGCTGAACGACCGATAGAATTCCACAATGATTCCCAGAAATTGAACAAACCACTATCCCGGTGGACGGAGGGTTCTACCGCTCCCAGAAAAGTGAGTCCAAGTGCACCGCAGAACATGACTATCAGCATGACTCGTACGACAAGCCAGGAATTAGTGCTCCAACGCTTAGCCCGGCGTTGTCCCGAAAAGCGCTCCTTAAATCTGGTTATACCTTCCAGATAGACACCAAACCCTACAGTTCCCACCAGGACCAGCAGCATCATCACCGTCTGCACCAGGCGATTATCAGCCACGCCCTGCTGCTCCATTCCTGCCGGGAAAATCGTAATACCGGCATTGCAGAAAGCCGAGACGGAATGAAAAGCGGCGTATGCCCATAAATTATCCTGAGGAAAGCCGGGCTCTCCTTTCCATAAGTAATAGAGACAAACAGCACCGATAACCTCTGCTGTGATTGTCACATAAAAGACGGCACGCAACAATGGACGCACTATATTGACCCCTTGCTGATCAAGCATGCCCGAAACAGAGACACTCTCCCGGACCGCAAGTCTTCGGCCTACCATCATGAGTACAAAATAGGAAAAGGTCATCACGCCAATGGCGCCGACCTGGATATCCAGCAGAATCACCAGCTTGCCAAGCGGTGTGAATGTATTCGCCACATCTACCGTGGTCAACCCGGTAATTGATGTGGCTGAAGCACAGGTAAATAACGCATCCACCAGCGATATAGGCTTACACGTGGCACCGGGTGTCAACAATATCAAGGTACTGAGCAGTACCAGTACCACCATATAAGTGAAAAAGCGCATGGCCGGCGACCACCGGCTGCCCCCTTTCACTGGACTACGCCGACTCGCCCTGGCTATGGCGCCGATGGTACCTATTGAAAACCCACCCAGTAGGAAACTGCACACAAGACTGGCCAGAAAAGCCCAGCGGCCAAAAACATTCCACACACCACCGTAAAAAATAACAGAGGCTATGATACCTACGATAAACTGCACCCACAGGAAACGCCCAGGCAGACCATAGCGAAACCACTCCATGACCAGATGCAGAAAAACCACGAAAGTATTAAACCACACCAGACCGCAGAGAATCAGGTGAGAAGCCCCAACAAAGGCATCGCGCTCTGCCGGAGAATTAGCCACGCCCTCAAAACAAGCCTCCCACAATACAACAAAAAGCACCAGAATGCCGGAAATCACCTCTGGCAATTCCAGCGCCCTGTGGCGGTGTTCTTTCTGACTCTGCGGTATCACTCGGACAGATTATAGCAAATATCCCCACAAAAGGCAAGTTCTGCAACACAAGTGTTATATAATAAAAACGGCACTGTAACCCAGGGGGAACAGTGCCGTGAAAAGAACAGCGTCGCTTGCGGACGTGGCCTAAGCGCGCAGCTTAGGACTTGTAACGCAAACGCTTCTTGTGGCGGTTCTGGCGCATGCGCTTGCTGCGCTTGTGCTTGTTGATCTTGGCCTTACGTCTCTTCTTAAGCGATCCCATAATGATTTATGTGTCGTTTGTTGTTTTCTCTATTGGGAGAATTGTCGGTTGCCCTAGGGGCTAACGGGGGAATATGTAACTATCTTTTACCTGAAAAGTCAAGTCGAAAGCGTAATTTAAGACGGATTTTATCAGCTTTCTGTCATGTGCAGGGGCTTCCAGGTATACAGAATCTCCATTACGCCCGGGGTAGATGAGATACAGCCACCGTTATCGGCAAGCCACGCCAGCACATCCGGATGCGCCGTGGAAGGAGCACCACAAAAAGCTTCAGGAAACAGCTGAAAAGCGCGCAAATCATTATGCCCGTCACCAATAATTGCCCAATGAGAACTGGGCACACGCCACTGCTCAGCCACAGAACGCAGAGCCGAGCCCTTGCAGTAACGCGAATCGGCCAGGCGCATATAGCGACCAGCCCGCTGAGGTGCCACGCCTTCCAGCGAAGAAACGAATGGAGCCAGAAACGCCATTATTGCATCCATTGTCTGTGAATTCTCTGCCTCTACCGAAAGAGGGTCATCGGGAGCAATAATCCACTGCAATTCCGGCATACGCTGGCGCAAAAGCAGCAACTGCGCATGAAGCAACGGTGTAACAGATTCACGCACGCACATATTGTGCTCGTAACAACGCTGATTATGTTCAACCAAAGGACTCACCTTACCATCCTCTTGAGCAATATACACATAACGCTCACAAGTACAGATAAAATCCGGCAGGAACGGAGCCGTCGGCAACAGCTCCGAACAAAGATACGGTAACGTTCGCCCCGTATTGATCCCCCAACGGACGCCATACGCCCGCCAGCTTCTCATCAACTCATAAAATGAATCGGAAACCGGTTGCTCCGCATCATCTGAACGCAGAGTATCATCATAATCCAGCGAAATCAACCAGCGGCAATCACCAACAAAAGGCAAGGCATGGCCGGGCAATACCTGACCTTCCTCAACGACCATTCCTTCCTCTCTTATTCCGCTTCTGCTCTGCAGCTCGGCGGGCCTCCTCCATTCGTTTCTCCTCGGCAGCTTTACGCTCTGCCTGTGATGCACCTACAGGCAAACGGAATGAGGGAGTCTCCGGCACTTTCACCCCAGCAGCCAGCTGCTGACTGATTTTCGTTTTTAAATCAACCTTATACTTGCTGTCGCAGCAACCGGCCGGAAGCTCCTCACCACCAGCGCGCATGTGAATTTCAACGCGTCTGTTCAAGGACTGCGCTTCCCGGTTGCCTGAAATATCAGCCAAGGGCATAGAGCACCCACAGGAACGAATATACACATTTTCCACCGGCACACCATTTCCCACCAGCCATTCACGCACTGCTGCTGCACGTTGCAGCCCCAGCAAAGCATTATAGGCATTACCGCCTACACTATCAGTATGCCCCTCAATCACAAAATAGGTATCGAGATTTTTCTGAATCAACGCAGCCAGCTGCAACATGGTGATTCGCGCAGAGTTCTTCATCTGGCATTCATTGAACCCGAACAACACATCCGCCCCCAGACGAGCCACACCAGAGCCGGAGCCTAGATTTTCCATTCCCATCAACTGAGAAAGAGTACGCGTATCTCCGGGCAGATTCGCCTTACCATCCTCAGATGCTTTTTTGCGCAAATCCTGCTCCATGAGAGAAGACGCATCGTCCAACTCTACGCTCTGAGCTGTCGCAGCAGCCACAACTTCATTGCTGTTCACAGGCGTAGGCTCCGGAATAGCCAATGCTTCTTCAGATAAATCCGGACTTTCCAGCGCTTTCATATCGAGCTGCGCAGGCGGCAACTCACTGACCGGTGCCAGTTCTTCAGCAACAGGAGCCGGAGCCGGCACGAAGATTTCGGTTTCCCCCGGGGCCATCACCAATTCAGGAACATCGACATCAAGGATATCAATTTCCACTGGTTCGTGCTTGATTTCTTCGATTTCTTCCGGTTGTTGTTCCACAATTTCCTGCTCCTGTGCCTCTGGCAGCTTTTCTTCCTTGGGAGGCTCCTTCACAACAACCCGGATATCTTCAAGCGGTTTGATTTCCGCAGGAATATCTATAAGCTTATCCAGACCCAGTATGGAAATTGAGGGAAAATACATCCACAACAAAGCATGCACCACAACCGCGGCACTAGCAGCCCCCATGGCAATGGGGACCATATCCCGCTGGCGCGTCAATTCGTACCCGTTTCGTCTGCGATTTCCTACGCGTCTGAGCGGCTGAACTTCTCGTTCCTGTACTATGTAAGAATCCATATTCTATAGAAAAATCTGATTAAATCAAAGTTGTAGATGAGAAGAAGATAAATCCGGGCGCGCCGGATCACTGACACGGGGCGTTTCCAGAGCCTCCACCATGCAATCGTTCATCCAGTGCACAATAGAACTCATCGCACTATCCTCATCATTCAGCAGACCGACAACAACAGAATCAGCCTGACGACCACGATTCAGTTTCAGCTCACGGAAAACGGCCCCTGCCGGGTCATTTTCTGAACGCATGGTCCACACATGGCGGCTATCACTGGGTAAACGGCGATAAATGGTCAGAGCATCCGTGAAATTACTGACCGGGCTATCCTGAACGAGATTGATAATCAGGACAGGCACATTGCGGTCCAGATTTGCGGCCTTATCCACCGGAGCGACATCGAAACTCTCCATCCCGGCAGTACGACGCAAACGCTGGTCCATCATCCACAACACAACCGGGCGCAACGGACCATCAGGCATAGTTCTCTCCACGGACTGACGAAGAGAGGCAAAAGCATCGATGGAAACCAGCCCCCTGATACGGGGTTCAGTCGCGGCAGCCTGTAATAAAAGGCCAGCACCAAAGCCCTGCCCGACCGCAGCAAAAACCGGATTTTGCTTCTCAGAACGTGCTGTTATGGCATCCAACAGGAAAGGGACATCGCGGCACTCCGTCAGTCCATGAGTGCAATATGGCCGGCGGTCATCTTTACCTCGTGGTTCCCAGAGCACGCAGGTCAAACCAGCTGCGGTCAGTGATTCCGCCATCGGCAAAGCAGAACGGATTCCATGATCCCAATCCACGCAAATCAACACATAATCAATCTGATGCAGACGTTCCGCCGGTGTATTCATCAAATCACCAATAACAGTCAGCTGGCGTGATGATTCCTCGCCATCCTTGACAGCAATGACAGCCTGAACCTCGCCACCGTCCCAGCCCTTGAATACAAATGGCTGCATGTGAAGCCCAGGTGACTTTCGCGGCACATTCGTGTACCCGACATAGGACTGATTGAACGGAGTCAGCACAGGCTGAACCATGTCATTGATATAAAACCATGTGGACACACCACCCCATACGGCAGCTACCAAGGCTACGCACATAAGGAAACGTCTGGGGCCACGTTTTTTCATCGCAATGCGCACACTATAGCAGAGCAGCCCATATTCGGCAATTGCAAAGTAGGGCATCCATACGTTTTTTCGCGCACACGCATGTAGAGTGGCATGCAGATTGATTTTTTCTACAAATTGCCGTTATTTCGCATTATGGGGTAGACGACACGAAACTTGTGGTGTAATATAGCAGTTGTGAGCTCCAAATGGAAAGTTAAAGAAATCGAGGAATGCGAATCCACATTCAATGAAGCCCGGAAGCATCCCGCGTGGACAGTAGTCACAACCCAGCGTCAGACTCGTGGACGCGGGCGTTTCAATCGTGAATGGTTCGGCAATACAGGTGGATTATGGGCAACCTATAATCTGCCAATTGACCCGAAGCTGAACCGGCACTGGGGAGTTCTGCCGCTGGTAGCAGGTGCGGCCGTTATCGAAACGCTGAAAGAATACAATATCAAGGATTTGAGATTACGCTGGCCGAATGACATTCTGGTTGGCAAAGCAAAACTGGGCGGCATCCTTGTCGAAAGGCCCTCTTCCACTATGGCTTCTGTGGGCATTGGCATCAATATGTTCAATGATATTGATGAAATCAAAACGAAGGCAGAAGACCCAGTGACCCGTATGTGCGAAATATTGCCGGCGTGCCCTTCCGTCAAGAAATTCCGTGTACTGCTGGGTGATGTTCTGTCCGAAATTTTCGATTATTTCGTTGAAAGCGGAGTTGACAGCGTCCTTCCCATTCTGGGAACAGCCTGGGGCAAGCCGCGTCCCGTAGTTGCAATTACTGATACTACGCGTCATGTCGGTCATTTCCTGGGCGTGGATTTTGACGGGTCACCCATTCTCCGCAGAGCAGATGGCTCTCGATACGTTGTACCGGGCATCACCGTCAACAAACTGCAGGAACTCATCTGATACAGCTTACCGTTTCCCACTTACCCCGCTGCTCCCGGCGGGGTTTTCTCTTATCCTGTACTTGAAAACTGATACCAATTGTGATAAAACAAAGCTCATGAAAATCACGCTGAATTCCCCGCTCGATATGCACCTGCACCTTCGCGATGCAGATATGCTGAAACTCACAGCTCCTCTTTCAGCAGATTTTGCAGGCGCTGTCATCATGCCGAATCTCGTACCGCCGGTCACGACCCCGGAATCACTGCTGGCGTATGCGGATAGAATAACAAGCGCGATGGACAACGCCCCCTTCACGCCGTACATGACCCTCTTCTTTACCCCTCTTGGCGAAAAGGAGCTCCTTGCAGCAAAAAACACTCCGGGGTTCTTCGGGTTTAAACTTTACCCGGCAGGAATCACCACCAACAGCGAAGGCGGCATCTCCAACATGGCACAAGCAGATGCCACACTGAAATGCATGGAAGAGATGGGAATCCCCCTGCTGGTGCATGGAGAAAGTCACGGTTTTGTCATGGACCGGGAAAAGGAATTTCTTGCTGTTTACCGCCACCTGGCCACGCAGTATCCCAAGTTGAAAATCAGCATGGAACACATCACCACAGCCGCAGCTCTGGAACTGCTCGATGAATTCCCCAATCTTTGCGCTACTGTCACATTGCAGCACCTCATCATCACGCTGGATGACGTTGCTGGCGGAGCACTTCAGCCGCATTTATTCTGCAAACCCATTGCGAAGAGACCAGAGGACCGGGATGCCCTGCTCCGCGCAGCTCTGGCAGGTCACCCGCAACTCATGTTCGGTTCTGACTCAGCTCCGCACCCTCGCTGCAAAAAAGAAGCTTGCGGCTGCGCTGCCGGCGTATTCACGGCCCCGATAGCACTTCCCAGACTTGCAGAAATTTTTGCACAGAACGGAGCTATCAACCAGCTTCAACGCTTTGTAAGCGATAACGCTTGCAATTGGTATGGTATCAAACCTGTTCAGAAAACTGTAACCCTGACCGACACGCCCATGAACATTCCGGCCCGATACTGTGGTTTCGGTCAGGAAGTCGTCCCCATGTCCGCAGGAGAAAGCATTGGCTGGAGCATCATACACTAATGGAGCAAGCCCCCATACCCACCGCTGAAGACCTGCGGCAGTTACTGGCAGAGATAGCGGCCACGAATATGCCCTACGGCATGTACGGACCGAAAAATTATCCACCGGATGGTTGTCCACTCATGGATTTACCGACAGAATATCTGGACTGGTTCTGGCAACGCGGATGGCCCAAAGGCAAACTGGGACGCCTCATGGAGCAGACATTGCTCATTAAAAACAGCGGTCTTGATAACCTCTTCACACCTTTCCGAGCCGCTGCAGGCGGGCGGCGGCACTTCCCTCGCAAATAACATTTTCTCATGCATAAACTCCATTCCATCATTCTCGCAGCGCGGCCCAAAACTCTCCCCGCTGGATTCGTTGCTGTATGGGCTGGCTGCCTCATCGTCTGGAAATTCCAGCAACATCATCCGCAAACAGGAATACATCTGGACTGGTGGCTCGCAGCATACACCGTTCTCAGCTGTGCCTGTATTCAGATTGCCTGCAATTTCTTCAACGATGCCATCGATGCCACAAAACACGCAGACACGGAACAACGGCAGGGGCCACGCCGCATCACAGCCAGCGGTGACATGAGCCCGACAAGCGTAAAACTCTGGGGCTGTTTCTTTCTGGTAGCCGCAGCAGCATTCGGACTTCCTCTCATCATGGCGCAAGGATGGCCGGTCCTGCTCATCGGCATACCAAGCCTGTTTTTTGCTTACGGATATACCGGTGGACCATGGCCATTGGCCTATCACGGTCTGGGTGAGCTTTTCGTTCTCCTGTTCTTTGGGCTCGTAGCGGTTGCAGGTACAGTATTTGTGCAGATTGGCTGGCAACCCGGTTATGAAGAGATTTATGCCTGTGCTTTTGTACTGGGCATTCAGTGCGGATTGCTTTCATGCCTGCTTATCGAGGTAAACAACATTCGCGACCGAAAGGAAGATGCCACCACCGGCAAACGCACCCTCGCCGTGCGACTGGGCGACAAACGAGCCCGGGGACTGGCAATGGCATTCATCGTCGCCCCCTATGCCACACTCAAGCAAACAGCTTTCTTCCTGCCAGGTTTTCACTGGAATCTTGTATGGCTTGCAGCTGTCATCACGGGTGGCTTCATTCTGCTGAAACTGCGCACCATGCCCGCAAACAAGAAAATGAACATGCTGCTGGGGCTCTCATCTCTGCACATGGGATTATTTCTGCTGGCTCTCACAATCTGATTTACACCAATGAAACGCATTCTCTCTCTCATTCTGCCGTTCTGCATTTGCTGCTGCACTCAGAATCAATTGATTCTTGATCCTTTCGATAAAGGCGAATGTCTTATGATAGAAGACACCGACCTTATCGAGGAGTTCGAACAAATCATGGAAGGTATTGCAGTGCCCGAAAATGAATATAAAGAAGGAGAAAACGATAACGACATCTTCGATTCTCATGTAGTACTCAGCACTCACCAATACACAGTTCCGACCCTGGGCATCTGCCGTACCGGCAGCAGCGAATACTATTACCATATCGAACGGGATCGTCGCGGTACTCTCATCACTGATCTGGATAAAGGCATCACTGACTATATCGTTTCTCCCGAAAAATACCGCCAGATTACCGAGTTCGTCAAACTCCACACACCTGATACCGCAAACGACGACGATATCTGAATTGCAACCCGAAGTGAAAAAGAAAACACCACATATTCTGCTCGCACTACTCCTGATACTGAGTCTGTGGTCTTTCACAGATGCTCACGATACGCAGGTATGGTGGACTGAAATGGCATCTGTATTTCTGCTGCTAGGTACGCTGATATACACTTACCGTTATCTTACCTTCTCGAACACTGCGTATATCTGTATGAGCATCTGGTGCGCCTTGCAAATCATCGGCGCTCACTATACGTTTGAATACGTTCCCTTTGATTCCGTTACTCAATTTTTCGGTTTTGAGCGCAATCATTACGACCGGGTTGCCCACTTTGCAGTCGGGCTGGCAGGAATCGCTATCGCAGAGTTCCTTCAGAAACAAAAACTCGTTAACAGTATTTCTTCAGCCGCATGTTTCAGTGTCGTGTTCATGCTCGCAATTGCCGGATTATGGGAAATTACAGAATGGCTCTACGCAGAAATCGATGGCGGTGAGGCCGGGCTGGCGTTTCTTGGTTCACAGGGGGATGCCTGGGATGCCCAGAAAGACATGCTGCTTGACACCCTGGGCGCCACCTGCGGTGCATTGCTCTTTTATTTTCAGAACAGAAAGAACTAACTGTTTGTCTGTCATCTGCGGTGAATCCAGATATTCAAGCGGCGGCACATCCGCATCCAGAACACACAGAACCCGCGCAGAAACAAAACAACCAGAAGAGCAACTCCTCCCATCCACACGCCACCAGTCCATCCATACACCTGCCAGCCGGCAACCGCGCACCCGGCTGCAATCGGCAACCCAAGTAATACAGCTACCAGGTACAGAATAAGCGCATGCGTCTGCCGCCCCAGACATGCTGAAGTAAAGCTACAGATGCAGAAAGCTGAAATGGTCACGACAAAGGGCATAAATCCGCCTCACACTCTACGCTACGCCACAAAAAAAAGCAAGAAAAAAAGGCATATAGCCATTGCTTCACGAGCGCAACAGAAAAGAGCACGAAAACGGCAAAAATTTCCACATGAGCAAAGACATTCTACTTGAAACAGCAGGCTGAATTCGCTATACTGGTTGGCAATGAGCGAAGCGTCTGATAAAAACAACAGTAAGCGTACCGTACCCGGAGTATTTGCATGGGACATGGTGCGCAAAGCGCTTCGTGCAGCTGAGGAAGGAGTTTTCTGCTGGTTGTTCGAAAATGATGAAATTTTCTACACCGAACAATGCGTGAAAATGATGGGCATGGACATGAAAGAATGGGCACCCAACATTTTCACAGAACCGGAAAAAACCATTCACCCGGAAGATGTCGGGTTCTTCACCACCATCGTCAAACGCTATATCGACCGGCCCACATCCTACCCGCTGAGAGTTGAGGTACGACTTCTCAACCAGCGCAGCCGAGGCTGGCGGTGGGTGCGAATCAACGGTTTGCTCGAATACGGCGAAAATCAAAAGCCTGGCAGACTCGTGGGCGTGTGGGTGGATATCACCCGCCGCAAAATGGCAGACCTGCACGCCATGGAAGACCGAGACCTCTTCCGCACACTCATTAACTATTTGCCGGACAATATCTTTTTCAAGAACCGAGAATCTCGATTCGTAATCGCCAACGAAGCCACGGCAAAGAAAATGAAAGTCCGCACGCCGGCCGACCTCATCGGCTGCCGTGATTCTAATTTCTTCGCGCCCGAAATGTGCAAAATTGCGCGCGACGAAGAAGCCGAAATCATGGCCACAGGCAAACCCATCACCAACCGGATACACCACGAAAAATGGAAAGGTGGAAAATCCACATGGGGACGCGTCTCGAAATTCCCCTGGTATGCGGCAGATGGCTCAGTAAAGGGCATCGTGGGCATTTCCAGCGACGTAACCAGACTTATCGAAACGCAGCAACGCTACCAACGTCTTGCTAAGGAGCTGAATGAGAAGAACAAGGCACTGGAAAAGGAAATCAATCTCGCACGAGAAGTCCAGCAGGCCTTGCAGCCACTCAACATCCACGACCGGGAGTGGACAAACCAGGCAGGGATTACCCGGCGCGCGCGCTTTCACCATGTCTATATGCCTTCTGCGGGTGTGGCCGGGGATTGTTTCGAGGTATTTCCTGTCGGGCAAAACAGTATCGGCATGCTCATCTGCGATGTAATGGGACATGGCGTACGGGCCGCGCTCATCGCCTCAATGATGCGTGGACTCATGGAGCAGATTGTCAACCTGGCCGATACTCCAGCCCTGCTTCTTTCCTCTCTGAACCGTCAACTGTACCGCATCTTCAGCAAGGCCAATATCACCATGTTCGCCTCAGCGTGCTACGTGTACCTGGATCTGGACAGAAAACGCCTGACATTAGCCAGCGCCGGGCATCCGGCCCCAATTGTACTGCCTGAAACAGGCAAGCCATTCCAACCAGCGATCCCCCGGACCCCTGCGCTGGGATTGTTGGAAAATGCTCAATTCAGAGAAAGCGAAATTCGTCTGGAAAACAACCTGAAACTCATGTTGTTCACCGATGGACTTACCGAAGCACAGGATGCCACAGGCGATGAGATCGGCGCACCTCGGATTATGGAATTCCTGCAGCAGCGCACACCTCGGAACATACGCGAAATGCTCGACATTTCTCTGGCGGGTGTTCACCAGTTTACAGGCAGTATCCAGCAAGATGATGACATCTGTCTGCTGGGGGTCGAATTCACCGAAGAAGCGTCCGAAATATCATGATTTTTTCGCCATTTTGCAACAAAAAATGATTGCATTAAGGCACATTTAAGAGTAGTCTAATTGACAGTTACCGATATTCCACTCATGAGCGAAGAAAAACAACAGGGGAACCAGAATTCCCTCAATCTGTCAGACCTGGCAGATTTCCAGTTCGGACCGGCCTGGGCACGCCCCGGCGCGGCCAGCAGCCCTGCCTACACTGAACGACCGACCCGGGATTCCCGAGCTCCCCGCCGCAGAGAAGAAGGCGAACGCCGTCCTTTCAACCGGGAACGCAGCGAATCCGGAGATACTCCGAGAGCCCCTCGCGGGAAAGGAGACCGTTCCCCCAGGCGCGATTCACGTCGCGCTCCCAGACCGCAGCGTGAGTTACCCGCACCGGCAGAAGGCTTCCGGGTAGAGCTGCGCCCGGCAAACAGCATACTGGAACTTTTCGCCGCAAATATTCAGAAACAGAAACGAGCCCTCCCCCTTATTGACCTGGCTCGTGTTGTCATGGGTGACAAGGCTCGCTATGACCTTGTTTTCATGAAGCTGGAAAACGGTCCTGTGCTCATTCATTCCACCAAAGGAGATCAGGCTTGCTGGCTGACAGAAACGGAAGCCGTAAGCTATCTCTGGAAAGCACCCTGGTTCTCAGAACTCTACACCAAGGAGGAAATTGAAATTGATGCGCCCAAAGGTAACTTCAACGCAGTGGCTGTCTGCTCTCTGGGTGGAGAAATCATCGGGCCTGTAACCTGGCACGGCTATCAGGCTGCGCTCATGAACCTGTACCGCAGCAAATATTCGAGCATGCCGCTGGAGGCATTCAAAAATCGCATTTCTGCGGATAAGAGCGAAGAAACTATTGCCAGCTGGATACAGGCAGCCAGCCACAAGACCATCTGGAAACCCACCCGGGAAGGCGCAGAAGCCATCGTCCTGGAGGATACCCGCTCTGTAGAGGCAGACTTCGTTACCAACCATTACAACACAGTATATGAGCAGGTAGACAAAATCTTCATCAACGGCGCCACCCCGCGAGCCATCCTTTCCCCGGGAATTGCAGCACACCTTGCCATTCTTTCGGACAAGACCCGCCGTTTCCCGCAAATGCTGATTCCGAATCTCTGCCATGGCATGGCCCGCCACCACCTGCCTATCTACAAGTGGCACGGTAATCATTTCACCGGTCCCAGCCGGGTACGCGCCCTGCCCGCCGACACTGTTCTGGCAGACCGTATGATGGCTATCATGAACTGGGCCAAAGAAAATTCTGGCAAGAAAGCAGATATCATGTTTGCAGAGCTTAGTGGTGTATCTGCCGGCGAAGATGAAGAAAGCCGCAAAGCAGCAACAGATGCCCATGCTCCCTATGTAGCAGATATGATCTGGCTGCTGGAACAAGGCTACATCGTTGTAACCAGCGATAATGCCGTCTGGTTCCCGAAGGGAGATCTTGCCCCCGAGCCTGCCACCAAGCCACAGCCGCGCAAGGGCAACAAAAAAGGCAAGAAAACAACGACAGCCAACAAAACAGAAAAGGAAGGCAGCTGATTCCTGACCTCAACACCTGTTATAAGAAATACCCCTCAGATAACTGAGGGGTATTTCTTACTTATCAACCCTGGTATACAGTATAATTTCCGGTTGTTTTGCATGAGGCGGGTATGGAGGCAAACCAAGCTGTCTATGTGTAACGACAGTATACGTCACCCCGCTCTGCCTGATTAAAGCTACCTCTTTTTCTTTGCGCCAATCCGAACCGATTAGATATTTGGGCTTGAACTGTTTGATATAATCCACCTGTTCCTGCCGGTATAATCTCTCACCGCCATGAATCAGAGGAGGGACAAAATGTTTAATCCGGGGCAACCGCCCGGTCAGACGGTATAAATGCAAGGACTTCTCCCCATCCAGTATAAAAATATCATCATGAGGGACAGATTTCATCCAATCAGACATTCTCTGAGCCGTCTCTTTCATCTGAGCATTGCCATTGTACTGACGTCCATGCTTAACATAGACAGGGAGTCCTGTTGACACCAGAATAACACTGGCTGCGGCAACCGCACCCAACACGTTAAGCACCCTCCCGGCGTATGGTTGCAGCAAGCACACACCATATACCAGTGAGAGCAGACAAAAGGGGAAAAATACGAACGCATAGTGCAGAAAATCATATTTACCGGAGTAGCTGGCATACGCCGATACAACAAAAGAACACAATAGAACCCAGAAAGCAGCTCGACGAAGCGGCAAATCCTTCCTGAACCACAACAATGGCCAGATGATACATGGTACACAGCCTGGTATGGCAAGCAACCACGACGGAACGCGCATATACAAGTGGTACGGCATCGTTCCTCTAAACAAGGTTAAATGCTTCGTCGCGAGGGCGGAATCCGCCCAGGGTGTGTGTCCATAAGCCACAGCGGTGGCAACATATTCATGCCAAAGCGACAGTAATGCATCATGCCACCAGAAATAAACAAGACAAGGCAGCATAAGAGCGGCAAAACCAACTCCCTGATAAAGAACTGCACGCCAGCCATTCAAACAGATTGCCAGAAGACATATCGGCCCCCAGAAAGCAAGCAGATTGAACTTAAGCAGCAACACCGCTGCAACGCAAGCTCCCAGAAAAACTAATTCTCCACGTCCGAAACAGCTTACGCGACCAACGGACCAGCGCAACACCAGATACATGGTAACATGCTGCAATGTCCATACCTGCTCCGCTGGATGTCCGGCAAAATAAAACAAAAGGTAAAGATAAAGGCCAATAACAGCCGCAGAACCAGCGGTAGATAAGAATAATCTTGCCGTCTTGTAGGCAAACAACAAGCCCACACCAACTACCAGAGCATTGACAACGCAAAGCCCCAGGAAGCTACCCGGGGTCATGATACTGCAGATTCCATGCAGCAGAAACACCAAAGGTCCTTTCAAATCTGCCATCGAAACGTATGGAATCATGCCATGCATCCACCCATTCCCTATCAGATAATAGATATTCAAATCGTATTCTGAGCGCAGGTGCATACTCTCGCTGCAGGCGACGAAGCCATATCTCATCTTTACGAATACCAGAAAAACACAAAGCAGGTATACAAGCCTGCATTCTTTCCGTGAAACAGGTGTTGTCATCACCGCCTACTATACCGCAGGCATATAATCTCTGCAAGTCTGTTTACGGACAGTTTATGCTTGACTTTCAGCGCATCAGTAGCCAGAATAGAGCACCTGCGGTGAATCCCCGCATCTGTTTTTACCATGCTGCTGAATGTAAGACAATACGGAGACCCGGTTCTGCGCACCGTCTGCGCACCGGTTGAACATATCGACGATGAGCTCAAAGCCCTTGCTGAGAACATGCTGGAAACAACCTATGCCACAGAAGGCATCGGACTTGCCGCGCCGCAGGTAGGCCTCAGCATCAGGCTGATTGTCATTGATATACCTGAAGACGAGGAAGAAGGAGAACAACATGAAATGATTACTGTGAATGGAGAAGAAAAGCCCATGCGCAGTATCATGCCCTTGGTATTCATCAACCCCGAACTGGAGCCTTACGGCAAGCAGTACCTCTTCACAGAAGGCTGCCTGAGCGTGCGCGGACTGCGCGCAAATGTCGCACGCCCCGAGAGAGTAAAAGCAAAGCTCACCCTGCTGGACGGGTCAGTCATGGAACTCGACTGCGGAGGTCTGCTGGCCCGCTGTCTGCAGCATGAGTGCGATCATCTCGATGGTTTCCTGTACGTTGACCGCGTATCTTCTGCGGCAAAAATCACGCTGTCCAAAAAGCTCAAGAAGCTCGCCGCCACGCGCTGAGCCAGACAGCCTGAAGCAAGGTGGCATATACTGCTTTCCGGGAAACTTTAACCCTTTCATCCCCTGCGCGCTGATTCATCAGCCGCAGGGTTTTGATTCCCAACAAAGCCGGCAGCATGGCAGTTAAGCGCAAGCGGAAGGAACCCAGCCGCCGCGCATAATCCAGTCCATCCTCCAGATAACGCCAGGCCCGGTTCAGCCAGATTCGAGCATCGCTGCAAAGATAAGCTCTGCCACGGGCTGCATCCTCTTCCGAATCACGCAGAATATTAACCAGTTGCAATCCCTGCCCGTAGCGAATCCCGGCCTGCACCATAATCTCGCGGCGGTCCGGGGGACAGAATGCGCTACCCATGGTGGCGAGTCCCAAATCCGTCCAGAACTCACCAACACAACCAGCCACCATGTATGTGTACTGCCGCGTATCGGAATCTGATTCCACGGATTTTCTGTCAGAAAAATAAGTTAAATCCCAGAGCTGGCCTTGCACAATAATGGCAAGCACACGGCGCAGCAGAAATTGTTCTTCCGGACTCACCTGCTGCAACTGCTCCAGACATTCACCGAAGCGGCATAACAGAATTGACTCGCTTTGTTTCATCTGGGCCGCGGCCATCTTTCCCCGCAGCGACTCCAGCAAGTCCTCCAGTTCATCCGGGGGCAATTCGCCAGCAATAGCCCGGCCCATTTGCCGCAATACCTCAACCCGGTGCCCGGCTTCGGCGGTAGATGTATCCGCCACACTATCGGTAGCGCGCGCCAGCATATAACCCAGGGCAATTCCCCGCCGCATAGCGGGAGGCAACCACACCATGCTCAGGTAAAATGAACGGGAAACAGCCTTGAGCAATGCAAAATCCATGCTATCAGCTCAACTGGCGTAGCGCAGCGCGGATAAGCTCATCCGTGCCGGCCTGCGGATTATCCTTGAGAAGCTTGACGATGACCTTGCGAGCCTCGGCCTGCTTGAAGCCGAGAGCGACCATGGCAAGCTCGGCATCAGACGCAGCCTGAGTCGTCGTTCCCTGCTGCTGGGCTTCCCAGGTGGAAGCCACACCAATCTTATCCTTGAGTTCCAGGATAATACGCTCGGCTGTCCGTTTACCAACCCCTTTAGCGCGGGCAATTGCCTGCACGTCTCCCTGCACCACAGCTTGTTTGAACGTATTGATATTCAATCCACTCAGAATAGCAATAGCAGTTGCAGGGCCAATACCGCTCACACGGTCAATAAGAAGACGGAAAATATCACGCTCCATATCGGTGGCGAAGCCGTACAACACCTGAGAGTTCTCTCTCACATGCATGTGGATTTTCAACATGATGCCCTGCCCTATGACCGGATTCAGCTGGTCAAATGTAGACAAAGGGACAGTGACCTCATAGCCCACACCATTGACATCCACCACCAAAGTCTGGGGTAGCGCATCGGCCACGGTTCCTCGGAGAAAAGCTATCATGGCTTGGAATCAGTTGAAGGTTGTGGCTTAGGGGCCAACAAATCATCCAGTTTCTGGAACTGAGCCGCCGGGGTCAGGCCGCCCATTTCCTGCAATAATTCCTGCACGCGTGTATTGAGCCGCTCATAATCAATCGGGCCATTTTCCGGTTCTTTAGAGCCGGGGAAAATGATATAACTCACACCGAGGTCAGATATCGGGCGGGCATACGGCGTGGCTTTTGAATTGATAAGGCGGGCCAGACGCAGAGATGCCTCACCAGCCTTGAAGCGAGGACCGAAATCACCTACAATAGCCGGGTACACACGGTCATCCACAACCACAGCGGCATAATCACCCAACTGCGGACGGTAGGCTCCATTCTTCCCGCTGTTGAACGTAAGAGGAACGACGATGAAAGAATCATACTCTGCAAGCAGGAAGCTGTATTTCTTCAAATCATGAACAACGTTCCGGGCGTACTGCAAATCACCATCGTTAGCTTTCTTCTCCTTGCGGAGCTTCTCCACGCGAGCCTCCCAATGCGGCAGGAGCGGATTCGGGTTATTACCAAGCTTACGCCAGCGGTAGGAGGTCATGGGCTGGTAATGATCACTATTCTTCACCTTATCCGGCATATCGGGCAATCGGTCACCATCTGAACCATCGGAAACAACATCCATATCAGCCTGCACCCACAGCACCTTGCGCCCGCTATCGGGGGCATCAATTTCCAGTATGGTATCAGTATCGTAATAATTATGCCGATCCAGTAAACGGGCAAGCGTGGCAGCCTCCTTACGGATGCGGTTCTGCTTGTGGAGATAAAGAGCCTGATACCACTGGGAAACCCGGGCGTTGCTCATGATATCATTGTAGCGATTGAAGAGCTCAGGCAATTTCGGGTTTGCATGCTTCAGCGTTTCTCCATCAGCAGCTTTAGGAAGACGCAGATTCAGCGAAACACGCACCTGATACGCAGCCAGAGCCTTGCGGTCCTGAGATGCGGTAGTTCCGTCCTCAAAACGAACCGAGCTGAGAATGTTGAGACCTTGCGTCATCTTGCTGATATGGTCATACTGCCCCGGTTCCACGCGTTCAGGCAACGCCGGCGGGAACGGAGGAAGGTTAATAGCCGGCATGGTAAAGGCCTCCTGCGGGCTCCATGGTTCAACCTCCACAATCTCAGGTTCAGGTGCCGGAGGCGGCAGAACAGCCGGAGCCGCCGGTTTCGCCACCTCTACCGTCTCAGCAGGCTTATCGACCTTGACCTTCTTCTTTTTCTTAACAGCTTTCTCTTCTGCAGTCAAAGCTCTGACCAACTCCGCTGGATATGGAGTATACAAAGCGCCGGCTGCGAGCAGCAGAACAACCAGCAGTCCTATCCGGAACCAGGTGAAAATCTTCATCTTATGCTTACGGTGAAACAGGTAGCTCATGTTAAAAATTATTGTTTTGCCCGGATACGCTCAACCTTGCGCGGGCGAAGCCCCATAACCAGTCGCAACAATCCCAGCGGTGTATTACGCAACAACCAGGCAATAAAGCGTATACGCCGCGATGGATAGAAACGCGGCTTATTCTCTGCCAGTGCAGCCAACGCTCCGTTCACGACCGTGGGTACAGAGGTGTATACCCATTTCTTGAAAGAGGAATATCCGTTCGTGCAGCCATCGCGACGAGCCACGTTACCAAAACCAGTATGCACCGGGCCGGGGCACACTGCCACCACCGGAATACCGGCCTTTCGAACCTCCAGCCGCACAGCCTCTGTAAATGAGGCAACAAAGGCCTTGGAAGCTGCGTAAATGGCAAAATCCGGGATAAAGAGATCAGCAGCCAGCGAGGCTATGTTGATGATACCACCCCCCTGCTGAATCATGCGAGGAAGCACTGCGCGCGTCAATTCAGCTACGGCCAGTACATTCACTTGCAGCATTTCGTTATTCCGTTCTACGGTGCTGGTAGCATATTCACCATAATCCCCCAGACCAGCGTTATTAATGAGCAGAGTTTTCCCTTCCGGCAAGGCCTCAATTGTCGCCACCAGCTCACGGCGCGCCTCCTGCGATGCCAGGTCGCACGCACAAATTGTCACATTCAACCCCGAATCGGCAGCACGGAGCTCATCAGCCAGCTCCGTGAGAATATCCTTACGGCGTGCAATCAGCACCATGTGAGCACACTCGCCCACCAGACGGCGAGCGAACGCCATACCAAAGCCGGAGGAAGCACCGGTTATAATAACATGCCCATACATTGTCCACTCATTCTGCCATAATTCACGGCTTGTAGCAAGCACAAAAGCAGAGCAGAATCAGCACCACTCGAAAATGGCAGCCTGCCCCGCCGGCACAAAAACAGGCAAGCCTGCAGAATGCAACTCATCATCACTCACTTCCTGAATAGCCGTGGCAGTATCCAGCAAGGGGATAAAACAATATCTTCCAGGTTTCTTACCAGCCCAGTCTGCGGCATCCCGTGGTATATGAAGCACGGTTTCCACCGGGGCGGTCGCGCTGAAGTTGCAAAGAATCAACACGGTTGACCTGGATTTACGATGATGGCGCAAAAAGGCATACATAGTGTGGCCAGATACAGAATCTCCCTGACGGCGCCCAAATCCCGGTGTCTCCCGATTTGACCAGTTCAGACCATAAAACCCGCCCTTCGACAAAGCGGGGTGCTGCAACATTGAAAGAAAATGAGCCGTGAATGCCCGCAGTTCCTTTTCTTCCGGGGTCAAGAGCGCGCCATCGAAGACGCCACCATGCGACCAACGCTGCAAATGCGGCAGACAGGTATAATCGAAAATACTGGTACGTCCGTTATCGCCTCCGTATCCACCGGGAGAGTCATCTGCGCTCTCACCAACCTCCTGACCATTATAAACCAGAACAGGCCCGCAAGATGATGCATACTGCGCCACCATGACAGCCCGGCACACCTTTGCACCCACACCGCCCCAGTACAAAGGAGAAGCCACACGCGGCTCATCGTGGTTTTCAATATAGCGGACACCACCAGCAAACATAACAGATTCCGGTCTGTGCTGACAATCCAGGTCATTGGCCCATGCTCCACCCTCATATATCTTGCGCAACGACTCATACGCCACACTATCATACACACCATTAAAACCAACAGAAAGCAACGCCTCGCATACAGAGCCATCCATCAGCTTCATGTGGTCATCATACCCTTCCGCCACAAAAAATGCTGACTGGTCGCGCAAACGAGCATGCGCAATAATCCAACGCCAGAACGGCAACGGTATCATGTGCGCCATATCGCAGCGGAAACCACCAATTCCCATCTCCTGCCAATAGGCCAGGATTTCATTCATCAGTCTCCATGTGCGAGGAATGGCATATTCCGGAGCAAGCAGACTCGGCAATGCTGCTGCGGCATAGCTTCCATGGCGGAAATCTGAGCCGTAATTCAATTTTACGGTTTCATACCAATCATACGCCCCGGGATTCCAGGAAAGCACATTATTGCCAGTCACACGGCCACGCCCGCGTTCCGGCGCAAATTCACCCTCAGGCAACAGCATGGGCAAATCCGAATGATGAGGAACCAGATAATAAAACGCATTATCGCGTAAAAAAAAATGGCTGGGATCATCATTTTTACCAAAATCGCTCTGCGGACGAATTGACGAGTGATAATGACGAGACACATGATTCGGCACAAAATCCATGAGCGGCACCATCCCCCAGCGGCGGCAACGCTGCAACAAGGCCTTGAATTCATCAAGCCGGCATTCTACATTTTCAGCAAGGTCCGGATCTACATCAAAATAATCGGTAACAGCATACGGGCTGCCGGCTATCCCTTTCACAACACAAGCCGGATCTGCCGGCATACCTGCATGCGGGGTTTGTGTAGCATGCCGCAAAATCCCCGTAAGCCACAGATGAGTCACCCCCATACCGGCAATCTGCTCCAGAGCCGCATCTGTTATTCCATTGAACGTACCGCAGCCGTTCTGCTCACGGTTTCCCCACGGCGCGCCACCGGTGGTGTAATTGGAGAAATGGCGTACGAACAGCTGATAAATAACAGGTCTCATAATAGCGTTATTTCACAATACTACCATGCACCTGCGCTCTTTTCAAGAAGAAAGGAAATCAGTTTTCTGAGCCTTTAATATCACCAGGTTAGTCATCTTTTAACCTCCTGGATGATGGGTCGTTTTTACATGCCGGCAGTTTCCAGAAGTTCAAGCATATCCTGCGGCAGAGGACTTTCTACCGTAACTTCGCGCCCCTGCCATGGAAAGGTAAGCCTGCATGCATGCAGAGCATGGCGCGGCAGTAACAAGCGACGCTGCAAATCGGCTGTCCAGCCAGTCGTGATGAAATCAAGATAACAGGTTTCATCACCGCCATATATCTTATCACCCACCAGGGGATACCCCAGGTGAGCAGCATGCACCCGTATCTGATGCATCCGCCCCGTGTGAGGACAACAACGCAACAAGGCCACCTTCCCACAACGGCGTAATACCTCAAAAGCGGTGCGACAGGCTTTTCCCCCAGGGTGGCAGCACTGGCGCACATGAACACGAGTCTCGGCCACAGTCTCCATGCGCAGTATCGGCTCTGCGCAGCAGGCAGTATCCCACAAGGGGGCCCCCTGCACCACAGCGAAATACTCCTTATGAAGCAACCGTGCCTGCATCGCCTTACCCAGCTCACGCGCAGCTTCCGCATTCTTGGCAACCAGAGTGATCCCGCTCGTTTCCCGGTCCAGCCGGTTAATCAGAGAAACCTGTCCACCGGTCACCACCTCAAATGCCAGCAATTCATGCAGACCATGCCAGAGAGTCGGTTCATTCTTCTCTCCGGTAGGATGAGTCAGCAACGGTGCCGCCTTATCCACCACCAACACGCCGTCATCCTCATACAATACCCGGAATTCAGGCACCACCGCTATGGGCATATCATAGCTCATTTACTGAATATTGCCGGGTCTATTTCCACCCATTCACCGGGTTCCAGATTCAAGTCTTCAAGGCGCAAAGGACCTATTGCAATACGCTCAAGCGTTTCCACCGGCGCACCGACAGCGGCCAGCATGCGACGCACCTGATGATACCGACCTTCATGCAAAGTAAGGCGTCCGGAGCATTCCCCCGTAATCACAAGCTCTCCCGGCAAGCACGGTGTCCGTTCTCCTTCAAGCATGAACTCACCACTGGCAAACAGGGCCACCGCCTCCTGCGGTACCGGCGCGGCTGTGGTAAAGGAATAAACCTTGGGGACATGGCGTTTCGGGCTGGTCTGCGCGTGCTCAAATGCGCCATCATCCGTCAACAGCAGTAAACCACTTGTTTCCTTATCAAGCCGGCCCACCGTATTCAACACAGGATTGCGGCGCAACCACTGGACCGGCAGCAGATCATACACCAGTTCGCCATCCTCTTTGTGACTACAGGTACACCCGAGTGGCTTATTCAGAGCAATATAGATACCGTCCGGAAACTCCACCGGCTCTCCATCTATCAGCACTTCATGCGGCTCAACCTTCTCGTTTGCAGATTTTATAACCTCTCCATTGCGAGTCACGCGGCCCCGCTTCAGCCACTGGGAGACCTCACGGCGACTGCAATACCCGAAGCGGCTCAAAAGTGCATCTGTTCTCATGTCGCAGGCATTTTGCCATAAAAATCTGAAAAAACAAGGTTGAAATCACCCCGATTTTGTGATAAAAACTCCTAAGAAGCATTGGCTGCCAATGTCGCGCATCCGTGTGCACACCGAGCAACTTATCTCTCTATCTTCTTTTATGGCAATTACACTCATAACCGAACGTCAGCTGGCTGCAGATCAGCAAGGCCTCTGGAAAAAGGCTCTTCAAGCTGTGCAGATGAAGAACTACAAGTACGCTGTCACCATTCTGAAGACCCTGGTGAAGCGTGTTCCTGGTTTCCTGGAAGGCCGCAAGCTCCTGCGCGTCTGCGAAGTGAAGAGCACTCCCGAAGCCGGCCGCAAAGCCTCGCTCTTTGGCGGCCTTCGCGTTACCACCTCACGCAAAGACCCGGAATCCGTCCTCGTGAACATCGAAGACGAACTGGAACGCGACCCTTACTCTGTTTCAGCTAATGAAGCACTCTTCGCCGCAGCCAATGACCTGGGGCTTCCGGAGATTGCCGCATTTGCTCTGGAAACAATCTGCCAGGGTATGCCGAATGCCAAGAAGCACCTGCACCTGCTGGCCAACCACTACATCAAAAACGAACAGTTTGCGGAGGCCGCGGAAACCTACCGTCGTGTACTCAAGGCTGACCCGACCGATCCCATTGCCATGCGCGGCGAAAAAGACTGCGCTGCTCGCGCCACCATGAAACAAGGCAACTGGGAAGGCAAAGGCGACTTCCGCACCAAGATGAAAAATGCCAACGCCACGGCAGACCTCGAAAGCGGCGACAAGATGGGTCTGACACGCGCAGAACTTGAAGCCCGCCTGGCTCAGCTTTCCGAACAATATGCGGCAGATGCCACCAACCTCCCCGTGGTGAAGGATATCGCCTCCGTATACGAGCAGATGGAAGACTACGCCAACGCATACTCATTCTACGCCTATGCCTACCAGCTCGGCGGTTCTGCAGACGTGGCCCTGAACGATAAAGCCATGGCCATGCACGAAAAAGCCATGCAGGCTGAAATTGCCTACTATGAGCAGGTACTCGCTGCAGACCCGACCAACGAAGAAGCCGCAGCCACACTCGCTCAGCGCAAGGCAGAAATCGCACAGGCCGTCGTGGCTGATGCCCGAGCCCGAGTGGAAGCCAACCCGACCGATGCTCAGCTGCAGTTCAAGCTCGGCCAGGCACTCTTCGATGCCGGTGAATACACCGAGGCTATTCCTGCCCTGCAGCGTGCCCGCACCAACCCGAACATCCGCATCAAAGCCATGCTCATGCTCGGCAAGTGCTACCACGCCAAGAAGATGGTGGATATGGCCATCCGCCAGCTGGAAGACGCAGACAAGGAACTTCTCACGATGGACGACACCAAGAAGGAAGTGCTCTACATGATTGGCGTGCTCTACGAAGAGGCCGGCAACAAGGAAAAGAGCATCGAGACCCTCAAGGCCATCTACGAAGTGGATTACGGCTACAAGGACGTGGCCGCCCGCGTGGAATCCGCATACAACTAAAGATAAATCATTCCCCGATTCTACAGAAACGCCCCGGCAACCACCGGGGCGTTTTTTACAACTCGAATCAAAGACCCCCACCCTATCTGTACAGTGAAAGCCCGCGAAGACCCACCTGCCGATTTTCCGTCCTGTGACACAGATTTAACTTGACAAAACGGGCGTTTTTCTGCCACTAATATAAACCAGCGAAGCGTCCCTAGCACAACAAATTTTCCCCGTTGACATGTCCAAGATTCTTATCATAGCCGAGAAACCCAGTGTAGCATCAGACCTGGCCCGTGTGCTGGGCAAACAACTCGGAAAATTCAAGAAAGACGACTCGGGGCAAAGCTTTTCCAACGAAAGCGTCATCATTACCTCGGCTGTAGGTCACCTGGTAGAACAGAAAAAGCCACAGACCGAAGATGGAAAGAGCCTGCCATGGAAAATGGAATACCTGCCGGTGATGCCCCGCACCATGGAGCTGGAACCTATTGAAAAATCAGCTGACAGATTACGCAAAGTGTTAAAACTTGCTCGCAGTAAAGAAGTGAGCGAATTGGTAAACGCATGCGATGCCGGGCGCGAAGGCGAGCTGATTTTCCGCAACATCATCCGCTATGGGAAAATCAAGAAGCCCATACGGCGACTCTGGATGCAGAGCATGACAGATGATTCCATTCTGGAAGCATGGAACACACTGAAGACAGATGAAGAGATGCTGAATCTGGCAGATGCAGCGGTATGCCGGAGTGAATCAGACTGGTTGGTCGGTCTGAACAGCACACGCGCACTCACTGCACTGCAAAGCGGAGTAGGCGGATTTAATGTGACCCCCACAGGTCGTGTTCAAACCCCTACACTTGCCCTGCTGGCAAACCGCCAGAAAGATATACTCGCCTTCACCCCGGAAACATACCACGAAGTCCATGCCACTTTCACCGCCGGCAAGGGCAGCTATGAAGGCCGTTGGTATGATGCAGCTTGGAAGAAAGACGAAAAAGCCCCGCAACGCACCAAAGAACGACTCTGGGACGCCGGGACAGCGGAAGCAATAGCAAAGCGTTGCCAGGGGCAACCCGGCAGCGTAAAAGAAACCCGCAAACCGGTATCGATGCCGGCCCCTCTGCTGTTTGACCTCACCTCACTGCAGAAAGAAGCCAGCAATCGCTTCGGTTTCTCCGCCCGCCGCACCCTGCAGATAGCACAGGAATGCTATGAAAAGCATAAGGTACTGACATATCCGCGTACTGACTCCAAGTTCCTGCCGAATGACTACCTGAAAGTTGCCTCTCGCACAGTGAGCGCAATCGCCGAAAATCTGCCGGAATTCTCCGGCTTTGCCAACAGTATTCTGGGAAACAATAGCATCCGCCCTAATAAACGAGTTTTTGACAGTTCCAAGGTCAGCGATCACTTCGCCATCATCCCCACGGGTAAATTTGTCAATCTCACCGGCGATGCCGCCAGGCTCTTCACCCTGGTCGTTCAACGCTTCCTGGGGGTATTCATGCCCAACGCCGAATACGAGGACACCGAACGAATCACCACCGTGACCACACCGGGCGCCGAGGACCATTTCTATACCCATGGACGAGTCATGCTCACCCCAGGTTGGCGAGCACTTTACGGCCA
Organism: Akkermansia sp.; assembly: GCA_045646505.1. Classification (GTDB taxonomy): domain Bacteria; phylum Verrucomicrobiota; class Verrucomicrobiia; order Verrucomicrobiales; family Akkermansiaceae; genus Akkermansia. The sequence continues at coordinate 5,261 of JAZRKW010000106.1, read as the reverse complement.
GGACAAACGCAAGAAAGATGAGCTCTGCCCTGTAGCATCCAAAGAAAAAGTGACAGCCACAAAGGTTGAAGCCACTGCAGACCAGACCAAAGCCCCGGCAGCATACACCGAGGCCACGCTTCTCACCGCCATGGAAACTGCCGGCAAGCTGGTGGAAGACGAAGACCTGGCCGATGCGATGAAGGAACGAGGCCTTGGCACACCCGCCACGCGCGCAGCCATCATCGAAGGGCTTATCACACAGGAATACATTGCACGCGAAGGCAAAGAACTCATCGCGACACGGCGCGGTATGGATCTTATCGATCTTCTGGGCAAAATCGGGCTGAGCACCCTCTCCAGCCCGGAACTTACCGGTGAATGGGAATACCGGCTCAAGCAGATGGAAAGCGGACGGCTGAACAGAGATACCTTCATGAAAGACATCCGCACCTACACCACAGACATTGTGGAAGCAGTGCGGGATTACATGAAGAACGGCAAAAATCCCGACCTGGAGCTCACCTGCCCGGCATGCGGTGCGCAGGGGCTTGGCAGCCGGGTAGATGCTATTTCCTGCAACAACTGCAAATTCAGAATCCGCCGTGTTCATGCAGGTCTGACCCTCACCGACGAGCAACTCTGTGAACTGATTAATAACGGCGAGCTTCCCGTCATGGACGGTTTCCGCTCCAAATTCGGAAAACCCTTCAAAGCCGGACTGCGCATGGTTGCCCCGCAGACAGCCCGCAGCACCTGGAAAGCCGAATTCTACTTTGATTCCGAGCGTACCCCGGAAGCAAAAGAAGAGCCGGTCCCGGCGCAGACAATAGGTACAGTTTCCGTCAAGGATCAGGGGGAACTTGAGCTCCTGGTAAATGACAAACAGTGGACAGTCCCGGAATATACCCAATCAAGTGGTCGCAAGGGTTTCACCATGTCGCGCACGATTCTTGGCAAGGAAATCAGCGAAACGGTGCTTCGGCAAGTGCTGGCCACAGGGAAGAGCGAACTGATTACCGGATTTGTCTCACAGAGAACCAATCGTTCATTCGATGCTTACCTTGCGCTGGATGAAAAGAAAGGCAATGTCGGTTTCGAATTCCCACCACGGGAAGCCCGCCAGAAAGGCACCCGGGAAAAAGCTGATAAGAAATTCACAGCAGCCTCTGCAACGGCAGAAGATTTGACCAAGGGCACAAACCATGGCCCGATTAAAGTGAAAGGCAAAGGCGAATATGATTTAATCCAGACCGAAAATGCATGGCATGTAAACGGCCTGACATACGGCAAAACGCGTAAGCCCCTGGTCATTCCACGCACCATGTGCGATATCGAGCTGCCAGCAACCACCATTATCCAGCTGCTGACCAAGGGAAAAACGGAGCTTATCAAAGATTTCACCAGCCACAAGAGCGGAAAGAAATTTGATGCTTATCTCGTCTTTAATGCCTCTACAGGTCGCGTATCCTACGAATTCCCGCCACGCAAATAACGAGGTATGAGCATTCTCCAGAAGATTCTTAAATATTTTGATATCTTCACCACGGGTATACTCATCAGTCTGGGGCTGGGTATCGTCATCCCTTGTCATGGGGCTGGCGCCGTTTTCTTCGAAGGGTTGACAAATGCAGCCATCATTCTGCTATTCTTTCTATATGGGGTCAAACTCTCCCGCAAATCAGTCATCGAGGGTCTGCTGAACTGGCGCTTGCAAAGCCTGGTTTTTGCATTCACATTCATCATATTCCCATTGCTTACCACCCTGCTGAAACCACTGCTGGAACCCATGGTCGGCGGAGCATTATTCATGGGTCTCCTCTATGTTGCCTGTCTGCCCTCCACAGTACAAAGCAGCATAGCATTCACCTCTGTTGCAGGAGGCAATGTACCAGCCGCTGTCTGCTCGGCATCAGTTTCCAGCCTGATGGGGGTATTCCTCACCCCCCTGCTCGTAAGTTTCTTGTTCTCCGCAACAGGAAGCGGAGCCCAGGTCGGGCTGGACTCAGTACTGAAAATCTGCTATCAGATACTACTACCCTTTGCAGCCGGGCAATTCAGCCAGCCACTGTTGCGCAAATGGGTACTAGGACATAAGACTCTCATAGGGTGGAATGATAAAGCCACTATCTGGCTTGTAGTCTATACAGCCTTTTCAAATGCTACAAGCGGCGGCTACTGGGGCACCCTGGAGTTTTCCCGGCTTGCAGGACTGGTCATTGCATGTATCGTTATCCTCTGCATCACCTTCGCGGCCACCTGGTACAGCAGCAAACTGCTCCGTTTTTCCCGGGAAGATTGCATCACTGTCGTCTTCTGCGGGTCCAAGAAAAGCCTGGCTGTAGGCGCGCCTATGATGCTGGCCATCTTCGGCACACTGGATAACAATCTTCTACTGCCTCTCATGATTTTCCACCAGGTACAGCTCATGCTCTGCGCACACCTGGCACGTATCTGGCAACATGGAGCCACGGCTGATTCGGGTGGCTATTGATTGACATTTATCAGATATACCGCTATACTTGCGTCTCGTTATGGATGCAAAGGAAGAATTTGTACGCTGGTCAGTATCACACTGGAGCGCTATCGCAGTAACCATAGCAGTTACTTCTGCCGTCATCGGCGCAGGGTTGAACCATCCGCAGCCCATACGGCAGAAAATCTGTCGGGCTCTGGCTGTCATTACAGGTCTGATTTACCTGGCAGACTCTTCCTTCATCATCATATCCCAGCACCACGGCAGCTGGGAACAGAATCTTCCCCTGCACTACTGCAGCATGATGCTTCTGGTCGCCGTCTATGCCTTGTGGACCGGCAACCGGACAGCCTGCTGGGTTCTTTATTTCGGTGCGCTTACAGCATGTATACAAGGGCTCATCACCCCTGCGTTGAAAGACGATTTTCCGACACTGCGCTATTTCCTGTTTTTCAGCTTGCACGGCATACTGATGCCGGCGGCTCTGGCAGTGCCGCTACTGCTGAAACAACGAGCCCGGTTCAAAGACACAGTAATCAGTCTGCTGCTCATGGATGCTTATCTGCTGTGCATCCATCCGATAAACCTTCTTCTGGGAACCAACTACGGATTCACCACAGAAAGCCCGGTGCCGGGTTGTATTCTGGACTACGCCGGCCCGGCTCCATGGTACTATCTGTTACTGCAGCTTCCTGCACTGCTGTTATTCAACATCATGCGGCTGCCGGTAAAAGAAAAGCAGCTTGAAAAATAATCAAGCTCCCAGCAGCTTTAGAATCACCTCGCGCACAGCCGGGTCGTGAACTTCTCTGGCATGAGTCGCGGCTTTGTTACCCTCCTCATCCACAAGTTCAACATCTGCCCCTGCAGCTAGCAACTGCTGCACAAGCCGGTCAAAGCCGGACCATGCCGCAATCATGAGCGGCGTTACTCCCTTCTTATTGCGAGCATCAACCGCAGCTCCATTTTCCAGCAGATACGCAGCAATCTCCGGATGATTATGGCGCACTGCAAAATGCAGCGAAGTATCACCTGCATCATTTGTTGCATTCACCCTGGCCTTGTGCATCACCAGCACTTTGACCACATCCAGATGCCCCTCTCCGGCTGCTATCATCAGGGCGGAAACACCTTCCTTATTGACAGCCTCCACACAAGCGCCATGCTCCAGCATACGCTGCACCGCAAGGGGGTCACCCACCTTCGTCCACTCTACCAGCAAAGCTGTTTCCTCTGGCGACAGATCTGCCTGAGTCGGCATGAAAGGAGCAAGCCAAGTAGCCGAAAGCACTACAACGGCTGCTATAGTCCCTCCCAGAATCGGTATGTAGCGCATTTTCATATTCAGACAGACTTATGAAAGTTTACAGAGAACTGAATGCAGTATTTCCAATCCCTCGGCAAGAGTTTCCTCCGGCACATTAAGAGCGGGAATAAGACGCAGGGTATCAGGACCTGCCGGACACGCCAGCAGCCCCGCTTCACGGCACAGATTATTCACATGCCCAGCCGGAGTCTGCCCTGCCGGAACCTCGAATGAGCCCTTGCGCAGACCGATACCACGGAGAAGCCCCAGGCCGCGCACAGTCTCCACGCACGGAAGATTCCAGCCTTCTACGGTTGACTTAATCTGCTCACCAAGAAGGGCGGCTCGTTCCGTCAGTTTCTGGTTCACAACCTCCGTAACCACAGCCAGAGAAGTAGCACAGGCCAGCGGAGTACCACCGAATGTTGAACCATGAGAACCCGGGTTCATAATAGAAGACAACGGAGTACCCGCCGCATCAATAGAACGATTGCTCACCCAGAAACACCCCATGGGGAAACCACCGCCGATGCCTTTGGCGCAGGAGACGAGATCCGGTTCCACCTCAGGGCAGACAGCCTTCCATCCCATCGTTGCGCCGCAACGGCCCACACCGCACTGCACCTCATCAATCATCAGCACCAGGTCGTGTTCCTTACAGAGCGCGGCCACTCCGCGCAGGAACTCGGGCGTAGCAGGATTCACACCGCCCTCTCCCTGCACCGCTTCCAGCATGATACCGCATGTCTGCGGAGTCACTGCAGATTTCAGCGCATCCAAATCATTGAAATCGACATATTTGAACCCAGTGAGCAGCGGGTCAAACTCGACCTGCACCTTCTGCTGACCAGTTGCAGCCAGCGTTCCAAGAGTACGTCCGTGGAAACTTTTGTTAAAAGTAATCACTTCATAACGGGGAGAGCCATCTGCAGCAGGCCGGCGGTGCCCAAAGCGACGAGCTGTCTTGATCATACCCTCATTCCCTTCGGCCCCGGAATTACAGAAAAATACGCGTCCTGGGATTCCAATCAACTTCTCGACAATGATTTCTGCAAGCTTGGCCTGGCCGGGAATGCCATACAAATTCGAACAATGCATCAACGTATTAGCCTGTTCAGTCAGAGCCTTTACAACCACCGGGTTGCAGTGACCAAGAGAACACGTTGCTATACCTGCACAAAAATCCACATATCGTCGACCTTCGGTATCGTAAAGATACGAGCCCTCACCCCGCGCGGCGTCAAATGGCGCGCGCCCATACGTCGGCAATACATACTGGTCATTCATATCAGGAATAATCTACACCCGGAGCGCGGATTTGTCAATTCTTTAGCACACCAGCATCAACACACCCACACGCGTGTCCCAAAGATTTGGTAAGCTATAGAAACATCAGCAACATTTTGGAAGAAGCCCCTATCTGCTCGACAAATTGGACTTTGTCGATTAGTTTGCGAGCGTCTATTGAGCCCGTCAGGGCGGCATAATAATAGCCCAGCG
>JAZRKW010000105.1:0-9546 GCA_045646505.1 Akkermansia sp. | reverse complement strand
TGGAGGGGTGGCAGGGAAGCGCAGCTAAAACACTAAGCCGAAGCTTCTGCCACCCACTCCGCTACGCTCCGGGGTTCTGATATGTTTTTCATTTTACCCAGCGTTCCGCCGCGTTGCGGCTCCACGCTGGGCTATTATTGTGTCGCCCTATCGGGCTCAAAATTCCTCGGGCTTTCAGCCCGGCATATTCCATTTATCGAGATTAGTACTCAAACTTTGAGACACGTGTGAGTAGAGCGGGCTCTCATATACGCCTTGATTTTCCGCCGCTTCCCTAGCAAGGAATGCCTGAGGCCACTGCACTGTCGATTAAGAGCCCCCTAATACACGAAACATTCTCGAATCCCGTTCCCATGCACCTTCCTGCCCTGCACCGCCATGCACTTATTGTTTCAGACACAAAAAAACGCACAACGGAGGATTCGTTGTGCGTTTTTTTTAATGTTATTCACCTCACTTTCTGCTCGCCAGATATGCATTCATGGCTTCCATAATATCCAGCTCCGGACGGAAAGCAGCATCGTGATGAGACGACCGGATCAATGGACCGCTGGCCACATGACGGAAGCCCTTGGAGAGTGCTACATCGCGCAGTTCATCAAATACCTCCGGCCGTATATAATCGATGACCGGAAGGTGGCGGGGTGAGGGGCGCAGATACTGCCCCATCGTCAGCACGGTTACTCCATGCTCACGCAAGTCATCCATAGTACGCTCGATTTCCTCCCGGGTTTCACCCAACCCCAGCATGATACCACTCTTTGTCACCACACGGCCGGGTGCCATCTCAAGAGCCCGTTTCAGCATGTGCAAAGAAAGTCGATACTTGGCGCGGAAACGAACGATGGGAGACAAGCGCTCGACCGTCTCCAGATTGTGGTTGAAAATATGCGGTGCTGCATCCATGACCATAGCCAGAGCCTCTTCGTTTCCGTTGAAATCTGATGTGAGGACCTCTAACACAGTCTGCGGGCTCAACTCGCGGATACGGCGTATAATTTCCGCAATATGAGCTGCTGCTCCATCTTTCAAATCATCGCGAGTAACCATGGTTACCACTGCGTGGTTCAGATGCATGTGCGCCACGCTCTCGGCTATCTTCCGAGGTTCATCAGGATCAAGCGGCTTGGGTTTTGCAGTACGGGTCGCGCAAAATCCGCAGGCGCGGGTACAGACATCTCCACAGGCCATGAAGGTGGCAGTACCGTGGCTCCAGCACTCACCTCGATTCGGGCACATCGCCTCCTCGCAAACAGTCACCAGGCCATTGTCTTTAATGAGGTGCTGAACCTCTTTGAACACCCTGCCCTTCGGCAATTTGACCTTTAACCACGAAGGCTTGCGCTCACTCTGTTTCTGTTCCTCTGACATATTTCAAAATCATTCTGTGAGTTTCATCATCTTAACGCAGACCCCGGCTCCGGAACCATTTATCCAGTTCTGCAGCTTCCTTCGGATCTAATTGAACCGTCTTGGTCACTTCCTCAATGAAGCGTGTTAACAGCTCAGACATGCTGTCTCCGCGTTCTTTTACCAGGTGCGTAAACTTGGCATGCAATTCTGCATTTAACCAGAATGTTACCGGGCGCTTGCTCGCATCTCTCTTTACAGGTGCCATATCAGTTACTTATCTCGTTGGCGCAAACAATATCACATACGACTCCCCCCTGCAACTATTATTACACCCCGCTGACACAGTTTACATCAGGTGTTATAACACCTTATTTTTTACCTCTTTCCTTTTGCTTAATTTCATGAATAATACCCGCTTTCCGTATATCATTACACCCGGTGTTTTAATTTTCACTCTTCTTTGTTGCTATTAGGTTTACATATCTGGCTTACATAACGAATAAGGCGTAATCAAGTCACTGCTGACATCTGTCCATCTCACCCTTCAAAACACCCGGGCGACAGACTCATTGGCTTTTCTGCACTATCGTAAACCGGGCACAAGCTCAAAAGAGCGAAATTAGCTTTTCCGGTCATTATTTCTATTATTTCCCGCATTTTCACAATGTACTTACACCAAACTGCACAAACACCGCATTTCGTTCAGGCTATGCATGTAACGTTTTCAAAAAATTAAAATCACGCTAAATTCAGCATCAAACAGCAGTATATTGTCCCAACAAAAGCCAACTCCGGTGTTATAACACCTGAAAACATTCAACAGAGAGAAAAAAGCAGGCTCTGAGACCAAAATTCCACCATCAACAGCACGCAAAGAAAGCTACAGCGCCGCCAGAAGGCCCTTTTTCGGGCATTTTATTACTCGTTGTAGCTATATATCAACAAGTTACAACTTTTAATAAAAATAAGGCAAAATTAAGCAAATCACTCCAGGAGGAGAATTTCGCCATCATTCGGCACATGAACAGTGCCAGAGAAGTGCTGAGCCGCCTCTGCAGCATAAGCCGTACGGCGATTTGCCAGAGTAGCATCCTCTGTGTGGTAAAGAACGAGATGCTTCACGGAAAGAGCAGCAGCGAGACGTCCGGCATCAAGAGCAGTACTGTGATGTTTTTCGTAAGGCTTGAACCGGTCAGCATCTGCAGACAAGCAGAAAGCTTCACTGAGAAGCCAATCTGCTGCACGAGCCAGTTTTTCGTTGCGCTCATTGTACGGTTCATCCCCCAGGCAGACCAGGCGCTGCCCATCCGGCAGAATTAAACGGTAACCGAACTGCTTTGCCTTGGTAGAGCCGATATCAAAAGCAACGCCCTGCATGCCGGCAGCGGAAAAGGACTGACCATCTCTGAGTACAGTAAACAGGATATCTTCGCCAAAATGAGCCGTCACCTTACCGGGCAGGGTCGAACGACAGATAAGTTCCAGAGTCTGCAAGCCCTCCTCATGTCCATAGACGCGAAGCGTGCCTTCATATTTACCAGCATTCATCGCCTGAGCAATCATGCGCACCACCCACACCACGCCAAAGATATGATCCGTGTGAGTATGAGTAAGAAAGATATCATGAATCCCCTGCAGAGCAATCTGCGCCCTTTCCAGGCACGCCAGAATACCATTACCGCCGCCACCATCAGTCAGGAAATACTGTGAACCATGTTTCAAAGCGAAGCATGTATTATAGCAACGTGTCACAGCGGCATTACCGGTACCCAGCATAATCAGGGAGCACTTCATACCTTCAGTCTACATCATTTCAACGACAGTTTCAACCACAAAGCAGCGCACGCGCAGAAAAGCAGCAAGGCAACCGCGTGTTCCGATTACCTATTTCGGACTGCTAATAAAATAATCAATGCGGCTGCACTGTAGTGGAACCGTCACTGTGCAAGGTAAGCTGAAAACGCCCGGAAGGAGTTTCTGCATACCTGCGCTCGGCAACAGCCGCAGCAGAACCATCTGCATTCCAGAAATACTCCCGGTCCAGCTTTCCATCCGGCGCATATCGGCAGAGACGTTCTGCGTAACCGAGAGCGGGATGATTGACTGGCAGACCATCCACCCCGCCAAAGAACTCCCACTCAGGCCTGGCATGATTATCCAGACGCACCAGATGCTCGGAACAATAGGGCAATGACCTGGAGTCTTTGTCACCTGACGGTAGCAGAAGACAACGCCGCACAATGTTCTTATCACGTTTTTCCTGCAAGAGCACCGCTGCTCCCACCGCCGGATTCAACACAGGCTTTCCGGCAGCATTTTTCCAGCGGAGGCACATTCCGGTATCGCAGCTCACCTGCTCCTCGCAGGCTATACCGGCATAATTATCGGCAAGTTCTCCATTAACGAAATTCGAGCGCGTCACTGCATCATCTTCACCATAGTTGTATACCACACATTCCTCGCCGACCGCGTTGCGGATGCGCGCACCTTCTGCATCCAGATACTCCACCTTGAGCGGACGCCCCACCTCATCGAACTGCACCCGGCACTCAGCATAACCGGGGAATCGCGGCACTGTGAGCACACCAGCGGCATTTCGAAATCTGGTGCCTACCACACGCCCGGCAGCATCACGTTCAAATTCCCGCACCGCTACCCCCTGCGCATCCTCAGCAGGTCGCCCCAATGCGTCTCGATTCTCCTTTCGCACCAACCGTCCCTGAGCATCATACACCAATCGTTGCTCGGCCACCTTGCTGGCAGGGAGAGCGCAGATACGGCCGTCCTTATCCACCGATTTCATGCTCCGCAGGCGCTGCCCGGTGTCATATTCCAGGCGGACATGCGGCACCCCGGGAGTAACCTTTTCCCCCATGAAAGCCACACCACTGGGCGGAAATGCCCCAGCCGGATTATGCACGCCCGCATAACAATAATATGTGGGTGCCGAATCCTGCACCACAGCATGAAATATCCCCAACCCCAGCACAGCAGCAAACAAACTCACTGCCGCAAGGCTGCCAAGATAATTCCAGACAACCTCAAAAATATTCTTCAGCGCCGCGCCAGCCTGTCTTGCTAATCTCCGCATGCAGGATGGATACTAACCACCTGCGCGTTATTCAATAGCATTTAGGCAACCGCAACTCAACGGAAGCTGTGCATGCGACGATACGCCGCCCGCATACACAAAAAACTAACCAGCAGCATAAAAGCCGTCCCCAGCAGTGCCGGCACCCAGTTCACCTGGTCCCCCGTCTGCCACAGCCTCACCCACGAAGCCAACGGCAACGCTGCCACCACCACGGCCAGCAGTGCCCATGTGGTCGCCACAGCCACTCGCCGGGCTGCGCGCTGACGCGGCCGCGAATGCCGGCGCAGTGTCATCTCTACCTCTTTCTTTTTACGGTACTTGCCACCCATATTCTCCCTTACTCTAGCACAATAATTTACGTTGGCAAGCATATTTCAATCAATTTTAGCACAAAATCTCGCATTTTGCCTTGAAAAATGGGGATTTTTCGCTAAAATACGCCGCACGGAACAGTAGCGTTCCGCGATTGTTCCCAAAAACTTCAACCACACAATATAATAGTAACTATGGCTAAACTCACTGTACGCGACCTCGATGTCGCCGGCAAGGAAGTGCTCATGCGCGTTGACTTCAACGTGCCCATGAAGGATGGCAAGATCACGAACGACGCCCGTATCGTGGCTGCTCTGCCCACCATCAAGTACCTGCCCGAGAACGGCGCCCGCCTTGTTCTCTGCTCCCACCTGGGCCGCCCCGAAGGTACCGGCTACCAGGCTGAGTTCTCCCTGGCTGCTGCTGCCGAATGCCTTTCCGGCCACCTGGGCAAGCCCGTTGCTTTCGTTCCCGAAACCATCGGTGAGGCTGCCACTGCCGCCCGCGCCGCCCTTAAGGATGGCGATGTGATGCTGCTCGACAACGTACGCTTCGACAAGAAGGAAAAGAAGAATGACCCCGAGTTCGCCAAGGCTCTGCTGGGTGATGCCACCCTGTATGTAAACGACGCTTTCGGCTCTGCTCACCGCGCCCACGCCTCCACCGAGGGTGTGACCCACTTCGCCGAAAAGTCCGCCATGGGCTTCCTCATCGAGCGCGAGCTCGAATACCTCGAGGGCAAGCTCAGCGCTCCCGAGCAGCCCTTCGTGGTGATCATGGGTGGTGCCAAGGTTTCCGACAAGATTCAGGTGCTCTCCAAGCTCATGGAGAAGAGCCAGACCTTCATCATCGGTGGCGCTATGGCCAACACATTCCTGGCTGCCCAGGGCCACGATGTAGGCAACTCCAAGATTGAGGCCGACAAGCTTGACCTCGCCAACCAGATTCTGGCCGATGCCAAAGCCAAGGGCGTGACCTTCGTGCTGCCCGCCGACACCCGCTACACCTTCAAGTTCGAGGAAGGCGCAGAGACATTCTGCACCGCTCCCTGGGCTGAAGGCGGCTCCGTGCCCGCAGAGGGTATGGGCATCGACATCGGCGACAAGGCCATCGAAGAGTTCTGCGGCATCCTCAAGGGCGCCAAGACCGTGCTCTGGAACGGCCCGCTGGGTGTGTTCGAGCTCGACTCCTTCGCCAAGGGCACCAAGGCTATCGCCGAATGCCTCGCCGAGAGCGGCTGCACCTCCATCGTGGGTGGTGGTGACTCCGTGACCGCCGCCAAGAAGTTCAAGGTTGCCGACAAGCTCTCCTTCTGCTCCACCGGTGGTGGTGCTTCTCTGGAGCTGCTCGAAGGCAAGGTGCTTCCCGGCATCGGCTCCCTGAGCGAGAAGTAATTTGTAGATTTTGTGCATTTCATCCAGGTAGCCCTGCACTGCCAGGGCTACCTTCTTTTCTTTCTCATGAAAAAATTCCTCACCTCCCTGCTTCTTCCCCTGTTCCTCATCTCTGCCCCGGCTCAGGAGAAAGGCGATTGCAATTTCTTCATCTCTGGCATCCAGGACGAAATCGCTACCTGGAACTCCCATTTCAGACAGCACAACATCACGATTCCGGAAACATACAGCCCCTTCTCAAAACGCTGCAAGGACATCTACATGCAGCACCTGTACCAGTTTGCTGCAGAGCGCGAGCACTACGACACCGAAACGCTGGCCAGAAATATTACCCCGCAAATCGACAAGGTATTTGTACATCTGAACAGGTATTACAGCATACTGAAGCTCTACGGACAGGTCGCCTTCCAAATCACTGAGGAAACCCCGGAAAATGAATACCCGAAAGAGTATGAAGCATACCTCGAGGTCATTGAAAATGAATGCACCTTCCTCGCCCTGAATATTCTGAAGCACTGTGTGTGGGGCGCGGGCGATTGCTATCTGATTGGTAATGAAGAGCATTACAACGGCATTGCTGCCTGGGAGAAAAAATACCTGGCTCCCTGTCGCTCCCTGCCCCGCCCCGGTTATGATAAAAACATTTCGAAAATTGCCGACCACCTGGGAGATTCAGCATGGACTCAGTTCGAGATTAGTTTCAGCTTACATGAACCGGACAAGCTGCAGATAATCCAGGCATTCGCCTACACAAACCTGCTGGCGAACATTCATTTGTATCTCGACTCCTGTCCTCTGAGTGCCAAACTGTTCCGTGGCAAGAAGGTAGAACTTGATGGCAAACGTCTCAGCGCCCTGCTTATCATGCAGCAGGATGAATGGAGCAATCTCCTGGCCTACTGTTACAGCGAGGTCTTTATGCCGGAATGGCTGACCAGCTACGGAACCGGTGGCGGCGTTCAGACCAAGGAATTTGTCCAGCAGCAACTGGCATTGCTCAATTATTTCTCCGGCAACCTGTTCCATGAACAAGCCACAGAGAAAACACCTGCCGAAACCGATGACAGCACAGAGTCTCCGCAGGACACCAGCGAGGAGGCCGTTGCAACCCAACCTGCCGCAGCCCCCGCCATTAGCCCGGCCTATCTTCTGCCGCCGTTCTTCATCCTGTTTGTCTGGCTCATGAACAGCCTGCTCAACCGAGAATCCCGCAAGCCTCAAGCAGGCAGGGAACAGCCCGGAACCGAGAAGTAAAGCCCAGCGCTTTGCGCGGCATTTCCAACCACCGGCTTGTCCCCCACAGGCCGGTGGCTTTCTTTTTGTCTCATCCCGTCGTTCCTCCCCCAGCGTGGGAATATCGCATTATCAATGCGGAGTCTATCAAAATGCTTTAATTCGAATGAAACCGATTTACGGTGAATCCGCTCTACCTTGTAATTCTCTTGCCACGCTGCCTGCCACCATGATAAAATGCCAGAGGTATGCGTGACGTTACATTCACAGCACCCGAGGCCCTGCGCCACTACGCCGATACGCGCGCGAATCATCGCCCACCACTTTACGCCTGCAAAACGCTACTGGGGAACAGACAAGAAATACCATTCCGAAAAAGTCCTGGCGGCTACCAAATGGCGTATCCGCTTGCTGGAATTTCTTGTAGCTCATATTGACACCCTTCCCACAGATGAAGAATCCAAACGAGTGCGGCAAAACGATCTTACAGAATTGAAATCGTACGATGCCGCCGCCCGCGCCTTTCTGGTAAACCCGTGGGGGCCGCGTTCATGATTTCATCGTTTCTCTTTATCGCTGCCGCAAAACGGCAGGTAAAATATACTTCTTAATTCGTACATCGCACTTCGTAATTCCCTTACCCAGCAAGGGAAGCTGTGCTACCCTCTCCCCGCGAACTTATTCGGCAATTTCAGATTTATTCAGAACAAACCGGGAGGCAGGTTGCACAATGCTTTCCGCCCCGCCAGTAAAGGCGGGGATTTCGTTTCCCTATCCGCAACCAGAAAAGCTCCGGCAATCATCGGAAAACAGTTAACTCTAACCTCTTGCCTATCAGCGCCGGCTGCATAAGATAATAAACGCTATGAATACACTTCGCATCATCATTTTTGCCGCCATCATGCTGGGGCTCTCATCCTGCAGCTTCGATGCCAGTTTCTCCACCCCCAACTTCGAAAACAGAAAAACCAACACCCAGCAATAGTCAATCGTCAATAGTCAATAGTCAATAGTCAATAGTCAATTCCCCTTCAGCCAGTGGCTGAAGGATTGCGCCCACTTCAGGGAAATGCCGGGCAGCTCTGCCAGCTCCTCCGGACTGCGGGAGCGGATGCCCGGCACGGTGTGGAACCGCGCCAGCAGCAGCTCCTTGCGGCGCGGAGTCATGGAGGGATAGGCATCCAGCTTACTCTCCCGCACGCGCTTGCGCACCAGCAGCTCGTTATAGTTGTTGGCAAAGCGGTGCGCCTCATCACGCAGACGCTGCAGCAGACGCAGCGCGCCGCACTCGTGGCTGAGCACCAGCGGCTCGCTCTGCCCCGGCAGGTAAATCTCCTCATCGCGTTTGGCCAGGCCCACCACCGGCATCTGCTGCAAGCCAATCTCTGCCAGCACCTGCACAGCAATGGCCAGCTGCCCCTTGCCGCCGTCCACCACCACCAGATCCGGCACCTTGATAGGTGCCTTTCCCTCTGCTCCCAGCTCCTTGAGCCAGGCATACATATCCACCCCCTCCGGCTTTGCAAACAGGGCACTGCTCTCATTCACAATGCGCGAATAGCGGCGGCGCACCACCTCCAGCATCGAAGCAAAATCGTTCTGCCCGTCCACGCCCTTGATGCGGTAGCGGCGGTAGGCTGAGTTGTCCGGGCGGCCATTAGTAAAGCGCACCATACTGGCCACAATGTGGTTACTGGAAAGGTTCGAGATATCGAAACACTCCATCACTGCCGGCGGCTGCGGCATACCCAGATACTCTGCCAGCTCAGCCAGGTCGCGGTCGGGGTCCACCGTGCCGGGCAGGTCGGGCGAGCGGCGGGTGAAGCGGCGGGTGGGTTCCAGAGTCTTGATGATATTCTCGCGCACATCTCGCAGGCGGGCAGCCTGCTCCCAGTCCAGGCGGTCGGAGGCCTCCATCATCTCCTGAGTCAGGGCATCCAGATGCGCCTGGCGCCCCCTGCCTTCCAGCAGCCCCAGCGCGGCCTCGAACTGCTCCCGATATTCCTCCGGCGAAATGCGACCCACACAGGGTGCTGGGCAGTGGCGAATCTCATCAGCGTGGCAGTGGCGGTACTGCTCCTCCCCCGGGTGGCGGCAAGTGCAGGTACGCAAGCGAAAGCGATGGTTCAGCCACTCCACCGTCTCCTTCAGCGCCGTGGC
>JAZRKW010000104.1:0-2241 GCA_045646505.1 Akkermansia sp. | reverse complement strand
AGCCTGATGGCCCCACCCGGTCCCATTCCGAACCCGGAAGTGAAACATCAGCACGTCGATGGTAGTCGGACGACAGGTCCCGCGAGAGTAGATAGCTGCCAGGGTTAATAAGCCCCGCAAAGCAAACGCTTTGCGGGGCTTTCCTTTTACCGGGCTGAAGCGCTTTGGTAATGGGTCGTCCTCTTACCATCTTCTCAGGTTGCTTCGGGCCCGCCCCACGGGCCCTCACCCCGCAAGCGGGGGCAAACCGCTACGCGGTTTGGCTAGCCGCCCTTACAGCCGTCGGGCGTCTTGTAGGACGACAGGTCCCGCGAGACCCGTCTTCGCCCCGTGCCGGGGCTACGCCGAGGCAGGGTTGATAGCTGCCATCCGTCTTCGCTGCTGCGCAGCTACGCCGAGACAAGGGGTTAATAAAGCCCGCAGAACGAAAGTTCTGCGGGCTTTTCCATTTACGATTTTTGAATTACGATTTACGAATTTAGAGAGAGGCGCGGCATTGCCGCGCGGGGGAGGGTGATGAATGAAAATGCCCGCTGTTGATGGCGAGTGAAAGGGCAGACTGGCGTCTTGCCCGTGAAGGGTGAAAACGCGCCTGGTGGCGCGTGAGATTATGCGATAGCTGTTTTTTAATAATCGTTGTAGTATTTACGGCGGCGGTAGAACAGGTAAAAGGACATGCAGTTTACGCCGCTGAGCATGCCGCAGCAGAGGCTCAGAAACATGGCGAGTTGTTGTGTCTGCCGCAGGTCTTTGGCAAAGTATGAATCCAACCAGGGCCATACGAGTTTGAGACAGGCTGGTTCGGGTTGTTGGCTTTCTACCAGTGTAATGAAGAAGAGAACGCTGCATGTAATCAGGATGACGATGTTGGACAGCAGCAGCCCCGCGCGGAACCAGCGCAGGATACGTTGTTTTTTGAGAAAAATAAGGCTGATGACAGAGGCTAACAGTGCGATGCTGGTCACGCCGCTGAGCCATATACCGGTGACAAGGTTAAATGATTCCTGGCTTCGCACAAAGGCCTCTGCTGCCACAGGGTCTGTTACCTGGTTCGCTGCTTCATCCGGGTATACGGTGGGTATGCCGGAAGCTATGATTTGAGTTGCAAAATACAACAGGCAAAGAAGGGAACAGATGAGGAGCAGGGTGGTCTTCATATTTCTCGTTCCGTATCCTACATGATTGCAGGGCTCTTGTCAACCTGCTTTCGTGTATAAAAAATCCCCCTTGCACGTTGTGGCGCAAGGGGGATTTTTCTGACGGATGGGGTGGGATTCGAACCCACGGAAGGTTTTAGCCTTCGGCGGTTTTCAAGACCGCTGCATTCAACCGCTCTGCCACCCATCCGGAGATTTGCAGGCGTTGCGGCGTGCTGAGCAGAATACTAGCGCATGAATCCGGCTTGTGCAAGTTTTTTCTGCTGCATACTGCGGTTTGTGTGAAAATATGTGTTATTTGATGGTGAACCGGATGTTTACTGCATTTTCGTAGCCGGTGCAATCATCATTGCAGCCGCCGGAGGCAGTGCCGGTGGTGGCAGAATCGAAACGCAGCTCCCATTCTTCGTTCCATTCGTGTGCGCTGTTGCTCAGCACAGCGGTGCGGGGACCTGTTTTTTTGTATTCCCATTTCGCCCAGTCACCGCCGTGACGATCAGGCTGTTCCCATTTGTTGTTCTTGCCGAAAACTGGGGTGGTTTTCTGGCTGGGATCGCATTTCTTCCAGGCTCCTACCTGGAAGGTATCATTGATATAAGCGCCCCATTGAATCTTACCATTGTTATCGTAATTGCCGGTCTGGGATTTGGCCTGAGAGAAATCGAGGACGATTTTCTTGCCGCGTACGGAATTCGGTGCTGCGATGATGGTACCGCCAAGATTCTTGTACAGTTCAGCCTGTCCTTTGGTAACAGCATAGTCATAGCAGGTGATTTCCTTGCCGCCTACAGTTACCGTGTCGCTGAAAGTGGCGCCATTTGCCAGGAGCACGCGGGCGCATTCCTCATGGCCGCTGCCAATGGCCAGCATGAGCGGGGAGTAATCGCCACTGCAGTACCAGTTTGCCTTGATTCCTTTCTGCAGGAGTTTCTGCAGGGTAGCTGCGTCGCCTTTGCGTGCGGCTTCACTTGTGGCCTTGGCTTTCTGGAAATCGCTGCCTGCAGCCCCGGCCAGCAGAAGTTCGGTGATAATCTCCGGGTTTTTGGTGACCGACATGGCCGTTTTGTCGCCGAACTGGTATACT
>JAZRKW010000103.1:0-17214 GCA_045646505.1 Akkermansia sp. | reverse complement strand
CCACATAGGTCTTGGCGAGCCAGTCCTGCATGTTGTCGAAGAGCTCCATCACCTTGTCGTATTCAAGGTATTCACCCTCGTAGCGCGGGGCGGGCGGAGTCACCTGCTTGCCCTTCACTTCGTCCATACCGCCGTTGAGGGCATAGAGGAGAGCCTTGGCCAGGTTGGCGCGGGCGCCGAAGAACTGCATCTGCTTGCCGGTGCGCTTGGCGGACACACAGCAGGCAATGCCGTAGTCATCGCCCCAGTACGGGCGCATCAGGTCATCGTTCTCATACTGCACAGAGGAGGTCTCGATGGAAACCTTGGCGCAGTACTTCTTGAAGCCCTCGGGCAGGGCGGTGGACCACAGCACGGTCAGGTTCGGCTCGGGTGCCGGCCCCAGGTTGTACAGGGTCTGCAGCATGCGGAAGGAGCTGCGGGTTACCAGGGTGCGGCCGTCTTCGCCCATGCCGCCGATGGATTCGGTCACCCAGGTGGGGTCGCCGGAGAAGAGACTGTTGTACTCGGGGGTGCGGATGAAGCGCACCATGCGCAGCTTCATGACGAACTGGTCCATGAGTTCCTGGATTTCGGCTTCCGTGATGGTGCCGGCGGCCAGGTCGCGTTCGAAGTAGATGTCAAGGAAGGTGGAAACGCGGCCCAGGGACATGGCGGCACCGTTCTGTTCCTTCACGGCGGCCAGGTAGCCCAGGTAGGTCCACTGCACGGCTTCGCGGGAGTTTTCGGCGGGGCGGCTCAGGTCGCAGCCGTAGCTCTTGCCCATTTCTGCCAGTTCGGCCAGCGCGCGAATCTGTTCGTTCATTTCCTCACGCAGACGGATGGTGGCATCTGTCATTACGCCGGCTTCGCGGTCCTTGAGGTCCTTGCGGCGGGCGGCGATGAGCTTGTCTGTGCCGTAAAGTGCCACGCGGCGGTAGTCGCCGATGATACGGCCGCGGCCGTAGGCATCGGGCAGACCGGTGATGATGCCGGCGGAACGGGCAGCGCGGATGTCGCTGGTGTAGGCATCGAACACGCCTTCATTGTGGGTCTTGCGGATGCGGCCGAAGAACTCGGCGGTGTGCGGGCACATCTGCTTGCCGTAGGATTCCAGAGCCTTCTGGGCCATGCGCAGACCACCGAAGGGCATCAGAGCGCGCTTCAGAGGAGCATCGGTCTGCAGACCAACAATCTTCTCGCGAGCCTGGTCGATGTAGCCGGCAGCGTGGGAAACAATGGTGGAAACAACTTCGGTGTCGGCATCGAGCAGACCGCCGGCATCAATTTCCTTCTTCATCAGGTCCTTCACCTCATCCCACAGAGCGATGGTGTCTTCTGTCGGGCCAGCCAGGAAATCGCCCTCGCCGGTGTAGGGGGTGTAGTTCTGCTGAATGAAATCACGAACGTTGATGGATTCCTGCCATACGCCGGATTTGAATCCCTGCCAGGGATCAATCTGGCAGGCACATTCCTGAGTGCATGTTGTGTCTGTCATAAAATGATTTTGGATTGGGGGTTATGGCTCCCGTGAGAGTCGTTTTGCTGACTTTCTACCAACAGGCATATTCTAAACCTGCGCGGCTGATAAGTCAAGGGAGATTGATACTGACTTGATTTCTTTCTGGAAGAAGTTTCTTTTTTTCTGGAGTCATTCTAATGTATATATGCAAATTGTCAAGTGGAATAATTCTAAAAAGAGGTGTTTTTTCTATGATTTATTGCAAAGGATGGCTGAAAGAGTGGTGCCAATCCGGACGCAGAGAGGCAGAGCCGGGGACGAATCATACGTGTCCCAAAGATTTGGCACACGTGGATTTACGATTGACGAATTGGAAGTCATCGGCTTAAGCCGATAGATCCCCAAATGAATGCTTACTGCCGATGGTGAGGGGGTGATGCCCCTCTATGATTTTTCACACAGAACACTATGCCTTTATGTCGTTCAGGGCTATTTTTTCATATTCTTTGGGACACGTGTGGGGACGAATGTCTGGTAAGAATGATTAGGATTGACACATGGTGGAAAAGATTATATGCTGACAGCGTTGAACGGTTAAGTAAGAATAGATATATGAAGAACAGCAGATTATGTGTAGCGATTGCATGTGCGGTGGTGGGGCTTCCCGCCGCGGCAATGGGAGAACCTGATTATCAGGGCTATGCGCAGCCAGCTGCGGCAGTGCAGAGGAATGACCGCTCAACGCTGGATCCGTTAATCGCCCGCATGGAGGCGCTGCGCTGTAAACATGCTGATTCGGCGCTGTACCAGAAGCGCCTTCTGACCTTGTTGCCCCGAATCCGTAATGGTGCAGATGTGGATTTGACCTTACCCGTAACCAAGGGGAATACAGCTTTGCATTATTCCTGTGCCATCGGTAGTCTGAGTATTACCCGGTGGTTGCTGGAGCATGGGGCTAATCCCAATGCCATGACAGATAAAGGAGCAACCCCGATTCAGTGTGTGGGTTATGATAATCGCAATGCTATTATTCAGCTGCTGTTGGAATATGGAGCCTATGATTCCCGCCAGTCTGTACCGGTATCTGCCCAATATGGAGGTGCCGGCAGCCGGAGTTCCCTTGATCCCTTGATTGCCCGCATGGCAGCGTTGCGCTGTAAGCACGCGGATTCTGCGTTGTACCAGAAGCGCCTGCTTACCTTGCTGCCGCTTATCCGGAATGGCGCGGATGTGAATATCACGCTGCCGGAAACGAAAGGGAATACCGCGTTGCATTATTCCTGCGCGATTGGTAGTCTGAGTATTACCAAGTGGCTGCTGGAGCATGGCGCTAATCCCAATGCCGTGACAGACAAGGGGGCGACCCCGCTTCAGTGTGTGGGGGCTGATAACCGTGCGGCTATTATTCAGGCTCTTCGTTCATACGGAGCTGTCCGTTAATTGAGCCTGAGTGAAACAGCAGCGTAGCGGGGAAATGCAGTCTCCGCAGAAATGTAGTGAGAAGCTCACACTGCAGGGTTGCCGCTTTATCTGCCAGGCTGGCAGTAGAGCTGGATGAGTGCTGCCGGGTCGGGCTCACGGCCGAGGAAGTCGCGTATCTGTTGCATCGCTGGGATGCTTGAGCCCCGCTCCAGAATGCAGCGGCGGTAATCAGCCCCTGTGGCGGGGTTAAAGATACCTTCTTTCTTAAAGCGGCTCATGGCATCTGCCGCCAGCATTTCAGACCACTTGTAAGTGTAGAGTGCGGCTGCATAACCTTCTGACATCGTGTAGGAGAGGGTTCTGATTTCGCTGGGCGGTTGCTCGGTGTAGGGGAAGAGCCACGGTTTGAGAATTTCCTGAGCCACTTCATCTATAGGACGCCCTTTGTATTTGTCGTGATAGTGCATGTGGAGCTCCAGGTCAAGCTTGCTGGCGCAGAGCATGCGCATGTGCATTTCGATAGGGTTGGAACCACGAGAGGCTGCCAGCTGCTGCGCCAGCTGTGGGGGCAGGGGCTCACCAGTGGCATGGTGGGCGGTGAAGACCGCCAGAGCCTCAGGCTCCCAGATCCAGCTTTCCTGCAACTGGCTGGGCATTTCCACAAAATCGCGTTCCACTTCGGCGGTGCAGTGAGCGCGCAGTTCGCCATGGCCCAGCATCATGTGCATCATGTGGCCGAATTCATGGAAAAGCATGTAGATATCCCCATGGTCGAAGAGATGCGGGCGCCCCGGCACAGCCGGGGGTAAATTGGCCATGAGTGTGGCCAGATGCGGTTCTCCCAGTCTGCCGTCAGCCGCCGGGTTCCCATCGCGCAAGGGAAGGCACCAGGCTTGGGGGCGTTTGTGCGGGCGGGCGAAGATATCCATGTAGAATGAACCTTTGTGCTGACCGGTGGAGGCATCTTTCACGGCGAAGCAGCGTACATCCGGGTGCCAGGTCTCGATTTGTCCTGGTTGGGGAGATTCGCCTGGTTTCAGGCAGACGGTGGGAAGCTCTTCGAAGCGAAGATTCAGGATACCGGCCCATATATTCAGGAGCCCGTTTACAACCTTATCGGCTTGTAGATAGGGAGTGATGGCTCTTACGTTGAAAGAATTGCGTTTTGGTGGCAACAGCCGGTTCAGGAATTCAACGTCCCAGGGATTCACAGCTGTCAGTTCTTTGCCGCAGGCCTGGGAGAATCGTTTCAGTTCATCTGCCACATATGCTTCCCAGGCTGGTTTGCTGGCCTGCAGCATATCGTTGACGAAATCCAGAGCTTTTTGTCCGGAGCCCATCATGCGGCGTGCTGCCTGCATATCGGCAAAGTTGGCGTAACCCAGCATTGTGGCCAGTTCGTGGCGCAGTTCGAGAATCCGCACGATGATAGGCTCAGTATCCAGTGCGCGTGCAGTGCCTGCGCATGTGGTCCCCAACCAGCACTGTCGGCGTATTTCTTCAACTTCGCAATAACGCAGCACCGGGGCTGCCGGTACCGTGGTCAGGTTGACGAGCCAGGTCGGTTGACCGTTCTGAGATACTGCTTTGCCGGCGCCTTCAGCCATTTGCATCCATCCGCGCGGCATTCCTTTCAGAAGAGCCGGGTCGGTTACTGTTAATTGCCACATGTGGGGGGCGTTCTGGACATAGGCCGTGAAGCGGAATCCCAGTTGCGATAATTCTTTTTCAATAGCAGCTTTCCGGGTTTGTTGTTCCGGAGTAAGGAAAAGCCCGCTGTCGCGCATGCTCTGCAGGGTCTGCTGCACAAATCGCTGTCGGGCGGGGCTCAGGGATTTCACCCAGGGGGCATCAGCCGCCTCCTGGAGAACCTGCGCAATACGAGCAGCATGCAGCCCTTCCGCTTTGTAAGCGGTGGATTCAGCCATGATGCGGCTCATCATGCGTTGCATATCTTTCTTGCCGAGCGCGGTGTGCAGGTGGAACACATAGTTTGAAACCTGTTTCAGGTTTTCTCCTGCTTCATACCAGGCTTGGAAAGTGTTTTCGAAATTGGCGGTTTCCGGTGTTACTTCTGCAATGGCGGTGAGCTGTGAGCGAGCTTCCTCAATGGCTGCGCGCGTGTCAGTCAGGGCCTGCTCCGGGGTCATCTGGGACCATGCCGGGTACTGAGCTGTGCGGAAAAACGGGTGAGCCTGCTGCTCTGCTTCAGCCTGGTGAATCACCAGACCATATATCATGGAGAATACGAGGGATAATGGGCGCAGATTCATGTCCTGGACATTATACCAGATTGCATTCTGAATGCAAGTGCAAGGCCGCAGTCTTTTCTTACCAGCACTGGTAAAGACCAGGAAGAGAATCAGAATATCAGGAAACAATTGACTAAGCGTATGCAGTGTGATATAAGCAAATGAGACCGCAATGCGTTGCGGAACCAATCAATCTTAAAGATATTAGAGATAATGAAATATTTTATAGCTCCGATTATTGCTGTTGCTGCCATGATTGCCCCCTGTCATGCAGCGTCTGCTCCTGCCAATCTGACAGGAAAGACTGTGGTACTGAATTATACAAAGGCCCAGTACCTTTACCAGGATGAAGATGGGATAACCATGGGCTGGACCCCCTATAGCGTGGCAGTGAAGAAGCGCAATTCCGGTGCAGAGGCTTTTTATGCTTTAAGTCTTAAGCCAAAGGCAACGCGTAATATCCTGCCCATTTCCACACCGGCGAAGGGTGGTAAGTATGTATACTCCAAAACCGGGGCAGATACAGGTACTATTGAGGTGAATGGCGGCGGCGATTGTGCCCGCAGTATCAGCATCAAGTTCACTTCTGCTACTACAGGTGTGGCTGTAGAGGAAGTGGCTGCCGGCTGTTTCACCGGAACTTGTAAGAATATCACAGTAACAATCAAGTAAGCTCAGATGAAGGGTGTTGTTAGTAGTTTGCTGGGTATTGTGGCTGCAGTAGTTTTGTCGGGGGCTCCTGTGCTTGCTGACGCGGAGCTGGACCGACTGGTGGCGCAGCTGCGGCAGACCAGGTACACAAATGCTGTTCAGAAAGTCTACCAGAATCGCTTGTTGAATATTTTGCCGAGGATATCTGCTGGTGAGTCGGTTGATACAGTCATCGCCAATGCCAATGGCACTACTGCGCTGCACAATGCCTGTGGCCTGAGTCATGTGGAGATAGTGCGCTGGCTGGTGAAAAATGGAGCTGATACTCAGGCGAAAACGGCTAAGGGCGCATCTGTCAGTATGTGCGTGGCTCAGCCCAATGCCCGGGCTATTAACAAGATTCTGCAGAGTGCGCCAGCCAAGAGCAAAACGACGAATACAGCCGATGGCCCCGCTCCGGCATCGGTGAAAGGGAAGACATTTCGTTTTCTGTCTCCTAAAGGAAATACGTTTTCTCTGACTTTCCGCAAAGGGAATTCCGATATCCTGAGCAATGATATTGATCCAGGATATGGTAACTCCATCAAGTACACCCGGACGAGTGCCAATACCGCTAAAATTGAGGTAGAGGAGTGGGAATCAGTTACTACTTACACGCTGATTTTTACAAGTCCTGCAGAAGGTGTTGCCACAGAGTCTGGCTTTGGCGAGGGGGAGGAATGGAACGAAACCGGTATTACTTTTTCGCTTTTATAAAAGCTGTTCTTCACATTTTGCAACAAAAGGCGGCTGAATGCCGCCTTTTGTTGTCTTCGGGAAGCCGCGTATCTGCGATACAAGCGCGTCGGGATTTATGCCCGTTTGTTGCCGAGCGTGATATAGCGCTGGATACCGAATGCCAGCAGACCGCAACTGGCTATAATCAGGACCTGACCAGTTGATGAATATCGGGTGATTTCTTCTGATAAAGGTAAAAGGGTCAGACCGAGGCCGCTCCCCATGCAGATAGCAATACCGGTAAGCAGCAGCGAGGCTTGCCAGAGTGGCAGCCTGAGTAGATTCTTACCCGCCGTGGCGTGCCAGAGTCCGGTGCGCAGACAGGATAACGCGAAACATAATATCCCGGACAGGAATACAGCACAGGCGAGAGCGGTAACGAAAATGGTAGCGTTTAGCTCGTTTTTATTCATCTCTGGTATGGGTGACAGGCTGATTCTTGATTCCGGTCCATTCAAATAGAGATTCCCTTCCAGCTGACGAGCGATGATATAAACTGGTTCGTTGCAGGTAAGGTATTCAACCATGCAGATTTCTGTGTCGTCAATTGTAGAGATTTTGATACCGGTGCCGCCTGGTGGTGGCGGTGTTATTTTTATGCCTTCTGCGGGCTCTGTGAACTGAATCTGTTCTGCTGTCAATTCTGCCTCTTTTTCATTTATCAGAGAAAAATCATAGTTATGCTGAATCCTGAAGCTGCCCAGCAGCCAGTCATTTGAGACGAAAAGTTTGTCGCGCAGGTGGTATTGCGAGAGCAAGGCTTCGGACTCAGGGGAAGGCGAGGTGTTGTATATTTCCCGTCTGACCCAGGGCGCGTTAATGCGGGCGCCGGTGAGGGGGTCGTGTAGCGGTGTGATTGTATCAATCCGACCGGAAAGCCGGACCAGTTGACCTTCATGTTTTATGTCGATGACTGACGGGTCCGCATCATAAATTTTTTCTTCATAGCATTGATGAATGAGAAAGATTATGACCGAGCTGCACATGATACACGGGAATACCGACTGGAGCAGGGAGATTCCCCCCAGAATGAAATATATAACCATCCAGAGCCAGCGCAGGCCTCTCTCTGGTAAAAATTTTGACAGGTACTTGTTGACGCAGGATTCGAGGCGCTTCCAGATTTTGCCGGGATGTTCCATATGTTACTTATGATAGGTAGCGGTCAGGTGATGTTCAATGATAAAAAACCGACATGCCGTATTTTTCTACTTTCATTGTCAGGAAAAGGGCGTATAATGCTCCTGTTCAGAAAAATTTTCCTTTTTATATATTATTATCATGAAAATCTGGTTCGATGGCAAGCTGGTTGACCGGGACGAGGCCAAGGTCTCTGTCTTTGATCATGGTGTTCTGTATGGAGATGGTTGCTTTGAAGGTATTCGTTTCTACTCCGGCAAGGTGTTCCGTCTGGAGGAGCATATTGTGCGTCTGTTCAATTCCATGCGCTATCTCATGATTGAGTTGCCCTGGTCTTTTGAGGAGGTGTGCGAAGCTACTAAGGAAACGGTGGCTGCCAGTGGTATGGAGGATGGTTACATCCGCCTGGTGGTGACCCGAGGTGTGGGCGATTTGGGGCTGAATCCCCGCAACTGCCCGAAGGCCAGCATGTTCATCATTGTGCAGAATATTGCGCTGTACCCCAAGGAAATGTATGAGAAGGGGCTGAGCATGATTACCTCTTCATTCCGCCGCCCGAACCCGGATATTCTTTGCCCGCAGGTGAAGAGTCTGAACTATCTGAACGGTATTTCGGCAAAGATCGAGGCAGTAGCAGCCGGTGCCGGTGAGGCTCTTATGCTCAACCAGCGTGGCAATGTTGCTGAATGCACTGGCGATAACATCTTTATCGTGGTGAATGGCGAAGTGCAGACACCCCCGCTGACAGAAGGTGGGCTGGGTGGTATCACACGCCACGCTGTCATGGATATCTGTGCCGAACTTGGTATTCCCTGCGTGGAGAAGGTGATGAACCGTTTTGACATTCTCTGCGCAGATGAGTGCTTCCTGACCGGTTCTGCTGCGGAGGTTATCGCCGCTACTTCTCTGGATGGTCGCACTATCGGTGCCGGTGTGGCGGGGCCTGTGACGAAGCGGATTCTGGCTCGTTTCCAGACGCTGGTTCGCGAGTAAACAAGGATATTTACCGGGGCGGCGGGTGAAAGCCTTGCCGCTCCTTTTTTTATTTCAGATGGAAACTTTGTACCAGGGGAAGTTCCTGAATATGGTGCGCGAGGGACGCTGGGAATACTGTGAGCGCGTCAATAATACGAATGCCGTCATGGTGTTCGCTTGTACCCCGGAAGGAAAGGTCCTGCTGGTGGAGGAGTTTCGTCCGCCAATCGGCCAGCGTTGCCTCTGTTTTCCTGCCGGACTCTGTGGTGACGAAGGGCCGGAGAGCGAAGCCTCTGCGGCGCGTCGCGAACTGCTGGAGGAAACCGGTTATGAGGCAGCCGGGTTGAAGTTTCTGTTTCACGGCCCGTCTTCGCCTGGTCTTACCTCAGAAAGCCTTTCATTTTATCTTGCCACTGATTTGCGACGCGTGGCTGCAGGTGGTGGAGTGGAAAATGAGAATATCACCGTGCGCGAGGCTCCGCTGGCAGAAATAGATGCCTGGCTTGCAGCTCAGGTGGAGCAGGGGATTGCCCTGGATCCCCGCATCTATACCGGTTTGTATTTCTTGAAAGCGCAGTCTGATTTGCGTTGACAATTCTCCGGCTCTGGTGTATACGGTGCGCATGATTATAGATACGCATTGCCACCTGGTGCACGATAAGTATGAGGATATGGAACAGCTGCGGGCGGATTCGCTTGCTCTGGGGGTGGGGCATTGCATATCTCAGGGAACTCACCCGCAGGACTGGTTACCTCAGCTGGAACTTGCGCGCCGTATGCCCGATTTTATTACCTCCTGCCTGGCGGCTCATCCCTCTGAGGTGACGAATGTGAGCGATGAGGATTTTGAGTATATGGCTGATTTGTGCCGCAAGAATCCACAGGCTGCCATCGGTGAGACCGGATTGGACTATTTCTGGGATGCTCCGGAAGGCTGGGAGGAATCTGTCTACCACGCCCGCCAGAAAGTGCTGCTTGAAAAGCATTTTGCACTCGCTGAGGAGCTGGGGTTGAATATTTCTCTGCATACTCGCGATAAGGAGGGCACTTCCTGCTTTGACGATGCTTTTGCCATTGCTCGCAATTTCCCGAAGGTCCGTCCGGTATTCCATTGCTTTATCGGAACCAGGGAACAGGCCAATGCTGTGTTCGACCAGCTGGATGGTCTCATCTCCTTTACCGGTATCATCACTTTCAAGAAAACGACTGATGTGCAAGCCGTTGCCGCCTGGGCTCCTCTGGACCGTATTATGGTTGAAACGGATTCCCCTTTCCTTTCTCCTGAACCGCATCGCGGTAAGCTGAATATCCCCGGTCGCACCCGCTTTGTGGCCGAAAAACTTGCCGCTTTGCGTGGTATCTCTCTGGATGAAGTTGCGGCTGCCACTACTGCGAATGCCTGCGGCTTCTTCCGCTTGCCTGTGTTGAACACTTTGTAAGCCAGCCCAGGCCTTGCTCGGTCTTTTTTTGTGGGGGATTGTCGTGATGACTCAGCCGGGAGTCGGGATAAGCTTGTGTCATTTCATGGCATTTGCGCATTTTATGCTTGCCCGGGAGTTTGTTATGCCTATTATTAAGGTATGTATATAGGCAGAGTGGTTCGATTTTACATAGACGGGTTCCGCAGCATGACGCTGGGGCGCACGCTGTGGGGGATTATTCTGTTTAAATTGTTCATCATGTTTGCGGTGCTGAAGTCATTTTTCTTTCCGTCATTTCTGCAGGGGGATGATGAAGAGAAGGGGGATAAGGTATCTACTGAGTTGATAAACCGCGTTATCGCAGAATAAAGAATATGGAAGCTATAGATTCGTCACTGGTTGATTGGTCTCGTGCACAGTTTGCACTGACCGCAATGTACCACTGGCTTTTTGTGCCGCTCACTCTGGGGCTGGGGGTTATCATGGCCATCATGGAAACGCTGTATGTGCGCACGGGACGCGAATTCTGGAAACAGACGGCGATGTTCTGGATGAAGCTTTTTGGTATCAATTTTGCCATGGGCGTGGCAACGGGTATCATCCTGGAGTTTGAGTTCGGTACGAACTGGAGCAACTACAGCTGGTTTGTGGGTGATATCTTCGGTGCTCCGCTGGCTATTGAGGGTATTCTGGCGTTCTTTATGGAGTCAACCTTCATCGCCATTATGTATTTCGGGTGGAACAAGGTGAGTAAGGGGGCTCATCTGGCCTCTACCTGGCTCACAATCACTGGTGCTACTATCTCGGCCTGGTGGATTCTGGTGGCCAATGCCTGGATGCAGCACCCTGTAGGTATGGAGTTCAACCCGGATACAGTGCGCAACGAGATGGTGGATTTCATGGCGGTAGCGTTCTCGCCGGTGGCGGTGGTGAAGTTCTGCCATACGGTCACTTCCTCCTGGGTGCTTGGTGCTGTGTTTGTGGTGGGGGTAAGCTGCTGGTATCTGCTGCGGGGGCAGCACTCTGAGTTTGCGCGCGCCAGCATTCGCGTGTCGGCCTGGTTCGGGCTGGTGGCGGCGTTGCTTACGGCACACACGGGGCACCAGAGCGGGCGTGATATCGCCATGTATCAGCCCATGAAACTTGCTGCTGCAGAAGGTTTGTACGAAGGCGGCAACAGTCAGGGGCTTGTGGTGGCCGGAGTGCTGCGTCCTGGTGTGGATTGGAGTGCCCCCACGGATAAGGACCGCTTCCTGCTCAATATCGAGATGCCCTGTGCACTTTCCATTCTTGCCACGCACGAGGCTGATGGCTATGTGCCCGGCATTCGTAACCTGCTGGAGGGCGGCTACACGCTGCCCGATGGCAGTACGGCGCTCTCTGCCGAAGAGAAGATGAAGCGTGGACGCGCTGCCATTGCTGCATTGGCGGATTATCGCAACGCTGCTGACCCTGGCGCCAGGGCAGAGGCTTTGCAGCGTCTGCGTGCGGATTTTGCCTGGTTCGGTTATGGGTATCTGAAAAATCCGTCTGAGTTGGTGCCGCCTGTGCCGCTCACTTTCTACAGTTTCCGTATCATGGTGATGCTGGGTGGTTATTTCATAGCGCTGTTTGCCGGGTTGCTGATAGCGGAGAGATGGATTCCGCAGTGGAGGAACTGGAAATGGGCGCAGTGGATTGTGGTGCTTACTGTTCCTCTGGCGTGGCTTGCCAGTCAGTCCGGCTGGGTCGTGGCCGAGGTGGGCCGCCAGCCCTGGTCCATTCAGGACCTGCTGCCGAATGTGGCAGCAATTTCCCGGCTTGAAGTCGGCGCAGTGCAGACTACCTTCATGATTTTTGCGGTGCTGTTCACGTTGCTTCTGGTGGCGGAAATCAGTATCATGGCCAAGGCAATAGCCACTGGCCCCGAAACCGATAAAACCCTTGCTTGAATATGAACGATATTTCTTTGTTGCAACATTACTGGTGGTTTATAGTGAGCCTTTTGGGTGCACTGCTGGTGTTTCTCATGTTTGTGCAGGGCGGTCAGTCGCTCATCTGGACCCTGGGGAACAATGAGGAGCAGCGTCGTATGTTGCTGCTGGCTACCGGCCGTAAATGGGAGCTTACATTTACTACATTGGTTACCTTCGGCGGTGCATTCTTTGCCTCGTTTCCGCTGTTTTACAGCACCAGCTTCGGTGGTGCCTACTGGGTGTGGTTACTGATTCTCCTCTGTTTTGTGATTCAGGCGGTATCGTATGAATTCCAGCTGCGCCGCGGCAATGTGCTGGGTACCACGACTTATCGTGTGTTTCTTCTGTTGAACGGTGTGCTGGGACCGTTGCTTATCGGCACGGCGGTGGGTACTTTTTATACCGGAGCTGAATTTGTGGTGGATAAGGCGGCGGTGACCAGCATTGATATGCCGGTGATTTCCAGCTGGGCAAATCAGCTGCATGGGTTGGAGGCGGCGCTGGTGCCGCAGAATCTGTTGCTGGGGCTCAGTGTGCTGTTGCTCACCCGGGTGCTGGCCTGCCTGTATTTCATGGGCTGCATTGACGATGAAATGCTGCGTGGCAACTGCCGACGGCGTCTGTGGATGGAGAGCGGCTTCTTCCTGCTCTTCTTCCTCACCTGGCTGGGGTATTGGCTGGCTTCCACCGGCTTGGGCTATATGCAAGACGGTTTGGTGTATCCGGTGCAGCATAAATACCTGAACAATCTGCTTGCTATGCCTGCGGTGGCGGCATTGCTGCTGGTGGGTGTGCTGCTTGTGCTGGGAGGCATGGTGCAGGGATTACGAGGCCGGGTGCGTGCCTTCTGGCTGGCAGGGCCGGGAAGTGTGCTGGTGGTGCTGGCGCTGCTGCTCTGCGCCGGGTGGAATCACACGGCCTATTACCCCTCCGTGGTCGACGAACAGAGCTCTCTCACCATCGCGAACAGCAGCTCCAGCCTCTTCACGCTGAAGACGATGACCATTGTCTCCTTCATTATACCCTTTGTGATAGCTTACATAGCCTGGGCGTGGCGGGCGTTGGATAAGGAGCCGATTACCGCAGCAGAGGCGAAAGAAGGTCATTAAATGACCTTGCTCAGATTTCCAGCAGCTGCCCGGTAGTGATGCCGTGCAGCTGCTTTTTCATCCGGCCTTTCAGGAAAGCGAAAGCGGCATCTCCTGTGCAGTGACCCGTGTAGTAGACTGTGGGCTGCGACAGCAGGACATCAGCTATCTGCTTCAGTTGAGCGCTTTCTCGGTTCACATCCACTTTCATGAGGTGGAATCCGCCGATGAGTATATCCGTCTTGAAATAGGTGGCGATATTGAGAATACCGCGGTGGGAGCAGCCTGTGATGAGGATACGTCTGCCGTTCTCTTCGATAAGCAGGTATTGTTCATGCCGGAAGTCATCTGCTGTCAACTGACCATGGATGATGGCACTCATGCCATCCCCGGCGGCTGGGTAGCAGCTGGGCACGCAGGAGGCCTCATACAGGGTGATACCGGGGGCAAGCGCCTGTATCGCAGCGGTCGGGGGACATATTCTCCCGCAGGATTTCAACTCTGCCGGAAGCCCGATATCCCGTCCTCTGGCGTTGAAGTGCTTATCGAAGGCATGCGGATTCACCCAGACCGGGGCGTGGTTGTTGAGCTCAAGAAAACGGGGCAGACCGCCGCCGTGGTCGTAGTGCCCGTGGGAAAGGACGGCAAAATCCACGGTGGAGAGGTCAAT
Organism: Akkermansia sp.; assembly: GCA_045646505.1. Taxonomy (GTDB): domain Bacteria; phylum Verrucomicrobiota; class Verrucomicrobiia; order Verrucomicrobiales; family Akkermansiaceae; genus Akkermansia. The sequence goes on along the minus strand of JAZRKW010000103.1, from coordinate 3,422 downwards.
GCCCATGGCTGCGGCATTCTCCGAAAAGACAGAAGAAGCGCCCGCATCGAAAAGAATGCGGGCACTCTGAGTTTCCAACAGCAGACTTAGTCCATGCTCCGCCGCCAGCTTGTCACTGGTGGCGGTGTTCTCTACCAGCACCGAAATCCTCATTTGAAGATGACTTCGTTCACGAAAGTGTAGGGCTTCTGCGGGTGGGTGATGCGCACATGCTCAACTCCGGGGCGCAGCGTGTAGCGGCGTACATGTTCACCTGCTGATTTGAGCTCGGCGTTCGATACCTCACAGGGAGCATTGCCCACGATGATGAGTTCGGCGGCACCGGCGGGTACTGCCATGGTGACATCCAGCGGTGCTTTGGAGCAGAAGTAGGGGGAGGCGATGTCTGCATCAGTCAGGCAGCGGGGATCGGTGTCGAAGGCATTGGCCGGTATGCCCACACGGAAGATGGTGAGCTTCGCCTCCTCGCTATTGCCGCTGGCGTTGCGCAGACTGAGCGAGGTGATGCGCCCGGGAGGAAGGTCAGACTTCTTCAGGTAGAGGCGGTTACCCTCCATCTTCTTGACCATCTGCACGGTATTGCCGCTCTCAAGTTTGGCTTCCAGCAATCCCCACTTGGCGAGATTGGCGTTTTCCAGGTTGATTTCCACCCATTCCGGGGCAATGGGAGTGGGCAGTTCCAGGCAGATGTTGTCCTGCGCTTCGAGACGGAACACCTCCATCACACGGTTGATGCCGATATCTCCGGTGTTGCTGTATGCGGAGAAGCTGCTTCCTTTTACCGACGAGTCTACATAGGGGGGCAGGGCGCGGTTTACGGCAAATTCGCAGATGGAGAGCCAGTTCGGGCGCGGGGAGACGATGCGGAAACGCACGTAGCGGGCGCGGACGGGGTTCTGCGAGACATTCACAATGGCCATATTGCCATACTGCGGTGTGCCCACGGGCTCCCAGTCTGTTCCGTTGTCTGAGATTTCAAACTGCACACTTTCAGGATAATCTCGCTGGCGTGAGCCACCCATGACGAGGCAGATGTTGTTGATATTGATGCTGGAACCGTGATCCAGGCAGTACCACTGGCCGGCTTTCTGGAAACAATCGTTGGACCAGAATGTGTCGGGGCGTCCGTCCATGATGCGGGGGGCTTCGGCCTTCGGGTTACCGCAGGAGGCAGAGAATTTCGGTACCGGGCGCTTCTGCCCGGAAAGTTCAGCATACACGCGTGCGTTAAGGTACGAGAAAGCCGCGTTGAGCACGGGGGTCATCGCGTAGGCTGCCACTTCCACATCATCCACTTTGCGCACGCCGCTGGCTGACCATTCGTTGCGCAGTGTGCTGCGCATGCTGTAGAGGGCATTCACGGTGTCAAAGAAGTAGTGGAAGAGGTACTCGTCCTTGGTGGCGAAGGCGGTCATGATGGAAGCGCCGGCCACGCCGGTGAGTTCGAACTGGTCGAGCCACGGGCGGATTTCCTGGCAGAGCCCGGCCACGGGGTTGGTCGTGTGCTTCAGTTCGCGGGCTGCGGTTACCATGCGGTCGAACTCCAGCTGCAGCAGCTGTCCCGCCTTCATATCGGGAGCATCGTCGTTGATGCTGTCGATGAATCGCTGGGCTGTTTCGGCAATCTGAACAGATTCCTCGCGGAAATAACCGTGCCCATTCGGCAGCAGGTAGGAATTGTGGTCGCAGAATACCTTCATGGCTTCGCGGTGGCGCGGATACAGGCGGCGCATGCCGGCTTCCCAGGTTGTGGTGGATTCGAACTGGTCGATATTCCAGGTGTAGTTTGCTACACCGAAAAGCCCCACCTTGCTGGCTTCCGCATGCTCCATGGGATTAGCCACAAATCCGCTCATCTGGTTCTTCATGTCGGGATCGGTGTCGAGCCCGTAGGTGCGGCCCATGGAAAGCCGGCTGCGTTTGAAGTCGTTGCAGGGCCAGTTCCACCAGATGAAGGTAGGGCGCTGCACATGTTTGTTCACCCACTTCTGGCCGGAGAGGGTGATGTCGTGCACCACAGTGTCGCCTGTCCACATGACGGGAATGCTCTTATCGAGCCCGGAACCCAGCGTGTTGAGGAAGTTCTCATTTGTCCAGCTGCGGTTGTAGCCCGTGGGGCACATGATGAGGGTCTGGTTCACATCCGGATGCTTGCGGATGAAGTTTTCCAGAATGTAGTTGGTAAGCTGCACCTGGCGCTCGGCCTTGCCGATTTCGCCGCTTGAGTCGTCGACCAGCACGCCGAAATCACGTACACCGAGGTCGTACATCTGCTGCAGCTTGGTGCAGAGCGCATCCAGCTGGTTCTTGCCGCCGTTCTGATTCCATCGTACCGTGTTGGCGGGGTGAATAGCCCAGACGAAACGCACATGGTTCTGGCGCGCGTAGCTGATGAGGTCCTTGAGTTCGGCCGCCTTGATTGCAGGATAAGGTTCGTAGCAGCCGCGGCCGTGGTGGTAGGGGTCGTCTTTGGGGGCGTAGATGTAGGTGTTCATCTTGTTGCGCCCCATGAATCGGAAAATAGAGCAGCGGGCTTCGAAACTCCAGGGGGCTCCATAGTAGCCTTCCACTATGCCGCGGGCGGGCAAATCGGGCCAGTCTACCAGTATGCCCAGCGGTAATTCGCCCAGGCGTGTCACTTCGCGCAGACTCTTGTCGGCGTAGACATCGTTGTGTGCCAGTGTGGCATCCGGTACGTTGTAGAGCATCTGGATGATGGTCTGGCGTGCATAATAACGTCCGTCTTCATCGTTGGCGTAGATGGTGAGTTTTCCAGGGGTGATTTCGATAGCGTAGCCCCCTGCAACATTGGGTAGTCTGTCCCACATGCCTCCCTTGCTCTCTGCTGTGCGGTAGATTGTCTGAGCTTCTGTTACCCGCGTTGTGACTGAGCGCATGCCGTTTATCTGTGGCTGTGGGTAGATGACTACGGCTTCAGCAATCTGGTGTCCTGTTATGAGAGAGAGAACGGCGCCATTTATCGCCATTAACAGGGATTTGAGTTTGAGTTTCATGGTGTAATGATGATAAGAACATTGCAGGAAAATAAAAAATTTTGCCTACTTGTATGTTATCTTATCATTTTCATCCCGGAGTTGCAAGCAGGAAATGTCATCCGTTGCTCCCGTCCACACGTGTCCCAAAGATTTGGTAAGCTATAGAAACAGCAGCAACATTTTGGAAGAAGCCCCTATCTGCTCGACAAATTGGACTTTGGCGAGCCAACGGCGAGCGGAAACTTGAGCCCGCAAGGGCGACAGAATCATAGCCCAGCGTGGAGCCGCTACGCGGCGGCCTGCGAGGGCGTAGCAAGCGAGCAACGCGAGACGCGAAGCCCCGAACGCTGGGTAAAATGAAAAACATATCAGAACCCCGGAGCGTAGCGGAGTGGGTGGCAGAAGCTTCGGCTTAGTGTTTTAGCT
>JAZRKW010000102.1:0-8832 GCA_045646505.1 Akkermansia sp. | reverse complement strand
CGCGGGCGGGAGACTCCGGCAGCATCCAGAGCACCTCGCGGGCCTCCTCGTTGCGGGTGAGACCTTCCTCCACCGAGAGGCGGATGGCTTCGGCAAAGGCATCGGTGTGGCGCAGGCGGGAGAAGTCAATCTCTTCGTGTTTCTCCACGCAGTTGCGGGCGTATTCGGCCACATCGTCGCTGCTGGGTTCCATGAGGAAGAAGATGGGCAGGGTGGGCTTGCCCTTCTCGTTGTCGGTGCCCAGGGTCTTGCCGGCGCTTTCATCGCTGCCCGTCAGGTCGAGGCAGTCATCGTAAATCTGGTAGGAGATACCCAGCAGCGTGCCCATGCGGTTCAGCTGCTCAATCATCTCATCGTCCATGTTCTGCAGGAATGCCGCCCCGGCCATGGCCATGGCAAAGAGGGTGGCAGTCTTCTTGCGGATGAGTTCGTAGTAATCGGCGCGGCTCATTTCGATATCCCACAGGCGGGTGGATTGCTCAACCTCGCCTTCGCAGAGGTCGCGCACGCCCAGAGCCATGCGGCGGATGAAGCGCGAATCGCCGATTTCCGCCCCCATCACCATGGCCTGTGCAAGCATAGAATCGCCCAGCAGCACGGCCAGTTCGTTGCCCCAGAGCGCATTAGGGGTGGGTTGGTCGCGGCGGGTTTCCGCTTTATCGAGCACATCATCATGCACCAGAGAGGCCATGTGCAGCATTTCCAGCATGGCTGCAAAGGTGGTGTGCTCCTCCTTGATGCCACCGGTGGCAGCAGCTGTGAGCAGCACCAGACCCGGGCGAATCATCTTGCCTTTGCCCTTGCACACCTGGCGCATGTAGTCCCGCATGTGGGGGGAGAAATGCTCCGTCTGAGCGTCGATGGTATCCCGGACTTTCTGCAGTTCGGTATCCACGATGCGCATGTAGGCTTTCTTGTTACGCAGCTTGCTGAAAAACGGAAGACTCATGAGGGGAGGAATAAGGTGCAACACGCCGGTGTCTGCACCGTCGCTGCGGGCAGTTTAGCAGAGAAAACGCAGCTTGGCAACTTTTTCCACCCGAGCTGGCAGAAAATTGCTGTTAACCATGCGGAAATGGCAGAAAAATCTTGTTTTGGGGGGCTGCTGTGGTAAATTTGAGGTATGAACAAAAATGGGTTGCGCTGCTGGGTAGAGCGGAATTTACAGGAAGGGGAGCAGATTGTGTGGGCGGGGAGCCCGCGCCTGGTGTTTTTCCGCGGCCTTTTCCTTACACGCGTGCTGCCCGGGCTCATTCTGCTGGGCCTGGCGGTGTGGTTCCACTATGGAGCACCGGGAATTCCGCTGCCGGACTGGGCGATGTTTCTGACGGCAGCTTTCCCGAAGGAGGTCGTATTTCTGCTGGCAGTGCTGCTGCTGGTGGTGCCCCCGCTGCGGGCCTATATGCTGCGCCATACCAGCTATGTGCTCACCAACCGCCGCATCATCAAAGCCCGTGTGCTCAGCAACCGCGTGCGCCAGTGGCCGCTGGATATCCTGACCAGAGCTCGCCGCATTGATTATAGAGATGGCCTTTCCTCCTACATTTTTGATGAATGGGAAGACGGCCCTCACCGCCATGAGCACATCACCCGCGGTATCTACTACATGCGCCCGGATTTCCGCGAGGCTCTGGAAAAAGTCTCTGACGGCTGAAAAAGGCCGGATTTTCTTCCGTTTTTCCGCCTGGAATATCGGCTTGCCAAGTGGGGCTGAATGTGTTATCATCCGGCCATGGCAGATATGTCTTTCACTGCACAGATGGCAGCCAAGCTCGGGCTGGAGGAGAAATATGTGATTCCCTATGGCTACGACAAGGCCAAGGTGAGTCTGGAGGTGCTGAAGCAGGACCGCAAGCGCGGCCGCCTGATTCTGGTGAGCGCCCTCACCCCCACCCCCGCTGGTGAGGGCAAGACCACCGTTTCCATTGGCCTGGCCCAGGGCCTGCAGGCCGTGGGGCAGAAGGTGTGTCTGGCGCTGCGCGAACCCTCCATGGGCCCGGTGTTCGGCCGCAAGGGCGGTGCCACAGGTGGCGGTGCTCCCAGCATCACCCCGGGCGAGAGCATCACCCTCGGCTTCACCGGCGTCTTCCCCGCCATCACCGCCGCCAATAACCTGCTGGCCGCTGTGATTGACAACGCCCTCTTCTACAAGACCACCCGCCTCGACCAGAACAAGGTGACCTGGAAGCGCGTGATGGATATGAACGACCGCGCCCTGCGCAGCATCGTGGTAGGCCTGAACAAGAACGGCGTGCCCCGCGAGGACGGCTTCAATATCACCCCCGCCTCCGAAATCATGGCCTGTTTCTGCCTGGGCGAGGACCGCGATGACCTGCGCCGCCGCCTGGACAACATGGTCATCGGCTTCACCGCCGATGATGAAGCCGTGTATGCCCGCGAACTCGGCGTGACCGATGCCCTGCTGGCTATCCTGAAGGAAGCCGTGAACCCCACGCTGGTGCAGAGCCTGGAAGGCGTGCCCGCCTTTGTGCACGGCGGTCCCTTCGCCAACATTGCCCACGGTTGCAACTCCGTCATCGCCACCAAGATGGCCCTTTCCTGCGCCGACTACGCCGTGACCGAAGCCGGTTTCGCCTTTGACCTGGGTGCCGAGAAGTTCCTGGATATCAAGTGCCGCCAGAGCGGCCTCTCCCCGGATGCCATCGTCATCGTGGCCACCATCCGCGCCCTCAAGATGCACGGTGGCGTGGCCAAGACCGACCTGGAAACCCCGAATGCCGAGGCCGTACGCCGCGGTCTCGTGAACCTGGCCGCTCACATCGAAAGCGCCCGCCTCTACAAGCGCCCCGTCACCGTGGCTATCAACCTCTTTGCCGCTACGGATACCGAAGAAGAAATCGCCGAGGTGAAAGCCATGTGCGCCGAAATGGGCGTGGGCTGCGCCGTGGCCGATGTATTCGGCAAGGGTGGCGCCGGTGCCACCGAACTGGCCGAAACCGTGCTCGCCAGCATGCAGCCGGAATACGAGCCCTTCGAGTGCCTGTACGACCTTGATATGAGCGTGGAGGAACGCATGTCCACCATCGCCCGCAAGATTTACGGTGCCGATGGCGTGGTACTTACCAAGGCCGCCCAGAAGAAGCTGGCTCTCATGGCTAAGAATGGTCTTACCGACCTGCCCATCTGCATGGCCAAGACCCAGAACTCCCTTTCCGACAACGCCGGTCTGCTGGGCCGCCCCACGGGCTTCACCGTGACCGTGCGCGACTTCGAAATCGCCAACGGCGCCGGTTTCCTGGTAGCACTCTGCGGCGATATCATGCGCATGCCGGGTCTGCCCAAGGTTCCCTCCGCCTGCGATATCAAGGTAGATGCCGCTGGCAACATCACCGGCATGAAGGGCTGATTCAGCCCTCCCCACAGTTGCAATACTCATTATCCTCCCCCCCGCCTGAACACTCAGGCGGGGATTTTTTATCACTACATTTCTCAACTGGAAAACAAAAAAGAAAAATTTGATTGAAGATTGAGCGGAATATGTTAAAGTGTACTCAAACCTACATAACTGATATGAAATTCACAACCATCCTCATGACGTTGGGCGCTCTGGCAGGCACTGCCTGGGCGCTTCCACAGGCTGCCAGTGTGGAAGCCGCATTGCCTCAAGCTCAGAAAGAGGGGCGCGATATCATGCTGGAATTCACCGGCAAGGAATGGTGCCCGCCCTGCATTCACCTGCGCACCAAGATTCTGGAAACGGCCGAATTTGAAAAGGCCGTGGGTGACAAGTATATGCTTGTGGAAGTTGTGTTCCCGCGTCTGCCTGCCGCTGTAGCTGCAATCCCGGAGGAACAACGCAACGCAAATGAAAAGCTGCTGGTCCACCACCGCATCGAGACCGGCCTGCCCACGGTTCTGCTGCTGGATGCGCAGGGGTATCCCTATGCTCAGGTAGCAGGTGCCCGCCGCACGACTGCAGATTACCTGAAAGCACTTGATGAAGCAGCCCAGATAAAGGTAAAGCGCGATACTGCCTTTGAGAAAGCCAGAGGTCTGCAAGGTATCGCTCGCGCAGCTGCGCTGGCAGAAGGCCTTAACGCCATTCCTGAGAATTGCCGCGATAAATACCCCGAGGTAGTCAATGAAATCAACAGTCTGGACCCGCAGAACTCCCTGGGTTATGCGCGTGTGCTCACTCGCTTTGCCAATTACCAGAAACAGGAAGCCGCCCTCAAGGCAATCGCAGAGAAAACGCGCGGAAACCTGACCCCTGAAAATCTGGCAAACGCAGAAAAACTGCTCAAAGAATACCTGCAGACCCCCGACCTGGAGCCCGAACTGGCACAGATTGCCTGGCGCTCCCTGGGAGATACGTATGCCTTACAGCGCCGTTATAAGGATATGTACGAGGCATACAAGAAAGCACTGGAAGCCGCTCCGGATTCACGCCTGGCACCGCGGCTCAAGACATCTGTGCAGCATTGCGAGCAGAATCTCCTGCCCGCCATGGAGCGCGGAGAACTCTGATTCAACCGACCACGATAAAAAACGCAGCCCTCAGGGGCTGCGTTTTTTATTTCAATATCAAAGGTTCCGGATTTTTTCAAGATAAGCCTTGCGGGCTTCTTCCGGAGTAAGCACCCGGGGTTTTTCCGGCTCTGCAGGTTTTGCCGGCTCCTCTTTCACCTGCGGTAGCTCCTCAACTTTCTCCTCAGGCCAGAGAGATACCTGCGCCGGGAAAACAAGCGCGCCACTGTTGCGATTACCCAGCAAATGCCCCACAGCCTGGCGCTTACCAATGACCGCGCGACGCTCTGTACGCGCCAGTACCACGTTACTCTTGTTATTCATGTAAGGAACCTTGCTGCACTTCAACTGCTTACAGACAGCAGAGCGGTACGAATCCGACACATTGTTCCTGTCCAGCCCCAGCTTACTCGCCAGCACTTCAGAAGCATATTCATCCATCTGCTGCCTGCCTGCCACTTCTATGGCTCCCAGCTTTTTCTCAGCCATCGGCATATACAGCTCCACCCCGCTCTTCTTAGCCGTTTTCCAGTGAATGTGCCCATTCTCCCGGATAGAGTGGATGATGAAATACCCATCGTTCAACAGATAAGCCATGGCCGCCAGAGGGCTGCCATCAAACACATGCTCCGTTTCTGATACCAGATTCTGCATGACCTCCTGATCCAACAACAGAGCCATTGGATAATCCTCCTCAAACTCCAGAGCCTCGGGAGTCCGCATGCCCACCAGCTCAGCAACGCGTGATAAGGTTCCGGAGAGACTGCGCTCATGCGTCCCTGCCCCTCTGACTTCTCTGATGATAGCAGCACCTATTTTCACCCCGTCATGCGAAAGGAAAGCAATCTGCCACCCATCCGTCAGAACATTGGTGCAATTCACTCCTGCTTGAGCATGAGTAAATTCAGCACCAATCTTCGCCAGAGACCAGTCTTCCTCCGCAGCCGGCAGCGCAGGTGCAAGCAGCATACTGCAACCCAGAAACAGAACCTGTAGCGCTCCCCGCATTACTTGCTGTACGATTTCATGAGCCGGCGCACATATTTGCCCATGGAAATAATCTGACTATCTATGCTCTGTGCCAGCTTGAACTGGTTGCGGGCGCGAATAAGGTTATGCTCCGGCTTCTCTGTGCGGAAATAAACGTCACCGTCCAGATAGTCCGTCAGGAAACGAATTCCGATTTCAGTGGTGATAAGCCAACCGGCAAACGGCATGAATTCCACCTCTTTCTGAGTCAGGAAATTATGAGCCGCATCCAGATACCCCTCTGCAAGAGATTCGAAGAATGGCATCTCCATCCGCACCTTGGAAAGGTCCTCCTCATCTTCACGCGCCATGCAGGTTGCGGTGCGCACCATATCGCCGAAATCGTACAGCACACTGCCGGGCATCACCGTATCCAGGTCAATCACGCACACAGCATCATCCGTTTCCTCATCCAGCATCACATTGTTAATCTTTGTATCATTGTGCGTGATACGGGTCGGAATCTCTCCGCTGGCCATCATATTCACAATACGGGAATAGCGGTTTTCCCAACTCTTCAGCAGTTCAAGCTCTGCCTGACAATTCACCGCTCGCCCCTTGACATCTGCCTCCACGCTTCTGAGCAGGTCAGCATAACGTTTCGGCGTATTGTGGAAATCCGGTATGGATTCACGGATATCTTCCGGATTCATATCGCAGATAAGGTCCTGAAATGAACCGAATGCAAAGCCTGCCTGATATGCCTGACGAGTGTTCTCCACCACATCATAGGTATGAGTACCCTCGATATTATTATAGCAACGCCACATTCCCCCTTCCTCGGGCAGAATAATATAGTTACGACCACCGCGGGCGGGAAACAGGTTGAGCGTCTGCCCTGCGGCATCGCGGCGGCGGCGCAGCAGCTTCCAGGTAATATGGCGTGTCACTTTCTCCACATTGCGCATCACCTGCGCCGGATCCTTGAACACATATTCATTGATACGCTGGAGAATGTAGCGGTCTTCCTGGCCATCTTCCGAACGGTAGCAGGCGCGGTAGGTAGTGTTGATATGGCCGTTGCGCAATTCCTCACCATAGAGAAAATCTCCGCTCACAGCAAACTGGTCGCCTATACGGGCGATACGCTCTGCAATTGGTCCTTCTGTAAGTTTTTCAGGCATATAAGCAAATGAGAGAGTGTATACTTATAAAAATTCTACTTGGATTCTACAAGCTGAATAGACATGAGCTTGGGCACATTCCGAGCAGCATCTTTCACCACCACATTTATCTGCGACTGGCGGTCAGAAATCACAAAGGTAGAAGCCTTAATCCGCTTATAGCCTTTCGTTGTCTTATCGAGATAGGAAAGAATGAATGCCACCTGCTGACCTTTTTCGCCGTTGAAACTCCAGCTGTTCTCAGCACAAATTCCATCTTCACGACGGTACACACCCACCTTGCTCTCCTTCTTATCCTTGAAATCTGCAGAGGCCGAGGTCACAACCTGCAGTGGGAACGAGGACAAATTGATGATATGCATACCCTTGCGCGGGAAATCTCCTTCATTCAGGAAAAGCGCGTTGGTCTTCTTGATATCCTTATTCGGAGAAAGAATACACACCGACTTACTGGCAGCGCCTGCTGGCACTTTCACAGAGAAAACAGGGGCCGGCAGTTGCCCGGCCGCTGGCGTGGCGGGTTTCTTGGCATCCCCCATCGCTGCCTTGGGGGCAGGATCTTTATCCCAGAATTCTATCACATCGCCCACAGGCTTCACGCGCTCACTCGGCGTGCGGGAACCAACGGAAATAGCCTTGAATTCCTTACCACTGCGCACAAACAAGGGTGAAGGCAGACTCACCCCTGATGGAGAACAAATAACAAAACGAACACCACTCTTAGGAGCTGCAGACTGAGCCGCTGCCGGTGATGCCGCACCACGCGAACGCCGCCCCTGAGCCTGTGCCGGCAACAACGCCGCCACCGCGGCACAAATAAGCAATACTGAAAAAATCTTCATAATTGAAACCCGGTTAATACTGAAAGAATACTAGCAAGCTCATAGCGCTAAATCAAGCAGAAAATCCCTTTCCCGGTAATTTAAGGCTCTTCTGCAATAAGTGTGGAATGAACCCCGCAAGGAAAAAGAGAAGACGGAGAAAAATATTAACAAAGAGCATAAAAACATAGAGCATGGAGGAGAAAACTCCTACCATGCCCGGTGTTATATATTTGAAGCATCTGAAAATTACAGGTTATAGCTTTGATAGTCAAGGCAAATTTGAATATGCCGTGTGTCTTGAGAATGGCAAAATTCAAATTCCACACTTTTTGCGCTTGACCCGGATTCTGATTAACAAGTTCACAAGGGGATAAAAGAAGCGGAGCTTTCCCTTTACGCCGTTGGGAAAGCTCCGAAATTGGAAAGCCAATGTGTCAGTGAATGGACTTCTAAGGAAATGATACTAAAAACACTTCCGCTGTCAAGCTTTTTTAAAAACATTAGAAAAAAAGAACAATAGCAAAACTATTCGCATACAGATGGTAAATCACGCATCGCAATCTAGAGGCACATCTGTTGAGCCTATTCGATTGAGTTGTAAAAGTATAAAACATCCAGACAATATATCAAATTCATCTATTACAAAGTCACTTGACAAACGGAGTTCATTTTCTTTCCTTTGATAATAATATACGGTCGATTCAATTTTAAACGCACGTTTGATTAAAAAAAACAAACGTATTAAGTAAATTTTTTTAAAAAAATGCCGAGAGGGTTTCATTAAATTGATTTCCAGTTTTCTTACACCTTGCATTTTGAAATATCCAACACTTCTAATTATGTCTTCTTTACTGAATACATAATAAGTGCTCAGGCCAAGGAATCGCTGTAATCTTGAAACTTTTTCTTTTATTATAAATCGAGCTTGATTGTATGAAAAAATATATTCACACATGCCAGATTGTTTTAAAACCACTTCGTTATTATTCAAAATATTTCCATCTCTTATTTTTAATAAAACCTCCATGTTTGGTATTATATCACACTTGTGTATTTTTTCGTTTTGCATGTTTGGAAGTGCTACGAGTCATCGGACGACCGAGCGTATCGTAAGTGTAGGCACGAGAAGCTACGGAAGTATTGCTACGCTTTTATAGCTGACCGATAAGCAGGTCGCGCTGCGACTCATAGCTCTGCGTCAGGCTCATATTCAACTTGTGTTATCGTTGAGCCCTCTTTTCCTCAGTCAGCTGGGCAACTTCCGCCACCAAGGCGTTTTGCAACTCGAGTTCAGCAGTGCGTTCGGCAGCTTCACGTCGGCGAATGCTGAAAAGTCTGTACTGTTCCTGAGCGAACTCTCGAGCTTC
>JAZRKW010000101.1:0-39743 GCA_045646505.1 Akkermansia sp. | reverse complement strand
CTATTATTGTGTCGCCCTCTCCGAGGGCTCAGAATTCCTCGGGCTTTCAGCCCGGCAAATTCCAATTTGTCGAGCAGATAGGGGCTTCTTCCAAAATGTTGCTGATGTTTCTATAGCTTACCAAATCTTTGGGACACGCGTATTGCATCAAAAAAAACAGTCACCGACGTGTGGATGGTTATAAGCCAGCGGTTTTTTGTCGCTTGAAATCATGTGGCTATTGTGCTAACATGCCCGCATGTTCAAGCATTTTGTATCTGCTATGCTGCTTTGTGGATTAGCAAGTGGCGTAGAAAGTTTTGAGAAGATAAATAAAGGCCCGCTTACTTCGGGTGAGGTGGAGTATGGCCAGTTGAGCGCCGAGGCGGGTCATGCCGAGATCTACGGTAAGGCTCGCTCGGGCGAGAAGTGCCTGCGTATGCTGGGTGGGGCAGACCGCACGCTGTCCGTATCTTTCAAGGAGAAATTGTCCAAGGAGACCCGGTTTTCATTCTGGGCTGAGCGATGGACCGGTCGCGCACCGTTTCAGGTGAAGGTGAATGCTATCACCGACGGAGGAACGCAGGAGGTCATCAGTCTTGATAAGATTGGTATGGGCAGCATTGATACCAGGGTGGAAGGTAAGCTGCCCGCCGGGGCTACAGGCATGCAGCTGGTGACCAATACAGCGGATGGCGCAGGTCTGCTGGTTGATGACCTTGTGCTGCTTGTGGGGGATATGAAGGTGCAGGGGGTTGAAGTCATCAATCCCGGACCATATCCAATCATGAAGCGCGCTGTGTATAATCCTGCGGCGGCCATATCGGTGCAGACGTCTGGTGCAGATAAGGCCAAGAAGTTTAACAAGCTTTCCTTTACTGTGACGAATCCGTCCTATATCAGCCGGATTATCCTTCGCAGCGGTGATGCCAATGGTATGAATTTCAACGGCAGTGTCGAATATGGCTCTGCCAAGGTCGGCAAGGGTGGCGTGGTGACAATCACCGCCAACAAGGAGTTGGAGGGTGGCGACAACTACCTCTGGCTGGATGTGGAACCTTCCCCCAAGGCTCTCGTGGGTGGTACGGTTTCGTTTGCTGATTTTAAGGTTGAAGTGGACGGCAAGAAATACCAGCCGGAGCTGGAGGGACCTGTCACTCAGCGTATCGGTACTATGCTGGCTATGCCCGGCGAGACGGTGGATAACCAGCCGGATGGCGCTGAGCCCCGTGCCTGCACTGCATTCCGTATTCCCGGTATTATCCAGACGAAGAAGGGTACGCTCATCGGTTCATTCGATGCCCGCTACGGCCACGAAGGCGACCTTTGCGCTGACATTGATGTGGCTACAGTCCGCTCGACGGATGGGGGGCAGACATGGACGACACCCAAGGTAAGCATGGATGCGGGGCCTGGCGGTACCAATGGCTGCGGTGACCCCTGCATTCTGCAGGATAAGAAGGGACGAATCTGGATTCAGGCACTGGTGTGCCACTTTGGCGGTGGCGCTTCGCTGAATGTTTCCTCGACCGGTTTTGATAAGGATAAGACTGGTCAGTGGGGCCTCGTGTATTCGGACGACGATGGCAAGACCTGGTGTAAGGAGTATGTGAATGCTACCAAGCAGGTGAAGCAGGATGAATGGACATGTATTCTTGCCGGCCCAGGTAATGGTATCTGCACGAAGAAGGGTGTGATTGTGTTCCCTGCCCAGATCTGGCAGAATGGTGCCAACCCCCGTTGCCGCAGTACTATCTGCTACTCCAACGACAATGGTAAATCCTGGAAGATGGGAACTGGCCTGCCGCACGCTACATCTGAATGCCAGGTGGTGGAGTTGAAGGATGGCTCACTTATGCTTAACTGCCGCAACGAGGCAGGTGGTGGCAGTCGCGTGATTTATGTGACCAAGGATTTCGGCGAAACATGGGAACCCCATGAAACCAATCTCGGCGGCCTGAAAGAGCCTTATCCTCAGCCGTGCCAGGCTTCGCTGGTGACGCTGCAGACGAAGAAATACGGTCGCATCATGTTGTTCTCCAACCCACAGGTGTATCCTCGTGCGCTTATGATAGTGCGAGCTTCTCGCGATGATGGTAAGACCTGGAACGAAGGTATCATGTACGATAAGCGCCGTTGTATGGGCTACTCCTGCATTGCCATGACTGACCCCGACCATGTGGGCATTATCTATGAAACCTGCCACACGAATGGCAAGAATGGTGCACGTGGTATCGGCTTCATCCGCATCCCGATTGAAACAATCGTGACCGGTAAGGAAGTGAGTGAGGCAGCTGCTGATTCAGCCGATGATGAGGACGATGAAGCGGAGGTGAACAAGTCCGGAAATGCTAAAAAGGACAGCGCGGGAAAGAAGAAAAAAAAGAAGAATAAGAAGAATAAGAAGAAAAAGAAGAAGAACGCTGTCTGATAATTGATGATTTCCACATCGCCCCGCGTCTTATCCGCCGGGGCGATGTTGTTTTTTGGGGAGAGAATGCGATTTTCCGAGCCCTGGCAGGGATATGCTGCATCTGCTGACTTTGTGGCAAAATCGCCACATTGCATGTGGCAGTTTGTTCACACTAAAAAGCGTGCGTGTCATTGAACCATCGTGCTAGAATCGGGGCGTATGAATGAAATGTATATAGCAATATTGGGCATCCTGCTCTTGCTGGCCGTGTTTGACCTGGTGGTTGGCGTGTCGAATGACGCAGCTAATTTCCTGAACTCGGCGGTGGGGTGCAACGCGGCGCGGCGCAGCGTGGTGCTGGCTGTGGCTGCCATGGGTATTGTGCTGGGGTCATCGCTCTCTGGGGGCATGATGGAGATTGCCCGCAGTGGCGTTTTTGTGCCGGCACAGTTTTCCTTCCACGGGGTGATGATTCTGTTCCTGGCAGTGATGCTGACGGATGTGATTCTGCTGGATTTGTTCAACACATTCGGCTTGCCCACCTCCACGACCGTGTCACTGGTATTCGAATTGCTGGGTGCAGCGGTGGCTGTGGCTCTGTTTACTATCTATGAAAATGGAGCAGGGGAGCTGGGCGCGTTTATAAACAGCTCTAAGTCTCTCACGATTATTTCAGGTATTTTCTGTTCGGTGGCAGTTGCGTTTACCTTCGGTTGTGTGGTGATGTGGTTCTCCCGCCTGTTGTTCAGTTTCCGTTATCAGGTTGCCTATAAGTATATAGGCTCGCTCTGGTGTGCAGCGTCGCTCACGGCTATCAGTTACTTTGCTGTGTTCAAGGGGTTGAAGCATAGCTCGGTGGTGACTCCGGAGATGCTGGAATATCTGAACAGCAATATAGGCCTGGTGGTGCTTGGTACGTTGGTTTTCTGGTTCGTGGTGTCTTTTATCCTGCAGTATGTGCTCGGTGTGAATACTCTGCGTATCACGGTTCTGGCCGGTACCTGTGCTCTGGCTCTTGCCTTTGCCGGTAATGACCTGGTGAATTTCATTGGTGTGTTCATGGCTGCGGAGTCTTCCTATCATATCGCCAGTGCGCATGTGGCGGCGGGTGGCTCGCTGGAGACTCTGCGCATGGGTTCCCTGGCCGCCCCGGTTCAGGCCAATATCTGGTACCTGCTGGCTGCCGGCGGGGTGATGGTGCTGGCGCTTATCTTCTCGAAGAAAGCCCGTACGGTGACGGAGACTGAGGTGAAGCTTGCCCGCAGCAACGGCGTAAGCAAGGAACGCTTCGGTTCCTGTCTTCCTGCTCGTGCAGCTGTGCGCTGGGCGTTGAATGTCTCCCGCTTTATCACCCGCATCACGCCGGAGCCGGTGGCTCGCTTCGTGGGTAAGCGTTTCCAGCCCCTGGAGCTGAGCGAGGACGATGGCACGGCTTTCGATATGGTGCGCGCCTCGGTGAATCTGACAGTTTCTGCCCTGCTGATTTCCCTGGCCACTTCGTTGAAGCTGCCGCTTTCCACTACTTATGTGACCTTCATGGTGGCCATGGGTTCCTCGCTGGCAGATAGGGCCTGGGGACGCGACAGCGCTGTGTACCGCATTACGGGCGTGATGGTGGTTATCGGTGGCTGGTTTACCACTGGGTTGCTTGCATTTCTTGCGGCCGGTATCACGGCTTCTGTGATGATGTTCGGCGGCATGTGGGGTGTGGTGGCCATGCTTCTGGTGGCCGGCGGTATCCTGGTGAAATCTGCTTACTTGCATCGCCGTAAGAATGCTGAGGCTTTGCCGGAGTTGAACCTGGATTCTCCTGCCGTGATGCGAGAGCTGGGAGAGGCCTCTGTGGACCGTCTGGGGCGTGCCTACGGTATCTACCGCGCCACGGTGAAAGCCCTGCTTGCAGAGGATTACAGCGGCTTGAAGCGCCTGCGCAAGAAGGCTCGTGAGCTGAACCGCACGATGGAAGCCATACAGGAGGACCAGATTCTTCCCTGTCTGCAGACTCTTCCAGCCCGCCTGTATGACCGTGGGCAGCTGGTGCTGCGTCTGCATGAGAACAGTCTGCAGGTGGTCGGATGCCTGCTCTCGGTGGTGAAGGCTGCTTACAAGCATATCGATAACAACCATGTGGGGCTCACGGCTGAACAGGGGCGTGACCTGCTCTCCATGAGTGACCGTATCTCGGCCTGTTTCCCGGGGCTTTCGCTTAAACTGCAGAGTGACGGCGGCGCGGGTATTGAGGAAATGATGGCGCAGTCAGGCGACCTCAAACAGGAATTTGCCCAGTGTATCCGAGAGCATCTCATCCGTGCTGAGGAGGATGTGATGGATATGCGTAATGGTATCCTTTATCTGAACCTGCTGAATGAAACCCGCGCCATGGTGCGCCACTCCTTTGCCTTGCTGCAGGACCAGGCAGAACTTTTCCGTTCGCATATGTGAGTCACTATGCTGAATGCGAGATGCCCCGGTCAGGTTTTCCTGGCCGGGGCTGATTGTTTAATGAAACTGCCATGCAGATAATTACGGAACTTTTGCCAATTCCGTGTTTCATGAGCAAAAATATGCCAGAAAGCTCTCAAATGTGAATTTTGCCTTATTTTCCTAAAAAGTCATAAGTGGTAGAAAATAAACAGAAGACGGATAAAAATGAGCCCAAAAAGGGCAAAATGGCGGGCGTGGAGCTCGAGCCCTGTGCTGTGGGTGCGGAATTTTTGCTTTATTCGGGAGATTTTGTACCGTAGAGTCTCCTTTTTGGTGTTTATGCACCTGCGTGGTGCAGAATGCCTTTTATTAAATGAAAACTCACAATAAATCAGCTTTTATATACAGGTTCAAAACTGCATAGGCGATAAGAAAACGCGCCAAGAATACAAGTAGAAAATGAGTCTTCTTGACGAAGAATCAAATTTCGGTTTATGAAATGGATAACTATCACTAAAAATAACAGAGCAAGAAGAAGTAACAGATTATAGAATTGAGGTGTAAGTATATACAATTAAGCGCCGAAAAATGGGAGGAAAAAGATATCTACAATAAGAGTAGATAATAATAGTGATGGAATGTATGAAGACATGAAATGAAATATATGAGAAATAGACAAAAAGTCCTGAAATTTGAAGAATTCGGGCATTGAGGTTAGAATTTCTCTGCGGAGAGTGAGGTCGGGAACGGGGGATAGTAAAATTCGGCAACGGTAGCTGAATTCAGGGTGCGTCCCGCTTCTTAACCTTTGAACAACAGGCGCGAAAATAGTAAAAAACGGCGGTATCATGCTACCGCGAAAATAGGGCGAAATGGGGTGAAAATAGCCCATTTGGGGGCTTCCTCGGGTGATTTTAGCCTCAGGATGAGGAGGGGAAAATACGGCGAAAATAGTCTTAAACAGGTGTCTACACACCGTCTTTTGAAAAGTCAATTTCACGGTGGGGAAAATCGTCTTGTTTTTCTGCCTTTTTGGTGCTAGAATGGCGGCATGGTATATCGATTAGCCAGACCGGAATGGAAGAGCAAGGGGTGGTTTCTGAGGTATGTAGTAGTGCGTCAGGGGCTCGTTATGCTGGTTATTTATGCTGTGCTCTGGCTGCTGATTCCGCTGGATTGGTATTTTTTAGCGGGAGCTTTTCTGGTGGCGCTTGCGTTGATAATCTGCCAGAATTGGGTGATGCTTCGCCGTCATGAGCGCCGATTTGAGATGTTGGGAACCCAGTTTGTGACCCTGATGGAGGCGGGAATTCTGGTGGAGGGAGAGAGCTCTGGGAGGAATTGTTTTGTGCCGTGGAAGCTTGTCAGGCGTGCCTGGCTGCATCATGATATGCTGATGGTGCAGCAGACGAATGGCCTGTTTCACTTGCTGCCCACAGAGTTTCTGCGGAGGGACCGGGCAGAAGAAATGCTGGCCTATGTGAAGGCTCACGCGGGGAAAAAACAGGCCCCTTTCATAGCCCCGCCTGCCGGGCTTCTTTCTGAGACCCCGTCCCGGGTGACAGCATCTCCGGCACAGTGGCGAGAGTTTGTGAACTGTATTATGGGGGCGTCCATACCCGGCAGAATGGTGGCGGGATATGTGGGTGTCTTTGCGATTGGCCTGGGATGTGGCTTAATCTGGGTATGGGAGCTGTATGCTCTGCTGCTGCCCTTGCTTGTCGTCGCTGTTGTGCTCATCGTCATGGTAGCGAATCCCGGACTGTTTGCTCGGGCGATGTGGAAGACTCCCTCGCCGGGGTATGTGCATGTGAGCCGGGATGCCGTGCTGGTGCAGTCGGACAACGGGGCCTGGGTTGTGCTGCCCGTCGGGCAGATTGAGTCGGCTGTGCAGCTGCGCCACGGCATTGTTTACCGTACCCGGATACACACCTTCGTGCTGGCGGATTCAACTCTCGAGCCTTCGCCGTATCTGCCCCTGCCGCGCAAGGCGAGCAGGCGTCCGCTTCTGGCGTTGCTCCTGGTTCTGGTGTTGCCGCTCGTGTCGCTGGTATCCCTGAGCATGCTTCAGTCTGATCCATACGAGGAGGCGCTGGAGCGAGGCGAGCAGCTGCAGATGTATGTGGAGGAATTGCTGCCCCCGCAGGAATACCCCGGGCACATTATCTATTGCGCCTACTATGCCGATGCTCAGATTCTGAGCATTGAGTGGACGGAAGACCTGGAGGTTTATCTTCACCTCTCGCCGGGATATGAAGAAGGGCAGTCCGGAGACTGCCCAGGGGAAGAGGAGTGATTCCGCTGCATCAGAACCGTGCGCCGATGCCTATCTGCAGCACAGGATATACGCAGAGGTCATCTGCAATCTTGAAGAAATCGCGACCTTCCTTGCGGATGGATTGCTCGATGATTTCATTTGTAACCGGCTTCAGCTGGTTGCTGACGGAGTCCTTGTATTGGAAATTGCCGGAGCTTCCAACGGTAAGATTTCCATTTCCCATGAAATTGATGCCGAGGTCTACGGAGTAGTAAAACGTGGAGCTTCCGAGAATGGAATCCTGATATCCGATGCCGATGTAGGGCTGTGCGTGGTTCCAGCTGTATTTTCCGTGGATCTCAGCTTCGTTTCCTTCAGTCAATGAGTATTCGATGCCGCCGATGGTTGCATTGGTCGCCATGCCGGGTTGGCGATACATGCGTGCTTTGCAGCGCATTTTGTTTTCGCTGAAGTTGAGACCTGCGGAGATGTAGAAATTACCTTCGCCGGGGAAGATATCGACCAGAAGTCCCACGTTGTTGCCGTACAGTTTCAGCTGGGCATCCGAATCACTCCAGTTTTCATTGGCAGAATAATTCAGCATGGCTCCGCGCAGACGAAGCCGTACGCTGGGGTTAATCTTGTACCCGAGGCTGATGCCGGCACCCTGTGTGCCGGCATTGATGTCGAAACTGGTGGCAGGTGCCTCCGCTGCCAGAACCGGCAGCATGCAGAGCGTGGATAAAAGGAGAGACCGTCTCATATGTAGTGTACAATCTAACAAATGCCCCGACCTTCTGTCAATGCCCCATTTGAGTATGGCTGAGAAAAACCTCATGTGTCCCAAAGAATGCTGCGCCAAATTGGAGGTTGTCGGGCAGCTGGCTCGCGTCAGCGAGCGGAACATTGAGCCCGTAAGGGCGGCAGCTGGTAGCCCAGGGTGCAGCCGCGTCAGCGGCGGAACCCTGGGTTGGCTAAGTAAACAAAACGAACCCCGAACGAAGTGAGCGGGTGGCAGAAATCGCGGCTAATATATTAAGCCATAGCCTTCCGTCTCCGGGTTGACACCCTACGCCGTGACAGGCTGCCACCCACTCCGCTACGCTCCGGGGTTCTGATTCTTATTTACTCGTTACCCAGCGTTCCGCCGCTTACGCGGCTACACGCTGGGCTAATGGCTATCACCCGCTGACGCGGGTTCTAAATTCCGCTCGCTGACGCGAGCCAGCATCCCCGCCAAATCACCATCTAGCGCATAAAGAGAGGGCAGGCACCAAAACGGTGTTGATAATGCAGTCAATTGTGAAATCTTTGGGACACATGTGGAGAAAAACTGACCGTTTCTGGGATAGCGATTCAGCATTCGCAGAACAGACACCATACTCACTTGTAGTGGCGGAATCGGTATTGTATACTCCAGAAAAGCAATTTCCGATTCCTATGCCCGTTTCGCCAGAAAAATTACAGAAGCTGCAGGACATGATGCAGCGCCTTGGGGTACACAAAAATGACCTGGAGGAGAAATTTGTGCGCGGCAGTGGGAAGGGAGGCCAGAAGGTCAACAAGACGAATAATTGTGTCTATTTGACCCATGTGCCCAGCGGTATTGTCATCCGCTGCCACTGTGAGCGTGAGCGCGAAATAAACCGCTATCTGGCGCGGCGCACTCTTTGCGAGGAATTGGACCACCGACTCAACGGTGCGCCCAGTCCCCGCCAGCTCGAGTTGAAGCGAGCCCGCAAGCGCGGCGGCAAACCCCGCTCCTGCAGCATCACTCAGCGAAAGATGGATGCAGGTGGGGAGGATGTTTGATTGCGGAGTTCGCGGGGAGGTCAGGCGGAGGGAGACTGGAAGCGCATGGTTTCGGCGGCCTGGCGGATGTCGGCCTCGGTGATGGTGTCCTCGTTGAGCTGGGGGAGGTTGAAGGTGTTGTCCGCCGGGATTTCCCACCAGCCGGCCAGACAGCCCAGCGCGAGGATTTCGCGGAAGCTGGCGCATGATTTCAGCAGACGCTGCAAGTCGGACCCATCATGGAACTGCGTCCAGATGTCATCGTCCTCGCGGATATAGCGGGCAATTAATTTGCGGAGCTTCTCGGTTTTGCTGGCTCGCGGGGTGGTGTATTCCACTTCAATCTGCCAGAAGCCGGCGTCATTTCTGTGGCGGAGCCGATTCCACCAGCCCGGCTGGTGGGGTGAGTGTACCTGGGCGATTATCTGGAAATCAGACTCGCCGTGCAGAATGCTGCCGGGTGCATCCTGCAGGAAATCAGCATCGCGTGGCGGCAGGTCGGCAGCGGAGCAGATGAATCGGAGTTCCGTTTCAGTTTCCAGCAGCAGGGGGAAGGGAAGCTGAATCTCCCTGCAATAGGGCCCCCTTGGTTTCGGTGTGCTTTTCTTTCTGATGATGCGCTTGAGCAGTAAATCCTGCATCGGCGTGATGATGAGGGCGGGCAGAGTGCCGTAATCGAGAACCAGGCCCAGCCAGAGGATTTTCGGCGAGAAGATATGGGGGAATCCCCGGACGAGTATAAGCAGGGCGCCTGTGAGCAGCAGTCCGCCGAAGAGGGGAATGAAGTCGACTCCTCTGTTAGCGTATCGGGGATTGCGGCGGCATGTCAGAACATAATCAATAATGCTGCACCAGTTGAGCAGAGCGATGAGTGCGCCGACCAGGGTGAGTATGCTGGCTGCAAAGATGATGAAAACAGTGCCCATGGTGGTCGGGGGGTTATTCGGCGGGTTTATCTTTGCGGCAGGCAATCATCATGACGATGGGCAGCAGCATGCCTGCGCCAGCCAGTTGCCACGGCACCAGGATGATGCACCAGAAAATGGCAGCTGGTATGGCGGCCACCACGCCTGTGCAAGAGCAGGTCGATATGAGCAGGAGAATGGGGAAGAGTGCGGCTGCCAGGAACCAGTAGGCCATGTGGCGCTTGCGGGTCAGGTCGAAACCCGGGAAGAGCAGCAGGAAGCCCAGCGGCACCAGCAGGAGGAAGAGGCTGCTCAGTACAATGTAGAGCCCGGTGAGCCAGAGCTGCGTGGGGGGCTCTGTTTTTTCCTCGTAGGAGGGCGGAACCAGGTCGCGTTTGCCGAACTCGTTGTCCCATTTGTAGCGGAAGGCCAGCAGGGTGCGTCCATCGCTCAGCTGCGCCAAGGTCATATCCCGTACGTCAAAGCCGCTGGAAGCATCGTGTGTTATTATGAGTTTCGGCCAGGCGGTCAGCTTGGGCAGGAATGGGTGGAGTTGCTTCTCCCTGTGCTCGGGCAGTGGGGCAGTATTGCGGCCTTTGTTTTCCAGTCCGAAGGCACGGGTGGTTTTTGAGCGCCATTCCTCCGTGGCGTAGAAGGTGAAGATGACACCCTGGTGGTCATCCGTCCCGGGGTTCCATTCCTCAGCCTGCAGTTGGTGTGGTACGGGACCGAACCAGGGGTGAAACTGCTGCCACTGCTCCTGCGGCGTGGTTTTGGGATGTGGCTTCCATATGAAGAATGCTACAAGAGCGAGAATCATCAGCGCATAGCAGATGGTGTAGATGCAGCGGGCTCGGCTCATGGGAGGATGCTAACAGAAAAGGCTCTGATGTTCAAGAGTTGTGTGGTAAAGAGTCTGCAAGGTAATGCTTCGCAATGCGGGAGCATACCCATGCGCCGAGCAGCAGCAAGGGAATCCCTATCAACAATGTGCCATATATAGTGACTACCAGCAAGGGGCCGCTGTACCATGCCGGGCATACCCACACAACCATAATGATGGGGAGAATGAGAACAGCCGAGTACCAGAGGGCGTAGTGCCGCCTGCGGCTCAGATTAAAGCGGGGGAAGAGCAGCAGCAGGCCAAGCGGGGCGAGGAGGAAATCGCAGAGGAGCATCATCAGGCTGAATACTCCAATCAGAAACGAAGTCTCTTCGTCCTTTTTCTCGAAGCGGGGGCGGTAGTAGTTACTTCCGCAATTGAACTCATCTGCTTCCCAGAGTACTTTGAAGGCGAATAATGTGCGGTCATCAGCCAGACGGGTGAGAGTTGTGCCTTCGATGACGTATCCCCACTCGCTGTTTCCTGCCAGCAGGCAGAGGCGGGGTGTCTGCTGGCGGAATATCGCAGCCCCCGGCTGCGTAGTCACATGCCAGTCTTCGGGGAGGGGCTCGGCTGATTCCTGGAGCTCGAGGAATTCCGCCAGCTCCTTTTCTTTATCGGCGGAGCCGGGGAAGGTGAAACCGTAGTAGGTGGAGCGTTCCAACCCGGTGGGAAAGGTGGTTTTCTCCAGTCGGGCAGGAGCTTCCCCAAGCCAGCGGTGGAAAATATTCCAGCTCTCCACCGGTGTCTTCTCAGGCATCGGAATCGGGAAGAATTGCAGGAATAACAGAACAGTCAGGAAAATCAGATACCCCGCAGTGTATATTTTGCGCCCCTTGCTCATGTGTTTGATATTAACAGCGAGAGCCTATGGACACAAGCGCTTTTTTGGGATTTGTGGAGAAGAGAAATGCCGCGGACTATCTTAATTAATCATTAATCACTACTCATTAATCATTCTACAAATCCCGGGATTGCCAAGGTGCTGGGGATGTGGTAGAATCTGTGGCGACATGAAGTTTCTCATCACAGCCGGGCCTACGCGCGAAGCGCTGGACCCAGTGCGTTATCTCACCAACCGTTCATCCGGTCGCATGGGTTATGCGCTGGCCGGGGCGGCGCGTCACGACGGGCACGAGGTTATTCTCATTTCCGGCCCCACCACGCTGGATGTGCCGCCGGGGGTGGATTTTATTCCCGTGGAGAGTGCCCAGCAGATGTATGATGCTGTGCGCGATATGGTGAAGTATGCCGATGCTGCGATTCTGTGTGCCGCTGTGGCAGATTATCGTCCTGTGGCCGTGCAGGAGCAGAAAATCAAGAAGAGCGGGGAGCGCATGGTCATTGAGCTGGAGAAGACGCCGGATATTCTGGGCAGCATGCGCGATGTGTTCGGTTTCACGGGCACGCTGGTGGGCTTTGCCGCCGAGACGCAGAATGTGGAGGAATATGCGCAGGATAAGCTGCGCCGCAAGAAGTGCGATTTCATCGTGGCGAATGATGTGAGCCGTCACGATATCGGCTTTGATTCCCGTGAGAATGAGGTGGCGCTGGTGTTCCCTGACCATGTGGAGTATCTGGAGAAGGATACAAAGGAGCATATTGCCATGCATATCATTGAACACGCTACCATCATCCGCCGCCCATGAAAGTGACCATGGAAATGTTGGGCTGGGGTCCGGATTACGCTGCTGCTCTGGAGGCACTGGGGCACCCGGAGTGGTATCCCGCCCGCATCATCCGCGAGACGAAGATTAATTTTACCGTGATTGCCAAGGGCAAGGGAGACCACGAGGTGGTGCTCTGCGGCAAGGTGTGGCACGATGCGGTTTCCGATGCCGACCTGCCTACCGTGGGCGACTGGGTGGCCGTGGACCCGGGGCAGGGGAAGGACCTGCCTGTGATACGCGCCATGCTGCCGCGCCGCAACCGCTTCTCCCGCAAAGCTCCCGGCCGCAGCTGCGCCGAACAGGTCATCGGAGCCAATGTGGATATGGTGGTGGTGATTACCGATGCTGAGAGCGATTACAATCCGCGCCGTATCGAGCGCTACCTGACCCTCATCCGCAAGAGCGGTGCCACCCCCGTGGTACTGGTGAACAAGGCTGATACCGCCCCCGAGGCGGACATGCAGCGCGCGGTGGAGGAAATTCGCGCCCTGGGCTGCAGCGAGGTGTACCCCATCGTGGCCCGCTGGCGCAAAGGCTACCCGCAGTATCTGCGCCGCGTGCCCAAAGGCCGCACCATCACGGTGGTGGGTTCATCGGGTGTGGGCAAGAGTACCTTTGTGAACAGCCTGCTGGGCGATGAATGGCTGGAGACCGGTCATGTGAACGAGGTGACGGGTAAGGGCCGCCACACCACCGTGGCTCGTGAGCTGGTGATTCTGGCGGGCGGTGGTGTGTTGATTGATAACCCCGGTATGCGCGAGATTCACATGTGGACGGATGCTGCCACGCTCCGCGCCCAGTTTGCCGACCTGACCGAGCTGGAAAGCCAGTGCCGTTTTGCCGACTGTTCCCACCGGAAGGATGCCGGTTGCGCCATCCGCGCCGCGCTGGAGGCAGGTACGCTCACGCAGGAACGCTACGAGCACTTCCTGAACCTGGATGCCGAGATTGCCGAGCTGGAGCGCCGAAACGAAAAGCGCCAGATGACCCTGGAGCGCGTGAATCGTCGCGAGAAACGCCACATGCTGCGCAACCGCGAAGACCGCGAGGACCACCGCCGCAACATGAATCCCCACCGAAGACAATACTATTCGGATTGACGATTGACTATTGACTATTGTGGGCTATGTCCGCCGGATGGCCTAATTGTCAATAGTCAATTGTCAATCACCCGGATTGTTTCTCGGGCGGATTTGGCGGCGATGAGCCACTGGCGTACGCCTTCCTTGTCCTGCGTTTCAAGCAGGTCGATGAGGTGGTGCAGATCGTTCACGCAGTCGTGCAGGGCGGCGCGCACAGCTACGTCGTTTTCCCACAGAATATCGGCCCACATGTTGGCTCCGCCGGAGCAGACGCGTGTGGTATCACGGAAACCGCTGGCAGCAAGCCGCTGCAGGTCTTCCATGGGTTCCTGTCCCAGTGTGGCGCCGCGGGCGCAGAGGGCCGCCAGAATATGCGGACAGTGTGAAATGCGGGCCACGGTGCGATCGTGGTTTACCGGATCCATTTCATAGGTGCTGGTGCCCAGTGTCTGCCAGAAGACGGCCAGTTGCTGCACTTTGGCGGCGGGGGCACCATGCGGATTGGTGAGGGCCACTGTGGCACCCTTGATGAGGTCGGCATAGGCGTTTTCGATGCCTTGTTTCTCGGCGCCGGCCATGGGGTGTGAGCCGATGAAGCAGCGACCGCGACTGGTGAGCACGCTTCCGGTAGTGCGGTGTACATAGGCCTTTACCGAGCCGATATCGGTGATGATGGCATCTTTCGAAACCGAGGAAAGAATGTAGCGTGAGAGTTCTTCAAAGGCCCCGATGGGCGTGGCCAGGATGATGAGCTCTGCTCCCCGTGCGGCTTCGCGGGCATCGGTGAAGACGTGACTGGTGATGCCTTTCTCGCGCACAAAGTCAAGCGGCTGCTGGCGGCGTGCCCAGATGCGGAGTTCGCAGCCGGGCATATATTGGTGCACAGCCATGGCGATGGAACCGCCGAGTAGCCCGGGACCCAGGATGCAGACAGATTTGAACGGGAGTTCGCTCATGCTTTACGGCACGTAGAAATGGAAATTAGTGCCGCGTACTTTCAGTTCCTTGCCGCTGGGGTAGGGTTTGCCGTTCTTATCCACCACGCGGATGGTTTTGCTGGGATTCAGCGGGTTGTACACGCGGGTGGGATCGCCCGGTACGCGGGTTGCCACGGGGATGGGACCGGTGTTGGTTATCTGGCTCATATCACCGGAGTCCGCAGACGAGGTGGGTTGCGCCGTAACTACCGGCTTGGCGGTGACGGCGGGTTTCGGAGCGGGTTTCGGTGTAGTTATGGCAGGTTTGGTGACTGCAGTGGTCTGCACCGGAGCTGTCGGTTGCGGTTTCGGGGTGGCGACCTTGGGTTTAGGCTGCGGGGCAGGAATCGGTGCGGCGGGGGTAAGGCGCTGTGTGCCGGGTACGATGGGGCGGGTCAAATCCAGCGGCGCGTCAGGATTGGCGGGGGCGATATACTGGCTCGTTACCGGGCTCGGTATCGGTGCTTGCTGAATTCCGGTTGGCTGGGTGGTCACCCAGGTGTCCGGGTATGTGGTGCGTCCGGCGCTGCCCTGATATGGCATATCCGGAACGGCTGGTGTGTAGTAGATACACGAGCTGAACATGCTGCAGGCCAGCGGCAGCAGAATGGCGCGACGATAGGACTTATTCATGAGGGGACAGCGTTGCGGGTTCTTTAAGATAAGTTAAATCTTTTTGATGAAAATGTCAACTTAAAAGCGCTGGATAAACGGGGCTCGGGGGAATAAATTATTCTTTGTTGCGTTAATGTTGGGTTCAGGCTTGAAAAATGGGGATATTCGGAGTAAAGTCAGGGCATGAGCACGCTTCATTGCCCGAGTCTGTACCAGTATACGCGCCGCCTGACCCGCGAGGTGATGGTGGGGAACGTGGGGATTGGCGGAAACAATCCCATTCGCATTCAGTCCATGCTGACCAGCGACACGCTGGACACCGCGGCTTGTGTGCGTGAATCTCTTGCGCTGGCCGAGGCTGGCTGCGAGATTATCCGCCTGACCGCGCAGACCAAGGTGTATGCCGCTAATCTGGAGAATATTTCCCGCGAGTTGCGTGCTGCCGGGTGTCAGGTGCCGCTGGTGGCCGATATTCATTTCAAACCCGATGCCGCCATGGAGGCAGCCAAGTGGGTGGAGAAAATCCGTGTGAATCCTGGCAATTTCGTGGATAAGAAGAAGTTTGTGGAGCGTGACTACACGGATTACGAGTATGAGGAGGAGATTGAGAAAATCCGCAAGGCTTTCACGCCGCTCGTGCTGTTCTGCAAGGAACATGGCCGCGCCATGCGCCTGGGTGCCAACCACGGCTCTCTTTCCGACCGTATTCTGAACCGCTACGGTGATACGCCCGATGGCATGGTGGAAAGCGCGCTGGAGTTCGCCCGCATTGCCCGCGAGCTGGATTACCACCAGCTGGTGTTCTCCATGAAGTCCTCCAATGTGAAGGTGATGATTCAGGCCTACCGTCTGCTCGTGAAGCGCCTGGCAGAGGAGGGGCTGGACTGGAATTACCCCATTCATCTGGGCGTGACTGAAGCTGGCGAGGGCGAGGATGCCCGCATCAAGAGCGCCACGGGCGTGGGCTCTCTGCTGGCAGATGGTATCGGTGATACGCTGCGCGTCTCGCTTACCGAGGACCCGGTGTATGAGATTGAACCCGGTTTCGAGCTGGCGGCTCCCTACCAGCCGGGCGTGGCTTCTGTCTCTGCCCCGCTGGAGATTCAGGCACCGGATGCTTTCAATCCCTTCGAGTTCAACAAGCGCAAGGCCGATGTGATTACCCGCGGTGGCGTGACGCTGGGCTGGAACGAGCCGGTGCGTGTGGTGCTGCCGGAGACTGCCTGCAAGGCGCTTGATTCCGCCGTGATGAAGGATTTCATGCCGGAAATTTCATACGAGGATTGTGCCCCTGTGGAGATTGATCCGCGCGATGCCGCCGCTGCCGCTGAGCTGGCCGATGCCCCTGCCACGCTGGTGACGGTGAAGGATGGTATCGATATGCCGGTGGTGCAGGCCTTCCGTCTGCTGGCAGCGGTGATTCCCACCCGCCACAGCATTCTGCTGAAGGATACGCTGTGCAATGGCCTGGACAGCCTTTCCGCCCCCATGGCCGGTGGTGTGAATGCTGGTGCGCTGCTGTGCGACGGTATCGGCAACGCCGTGCTGGTTCGCCGCGAGACCGACCCCGACAAGGCCGCCCGCCTGGGCTTCAACATCCTGCAGGCTGCCGGTGTGCGCCTGAGTAAGACTGAGTACGTTTCCTGCCCGTCCTGCGGCCGCACTCACTACAACATTCAGGAGGCCGCAGCCCGCATCCGCGAGGCTACGGGGCACCTGAAGGGGGTTAAGATTGCCATCATGGGCTGCATCGTGAACGGCCCCGGCGAAATGAGCGATGCCGACTTCGGTTATGTAGGCGGCGCCCCGAACAAGATTAATCTCTACGTAGGTCACAACCCTGTGGTGATGAATATTCCGCAGGAGGAAGCCGTGCAGCACCTTGTGCAGCTTATCAAGGACCACGGCCGCTGGGTTGAGCCCTGAGCCTGCCGCCTCAGCGGCAGATATCGTCGTGGCACCGCCACGATTTCGTCCGTGAAACGGATTTCGTCCAGCCCCGCAAGGGGCTGGATTTCGTTATTCCGAATTTTGATAGGAGGGCCGGTCTCCTCACGCCTAAATTGAGCTTGCTCTCCTGTTGGAATGTGGTATATTAAGGGTAAGATGAAGCGGAAAATAGTTCCTCGTGAATTTGTGCGGCAGCTGCCGGATGCCGTGGGTGAAACGTACCGATTGTGGGCGGATTATATGTATGAGCATGTTCCGTTCAATATGCCGGATAGCGTCATTCACTCGACCGCTCATAGCGAGCGAGTTCTGCTCTATGCGCTGCTGATGGGGCATAGATTGCTGCCCGGGGATGCTTCCTCACTTGAGGTGTTGGGACACGCTTCTATTTTCCATGATACGCGGCGTGAGGATGATGGTACTGACCGCGGCCACGGCGGTCGGGCGGCAGATTTTTATGAGTCCTTCTGCAGCGAACACGGGGGGCTCAGCTACCACCCCGAGTCTGCGTGCCTGATGCGCTACCACGATCTCGACGACACATTCGGCAAGGAGGCCATTGCCGCCCTTTTTGCGGAGCAGGCAGAGTGGGTTCTGCTGCTTTATCAGATTTTCAAGGATGCCGACGCCCTCGACCGTTATCGTCTGAGTCCCCGCGGCCCGCATCCGAAGTATCTGCGCACAGATGCGGCTTTTGATTTGCTGGGCTTTGCCCAACTGCTGGTCGCCAGGACTCATTTCCGTAATCTCAAATGATGCTGGTGCCAGGGGGGGGATAAGAAGCCCTATAACGAGCACTGCTGAGAATATCCTCAAGAGTAACAATATGCTGCGCCATGTGGTGCAGCATGTGGAACGCTTTCTTCAGGTAAAACCGGATTGGCGCCCCTCCGCGGAGTTGATACAGAAACTGCGGGAGTTTATGGAGGCCCATCCTGATATGAAAGGGGTGGATAGAGTGCGCGAGCTACTGAGCTGAACGAAACCCTATCAAATGCATCCGCAGTCCAGAGAATGGCTGCGGATGTTTTGATATCTTTCTGCAGCACCTTGTGCAGCTCATCAAGGACCACGGCCGCTGGGTTGAGCCTTGAGTCCGAACGTTGAACATTTGCCCGCGCCTTAAGGCGCGGACATGGCAGCAGCAACACCCTCGCCATACTCCTTGTGACAGGCGAAGCAGTGCTCCAGGTGGCGCTGGCGGATGAATTCCGGCACGCCGGCCATGGCGCGAGCTGTGTTGTCGAAAAGAGCCTGGCGCTGCTCTGCGTTCATGAGCAGGAACAGGGCGCGGGGCTGGGCATAGTAATCGGCCTCATCATTGGCGTAGTCCCAGTGGCCGGAATCGCCGCAGATGTGCTGTAGTGGTTCCATGAACTGCGGCTGTTCCTGCCACTCGTGGTAGCTATTGGGCTCGTAGCTGAGGGTGTCGCCCAGGTTGCCGTCGGTGCGCATCTGCCCATCTCGGTGGAAGCTGTGGAACGGGCAGCGCGGGCGGTTTACGGGGATGAGGTGGTGGTTCACCCCCAGGCGGTAACGCTGTGCATCGCCATAGGCGAATAGGCGGCCCTGGAGCATTTTATCCGGTGAGAAGCCGATTCCCGGCACGACCTGAGCGGGGTTGAATGCGGCTTGTTCCACCTCGGCAAAGTAGTTCTGCGGGTTGCGGTTGAGCACCATTTCGCCCACCTCGATGAGCGGGAAATCGCCGTGTGGCCATACCTTGGTCAAATCAAAGGGGTTGAAGGGGAAGTCGCGCGCTTCCTTATTCGTCATGACCTGGATGCAGAGCTTCCATTTCGGGAATCGGCCCTGCTCGATGGCGCGGTAGAGGTCGGAGCCGGCGCTGTCGCGGTCGGTGGCGATGAGGGCGGCGGCCTGGGCATCAGTCAGGTTGCGGATGCCCTGCTGGCAGACCCAGTGGAATTTGCACCAGATGCGCTCGCTCTTAGCGTTGATGAGCGAGAAGGTGTGGCTGCCGAAGCCGTGCATGTGGCGGAAGCCGTCGGGGATGCCGCGGTCGCTCATGACGATGGTAATCTGGTGGAAGGCTTCGGGCAGGGAGGTCCAGAAATCCCAGTTGGCGGCGGGGCTGTGCAGCCCGCTGGCGGGGTGGCGTTTGATGGCATGGTTCAGGTCGGCAAACTTGCGAGGGTCGCGCAGGAAGAAGACCGGGGTGTTGTTGCCCACCAGGTCCCAGTTGCCCTGCCGGGTGTAGAATTTGACGGCAAAGCCGCGGATATCGCGCTCGGCATCGGCTGCGCCGCGTTCGCCCGCCACGGTGGAAAAGCGAACGAAAACTTCCGTTTCCTTACCAATGGAAGAGAATAAATCGGCACAGGAGTATCGGGTGATATCATTGGTGACGCGGAACACCCCGAATGCTCCGAATCCCTTGGCATGCATGCGGCGCTCCGGAATGACCTCGCGGTTCAGGTGGCTGAGTTTTTCGAAGAGCCAGGTATCCTGCATGAGCATGGGCCCGCGCGGTCCGGCGGTGAGGGAACGGTTGTTATCGGCCACCGGAGCACCGGCGGCAGTGGTGAGCTTGTGGTTCATGGAAGACGATAGTAGATATCGCTTCCGTGGATTTCAAGAAGTTAGCGCTATTTGTTTTGCTGAGCTCTATGCGGTGGCCATGCAGCCGGGGCAGTTGCGCACCCAGTGCCCGGGGCTGATTTCCACCAGTTCCGGTGTGTGGTCGGTAAGGCAGAGCTCGGGCTTGCCCTGGGCGTTGCGGGGGCGGAAAGCGCAACCGCGTACAGGCTCACGCAGGGTGGGGGGCAGACCGGGAATGGTCTGCAGGCGGCTGCCTTTATCTGCCGCGCTGGGGATGGAGGCCATGAGCGCGCGGGTGTAGGCGTGGAGCGGGTGGCGGATGAGTTCCTCTGCCGGGGCGCTTTCCACGATGCTGCCGGCATACATGACCTGGATGCGGTGGGCATACTGTCGTACCACGCCGAGGTCGTGAGTGATGAGGATGATGGCGGTGCCCAGCTCCTGCTGGCGGGCGCGGAGGAGGTCGAGTACCTGTTTCTGCACGGTCACATCCAGCGCGGTGGTGGGTTCATCGGCAATGAGAATCTGCGGGCGGGTGATGAGCGCCATGGCTATCATGACTCTCTGGCGCATGCCGCCGGAAAATTCATGAGGGTAGGCAAGCGCGCGTTTTTCCGGTTCGGGGATACCGGTGCGGGCAAGTTCTTCCACTGCCAGTCTGCGGGCCTCGCGCCAGCTGAGCCCCTGGTGCAGCACGAGGGGTTCGGCCACCTGGTCGCCAATGCACATGCAGGGATTCAGGCAGGTCATGGGGTCCTGGAAAATCATGGAGATGCGCTTGCCTCGCAGTCCGGCATGCACTTTTTCCGGCGCATGAAGCAGGTCAGTTCCATCGAACCATGCGTGTGAGTCTTTTCCGATGCGGGCCGGCGGGCTGGGCAACAGCCCCATGAGGGTGGAGCAGGTCACTGATTTGCCAGAGCCGGATTCACCCACAATGCCGAGAGTTTCCCCGGCATTTAAATCAAAGGATACCCCGTTGACTGCGTAGTTCACCCCGGCGCGGGAGTGAAATTCGACGGTAAGGTCACGAACCTGGAGCAGCGGGGTACTCATTTGGCCTGTTCAAAGAGGTCTCGCAGCATTTCCATGCCTCGTGAGGCCCGGTATCGGGAGGTTTTTGCCGGAGCATGCATGATTTCTTTCTGCCATTCTGCCGGTATACCCTCGCTGCCGAATACTGCGCCGAGAAGCGCACCGGCGATGGCTCCGTTGGTGTCGGGGTCGCCGCCACGGCTGACAATGCTGCAGAGCGCGGAGGGGTAGTCCTTGGCGTGCAGCAGCCAGTAATAGGCGCACTGGAAAGCGATTTCCACCCAGCCGGCCTGGGGAGTGTAGGCTGGTTCTTCATGCTCGGCGGCTCGCAGACGGCTGAGCAGCTCCACGTCATCCAGCGCGGTAGCGCGTGAACAGGCGAATTCGTAAATATCCTGCGGGCAGGTACCTTGAATGGCCAGTTTCAGAGATTCTGCGAAGATGATGTTGGCGTTTTTGCAGCGGGAATGAATATGGGTGATGGCACAGTCGCCTGTGGCGGCGCTCAGCCAGTCCCATTCAGGGTGCAGGGCGGCAAAGATGCCGATGGGGGCAACACGCATCAGCGCCCCATTTGCTTGGGAGTCTGCATCGTATGTACCGTTCAGCGCGCGGCGGATGGTCTGGCCGATATCTTCCGGGGCAGTGGATAACCAGTCAATATACTGAGAGCGTGCGGCCAGTTCATTGAAACCTTGTTCATTGAGCAAAGCCCGGAGCAGCGCAATGGCCATTTCTGAATCGTCGGTTATGGAGCCGCTTAAACGGTTGGCTGTGCAGTCCCAGCCATTCACCATGCCGGGAATACCATCGGGGTAGCGTGTCAGGATTTCACCAGACGAGTGAAACTCAAACGGAGCGCCCAGAGCATCACCACACAGCAGCCCCAGGAAGCAGCCTTTGGCACGGTCTTCAAGGTTGGACCAGTTCTTGTCGTAGCCTTGTGCACCGGCTGCCTTGGGGGTGACCAGCGGGA
Source organism: Akkermansia sp. (assembly GCA_045646505.1). Lineage (GTDB taxonomy): Bacteria > Verrucomicrobiota > Verrucomicrobiia > Verrucomicrobiales > Akkermansiaceae > Akkermansia. Next base: position 18,227 of record JAZRKW010000101.1, on the reverse strand, counting down.
AACGGCGAGAAAGCGGGTAATCTTCAACCTTGATGAGTTCTACCCCGTACATGGCGGCAATGGCCGGAGCTTCGGAAGCCGGGTAATCCTGGCTGTAATAGATGGTCTTGACCCCATGTGCGCACAGGGCCTGCATGCAGGAGGTGCAGGGCATGGTGGTGCAGGCCACCACGTGTGCCTCACCGCGGCGGAACAGACTGCACAGGTTGATTTCGGCGTGCAGCATATATTTCTGCCGTTCATCGCGGGATGCCCAGAAGCCTTCCGGGGCTTTGAAGCCGGGGAACAAACCGTTATAGGAAGTGCCGATGACTCGGTTGTCTTTATCCAGCGCTGCCGCTCCTACTTTGCGGTAGGGGTCTTCGGAGCGCAAGGCAGCCACATGGGCAAGAGCCATCACATATTGCGGAATCGGCAAACGGTTCATAGCAGTATGATAGCATATCGCGGCGGCATTGCAAGGGGTTTCGTGTGACCGCTTGAGGAAAAGGGTGTCAGAATCAGAGTCTGACCTTGCCAAGTGAGTCTGAATGGAGTAAAGTATATGCCATGAACATTCAGCTCTTCAAAGACCTGTGTGAGGCAACCGGGGCTCCCGGTTTTGAGTATGGCATCCGCGAGCTCGTTATCAAGGAGATGACCCCGCTGGCCGATGAAATCAAGGTGGACAATGTGGGCAATGTGGTGGCTCTGATTAAGGGTAAGTGCTCTGAAAAGAGCATCATGTGCGCCGCCCACATGGACGAAATCGGTTTCATCGTCCGCTATATCGATGACAATGGTTTTATCCGTATTCTGCCCCTCGGCGGCTTTGACCCCAAGACTCTCACCGCCCAGCGCGTGACGGTGCACGGCACCAAGGATCTGCCCGGCTGCATGGGTGTGAAGCCGATTCATGTGATGAGCCCTGATGAGCGCACCAAGATGCCCCAGGTGACTGATTATGTGGTCGACCTCGGTCTGAGCAAGGAAGAGGTGGAGAAGTATGTTTCTATCGGTGATTCCATCACCCGTATAGGCGACCTCGTGGAAATGGGCGATTGCCTGAATGTGAAGAGTATCGACAACCGAGGTGGCTGCTACATGCTTATCGAGGCTGTGCGTGCCATCAAGGCCAGCGGCAACCTGCCGGACTATGACCTGTATGCCGTGTTTACGGTGCAGGAGGAAGTAGGCCTTCGCGGTGCTCATGCTGCTACTCTGGCCATCAACCCCGATTTCGCCTTTGCTCTGGATGTGACGATTGCTTTCGATACACCTGGCAGCGGCGCTCACGACAAGTGCACTGTGCTGGGTAAGGGCACGGCTGTGAAGGTGTACGACGGCACTCTCATCACCGATCCTCGTATGGTGAAGTTCATGACTGCTCTCTGCCAGGAGAGCGAGATTCCCTACCAGCTTGAGCTGCTTGCCGCCGGTGGCACAGATGCCGGCGCCATGCAGAAGTTCACCGCCGGTGGTTCCATCACGGGTGCTATCTCCATTCCCGTGCGCAATGTGCACCAGAGCATCGAAATGGCACACAAGACCGATATCGATGCCAGTGTGAACCTGCTCACTGCCTGTTTTACCTCACTGACCCGCTGGGACTGGAGCTGGAAGCAGATGAACCGCACTCTGGCTCCCAAGGCTGATTGCGCAGAAGCAGCACCCAAGAAGAAGTGCTGCTGCCGCAAGAAGAAGTAAATGATTTAACTTAAAATGAAGCGTGCATTAGGCTGGGATTCCTGATGCACGCTTTTTCTGCCTTATGAGAGAATTCTTTGCGATTCAGTTTCCGTTTGCTGGTGTGGCTGCCTGGCAGGAAGTCTCTGCCATTCTGCGAGCAGGGCACAGCCCCATGCCCAGTGCGTATCGGGATGATGAGCATCTGCTGCTGGTGTGGCGTTATGAGCGGCATGAAAACGAATGCGCCTGGGAGCTCTGCCACCATGTACTGCATATCCTCTTGTATGAGAAAATGCTGGAGATGAGCCGCTTCTATAACGAGTTCAGAACGGAGCCCATTATATGCTCTTCTGAACGGCTGTGCCGGGTGCTCCGCTTCGGGCTGCCGCATGGGTTCATGTGCGATGGCGAGTTGCCGCCGCTGGAGATGGACGAGCTGGTGCCTCTGTATGAATGTGAGATGAACAAAACGGCGTTTGAGGGCAGTGTCCGGGCTCTTCTGGAGCGTTCGCTTTTGGTGTGCTCCCGCGCCGAAATCTCAACATGGGACACCAGCCTCCTGTATCAGGCATTTAAGCGAATTGAGGCTATGGCGATTACGTGCCACAGCACAGATCCCGAGGTGATGGCCGCGCTGGAAAAACTTAATACCGCTATTCTTGAGGTTCGTTAAATAAAAATCCAGCCCTTCTGGTGAAGGACTGGATGAAGAGGAATGTGAATCGCTGGGTTTATTCTCCGATGGGTATTTCGGCTTCGGGGGCCTGCCAGGATTCATTTTCTTCGGGAATGGGGGCGGGGTCTACATGCATGACAGCCGGTGGTGTCTGGGCATTGACCACAGGGGGGGCCGACTCCGGTTCGTAATCCGTCGGTTGCGACACGCCCTGAAGAGGGGCCTTACGGGGCTCAATGAGCTTGCCTTTGCGCTTTCTGGGGGCTGTTTCGCCTTTGGCAACTACAAAATCGCTCATGTCAACCATATCGTCCAGGCCAATGGCATAGCGGACCACATCGGGTAGATTGTCCTTAACCAGCTGGGATAAGGGGAAACGCACCTGACCGTGCGGCGTGCGCAGGGTGATGCGTCCGCCTTCGAGACGGTGAATGATGGCATTCGGGTATACGCGGCCGTTGGTGTTGGCTGCATCGCCGATGGGGAGCCCGATGAGCATGCTCTTGGCAACGCCACGGGAGGTTTTGTCTTCCTGGCGGATTTCGCGTTGCAGAGCGTAGATGCGGTTCTGCTCTTTTTCGATATTCTGGGTGTGCTCGGCCAGCTGGTTCTTCACGTCGGCGAGCTGGCGGTCGAGGTGAGTGATGCGCTGGCGCATGTGAATCTGCTCATCGGCTTTGAGCGCAGTGGCCTGAATCTGTTCGCGCTGCTGGCAGAGTTCCAGATATTCTTTCTGAGCCAGCTCCAGGGGAGAGGGAACGCGGTATTGTTCGAGCTGCTGCTGTACATACCAGGCACCGCCGCCCAATGCACCAAGGAGCAGAGATACCAGAAGAGTGTCAAAGATGGCGGCTGCGCAGCCGGATTTCTTCTTCTGTGTTTCTGCCTTGATTTCCGGCTTGGATTCAGCTTTGGGCTCCTGGTGGGGCTCAGCCTTGGATTCCAGGGCCTGTTTCATTGCCGGCTGAGGAGCCGGGGCTGGTTTGGGCGCGGGTTGGGGAGCCGGTTTAGCTGCACTTGTCTGCGCGGTCGGGATAGAGGAGGTAACGGGGGACTGAGTACCCCAGGAGAGGGTGACTTTCCCTTTTGAATCTTTGGAGGAAGAATCCGCGGTCATGAGCGTTTGTGAAGGTTAGCGGTTTCGCTTTGAAGAATGCGGAAATTGGAGCGGAATGCATCCAGCCGGTCCTGGAGCTGAATGATGCGGAGTCTGGCTTCTGTCTGTTTGTGCTTAAGGCGCTTAAGCTCGTTGAGAGAATTGGCAAGCTCCTGTTCCTTTGCCTCGATGCTTTCAGCCAGACCGGGTTCAATATCGCCTGCCTGTTTGATAACCTGCTGCATCTGGGCGATTTTCTGGCGAAGTGCAGCATTTTGCTCGTAGGCCTGGCGCAATTGTTCCGGATTATCAACCTGCGGGTAGCAGCTGCTCAGCGGTAGTGCAAGCAACGCGCAGATGCAAAAACGGGAAAAAGTTGAGAGATGATTCACGCTCCAATCATACCCTTATCAGCGCTTGCGTCAAGCTTGTTCTGCGTCACTTTTCAAGCAGGAAAAGATATTCTTTGACGGAGAGGGCGCGGTTGCGCAGATTTCTGCACCCGCGGAAGGTTGCGTAGTCGGTCTGCATCATCTGGACTTTGCCGTGCCGTTTCAGGAGTTTCTGCATGTCGGGAAGTGACACAAAGCCCTCAGAATTGTACGATACGAGTACAAAACGGGCGGGGAGGGAGTGCAGGAGCGCATCCAGTGCATCCTGAACCTGAGCCCGCTTGTTATAGGGCGAGCGGTTCCAGTCTGCCGGGATGCCGGAAACCTCTGAAATCCGCTCCGGTCGTTTATAGCGAAGCAGGATATTCAGCATGAAATAATTGGAGCCGTACGGGTGCTGGTTATATGGCGGGTCGAGATAGGCAAAATCCAGCTCAGGCAGAGTAGCGGCAGCAGCCGCGGCATCGAGTTGCAGAACATGGTGTTCGCAATCAAAGCGGGAGAAGACTGGCAGCGGTAGCGAGATGGGGGCCAGGATGCGCTGCAGTGCGTTGGCCCCGCTGCCGCCGAATTTGCCTATTCCGGATTTGTCCTTGTAAAATCCTTTGAAAATGCCGGCTGTATTCGTGTGTACGGAAGCTTCGCTGAGCAGGGGCGCCAGAAAAAATGGCTGTACAGACTCTGGCAGCTGCCCGATGAGTTTCCGGGCCGTATCCAGGTAGATGGCGTTGCTCCGGGTGTAAAAGACTCGTTCACCGCGGCGGATGTCTTTATCGTTCTGCGGGGCGTAAAGCTCTGTCAGCAGTCCTGGGGCAGGGGATTGCTCGATTTGTTGGATAAGGCTGGCGTGTATATCGGCAAGTCCTGCTGCTTTCACAGTGTCGCTATTGGCAAGATAGCAGGTGTTCAGCACCCGGCTGTATTCCTCCAGGTCGTTGGTGTAGAGTTGCTTTGCGTGCTGCTTGAGATAACGGCTCACAATACCGCTGCCGGCAAAGGCATCGAAACAACGTAGTTTCCGCTCGCCAAGCCGCTGCCGGACTTTGATAACTGCCTTTCCAATAAAATCCAGCAACCGGCGTTTGTTGCCAAGGTAGGTGATAATCTGCTCTTGCAGATACCTTGGGTCTTCCCCGCCGCCTGGTGTGCCTTTCATCCTGCTCGACTCTAGCAGATACATGCATGAGCGTCAAGCGGATTCCGTGTTTGAGAGGGGCTATATTAAATACGGTAATCTGAGAGCATAAAAAACCGTGCCCTGCTCCTGGGAGATGCCCTCACCCAAGGGGGTATCTGTGGCCGGCCTTGTATCCTCAGAGACTTAGTCTACGTATAAATCCTCAGCCCCGTCAGTGCTCCCGGCATGATAATGAAATGATTACGGAGCCTGGCTATTCTCATTTGTTGATAAAAATAAGTTCGTGGTTAAAATGTAGAGGGTTTTATCGACAGCAATGCTGAAAAATGCTTAGCGCCTCAGTGCTTGAAGAAGGTTATGATTATCAAAGTTCACGTGTTTCGGTGACTCTCGCCCGGCATCTTTATTGATAGTTATCTTCATTGATTACTCCTGCCAGAATTAGTACCAGACGTGCTTTTGCTTTCATGTTTTCATCAGGATTCCCCAAAGACTTTGCAGAATCTTTCACTCCTCTTGCTAGCACGCGATAATACTCCGCCGCCGATCTGGGGCGGTTCAGTTTTTTTCCGCCTGAACTTTGCTTTGCGTTTTTAATCAGCACTTCCATGAAGGCCGGGGGAGTACCGCATGTATGTCTGCGGCAGCAGCTCCATACATCTGATTTCAAAGCAGAGGATTGATAAAATTTTGATTCCGCCAATTCTGCAATGGCCTGGAACATCTCGGCTGCAGCCAGTTCGCGAGATTCGATGTACTGCAAGGCATTTACGTCTGCCGGAATCTCCCATTTTATCCGGCTGTGCATTTTCAGCTTCTGGTGATATTCGTCATCGGGTGCTTTAATCTGCCTTATATATTCGGCTGTCAGCTTATACCACAGAGGCGCTCCTATGGGACCCATCTCAATTTCCCAGTCTTTATCATCCAGATGTGTTGTATTTTTGCGACCATCGCTTTTTGCCTTATCATAGAACGTATAAAAATGATTTAAAGCCAAAAGGTCACAAATTGTCTTTTTGTACTGATTCGCCATCTTTTTCAACGTGTCATCGGTTCCATTCATCCCCGAACTCAACCCCGATTGAATTCCATCAATAACGGATTGCTTATTGAAATATTTTTTATGAGCGTTGGCATATGTAGTCGATATGCCCCGGATTTTCACATTATATTGATTTAATTTCGATTGGTGATGTGTTTTGGCCAGGTAATTGACGATTTGGGAAACCATTTTATCCCCATGTTTTTTTAGTTCACCATATGTAATCTGCTTGAGAGCACCATTGTCATTACTCGTATAGTCCACCAATATAGGCAAATTTTTATCATCATTTTCTGGATTCTGTGCATATTTATTCACCATTGAGCCGTGAATAATAAACTCGGCTTGCACGGCTCGAGCCTCCAGCAAAATAGTTATTTTAGGTTCCAAAATTTCCAATTCTTTCACCCATTTCTGAGCCAACTCATAATCCTTTTTGCTCAGAACACCCTTTGCGTCTTTTTTTGTAAAGAAGGCATCCCTAAAATGCTTACGCATAGCAGATGCAGGCAAACATATATACGGATATGCCCGATAATCCTTCTGGTGTATGCTCTCGTGCGTTACGACCATTGTACTCAGCATGTTGGTATACTCTTTCACTATCTCTTCCGTCAGCTTGAATCCTGCTTTTTTAATCATACCCTCGGCCATGTCTTCTATAACGTCGGGGAAGTAAATTACCATGGGCCACTCTGCCTCAGTTTTTGCTTTCCGACCTTCGCCATACACTTTGCGAATATGAAGCTGATAATACATGGTCACCTTTTCGTTGAAGGAAGATGTATACGTTACACAACCATCGTTATCAGGCAATTTGGCTTTATCCGTTGTTGAGATAAAATCCAAAGAAATCCGAGCTTGTGTTTCTCCTGCAGATTCAGGTTTTATAATATAGTTGATAGATTCGCACAAAATACTGGTCCCGTTTCTTCCTTCGCCGCATTGGTATGTATACAGCTTATTCGGTTCCATTTCTTCCACTTTTGGCGCATACTTCGCTATATCCTCCAAAAGTGTTGATCCAGAGGGGGCTTCCTCCTCTTCCACTGATACAATACCATCATCCATTCCTTCATCCATGTATTCCATGTCGTCTGGGTACGAAACATCCGTATTTCCAGAATCATCCGATGTACACAACCCCATCATGAAGAGGAATACGAAACACAATATCATAACGATAACAAATGAAGAGTTGTTCTTTTTTGGTTTTCGTTTCATATACGGATCAAATGAGTTTTTTTCAAGAAACGGTCGAGGCTACTCTCTTATAACAAATTGATTTCACGCAGTCAACTCTCATAATCCAAAAAAACGGTGAGAAGGAAATGGTAAAATTTAAAATTTGTTGAAAAAAGTCTTGACGTGATGTGGCCGGTGTGGTATATTTCTGACGCACCCACTAAGTGGTGACCTGATAAAATCGCGGGATGGAGCAGCCAGGTAGCTCGTCAGGCTCATAACCTGAAGGCCGCAGGTTCAAATCCTGCTCCCGCAACTCAAAGAAAGCTCAGTTCTACAAAGAACTGAGCTTTTTATTATTGAAAATGGGGGTGTGCTTGTTATACTGGTTGTGGTATGCGTTCTTTTCTGATTTCAGTGGCGTTGATTGCTGTGGCGTGGGTGTGCAGTTCTTGCGGCACTCAGGTGTATCTGCATAAGTGGCAGCCTGCGAAGGTGGATTTGCCGCGGGGGACGGTGTTGCGAGTACAGTCTGAGGTTGATGGACCGATGTATACTGAATTGAACCGTGCTTTTGTGCAGCAGATAGCGCGCGATGGATTTTACAGTGTTGAGGGGTATGGCCCATTTGCTGATATCCGTCTGCACCGCATGCAGGTGCATTTTACCGAACCTGCCAAGGATGGCAAATGTTGCACGAGACCACACCCGAACGGGGTGGAGTTGACTGCGGATTTGGTGAGCAATTATCAGCGTATTTACCGTAGGGAGTTTTTGCAGTATGTGAGTACGGATTGTAATTGCCGCTCCGATTGGGAAAAAGCCGCAGAGGAGATAGCAGGGGAGGTGATGTGGGATTTGACACCTCACATGGTGCGCTACAGTGAAACGGTGGACGATGTGGATGAGAATCCTGCGGTGAAACAGGCGGCTCTTGCCTGTGCTGCCGGAAACTGGGAAGGTGGGCGAGAGCTGGCGCAACGGGCTCTGGAAAAGAACCCGAACGAGGCCGAGGCGTATTATGTGCTGGGACTCATCGAGCGCAATGCCCGGAATTATGCTGCTTCCGATGATTATTTCCGTAAGGCGTATTCACTGGACTCTCAGAGTAAATATCGCGCGGCCCTCAATAACAATACGTACCAGCAGAATGAGGAGTCTCGTGCGCATTCTCAAATGAACAGGTGGTATTGATGAGAGTACGCCTGAACATTGTTCTGGATTTGCAAGCAGCGCACGATGGCGAGGTTCACTTCCGCCTGCACCTGGGCAATCGGTCGATTCTCCCACCGGATTTTATGCGCCGGTATTGCTCTTAATCGCCTGGCGAGAAGCGGCTACGTGGGTGGGGAGGGGTACGCGTCACCACTTCCGCGTGCTGCGCGAGGCGGGATTCCTGCTGTATGATGATAATCGCGGGGAGTGGACGCCATGCAATATTTTTCGCCACCTGATGGAGCAGGGGCGCGCCGCTGAACCGGTGCCGGCGTTGCGGGATGGGCCGGGTGGATATGAGGAAACGCTTATTGGCAGATGCGGCGGCGGAGGTACACGAGAAGTACAATGAGAGCCACCGGCAGGATGGACCAGAGACCGCCTGCACCGGTGAGGTAGAGTGCCACCGCCAGCAGCGCCAGCTGGGCCTGTAGTACGCAGCCGGAAATCCACAGCGGACAGGGGGCCTCGTATTCGTAGCTGTACCAGTGGCTGCGCAGGCAGCGGCAGAGCAGGATGACACAGCTGCATAAGAACCAGCACAGCAGGCAGCAGCTCAGGTTCCAGAGGAGAGTTTGCACCGGGGATAATTCATTCAGGGAGTAGAACCCTTCGGTGGCGTAGGCGCAGAACATCAGCCCGGTGCTCATCCCGAGACTCATGAGAGTGGGGAGCAGCGCCAGCAGGGTAATACCATATACTACCAGCCAGCCGGTGCGACTGAGGGACAATTTGTGTTCGATTCTTAGTGTGAGGCGTTCGGCCCAGCAGAGTTGTGTGTTCATCTGTTTTTTTGAATCTGGAAAACGAAAACCTCCTCCACCCTGGGGAGGATGGAGGAGGCGTGAGATTGCTTACTTGGTGCGGGCACGGCCGATGGCGCGCACGATTTCGCCGATGATGAGGACCGGGCTGGTCACGGCGGCGATGGTGAGCCATTCGCAGACGGTGAGGGGCACGGTGCGGAAGATATCACCACCGAACTGGGTGGCCAGCACCTGGCCGAAGAGGATGATGGCCAGGATGAAGAGGAAGCTGCGGTTGGCGAAGATGCCGTTTACGAAGCTGTTGTTGGTGCCGTAGACACGGGCGTTGAACAGGTTCCAGAATTGCAGCATCACGAAGCCGGTGAAGAGCAGGGTGACGGAGTGGCGGAAGGCCTCCGGCTCAAGCTCTTGAGAGGGCATGCACTTCACGTAGCTCACCAGGGCAATGATGAAGCCGATGCCGAGGCAGAGGATCCAGCGCCACATGGTGGGGGTGATGATGAAGGCAAACTTGTTGCGGGGCTTCTGCTCCATCACGTCGTCGCTGGGGGGCTCGGAGGCCAGTGCCAGGGCGGCGAAGGTGTCCATGATGAGGTTCACCCAGAGCATCTGCGTGACGGTGAGGGGAAGCTCGCAGCCGATGAAGGGACCCATGGCGGCGATACCGCAGGCAGCCACGTTTACCGTGAGCTGGAAGACGATGAACTTCTGGATGTTGCGGTAGAGGGAGCGGCCCCACTTGATGGCGCGGATGATGGAGGCGAAGGAGTCATCGAGCAGGATGATATCGGAGGCTTCCTTGGCCACGGAGGTGCCGGTGATGCCCATGGAGAGGCCCACATCGGCGTGGTTCAGGGCAGGGGCATCGTTTGTGCCGTCGCCGGTCACGGCGACTACGTGGCCCTTCTCCTGCAGGGCGTTCACCAGGCGCAGCTTGTCCATGGGCTTGGCGCGGGAAAGTACGCGGAGGTCGTTCACTCCGTCGAGCAGCTGCTGGTCGGTGAGCTGGCCGAACTGGTCGCCGGTGAGCACAGCGCCCTGGGGCAGCTCGCCCTCCGGCAGTAGCCCGATTTCGCGGCCAATCTGGCAGGCGGTCTCGAAGTTGTCGCCGGTCACAATCTTGATTCCTACGCCGGCCTTGTGGCAGGAAGCCACAGCGGCGGGCACGTCCGGGCGCACGGGGTCCTGGATGACGAAGCAACCGAGCCAGGTGAGGTCGGTGCAGGCGTCCTTCACGCCCTCGGCGGTATCGGCAGAGCCTTCCTTGTAGGCCAGACCGAGCACGCGCATGGCCTTGCGCTGGGCGGTGCGGATGATGGTGAGCACCTCCTCGCGGGCGGCCTCGGTGAGCTCGCCGGTATAGGCGGTGGAGCACTTGGAGAGCACCACTTCGGGGGCACCCTTCAGGTAGATGACATCCTTGCCAAGCACGGCAGACTTGCCGCAGGTGGCCATGAACTTGTTCTGCGTGTGGAAGGGCAGCTGGGAGATGACGCTGAACTTGCTGCGGGCGGCAGAGTAGGAGACACCTTTGTCGTTCAGGTACATGAGCATGGCACCTTCGGTCACGTTGCCGAGAACCTTGCCGGCTTCATCGAGGTCGGCGGTGGAGTTGGCTGCCACGGCTTCTGTAAGCAGGGGGAAGATGGGGGCTGCTGCGCCCTGTTCGTTCACGCCGGGGAAGTTGGCCTCGCGCACGGTCATGAGGTTCATGGTGAGAGTGCCGGTCTTGTCGGAGCACACCACGGTGGCAGCACCGATGGTTTCACAGGCATCCATCTCGCGCACCAGGTTGTTCTGCTTGGCCATCTTGCGCATGCTGTAAGCCAGGCTGAGGGTCACGCTCATGGGCAGACCTTCCGGCACGGATACCACGATGAGAGTGATGGCAATCATGAAGTAGGTCAGAATCTTATCTGCCGCGGCCTGGGGCATCCAGGTGGCGGGGTCGGCGGGCAGGATGCCGCCGTAAATAAGGCCGACCAGAGCAGCGCCGAAGATGACAGCGCCGGTGATAAGGCACTTGAGCCAGGGTCCGAAGCCTTCCTGCTTCACCCAGGAGGGGGAGGGGATGCTCACCTTCATGTAGCCGAGCAGGTCACGCAGCACAGGGTACCAGATTTTCAGCGTGATGGCGGCGATGCCGGCGATGAGCGCGGCGAAGAAGTACCACTGGCTGGTGCTGAGCACGAACTTGCCCAGCAGCGCATCATGCGCCACCAGCGAGATGAAGAGAAGCATGGCGATGGAGGTGCCCAGCACGTTGATGGCCTGGGAGAGCCCCTCCAGCTGCAGGTTCAGCGGAGACTTGGCACCGGTTTCCTTGGTGGCAGCCTCGGCAACCTTGCCGATTTCGGTGTGGTCGCCCACCTTGGTCACGCAGATGACGCCGTGACCATCGGTCACGAGGGTGCTGCGCAGCACCACGTTGCGGGGGTAGGCGCCGGGCAGGGTTTCCTCACCCTCCAGCGGCAGTTTGAGCACCGGCTCGGATTCGCCGGTCAGGGAAGACTGGTTGATGCGCAGGGAAGAAGACTCGAGCACGATGCCGTCTGCCGGCACTTCCACGCCGGTTTCCAGGGTCACGATATCGCCCACCACCAGCTCATTCTTGGGCACCATGGTGTGCTTGCCGTTGCGCAGTACGCGCACGGGGGTCACATCGTTCACCTTGTTGAGGATATCGAACTCCTTGTTGGCGCGGTACTCATTCACAAAGCCCACCGTGGTGGCCAGCAGTACGGCGCACATGATGCCGATGCTTTCGATGGGGCTGTGCTCGCCCGGGGAGAGCAGCACGGGAATGAAGGAGATGACAGCGGCGGCAATGAGGATGACGATGAGCGGATCCGCGAACTTGCGGGCCAGCTGCACCCACCACGGGTCGCGGCTGGGCGGGGTCATTTCGTTGCTGCCATGCAGCTTGCGGCTTTCTTCCACCTGTGCGGTGGTCAGCCCGGTATGAATATCGGTGTGAGTCTTCATAAGATTGGGGGCGGTCATTATAACTGTTCAGATTGGTAATAGCAAGACTTAAGAACAAAAAAAGAGCCGCCGCAGAATCCTCTGCGGCGGCTGATAATCAAGGATTGAATCTGGTTGCTCAGAAGTTGCCCAGGTCGCAGGCATCGCCGAAGGAGATGCCGATTTCGCGGGCAGCTTCGATGAGCTGGCTCTTGCTGTCCACCAGGTGCAGGGTGCGTACAGCCTCTTCGATGGGCATGGATACCATGTCGGTGCGGTGCAGGGCGACGGTTTCGCCGAAGCGGCCTTCTTCGATGAGGTCGATGGCCTTGGCACCGCAGCGTACCCCGAGCACGCGGTCGAAGGGGATGGGCGAACCACCGCGCTGGGTGTGGCCCAGCACGCAGTAGCGGGTCTCGATACCGGTTATGGTCTCCAGCTTGGTGGAGAGGAACTGAGCGATGCCACCGAGACGCACTTCTCCCTTGGTCTCCTCATCCAGCGTAAGGAGTTTGCCGCCGATAGTGGCACCCTCGCTCACCACGATGATGATTTCGCGCTGACCGAGAGCCTTGGTGAGCTCCACCTTGCGCACGACATCTTCCAGAGTGAAGGGAATCTCGGGGATGAGAATCACGTCTGCACCGCCGGAGATACCACCGTAGAGAGCAATCCAGCCGGCGTGGCGGCCCATTACCTCCACCACCATCATGCGCTGGTGGGAGTAGGCCGTGGTGCGCAGGCGGTCGAGCTGCTTGCTGACCACGGAAACGGCAGTCCAGAAACCGAAGGTGTAGTCTGTGGCACCCAGGTCGTTGTCGATGGTTTTGGGCACGCCCACGATGGGCAGACCAATCTGGCGGAGTTCCTGACCGATGGTCTGGGAGCCGTCGCCACCCACCACGATGAGGGCGGAAAGGCCAAGGCGTTCTACAGTGGCCTTGCTGCGGGCCAGCACGTCCTCGGCAATCTGCATGCGGCCACCTACACCACTTTTTACGGTGAAGTTGCCTTTGTTTACCGTGCCGAGAATGGTACCACCCGTGGAGCGGATGTTGAGGCAGTTTTCGGGGGTGAGGATGCGCCAGCGCTCATTTTCAGGCGTGGAGAGCAGACCCTCGAAGCCATCATAAAAGCCGTAGACGGTCCAGCCACGGGCAGAAGCCGCAGCTACTGCACCTTCAATCACGGCGTTGAGACCGGGGCAGTCGCCGCCGGCGTTAAGAATACCTATGTTCATAAACTTTTAATTGGGGAGTATGATGAATTTTGTTCTATCCTGATAATCGTTAGTGGGCAACCAGGCATCCCAGGCGTTCCAGCCGTCACGCAGGAAACGGGCAGTCTCCTGATAACGGGAGGTAGAGGAGGGCATGCCCAGCATTACTACCAGCAGACGCTGGGCAAAGGTAGCTTCCTTGCCTGTCATGGGGTTGATACGCTTGACCGAAGCGCGGCGTGCAGTCACCATGAGGCAGTTGCCGGCGCTGCGGGACTGGGCGACTTTGAGCCCGTCCACATGACCGGAGCCGCTGAGCAGCTTGTTGTTGTTGCGGATTGTCTGAACGCGGTTGCCGTAGCGGGAGTGAATGGTTACCTTGCAGCCCGTCTGTGCAGTGATGGCCAGCAAATCAATATCATTGATGGCATACATGCCCAGCAGCGCCATGTCGCGGGCAGAGGATTGGGTGATGACCGCTCCGTTTGATCCTTTGAAGACGGTGGAGGTCATACCCAGTCTGCGAGCGAGGTTGTTCATCTGGGAGATGAAAGCGTTTTCCGGATCTCTGGGGCTGAGAGTGCTGCCACAGGCATACGCCAGCGTGGTGGCACAGGCACTGTCATCCCACATGAGAGCAGAATACAATGCATCGCGCACTGAAATCCGATCGCCGGCGCGCAGTTGCAGCAGGTTTGTGCGCTGCGATTTCACAGCTCCTGCCGGCACAGTAATCAGACGGTTCTTATCTACCCTGTATGCTTTAATCCAATCCATCACCACAACGGCAGTTGCCAGATTGGTCAGCATGCCGATGGGGCGTTTGATGTTGGCGTTGGATGAGTAGAGCACACGCCCGGAGTTAACCTCCAGCGCTACATAGCTCGGTTTTGTCTTTTCCGGGGTAATGTAGTTCTGGTAGGAACAGGAGCTGAATAAGCTGCTGATGGCTACCCCTAACGTACTGAGATATGTGAGGGCCTTCTTCATTTAGACTCTGCTGACTTGGATTTGCAGCATTTACGAGCGGGTTTAGTTGTCTTATTTGTGGCTTGTACCCGGTCACAGTGCATGTCTTCGGGGGAGCGGTCGCCGAAAATGATGCCAAGGTCGCGAGCCGTGCTGACAATCTGGCTGCTCGGGCTTACAAAGCGGTGGTGAGCCACAGCTTCTTCAATAGGTACATTGTCGATATTGAGACCATTGAGCACGACGGTCTTGCCGAAGTCCTTGTTTTCAATGAGTTTCACGGCTTCCACTCCGAAACGAACGCCGAGGATGCGGTCAAAGGCGCAGGGGGTACCACCACGCTGGGTATGACCGAGCACGCAGTAACGGGTTTCAATACCGGTGCGGTCCTGCAGAATCTGCGTGAGTTTGTTGCCGATACCGCCGAGACGTTCATCTCCGTTTTCTTTGTTGTGCACGGTGACGAGCTCGCCATTGAGTCGGGAGCCTTCAGCTACGACCACGATGATTTCACGCTGACCGGTGGCTTTGCGGGCCTTGATGCACTCAATGACTTTGTCGAGGTCGTACTCGATTTCCGGGATGAGAACCACGTCTGCTGCGGCGGCAATACCACCATACAGACCAATCCAGCCGGACATATCACCCATCACTTCGATAACCATCATGCGCTGGTGCGCATTGGCAGTGGTGCGGATGCGGTCGATGGATTCAGTGACAACGCTGACGGCGCTGTGGAAACCGAAGGTGTAGTCGGAATCAGAACAGAGGTCGTTGTTGATGGTCTTGGGGATGGAAATAACCGGCAGACCTTCTTCAGAGAGAAGCTTGGCAGTACGGGCGGAGCCGCTGCCGCCGATAACAGCAAGAGCCTGCAGACCTAATGCATTGATGGTCTTTTTGGCTTTTGCCATGACCTCGCGATCCACCTGGCGGCGGCCTACCTTGTTGGTGACTACCTTGAAGTTGCCGGTGCTGGTTGTGCCAAGCATGGTACCACCATGGGCACGGATTTTGTGTACTTTATTAGGCGTAAGCGTTTCATAACGGCGGCCACCTGCTACCGGCAGAAGGCCTTCGAAACCGTCATGGAAACCGATAACTCGCCACCCGCGGCGGTAGGCTGCAGAGACGTAGCCTTCGATAACCGCGTTGATGCCGGGGCAGTCGCCGCCGGAATTGAGAATACCGATAATCATGTTCTAAATTATTAAGTGGGTTAAGCTTGAGTGTTGGGGGCCGGGATGGCACCGAAATAGTGGGCGCAGCACCAGAGGGCACGCGGATGGTGGAAGAATGATTTCCACATGGAGCCCTTGAGACCGTTGGTGGTGGTGCCGTCCTGGTTGCAGTAGCCGAACCATTCGCCGTGTTCCTTGTCTTGCAAGTGTTCGAATGACCAGTCGTGGATGCGCTGGTGCCACTCGGCGTATTTGGCATCGCCGGTCATGACATAGGCGAGAGCCGTGCCGATGAGAGCTTCATCATGCGGCCACCAGAACTTCATGTTGTGCCAGTATTCCTGGATGGGTTTGTTGTATACGTCTGTGTAATAGAGCAGACCGCCGTATTTCTTGTCCCAGCCGCGTTCCAGCGCCCAGTCAATCATCTTGCAGCCGATTTCTATAAGCTTCTTGTCGCCCCCGCGGTAGCGGGCTTCTTCCAGCACGAACCAGCCACCTTCGATATCGTGGCCAGGATTGAGGATGCGTTCATCAAAGTGGTCGATGACAGAGCCGTCCGGGGCTACGTTTTCGAGCACAGCCTTGATATCCTCGTGCAGGAAGAGACGCTGCAGGTCATCGATGCAGCGGTCAATCCATCCGGTGTAGATACCACCTTCTTCGCCGAGGTAGCGGCGCATTTCCTGCGCTGTCACCAGCATAATCATGCGGCATCCCAGGTTTTCGCCCGGGCGATTACCCGTGCTCTTGGGAGCCATTTTGCCGGGGGTGAAGAAGATATCGGCGTAGACCTTGAACCAGTTGCGGGCGCGTTCGGCACTGGCAGGATTACCTGTGGCACCGTAGTGGGCGGCCCAGGCAATAGCGGCAAAGCATTCGCTGTAGGCATAGCGGCGCATGCGGATGGGCATGCCATCTGCTGCGACGTGGAAGTACAGGCGGTTCTTGTCGTGGTCGGCGCAGTGCTCTTCCAGGAATTTGAGTGCGCTTTCAGCGCATTCCAGCCAGAGCGGGTTCTTTTCGATGCTGTTGTAGCAGGTAAGGAGCATCCAGGCCATGCGGCCCTGTGCCCAGACGTTCTTATCGGTATCTACCAGCTCGCCATCTGCAGCGTAGCAATGGTAGAGACCCCCGTTCACTGTGTCCAGTGAACGGGGAAACCAGAACGGAACTACCTCATTCAGCAGCTTGTCTTTGTAAAATTCGCCAAGTGCTTTGGTGTCCATGAGAAAAGGGAGGGGATGGGTTTACTTGTAGATTGCCCAGTCGTAGAAGCCGATGGCCTTCAGCTCGCTCTTGAGAGCTTCAAGTGTGGCCTTGTCCTGCTTGCCCATGGGCAGACGAGCCGGTCCGAAGTCTACGCCGGTCCATTCGCTCATGAGGTATTTGCAGCAGCCCATGTAGCCCTTGCCGGCGATGATGTTAATCATGGTGACAGAAAGCTGCTGCAGACGGCGGGCTTCAGCCAGGTCGCCGGCATCCACTGCTGCCATGATGTCATTATACAGCTTGGGAGCATAGTTGAAGGAGGAACCTACACCGCCCTTGGCGCCAGTGGCGTATGCGCCGAGGAACCATTCGTCCACGCCCCAGGGAATGTCGTACTTGCCGCCATCATAGTTGAGGGCATCCATGTACAGAGCGAGGTCGGGGTTAGTGAACTTGACACCTACGAAGTTCGGAATCTTCTTGGCGCTGGCCTCAATCATCTTGCAGGGGTTGAAGCCCACGTGGGTGAGCACGGGGATGTCGTAGAAGTAGAAGGGCAGCTCGGGAGCGCCGGAAGCGGCCACGGCCAGGCTGTCTACCAGCAGGTCGATGCTGCCGGGCTTGAAGTAGCAGGGGGAGTTGCTGGCGGTGCCGGTAGCGCCGCACTCAGCAGCGTAGGCAGCGAGCTCGCGGCCGTCGTATACGCAGTTGCCACCGGTGTGTACGATGACGTCGATACCGTACTTCTTGCCGGCCTCGCCCCAGGCGGCCATGTTTTCCTTGCGCTCGGTGAGCTGCATGTGGGCGGATTCACCGGTGGAGCCGGTGATGAAAACGGACTTGATACCCTGGCTGGCCAGGAACTTGGCCTGAGCGTCCACTGCATTGGGGTTGCAGGAGCCATCGGCGTTCATCGGGGTGTGCGTGGCTGCGCAGAGCCCGTGGATTTTGAATGTGGTTTCCATATTTGTAGTATGTGTTTGTATGTGAGAAACAGTAGGGAGAAAAAATTGCCCTGTGCTAGTTTTAGCTCAAAGATGGCGTGTTTTCAAGAATAATCTGAGGTGCAGGCCGTGTTGCGCTTATTTTTTTTGCTCCACGCGGCGGAAACGTAGGATAAACTCGTTCTCCGGGCGGTTGCGGGCCTTGTTGCGTTCCTGAATGAACTTGCGGGCCTCGGCGGGCAGCCTGTCCACAATGTGGAAATCCACCAGCGCGTGGTCATCGTCCTCAAAAGTGAGGCTGGCGAGCCATTTTTCGCCATTGCGCGAGATTTCGATGGTGTAGGGTTCGTTTTCGTACTGAACCCAGGCGTAGGAATAGGTGCCCTTGTAGTTGCTGCCGCTCCAGCGGGCGGTGCAGTCGGTCACTTCCACATAGCCCAGCTTGTTGTGCTCCTGCCACTCACCCTGCACCAGCTGGCGAGGGTCCTTGAACCACCCCGGCAGCAGCAGCGCCAGAGAAGTCAGCACAGAAAGAAGTACCAGAATGAAAATAAGG
>JAZRKW010000100.1:0-19558 GCA_045646505.1 Akkermansia sp. | reverse complement strand
GTGGCAGAAGCTTCGGCTTAGTGTTTTAGCTGCGCTTCCCTGCCACCCCTCCACGTTGGTCGGGGTTCCGGTTATTTTTTATTCCAAACCCAGCGTTCCGCCGCGTGGCGGCTCCACGCTGGGCTATGATTCTGTCGCCCTGACGGGCTCAATAGACGCTCGCTGACGCTCGCAAACTAATCGCCAAATTCCCATTTATTGCGCAGAGGGGCGCTTCTTCCAAAATGTTGCTGATATTTCTATTCTCTACAAAATCTTTGGGACACGTGTGGAATTCGGGATTCAAAATCCCTTTAGGGCTTGACTTTAGTGGTGTGGTGGGTATACTCTCCGCGGGGAGAGAAACCGAAAAGCCCCACATATCATCATGGAACCTATTTACGAAGGCAAAGCCAAGAGACTGTTCACGACGGAAAACCCGGAAGTTCTGCGCATGGAGTACAAGGACTCCGCCACCGCATTCAATGGTGTGAAGAAGGAAGACTTCGAGAACAAGGGCCGCTTTAACAAGGCTATCACCCTCATCATCTACCGCATGCTGGAAGAAAAGGGTGTGAAGACCCACCTGGTGGACGATGTGGACGACATCAACCTGCTTGTAAAGAGAGTTTCCATCATGCCGCTGGAAGTCATCGTGCGCAACGTGGCTGCCGGCTCTTTCTCCAAGCGCATGGGCGTGGCCGAAGGCACAGAATTCAAGAAACCCATCGTGGAGTTCTCCTACAAGGATGACGCGCTGAATGACCCCTTCATCAACGATGACTACGCCCGCGAAATGGGCGCTGCCACCGAGGAAGAATGCGCTTCCATCAAGCAGATGGCCCTGCTCATCAACGAGACACTCAAAGAGTTCTTCATGACTGCCAACCTGCGCCTCATCGACTTCAAGATTGAATTTGGCCGTCTGGCCAGCGACCCGAGCCAGATTGTGCTGGCCGACGAGATTTCTCCGGATACCTGCCGCCTGTGGGACGTAGCCACCGGCAAGAAGATGGACAAAGACCGCTTCCGCCAGGGTCTGGGTGGATTCATGGAGGCCTACGCCGACGTGCTTGACCGCCTGCAGAAGTAATTTCCCAATCGGCCACCGGTGGCAGAATGTCCGCCGGTGGCCTTTTTACCTTATCGCGCGCCCGCGCAAACCACAAGAAAACAAAGCATATGGCAACACTGACGTTTGAAGTATTCAGCCGATTCCAGTCGGCCACGGACGCCAACAAGCTGCTCTACACGCCGATTGCAGACCAGCTCACATACAACCACACCCGCCTGTACACCATTGAGTGCGAGGGCGACACCGAGGCAGCAGCAGCCTATATGCGCAGCGTGCTGGTGGATTCCATCTCCCAGAAAGTGCAGGAGGACGGCACCCCGGCTCTGAGCGGCGAGCTGTTCAGCATCTCCTACGGCATCAAGAGAGGTGCATTGGATCTGGAGAAAGAGGCCATCCTGACCAATTACCGCGGCCGCAAGGGTCTTCCCTTCGATATCTCCACGCTGACCATCACGCAAAAGATTTATGTATTCGGCGAGGGCGATGCCGCCGCGCTTTCCGCACGTTTCTGCAAAGACGTGTGCAACCCCGCCATCCACACCTGGCACATTAACTAAAAGTACGAATTACGAGTTACGAATTACGAAGTAAAAAATTCCAATCATCATTTGTCAATCGTCAATCGTAAATCAATACTATGACTTATCGAACCATTCCTGTCCGCAATCTGAGCGAAGCCGAGCTGACCGCGCTGAGCCAGAACATGAAACTTTCCCTCTCCACGGAGGATATGCTGGTTGTGCAGCAGATTTTCTGCGAGATTGACCGCGACCCCACGGATGTGGAGCTCGAGGTGATTGCCCAGACCTGGTCTGAGCACTGCAAGCACCGCATTTTCGCCGCCACCATTCAGCACACAGTGGATGGCCAGACAGAAGAAATCAAGAGCATGTACAAGACCTTCATCCAGAGCACCACGAAGGAGCTCATGGCCAGGAAGCCCGGTTTTGTGCTGAGCTGCTTTGTGGACAACGCCGGCTTCATCAAGCTGGACGACAAGCTTTCCGTCTGCCTGAAGGCCGAGACTCACAACCACCCCTCCGCCATTGAGCCCTACGCCGGTGCCAACACGGGTCTGGGCGGCGTAATCCGCGATATTCTGGGTGCCGGTAAAGGCGCCAAGCCCATCGCCAACCTGGATGTATTCTGCTTCGGCGCACCCGATACACCGCAGGAGATGGTAGAAGGCCACAACATCATTCACCCGCTGGGTATCATGCGCGGTGTGGTGCATGGCGTGCGCGACTACGGCAACCGCATGGGTATTCCCACCACAAGCGGTGCTATCCAGTTCGACCCCACCTACATATACAACCCGCTTGTATTCTGCGGCACCGCAGGTGTGATTCCGCAGGAAGACATTGCCAAGGAGATGAAGCCCGGCCTGGCCGTGGTGGTCATCGGCGGCCGCACCGGTAAGGACGGTCTGCACGGCGCCACCTTCTCCTCTGCAGCCATGGGCGAAGCCTCTGCCGAGGAAGACCAGCAAGCTGTGCAGATTGGCAACCCCATCGAGGAAAAGAAGACGCTGGACGTGATTCTGGAAGCCCGCGAACGCGGACTCATCGAGTTCGTGACCGACTGCGGTGCCGGTGGTTTCTCCTCCGCAGCAGGCGAAATGCTTTCCGAAACCGGTGGCAACCTGTACCTGGAGCGCGCCCCGCTCAAGGAAACCAACATGCTTTCCTGGCAGATTTTCCTTTCTGAGTCTCAGGAGCGTATGGTGCTGGCTGTGAAGCCGGAGAATCTGGACGAGCTGCAGAAGCTGGCCGATACTTTCCAGACGGAAATGACCGTGCTGGGTGAGTCGAACGACAGCGGCGTGCTGCGCGTGTGGCACAACGGTGAGTGCGTAGTGGAGATGGATAACTCCAAGCTGCACGATGCCCCCGTGAAGAAGCTTACCTCCGTGTTCACCAAGGGCGAGGCCAGGACCGGCCTGACTCTGGATGACAGCAACCTGGCTGGCGACCTCAAGCAACTCTTCGGCGACTTCGCCATCGTTTCCCGCGAACCCATCATCCGCGAATACGACCACGAGGTGCAGGGCAACACCGTGCTGAAGCCCCTGGCCGGTGCCAGCGCCGATGCCCCGCAGGATGCCTCCGTCATCGATATCGACGGTTCGGATAAACTTATGTCCCTGGCTCTGGCCATTCTGCCGGAGTGGGGCAAGACCGATCCTTACGCCATGGGCACCGGTACCGTGGATGAAACCGTGCGCCAGCTGGTGCTGGCCGGCACCAACCCGGATAAGATTGCCCTGCTTGACAACTTCTGCATGGGTAACCCCGAAGAACCCACCGAGCTGGGCCGCATCGTGGAATGCGCCAAGGGTATCCGCGAGGCCGCTCTGGCCTACGGCGCTCCCTATGTATCCGGCAAGGACAGCTTCTACAACTACTTCGAGACCGAGGACGGCCCGGTGAACATTCCCGTGACCTTCCTGTGCTCCGGTTTCGGTGTGGTGGAGGATGCCTCCCACGTGCGTGGCGCTTCCCTGCGCCGCAACAACAGCGCCATCTTCATGGTGGGCAACACTGAGGACGAAATGGGTGCCTCTGTCTATGCCCGCGTGAAGGGAATCTCCGGCGCCAAGGTGCCGCAGACCGACTGCACAAAGAACTACGAGCTCTACAAGGCCTACTACGACAAGGCTCTCACCCAGGGGCTGGTGCTTTCCGCACATGACCTCTCCGAAGGTGGTCTTGCCGTGGCCGCAGCAGAAATGGCCTTCTCCGGCATCGGCGGCATGCAGATTGATCTGGACGCCCTGCCCACCGTGAACGGCTGGCAGAACAACGCCGTGCCCTGCTTCTCCGAAAGCACCGGCCGTTTCCTCGTGGAAGTGGACGAAGACATGGCCGCTGAGTTTGAGGCCGCCATGGCTGGCTTCCCCTGCGCCCGCATCGGCTCCGCCACCACCGACGGTCAGCTCACCATCACCGCCAAGGGCAGCACCGTGCTGCAGGCTGAGATTGCCGAGCTGAAGAACATCTGGAAGAACGGTTTGACTCCCTTCTATTAATAGAACCTGCGAATCAAAACCTCAATTCGTCAATCGTAAATTGTAAATCGTAAATCCGTTTATGCCTCACGCATTACTTCTCAAATACCCCGGCACCAACTGCGACGTAGAAACCGCACGCGCGCTGAACGCCGCCGGTTTCTCCACCCAGGTGCAGCCCATCGCCACTGCCACCCCGGCCCATGTGGCCAAGGCCCAGCTCGTCGTATTCTCCGGCGGCTTCTCCTACGGTGACTATGTGATGAGCGGTCGTCTGGCTCAGCTGGAAACCGAGCGTTTCCTGGGAGATGCCCTGCAGAAGCACCACGCCAACGGCGGCTTCCTCTTCGGTATCTGCAACGGCTTCCAGATTCTCACAAAACTGGGCATCCTGCCCAAGGCTTCCCTCATCTGGAACAAGAGCGAGCGCTTCGAATGCATGTGGGACAAGCTGGTGAAAGTGGCCTCGAACTGCCCCTACACCACCTACCTGCCCGAGAATTTCGAGCTTCCCTCTGCCCACGCTGAAGGCCGCCTCGTCTGCGACCCCGGCGATGCCCAGAAATACCTCGATTCCGGCTGCGTAGCCCTGCAGTATGCCGATAACCACAACGGCTCCGAGCTCCGCATCGCAGGTCTCATGGATCCCACCGGCCGTGCCATGGGTCTCATGCCCCACCCGGAACGCTTCCTGAAACCCCGCCACCACTACGACCCGGACTGGTCCGGCGACCCCGACTGGGGCTGGGGCTACTACTTCTTCAAGGGCGCCTACGATGCCATTAAGTAATTCATGACTATTGATTAGTAATTTTCATTCGCCGCGGTTCGATTGAGCCGCGGCGGATTTTTTGAAATTTCTGCGCTGACTCAATAAAACGAACGAGCAGAATCGTCTATATGGATGCAAAGAGATGGAAAACAATGGCACAACGGGACAAGAAACACCCAACTGGGAAACCTGGCTGGATGAACACGGTCCCAGGCTTCTGCTCTATGCACGTCAGAGGACCCGCAGCATGGCCGATGCAGAGGATGTACTGCAAAGCGCTCTGATGGAGCTCGTGCGCATCGTCCGCACACAGGAATTCCGCAAAACACCTACCGCCTGGCAATCCTATGCCTTAAGCTGCATCCGCAACAAGGCTATTGACCTGTACCGGCATCAAACCCGGCAGCAATCCACAGCCGAGGCGGCCGCCCAGGAACAAAGCGCGGTGTCCGAACACATAGCACTCCTGGAATGCAGCCAGGACAACCAATACCGCCGGGAACGTCTGGAACAAGTACTGCGTAACATGCGCTCCGATTATGCAGAAGTAGTCATTCTCCATGTGTGGGAAGGACTCTCCTTCAGAGCTATCGGCACCATGTTGAACGAGCCGCCAGCCACCGTCGCCACGAGATACCGCGCAGCCTTGCGTATTTTCCGGCAACAACTCGAAGAAGACACCGAGATATACCCCGAATCATGACCAAAACTCCGCCAGATATTCACCAATGGGCCAGGCAGCACCCAC
Source organism: Akkermansia sp. (assembly GCA_045646505.1). Lineage (GTDB taxonomy): Bacteria > Verrucomicrobiota > Verrucomicrobiia > Verrucomicrobiales > Akkermansiaceae > Akkermansia. The sequence continues at coordinate 13,977 of JAZRKW010000100.1, read as the reverse complement.
CTATAGCACTTCCGGGAGATTTACGGAAGCGTCTACTGGCAGCCATGATGCAGGAAGAGGCAGATTGTGCTGCAGATGAAGCCCTGGAACAAGAGTTACGCCAGCAGTGTTATCCTGTGCCTCTACCAACCGATGTACATCAGAACCTGCGTCCTGTACTACAGCAAGAAAAAAAGCATTGGTGCAGCGCAATTCCGTGGCGATATGCAGGTGCTGCAGCAGCCGTTCTGGTTCTGGGTGGAGTGGCCCTGCATTCTCTGCCAATCCAGCCCCCCCCGGCACAAGAAGCCAGTGTTACTCAACAGCGGCAACTGAGAGAGGCCGCAAACGAACACCAGGACACCTTTATTCTGAAAAGCAGCGACAACAAAAGCCGAGTGGTCATCCGCGTCCTGAATTCCCATCCAGCTCAACTCACCGACGATGTTATATGAATCACTTACGCACAGTTCTACTGGCAGCCCTGCTATTCTGTCTCATGGCAGCACAGCAGAGCCATGCCGCTGTTGTGTTTGGTATCATTCCTGCAGAATCGACAACTGTGCAGGGGGTACCGGTAGCCCAGGTGGTAAACGGAACCCCTGCACAACAAGCAGGAATACAAGCCGGAGATATCATCACCCATATCAATTCCCGTCCCATACCGAATGCAACCATTCTTCGCGCAACATTATCACAATTAAAGGTTGGCAATGTGATTCGCGTATTTTATCAACGGGGAGAAGACAAACTCATCGCCCTGGTGGAATTACAGGAACGCCCCGATGGGCACAAGCCGGCAGGCGATGAGCAGGCAGCACCTCAGCTCACACCGGAGCAACTGTTCCAATTCGCACAGGTACGCACGCGACTGCGACTGCAACTGACCCGTCTGCCATACAACATGAACACCAGACAAGTAAAGGCAGACCTGGCTGAATTACTCACGCTTGCGCGCTGCATACCAGCAAACCACAGTGGATGGCTGCAAGGTAAATGCATCGAAACCACCATGGAATACTCCGTTCCTCAAGGCCGGATTGTACTTAAACAGGAAAATGGTATCCTGTACCTTGAACTGCACACCACCTCAGGTGTCTGCCGACAGCGCCACTGCATCGACAACGCAGCCCTGCAGCAGGCTCTACCAGCAGATTTCATCCGCCTGTTGCAACAACTCTGATGCGATTAAATCACATCCGGCGGTAATATCGGAGTTTCATGCAGCTTTGGAACTTCCCCTGCACGTATGCGATACAGCATAGGTAAATCGTGCTCCTCGCCCAGTAAAGAAGGTGGAATCACCACATCCCACCCGGCACCAGCTGGCAGTTCCCCCGCCACTTTCAACAAGAGCTCTGGCAAATCAGACTCAACAGCGACAACACGCTCCCGTACGCGCCAATAATTCTCGGAGCCCAGCTCTTCACTTTCCACATAGCGGGCCTGTTGCAGCTTAATTGGTTCTCCATGCAAAGCAGAACATATAATACCGTTGCTCAGGCGACAGGCGCCCGGGGTTTCTTCCAGGAGCTTGAGTATCTGCTCCGCCACCTGCCGCCGCTCCAGACGTTTCACGGCATCATGCGCTGCATCATACTCCTGTTGAGCCCGTTTCAGACGCTCACGGAATATGATGGGGCCACCAGGTTTATCCAACTCCGGCAACAACTCCTGAATACGGAGAATCAATCGCGGAGCATCACCTTCAAGGAAACAGGCAGTCTGCATCCCCCGAAGCCGTGAACGTAGAAGATGCAGCTCCGGATTCTCCAGCTGAATATCCGGCAAAGCGGGCTGCGCAGCCGCAAAATGCTTTCTTGCATCTTCGCGCAGCTCCCGGCTCAGAGATTCTCTCACCGCTACAATCTCCACCGTCAACACTCCCGCACTCATCAACGGCTTCGCATCCACCGGCTCAAGCAACTCCACAGGCAACAGAAAACGCCACGCCACCCCGCGCGGAGCATCGTACATAGCTTCCCCCACCACCAGAGGCAAGCCACTGAGGCAAAGCGATATCCGGGTACCCGGCACACAGGCCCGCAGTTCATGGGCCCGCCTTGCCTTATAATTTTTACTGCGTTCCGGCAGAGAATAGACATCATATTGCAAGCCATTCTCCAGCTTCACAACGCCGGGTTGCGCTGCATGCGGGGTCAGAAAATCAGCTGAGCGGATCTGCCCCAGTAACCATGCCCGGGATTCCTCACGATAGCGCAGTAGCAAATCATGAAAATGTTTATCACCACTGGCGAAATACTCACGCACCCCCTGCAGAAATCCGGAATAATCCACGCCGGGCAACATGAAATCCGGGTCCGGGTCAATAAGCTCATGGCACATCTGTTCCAGCACCTGTAAAGCTTCAAGCTCCAGGCGGGCGGCATCCAACCGTTGCACAGGAGATAATACCTGTTGTGCCAGAACGGCAGGACAAAAAAACGCAATAGGCGCTACATAAGCAAAATGATTCATGGCTTATAGTATTCAGACTTTAAAAGAAAATCACGTAATTCAGGTGGCAGAGGCTTCTGGTCGCGACGGTAAAAATCAGCCCGGAGCAAAGCATCCGGCACTTTCGGATGATTGTGAGTGATACTCAGCACCCGTTCGGTAGACTTGACGGCAACAAGATATTTTCCCTGCCGTAAATACAGCCGGCATGTAGCATAGGCATCCCGCGTGGCGAGCCCCAGTTCCGCCAGCAACAGCAACTGGCGGCGCACCGCCGGCACATCCACGGCTTCGTTTTCATCATGCGGCACCAGCAGCAGCAACAAGCGATTTACCGCCTCATGCTGCTCCGGGCTCAGCTCCGGAGTAACCGGGCTGCCCTCCAACCGCAACTCCAGCGACATTTCCTCCCCATGCCTCAACAGAACCACCAGCACCGTATCCCCTGGTTTCTTCCGCTGCACCACACACGCCAGTTCCTCCTCATTGTAAAGCGGTGTGCCATCCACCGACACCAGCACATCGCCAGGCTGCAGAAAAGCCGCTGCAGAAGAACCAGGCACCAGATACACAACCACCAGCCCCTGCCCCACGAAAAGGCGAGAGCCGGCCACCTGGCGCACCCCGGCATCCGGCCTGGCAACACGCACCCCCAGCACAGCAGGTTCCGCCAGTACCGCCCCCATGCAGCACAAAATTCCCCAGAATAACCTCATTGACCCGAGCTTTCCTTTTCTGTATTCAACGGTACCCTGCTCTGCAGAAGCTGCTCCGGCGGCAGGGTATAATCCGGATGCAACACATATCCCTGCACCTTTCCTTGCTCCAGCACACAGGCCACAATACGGTTGTGAGTTTTCAATGATGCTGCCAGAACCTGCTCAATCTGGGGATGCGGCGAAGCAAAAGAGCGTTCCAGGCTCAGCAATTCATCTCGATACGCCGCAGCATAACGTAACGGCCGCACCCCAGCCTCCGTCGGCTCTGCCGGCAGAATGATATACTGCTGCCCCCACACCGCCGCAGCCTCAGGATGCAGCATCATATATTGAAGCAACGCGGTCCTGTGATTCTGTGCAACCGGAGCACATAGAAGCATGATAGGCAGTTTATGTTCAACAGACAGCCGAACGGCTTCCTGTGGCGTACGCGCCAGTTTCAAGCCGCTAATCCCCGGCTGTGCCGAACAGAATTCCTCAGCCCGCTTTCGTTCTGGCTCCGGCAACCCCCAGGTTCGCAACCAGGAAACACAGCCGTCCTCGCCCACTACTGCCATATAATAAGCACCAGCATGCGTCAGATCCGGCAGTGCCCCCACCGGGCGTCCTGTGTACTTCACCACATAACGCTCGCTCATTTCCTCGGGTCTGGAAGTCCAGGCAGTAAAGTTATTCTTCTGCCGCCACTCCTGGAAATAAGGCCTTTCATCGCCGGCAATATCCGCGACTGGAATAGTTCTGGTTCCCCCATCTGTCAACTGCAGACGAATAGCCTTACCTCCCCGGCAGAAAGAAAGCAACTGCCCTTCCAACGATGAGCCATTCTTCAATTTCCAGCTGCGAGAGGGCAGCACCGCCAGCAGCGCTCCAATTTCCGGCACCGGCAATTCAGCCACAACAGGCGCAGCAGAAGGCACCACTGGCAGCCTGTCCAGGGCAGCTGCCACCGGTGCTGCAGGAGTTCCCTCCACCGCAGCCAGCGCCTTCTTCGCCAATTCCGGGCGGTTCTCCAGCTTGCTGCGGCATATATCTGCATAGGCCCGGAAATAGAACAAATCTGCATGCCCCGGCACAGTACCATACGGAGTGGTGGTAGTAAGCCCCAGAGTCAGCATATACTCAAAAGCGAAAAGAGCGGAATTCCAGCGTCCCTGACGGGCATAGCAGAACCCCAGTTGCGGCGAGAGCCCGGCCTCCCTGCCGCTGGAGAACATAAGTTCCAGGCGCATAATGTTATCATCCGCATCACCTTCGTTCGCCAGTTCAGCCAGATAATCAGCATAGGTGGAATAATCCACATGGCGATGCAGCATAGCCAGCAGCAGGGCATCCTTCCGCAAGCGTGCCGCTTCTTCGGGATTTTCGCTCAGCAAAGCACAGGCCAGGCGATAAGCCGGGGTTGTATCCGTCACCGGATCGGCCGACATGAGCGCCAGTACACGCTGCGCCTCCGCCCGCTGATTCTGTTGCAGGAAAGCGCGGATAAGCAATAAGCCATTTCCGGCAAAACGACCTCTCAGCAAGGCGGGTGGGCAGTCCTTCCACTGCATGACCGGCTCTGCCATGCCATTTTTCAGCAAATGCCGCAGCACCGCACCAGGCAGACTCGCATCAGCCTCCTGAGCCCGTTCCCGAGCCAGAGACATCAATTCCTCGGCAGCTTCAGATATTTCATCCTCATCTGCCGCCAGAGTGCGGCTGATACAAGCCGCGCGCAAAAGATTATCGCCCAGCTCATCCTCATGCCCCAGGCGCGCCACCCGCATTTCATCGCGCAACCCCATTGCCTCGCCGTAATCAAACAAGGCATCATTCTCACCCTCATAATCCGCAAAGAGAGTCAGCAAAGCCCTGGTACTGAATCCGCGCAACTCTCGCTGACAAATAACCAGAGGCCAGAGTTCGCAGCGATTGAGAGCGCGGGCCAACTGGCTGCAGGCCTTCTCCAATCCGGCCACATTTCCCTGCTTCTCCAGCACAGCCAGCAGGAGCGTGAGCCGATGCAGCCGCTGTGGTAAAAGATGCAGCGCTGTATTCACCACCGGGTCCGGTGATTCCTGACTGGTGATTTGGAACTCGCCATCCTCCGGCAGGTAGCTGAGTGTCACGCCATCCTCCGCGAAATGAAGCGCAATACGGTGATACACCGGCGTAACCAGATCCTGACGGCTGGGGCGCACACGCTCACACTCCCCGAGCGCAGCTGCCAGAATAACCCCGGAGCCACGGTGTTTCCTCACATCCGTGGCCAGTTTATCAAAGTCATCCAATTCCTTCTGGAAAGCGGCCGCTACCGATTCTCCCTTTTTCAATCCCAGCAGCGCATCATTCCACATGGGCAGCTGCACGGCCGTAGCATCCGGCCAGGAAGGTGCTATACCAGCTCGAGATGAAACCTTGACCGGGGTCCATACAGACCCCAGGCGCTGCCCCGTTGCCAGCAGGCAGCGTGGGGCCAGTGGCGTGAGCTCCGGCTCCAGATTCTGCAGCTGATTTCGCAAAACGCTTTCTCCTTCATTTGAATAGGGCTCCAAAGCCGCCAGGCAGCAATCCGGCACCTCCTGGCCCATATCACGGTAGTGCATGATACCCCGGTAACGCACATAACGGCGCAGAGCCTCCGGCTTGTGCTCCAGCAATTCATAACCGGTACGCCGCATACTGCGCGCCAACTGCAAAGCCTTGGCAGGCTCCCGCCAGAGCAACTGATTAAGAGTACTGGACTCCCACTCCATTTTGCCTGTCAGGAACTTGGGAACATTCCCGTTCAGAGAGCGTTCTGCTGTGATAAATGGCTGTAAGTGCGGGTAGCGCACCGCCATATCATGCTCCATTTCCGGAGTCAGGCAAATAGCCTTTCCACCGCGAAAACTCTTCATATACAAACGCGCCGCAGCGCCTGCTGCGCGATAACCACCCTCCACCCCGCACCATGCCTGCAGGCCCCGGCAAATAATATCCAGCTCTGCATGGTTCAGCTCAGCATCCTCCTCCAGAATAGAGTGCAGCTCCCGGATAAGCTGCTCCTCTGGCGTATGATTCTTCAGAAAATCTCTCAATTTAAGCACAAAAGATTCACGCGGAGTCTGCTTCAAACGATGCAGAAAATCAGCACTCAGACCGGGGTAGCGATATATCTGGCGGAACTGCACCAGAGGCTCCAACCCGGGACGCTTCTCCAGCGGAGCAGAATTCAGCATGCGCTTCACCAGTGTACCCACATGTGATTCCGGGGCAACCAGCGCACAAAAAGCCTCAGCATCATCAGGATTTTCCAGAAAACGGTTCACCATTGTCTGAGTCGAAACCATATACTGACTGCAATTCTCACGAATGCGCGCACGCTGGCTCACTGTAGCCCTGGGGAACCAATCCAGCGGTTCAACCTCTGCCGGAAGCGCCCGCCGGCACTCCGGAAATAAATCCGCAGCTGACAGAGGCGCAGCCATGACAAACGCAAGCGAAATTAAACTGGCTTTCTTCATTATCAACAAAGGGTGTCGGGGTTAAAAACTGTAAAAATTGAACTCATCGTTACGTGCCTGCAACAATCGCTGGCAGAACACCGAACCATTTATCACTCCGCAGCGCTTACTCCGCTGGTAAGGATTTCCATTCAGGAAATGATGGTAGTACACGGAATATGAAACCTGCTGGTTATTAACCAGCGTGGCATTGCAGATACGCTGAGTGGCATCACCGGTGTACACAGGCGGCTTCGTATTCGAGGGCAGCACCTGGTGCAGAAAATACAGGCGCATCTCATTCGCGTGGCACTGCGGTGGGTACAAGCCCTTATCATCTGCATAGGCCAGCATGAACACAAACTGTCCCGCCCATTGCGCCACCCACTCAGGATGCGCTGTCAGATACTGCCGGAACGCCTCATCCACCGCACTGCCACGGCGATTCAGATACAGCACCACAATGCCCACCCGGTGCAGAGAGGAATATAGCAGAGCATCATCCGTACTCGTCACTATCGGCAATACCGGAGCCGTTTCCAGCTTGCGCGCAGCATAGCGCTTCAGGATTTCCAGCGTGTCATTCGTCACCTTGAACCGGTCATCCATCTGCTGGCGTGCTTCATGCTCCGTCATGGGCTGGCAATTTGTCTTAATCGCATAACACATGCCGTCACTCTGCACCAACCGCACAAAATAGGATTTACCATCCCGCAACGGCACAACAGAAAGGATACGGACGAGGTGCCTTCCCTCCCGGTAGGTCTCAAAGCATTCAAGGGAATTCGATTTTATCCACTCACGTATGGAATCAATATCGGCATCGGACAAGGAACTCACATCATATGCCACCCGGCGCCCCGAAGGCATACGCAGCATAATGATGGCATCATTTCCCCATTCCCCTTGAAATCCCAGCAACTCTGCCCGGAACGGCTCCATACCCACCGGTGTCCAGGTGCGCTCTGCGGCAGAGTTGAGCAGTTGCGGCGGTTCGAGCCCGGGCTCCGGATACTGAAACTCGGCAGCCGAGGCAAATCCGCCGGCATCTGCAGCCAACACCTGCCCCAGCATACTCAGCATAAGCAGAATGCGCTTCATTTCCGTTCCTCCTTTCCGGAATCGACATAGAAATAGCACGGCATCACCAATACCGGATTATTGTACATATTCTTATCGCCACTGCGGCCTACATTCACCAGCCCGCAGATAACCTGCCTTCCGTTGCGAGTCAGGGTACTGTGGCGGGGCTCTCCCGGCAGATACCGACTCCCGAAAACAGCCCGGGTGACTTCATTTACAAAAGCCACATAATCTACGGGCTTAACCTCACCGGGAATATCGAAAGCAGTCTCCGGTGTGCGGCCATCTCCGGTGCCGAGGGCATATTTCTGCCGCACACTTGCCAACTGGGGCTCAGCCTCTTTCCACACTGCATCACCATATCGACGCGCCAGTGAGTCATTCCACAGAAAAAGGCGGTGGTGGAAATACTCTGCCAAGCCACGGGCAGAATACCAGGCCCCCAGAAAACTATCCGGCTGAACCAGGAAACGCTCCTCCATACCTCCGTTGCCATGAAACTGGTGATTACAAAGCTCATTCAACACACTTGAATTCTGCTCCAGAATACGGCGCAGCGCCATAGCACCATGCGGATTCTGCTGCAAACGCTGCACAGCAGGAAGCAAAGAATCATAGTTACGAATGAACTCAGTCTCCAACGGGCGCCAGTGAGACACCGGAGCAATTTCCTTCAATTGCTGCATCAGGGTCTCCACTTGCTGCAGAATTTCCTTATCTTCCTGACTCAGCGGAATATCATTACCTGGCTTCTGTTCCATAACAGCAGCATACAGAGAAAGAGAACCACAACACCCGGCAACCAGTACCTTGCGTACAGCAGCGTTATACGCCGCAACCGGAACAGCACTGAGCAGCGCATCCAACCCACCCAGCTGGTAAAAACGGTCCACATCCACCCCACTTGCACTCACCTTCTCAGCCGCAGATTTAACCAATGATTCGGCCCGGCTCACCTGCTGTACCAGAGGCACTGCGACGGCAGCTGTTTTAGCATCCTTAACAGAGTTCAAAGCCGGAGTACACACAACCAACGCCTGGCTCAAGGCAGAAAGCGATTCGCGAAAATTCTGCACAGCCACCTGTTGTTCGGGGCTGAGAGGTTCAGGCTCCGGCTCAGCCTGAATATTCCAGCAAAGGGAGCAAACCATTGCCGCCACGCTGACCTGATATAAACATCCTGCGTTCATGTTATCTGATAGACGTTTCCCTACTGACTATTTATTGACTCCACACTGATTTTTACCAAAAACTTTTTCAGAATGAACACAACCCGGAGCCGAACAGGCCCTGTAAGCTTCATGCTACGGTACCTGCGGAAGCATTCAATCCTCTTCCCCGGCAGACTCTACCTGCACCGGAATAGTAATCTCCGGCAAGGAGTCGGTCTTCACGGTAACAACTGCTTTGCCTGAGCTGCCACGGGTGCCGCGCACAATAGCTATCATCCGCCCGTTGAAAAAGCGCTGTTGCTTATCCTGCATGCAGGTATGATCCGTGGGGTCACCATTGCAGAAACCCACCAATCTGGCCGGTCCGGAAATGCTGAAACGTACCTTGCGGGAATCCGTCGGTACCACATTCCCCTTCTTATCCACCAGCGACAAAGAAATATAGGCCAGGTCGCAGCCATCGCCGGCAATCACCGGGCGGTCCACCTCAGCCTTCACTCTGGCAGCAGCACCGGTAGTAACCCGCTGAGCCTCTGCCCAGGGCTTACCGTTTTTCTTCACCACCACTTTAAGGGTGCCGGGGGCGTATCTGACATCCTCCCAGACGAAACGGAAAGCATTCTTGCACACCGTCAGCTTCTGGTGATAATCTTCACCCTCGCCGCGGCGGCGCACCCCCTGGCTCTTGCCATTCAGAAACAATTCTGCCTCATCACCGCTGGTAAAGACCATAACCGGGGTCACTTCTCCCTCACGGCCTTTCCAGTTCCAGTGCGGAAGAATATGGCAGGTCTTCTCCTCCGGGCGCCAGTGACTCCGGTAAAGATAATATGTATCCTTCGGGAACCCGGCAAGGTCAATGATGCCAAAGTAGGAACTACGGCTGGGGGCCTTGTTGCCCATACGCCTCAGTTCCTCCATGGCGGCCTTTTTCTCAGCCTCGCTCACGCCCTGGAAATTGCCGATATTGGAAGCATCCTGATTGTACGGCGTGGGTTCTCCCAGATAATCGAAGCCCGTCCACACATATTCCCCCGCCACATGCGGGTTGGTTTTCAACGCGTGCATCTCAATATCCGGGCTGGTACCCCAGGCTGCGGAAAAAAGGCCGTAAGCGCTTACATGGAAGGGGCGTGCCCCCATGCCCACCTTCCAACCCAGCGGGAAGAAATACATATCACGGGAAGCCACGCAGGAGTTCGTTTCCGACCCGTAGACCGGTTTTCCGGGATGTCGCTCACGGAAACTCCCATACATATCCGGCTTATAGTTGAAGCCGTACACATCCACCGTATCAGCGAAGCCGTTGTTCACAGCAGCGGGGTCATTGCTGCCGACTGTGTATGGACGAGTAGTATCATACTGCCGGATTTCGTCGCGAAGGTTGCGGGAAACCTCCACCCCCCTGGCTGTGTGCAGCTCCGGCACCTCATTGCCGCCACTCCAGGCAATGATACAGGGGTGATTGCGGTCGCGCAGCATGAAATTACGCACATCCTTGCGCCACCACCGGGGCCAGTAAACGTGATAGCCGTTCACCTTGTCGTACTTTTGTGACTCCCAGATATCAAACAACTCATCAATGACCAGGATTCCGTGTTTATCACACAAATCCAGCACCTCAGGAGCAGGCGGATTGTGGGTCATGCGAATGGAGTTGCAACCCATATTCTTCAGAATTTCAATCTTACGCTCATACGCGCGAGTATGGAAGGCCGACCCCAGAGCCCCCAGGTCGTGATGCTCGCACACGCCCTTGATTTGCACGCGTTCTCCATTGAGATAGAAGCCGTCTGCCCGCCACTCGATCGAGCGCACGCCAAACGCAGTCTCGTGGCTGTCAATCTCGGCATCATCTGCCATCAAGACCGTCTTCAGCCGGTACAAATGCGGCGTTTCACAGCTCCACAGCTTCGGTTTCTTCAAAGTAAGACGCTGGTGCACCTCCTTTTCCTCGCCAGGCTTCAGCACCACCTTCAGCGGGCTGGCTGCAGCCTTGCCCACACTCTGGCACAGCGTCACCTCCTGCCTGGAGCGCCCTGTATTACATACCCGGGTTACAATCTCAACCGCAGCCTTACCCTCCTCAATCTCCGGCGTGGTCACATACACCGGCCATTGGGCCAGATGCACCGGCCCCGTCTTTTCCAGCCAGACGTGACGGTATATACCGGCACCCGGATACCAGCGGGTAGAAAGCGGCAGATTACTGACCTGCACCGCTATCACATTCGCAGCACCTGCTTTCAGATAAGGTGTTATATCCACGCGGAAGGAATTATACCCATAGGCCCATTCCCCGGCAAAGCGTCCATTCACATACACCCTGGGGCACGACATCACGCCATCAAAATCCAGATAATACCGGTCCGTCTTCTCATCAAACTCCTCCGGCACACGGAATTCCTTGCGATAGCATCCCCAGCCATCCCACGGCAGCTTACCCGTCTCGTTGGGTTTTTCCACCAGGAAGGGGCTCTCAATCGCCCAGTCATGCGGCAGCTGCACCTTCTTGAATGAATCATCATCGAATCCCGGAGCAAGACACCCGTTTTTCTGCACCGGCTTGATTTTTGTCAAATCGAGAGCTTTTCCCTTGCTATCCAGAAACTCAATTTCGCGGATACTGGCCCAGCACGACTCGCTCACCCCCTTGGTCACAGTCAGCTTCAGCGTGCGCAACGCCATATTCTTCAACGGAATCTCCATCGTTTCCGAATGCTCCACATGCATCTTGCGGGTCAGTTTGCGCTTCTTTGTGCCGATTTCCACCGTCACATCAAAATTGTTCGCCTTTTCCCAATGCACGACAATGGAACTGATCTTTCTGGCAGAGCCCAGGTTCACAGAGATGCTGTGTCCCGGATTTTCATCTGGCGCAGCCCAGCGGGTAGATTTCTCCCCATCCACAGCCAAGGCCGGTCCATGCCCCGCCTGAGATGCCGGAGCACTGGCAACCCCCGCTGATTCCGGGGGAACGGTTGCGCCCATGTATTTGAACTTCCACCCGAAATCAAAAGACACACGCTCGGCGGCCTGACTTACAGACATGACCCCCAGGGCAAACAGTGTAAGGAGATTTCGTGCATTCATAAACGGATTTCCCGACAGTGTAACAAAATCGCCGCCGAAAAGCAAGAAATCATCTCGTGTTCACGACTCTCACGTTGACAAAGTTCCGCAGATTAGGCTAGACTGAGAGCATCGCAACGCAACCCACATTTTCATTGAGCCTGGCCAGTGGGCGGCTGGGTGTGGTACCAGCAGGGGCATTTCCCCGGCTGGCACGGGCGTTTGCACGCAGTGCAGGAGCAGGCATGCTGGATTTGCTGCGCCATGGGCTGCCGCTGGGCGCGGGGGCATTCCCAGCCTGGCTGCGGGAGCATGCTCAGGAGCTCTGCATGCAGCACCTCAAACAACTGCACCGCGGAGAAAACTCATTCCCGCAGCTGCCACCCCGGCAAGCTGCGGCCTGGCTGGAAAGCATGCCTCCGGTTCATGGCGGCACGGTGACAGCCGGCATGCTGGTGGAATGGTTCGGCACGCTGGAACAGGCGCTGGCCTGGCAGGCAGAGCGCAAACTGACAACACCGGAAAAATGGCTCGAATCGCTGGGTGAAGGCTGGCAGCAGCTGGGCAAATTATGTTTTCATCTTGCCGAAAATGGCGGCGAAGGAGCCGAATCACTCCCTTTTGCCTTCCTGGCCACATTCATTCACCGCGCCGGGCAGGATGGCAGGCCCCGCCACGCTCCGCTGGCTCTTGCCCGCCAGTTGTACGCTCATGATATAGATTCCCTCACAGCCCTGCTGCGTCCCTTGCAACAAGCAGCGGCTGGCAATGCCTTTCTGAACGAGATTATCAACACCGGCGCGATTTACAAGCCCTGTGCCTGGGGACCTCGACAGGCCTACGACTTCCTGGAAAGCCTGCCTCTGCTGGAGCAAGCCGGCATCGAAACCCGCATGGTGAACCTGTGGCAGAGCCGCCCGCCCCGCGTGGAACTGGAAGTGCAGCTGCAGCCCACTGGTGAAAACCAGAAGCCCGACCGCGCCCCCGCTCTGAATATCTCCACCCTGCTGCGCTTCAGCCCTCGCGTGGTGCTGGGCAACTACGCCCTGACCGAGGCAGAGCTGGAAGAACTGCTGGCCGGAGAGGACGGGCTCATCCGCTTCCGCGGCGAATGGATACGACTGGACCGCGAAAAGCTCGAAAAACTACTCAACAGCTGGCGACAGGCCACCCGCATGGCCGCCGGGGGTATTCCCCTGCTGGCGGGTCTGCGCTGGCTGCTCGGCAAGCGCAGCACCGCCTTGCCAGATATCCCCCCGCCGGAGGATGACAGCATGCGCTCCATAGCCGCCCCCGCCCTGCAGGAAGCACTGCAGCAACTCAGCATCAGCCACCAGGAACCGCAACTCCCCGAAAAACTGGCAAACATCCTGCGCCCCTACCAGAAGGATGGCGTACGCTTCCTGCTGGGAGTGACAGAGTCCGGTTTCGGAGCTTGTCTGGCAGACGATATGGGCTTAGGAAAGACCCTGCAGGTCATTGCCTGGCTGGCGCATCTGCACGCAACCGGAGCACTGGAGGAACGCGCCGCCCTCATCGTGGCACCGGCATCACTGCTCACCAACTGGCAGGAGGAACTGCGCCGCTTTGCACCGCAGCTCAACACTCTGGTGTTGCACCCGGACATGCTGAACCGGCAGGATTGTGACTACCTGCAGAAGAACCCCCAATGGCTGTTGAAACGAGTTCATGTGGCGCTCACCACCTACGGCATGGCCACCCGACTGTCCGAACTACTGGCTGCAGAGCCCCTGCCCGCCCTGGTGCTGGATGAGGCCCAGGCTATCAAGAACGCCGATTCCCAACGCACGCGCAGCCTGCTGCAGCTGGGCTCGCCCCGCCGTGTGGCGCTCACCGGCACCCCGGTGGAAAACTCGCTGAGCGAGCTTCGCACCCTGTTCCATTTCCTCACCCCCGGGCTGCTGGGCTCGGAGAAGGAATTCAATGCCATGGTGCAGAAAATGGGCACCGATTACGCGCCGTTGCGGCGGCTGGTGAGGCCCTTCATGCTGCGCCGCCTGAAAACAGACC
>JAZRKW010000099.1:0-11142 GCA_045646505.1 Akkermansia sp. | reverse complement strand
TTGCGTACGGGGGATAGGACTCGAACCTACGACCTCCACCATGTCAAGGTGTTGCTCTACCAACTGAGCTACCTCCGCATGGGAGAAATGGGCAGGGATGGATTCGAACCATCGAAATCGTACGATAGCAGATTTACAGTCTGCCCCCTTTGACCGCTCGGGAACCTACCCATTTGTTGTTTTGCAGACCGTGTGAACGGTGTGCGGCGGTAATTTACACAATTTGGAAATAGAATGCAAGTCTTTTTTTAAGAAATTGTGGATTTTTTTTCTTTTCTGTATGTGGAGATGGCGGAGAAAACGAACGGAAAGCCCAGAATAGCAATGAGAATGGAGAGGAGCTGCCCCTGGGTGATGCCATGCCACACGGCCGCATCCGGTTCTTTGAAAAACTCGCAGGTGATGCGGGCAGTGGCGTACAGGAAGGCAAACAGGGCGGAGAATGTGCCAGCAGGAGCTTTTTTCCACAACAGCCGGACAGCCATGAGGATACAGAAGATAATCAATCCTTCGCCGACGGCTTCGAAAAGCTGGGAGGGGAAACGAGGGGTAAGAAATTGCCCCAGGGCTTCTCGTACGGTTTCGTTTTCCCGGCAAAGCCGGCAAAGGGTGTCGAAGAAGGCTTCACCGGGCAGGGCAAGAGAGTTGAAGCTGCCACCTGCCGCGTGTTCTACTGCTGAGATGGCCTGAATTTGTTGCTGAGCCGGTAATTCAAAGATTTCCTGGGGGAATTTTATGCCTAGCGTGTTATCCGGGGAGGTGGGTCGACCGTAAAGCTCGCCGTTGATGAAGTTGGCAATGCGACCGAAGAAAAGGCCCAGTGTGCATACGATGGCAACGCCGTCTATAAGTTCAGTGTTGTTGATTCTGTTGCGCCATGCGTACCAGAGGCATGCCAGGATGACACCGATGATACCGCCGTGAGAAGCCATGCCGCCTTCCCATACTCTCAGTACCCACAGGGGGTCTTCCAGAAGGCCGGTCAGGCCATGCTCCGGGAGCCAGTAAAAGAAAAATTCACCCAGGCGCCCGCCTATGAGGACACCCCAGATGCAGACAAAGGTGACAAAGTCGCCCAGTTTGTCGTCTTTGATGCAGAAAAGATTGTTGCGGGAAAGCCAGCGCAGAACAAGATACCCCAGAATGAAACCGGCAACGTAAGCAAGGCCATACCAGCGCAGGGCGAGAGGGGTACCGGGTATATTGAATATAATGGGATCGAGGTGGTGAATGTATGTAGCGAGAATGGGCATGGCTGGCAGCCTTATAGCATAGATGCGTGGGGTGGACAAGTCAAAAGTGTTTGCGCGCGCGCGTAGAAGCGCGTAAAAAGAATCTTTCGAAAAAAATAAGGCATCGTGAAGATTCTTCTCGCCAAACGGGGGCATATTGTGTATAAGTATAGCACACGTCTGTTTTTATTTGTATCATGAAACGCTTCTTTCTCCCCATGTCGGTAGCTGCACTTTGTGGCCTTTCTCAGGCTGCTGCCACTAGTGCGGATTATGCACAGGCAGAGTTGACATTGAAACCTGCTGATGCACAGGTGGAACAGATTGTTCCCCGCACAGAATACTTTGCTACAAAGGATTCTGCGAAGAGTATTAATCCGGCCTGGCACTATGTCCGCATTCCGTACAGCCTTCAGGGTAAGTGCCGTGATGCCGAGCAGATTCCGATGTATGTGGATGAGCTTAAGGTGCATGCCTATCTGGTATTCAGTGTCGGTAAGGATGGCGAGAAGCTTATTCTTCTCGATAAGGAAATTACATACGTGAATATTCCTCTTTCCGGTAAGCCTGGTCTTGGTGAGAACAAGAATGTGCAGGCTGCTGTGTTTATTTCTCCTTCTGATGCTGCCCGCATCTGCGGTAATGGTTCCACTCGTGTGGAAAAGGTAGATCTGGCGGGCAAACTGGCGGCTGTGGCTGTGGAGTTCCAGTTCAAGGGGGCTGATTGCGTTAAGCCCGAAACAGAAGTGGACGTGGTGGTGAACAAGAAGATGAAAAACCGCCTGAAGAAAGGCTGGTGGAAGAAAGAAGATAAGGCCGGTATCGGTGTGCAGCTGAAGGCGATTTCTGAGACTCCGTTTGCTCCGTTCTATGCTCCTGCTTTCCCGCCGACTTCTCCTTTGTACGGTTCATCGGCGAGTGGTGCTGCATCATATTCTCCTGCAACAGGCGTAGGCGGTGGCCTCTCCACCTCCACTACTACTACGGGCACAACCGACAGCTCTACGACAGCTCCTGCTGACGCAGTGTCTGAGGAGCCTGTAGCTCCTGTGAAGAAGGGCAAGAAGCGCCGTAAGTAAGACACTGCGGCGGACGGTTTTTGAATCTGATAACTGAAAACTGACTACATATGGCTGATTACAAGACAACAGTAGCCCTCGAGATTGGCTCTCAGAGCGTCACGATGGGCGTCTTTACTCCGGCCGGGCGCGGTTTTGCGCTTTCGCGCTATGCCCGCAGGGACATACTGCTGGACCCGGTTGAGGAGGGTATGCGCATGGATTATGTTGGTAACGCCATCGCAGAGATGGTGCAGGAACTCAAGGTGCGCGGCAGTGAGGTGCGCAACGTGGTTTCCGGCCAGCAGGTCTTCATGCGTTTCATCAAGCTGCCTGCAATTGATATCGATAATATTGCAGAGCAGGTAGGCTTTGAGGCGCAGCAGCATATCCCGTTCCCTCTGGAAGATATCATTTATTCCTACCAGGAACTGGCTGACCGCGAAGAAGGCGAACGCGAAGTGCTCCTTGTGGCTATCAAGAAGGATGTGCTGGATAACCTGAATGCGCAGGTGGAGTCTGGCCCCTTGAAGACACGCAGTGTTGATTGCGCTATTACATCTCTCTATAATGCGTTCCGTGCCAATTATGATGAAGACGAACCGGTAATGCTGCTGGATATTGGTGCCAAGACCACCGATATTATCTTTGCAGAGGACGGTCGCTTCTTTACCCGTTCTGTCACAACCGCCGGTGCGTTTATCACCAATAGCATTGCCCGCCAGTTCGAGATGAGCTTCCGGGAGGCAGAGCAGTTCAAGATTAATGACGGCGTAGTCTCCCTCGGTAATGGCTATACCGACAGCATGAGCGAACAGGAAGCTGCGCTTGCTACGACAATCCGCACAGCTATGAGCCGCCTGAGCTCTGAAGTGCAGCGTACTATCAATCATTATCGCACACAATATAAGGGTAATCCGCCCGTTAAGGCCTATCTTTGCGGTGGCGGTGCTCGTCTGCCGTTTACTCTGGAGTTCCTGCAGACCGCATTGAATATTCCCGTGGAGTATCTCAACCCGACGGAGATTCTCTCTGTTGGTCCCAAGGTGGATGAAGCTGAGCTTGAGCAGGACGCTATCTGCCTGGGCCCGATTGTGGGTGCTGCTATTACCGGCTCCGGAGAGGGTGAGTTCAATATTGACCTTGTGCCCACCAGCGTCGGTAAGGACCGTGCAGAGAAGAAGTTGCTGCCCATGGTGGCGATAGCCGGTGTGCTGGCTCTGGCTGGTGCAGGTGCCTATGCAGGTGTGGCAACGATGAATGCCAATGAATCTGCCAAGGTTCTGGCCAAGGCTTCCAAAGTAGATGCTTCTGTAGCGCAGATAAATGACCAGATTACGAATGTGCAGCAGAAATATGACCGTGAGATGGCACAGATCAGCAAGTTTGCAGATTTGTACACCATGCGGGCTGCTTATGTGGACGTGCTGCAGCAGTTGAGCCGCAAGGCTGCTTCCATTAAATTCTGGTTCAATGAATTCTCTCCGCTTATCAATTATAACGCAGAGGAAAATTCACTGACTGAAGCATCAGAAGTGAAGGGGACCAAGCTGATTGACATGAACCGCAGCCGTTCGAATACGAACGATTCTGCCATGAATGCGGCACCGGAAGAGGTGGATGTGCGCAAGCGCAACAAGGCTCCTATGGTGACTGCCATTTATGTGAGCGGCTTCACAATCAAGAAGCCTGGTAGCGACGGCCTTTCTCAGCGAGATGCTATTTACAGTCTGGTGGCTCAGAATTTCGACGAAAGAAGTGCGGATTCTCTGTTCTCCTACGAGAATGGCAAGGTGCAGAGTAACCTGAACCATTACTTCCAGTTTATTGATGCCAAGGCGGCTAAAGGTAAACTGCCGGACTATGTGGAGAAGTTCATGATGGTGATGCCGCTTAAGAATCCGATTCCTATTCCTGAGCAGAGCGAAGGTAAGAAGTGATATTAACTCAGAACTCTACATTTCAAAATGAATATTAGTGAAAATAAGCGAGTAGTTGCTCTCACTGCTGGGTTTGCTCTGGCTTTTGGCGGCATCATGTTCTACGGTTACACCAAGAGCCAGGAGGCTGCGGAGAATAAGGCTAAGATTGCCGAAATCAATGATCGTTTCGCTGGTTATGATGGACAGGAGCTCGCCCCGACAAAGCAGAATCTCAAGGATATCAAGGCCGCGTTCACGCAGGTTTCCGGTGTTAACAAGGATCTGCAGGCTGAACTGAATCGCTATGCCTCATTCTGCTGGGGCGATGGTAAGAAGATTTCTGCTCAGGACTTCCAGAACGAGCTTCGCGACTCCATCAACAAGATGAAGACGCTGGCTTCGTCTCAGGGTGCTCGTATTGCTGGTCCTGCAGAGAACCTGGGTCTTGCATCGTACAAGAATGCTGCACCTGTGGCCGATGATGTTCCCTTCCGCAGTTTCCAGCTCAAGGCGGTAACCCGCGTCGCTGAGAATGTTCTCATGGCAGGTGCTCCGTCACTTGAGAAGATATATTGCGCACCTCTTCCTGATGCTGCAGCTGAATCTCTGAATGTGAACAGCCGCAAGGCTGTGCCTTATTTCCCGCTCCGTTTCGAAATCGCTTTTGAAGCGGCTCGCGGCGTGCTGCCGAAGGTTCTTAACAGCATCATGGCTGATAAGGATTTCTTCCTGACTATCACCGGTATTTCTGTGCTTGGCAAGGATAATCTGCCTGGTATCGATGCATACACTGCTCCGGCAGAAATTGCAGCAGCTGGTGAAGACCTGGGAAGCGAAGCTCCCGCAGCTGCAGAAGACAGTGCTGCCGGTGGTTTCCGCACCGTGGCGGTTCGTAAGACTGGTGCTCCTGATGAAAAGGTACGCGTGCACATGACGATGCAGGTGCTGTATTTCACACCCGGTAAGACCAAGTAACCCTTAACAATTTTACATAAGAATTATGGCTGAACAATCTAATCCAGGGGCTAAGGCGCTTGTTATTGGTGCTGTTCTCGGGCTTGCTGCTGCGGGCCTTGCAACATATACCTACATGGACAAGGCGGTTGAACCTGAAACGAATATCAGTGCGTCCAAGGGTGATGCTTCTCTCACCTCTGAGGCCGATATGGTCAAGGAGAGCCTGAAGCGCGACCGCACCGTTGCAGATGTGGCACCGGAGGGTGCCCAGGTGAACGGCCAGCCGCGTCTGGCTCCGTTGTTCTTCTCGACAGAGCTCTGGCAGATTACGCTGGACGATCAGAAGAAGAATACCGTTGTTGATATTTATGACCCGGCTGCTCCCAATATCCATGGCGATATTCCGAATACCTGGTTTATTTCCAACAATATAGCAGATGCTCTCGGTCGCTCCGATGGTAAAGTGCTGGATAGCGATGCTGATGGCTTTACCAATGAAGAGGAGTTCGCGGCCAAGACGTGCCCGTCTGCTGCCAACAGCTATCCTGACCTGGTCCAGCCTTCCGGTACGAATCCCAAGCTGGAAGTTGTCAAGGTAGAGGTAGCCCGCGCGACGATTGTGGTTGATAATATGTTCGGTATGGCTGCTCAGACTCCGGCCTCTGCTAACATCCGCATTTTTGATAAACCCAACGCTGTCACTCCCTCCTGGAAGGGAACGCTTGCGCCCGGCGAATCTTTTGACCTGCCTGGTAAGAAATCCGGCCGCTTTACGGTCGTGCGTTTTGATAAAGCTGAGTTCCAGAGCTTCAGCGGTATGGTTAAGGAAAATGTTGTCGTAGTGCGCGATAATGTGACCGCCTCTCCGCAGAAGGAATTTGTCATCCGCGCTGGCAGCAAGACTGCTCCTGGTACCAAGGATTACGGTACCCCCAATGAGAAGGGGCACCGCATTAATGATACGACTGTGACTCTGCGTGTGACCGCAGGCTCAGCTGTTAAGTCGGGCGGCGTAATTGTTACTCAGCCCCATGGAACCTTCGTGATTCCGGGGGGTAAGGCTGATGGTTCCGAGCTTAAGGCAATCCTGGAGTCCATTGACGCTTCCGGTCAGGTGAATATACGTCTCGAAGGCGCAGAAAGCCCCGTCAGCATCCCCAAAGCTTCGGCGAAAAAGTAAACTCTGACTTAAATCAATAAAAAAATCGAAAAATTAAGCAAAAATTAAATTGTAGACTTTACATTCCGACAGAATTCTGCCATAAATAGAACGTTACCATGAACCACACACCTCTCATCAATTCAAAGCGCACGATGATACTTGCTGCTATTGCTGCATCCTGCCCCTTTGTGCAGGGTAGCACGGCTGGCTACATCAGTACATCGTCCGCTGCTGGCACCAGTCAGGTGGGACCTACCGCTGTATACTCTGGTGATACGCAGGATAGCATCAATGCTCGTGAGGCTGCCCGCCGCAAGGCCAAGACTGCCGAGGCTCTTGAGCTTCTTCAGCAGGGCCGCACCTGCTACTCTCAGAAGGAGTACGTGCAGGCTCTCGAAAAGTATGAAGCCGCCTGGAAGACTGTGCCGAAGGCTCCGGCCACTCAGAAACTTCAGGAATTCCTTGTGAAGAGCATCGGGGATGCTTCCATTGCTGTTGCTATGGAATATTCCCGCATTGGTCGTTATGATGAGGCTGAACAGCTTCTTCTTGACGTGCTTGAGCGTGAGCCCAACAACAAGCGTGCCCGCCACGAGCTCTCTCTGATGCGTGACCCTGTTCGCAATAATCCGGGCCTTACTCCGGAGCATGTGAAGAATATTGAGGAGGTGAATCGTCTGCTTGCTCTGGCATACGGTCATATTGACCTGGGCAATTACGATGCTGCTTATGCTGAGTTCAATCGCGTCATTAAGATTGACCCCTATAACACAGCTGCACGCCGTGGGCAGGAAGCCGTCAGCAAGCGCCGCTCCAATTACTATCGCGCTGCTTATGATTCCTACCGTGCAAAGGCTCTGTCCGAAGTAGATGCTCTGTGGGAAGAACAGCTTCCGCAGGAGCTTCCCAGCATCGAGCTGGGTGGAGCTGAGACTGTAGCTACCTCTGAAGGCGTGCTGCGCAATCGCGACAACCTTGTCACGATGAAGATTGCCAGCGTGAACTTTGAGGATACCCCCATGGCTGATGCTCTTGACTTCCTGCGTGCCGAGGCTCGCAAGAACGGTCAGCAGATGAACTTCATTTTTGAGAAGGCTCAGGCTCCTGTGATGCCTTCTGCACCTGCTCCTTCTGCCGACGATGAGGAAGAAGAAGAGGAGGAAGAGGAAGACGGTGAAGAAGAGGAAAGCGAGGATGAGGCCGCTGCTGCTCCTGTTGCAGCATACGTTCCGCCGCCCCCCGCAGTGATTTCCTCTCTGCAGATGACAGATGTGACTGCGGCTGATCTGCTTGCTCACATGTGCTCTCAGGCTGGCTGCGAATACCGTGTTGAGGAAAATGCCGTTGTAGTCTTCCAGAAGGGAGCCGGCACTCAGCGCATGTCCCGCCGCCAGTGGACAGTCCGTCCTTCCTTCTTCAATGGTTCTGAGGAAGGTGGTGAAGAGGAGGAAGAAGATAATGATTTCACCTCCGGCAGCTCTCGTCGCACTCGCAAGATTGATGCCAAGGCATCTCTGATTGATATGGGTGTGAACTTCCCGCAGGGCGCTACTGCCAAGTACTCTCCTGTGACCGGCGTGCTCACCGTGACCAACACGGATGATGAGCTCGATACCGTGGAAGAGGCTATCAACAAGTTCCGTCAGGATATGCCCAAGATGGTGAAGGTAAGCGCTAAGTTTGTGGAGATTTCTCAGACAAACGAAGAGGAGCTTTCCTTTGACTGGGTGGTCAATCCCTTCTCCATCAGTGATTCCGGCAAGACTTATCTTGGTGGTGTGAATGGTTCCGGCTCTCTGCCTAACCGTATTGTAGAAAACTTTGTCTCCACCGGTGGCAATGCTTTCGCTAACAACTACGATGGTGCTGGTGCCTGGCCGATTTCCTCCAACAGAACTTTCAGCAGCACTACCGATACCATCACCAATGGTCTGATGACCGGTGGTCTGCGTTCCGGTTCCGGTGCCATTACTTCCGGTGCGCTTCAGAACCTTATTACCTCTGGTTCCGCAGGTGCCTCTGCCACAGCTTCCGCTGCTCCTGGCGTGATGTCTCTGTCCGGTATTTATGATACTGGTTCTTACCAGATGATTATGCGCGGCCTTTCTCAGAAGAAGGGTGCTGACGTGATGTCTGCTCCGAGCCTGGTAATCAGCGGTGACGAGCCGATGGACTACGCACCCGCTCCTGACCAGCTTGCATCTGACCAGAATGACGAAACCGGTTGCGCCAAGATTGAAGTGATTCGTCGCTTCGTGTACCCGACCGAGTACGATGAACCGCAGATTCAGAGCTCTGGCAACAACTACAACAATAACAACGACAATAACAACGGTTACAGCGGCAGCATGCCTGTGGCAGCTCCTGCCAATCCCTCCAGCTGGGGTGTTGAAGAAGTGGGCGTGATGCTCCGCTTCCAGATTGAACCGCTCAAGGAAGGTGACGGTGATATTGTCCGCTTCAAGCGCTTTGAAATCCGTGTGGTTGACTTCGAAGGTTTCGTGAACTACGGTTCTCCGATTACTGCCGGTATTGCCAACCAGAATCAGATTGAGCACATTACGCTGACTGATAACCGCATCGACATGCCCATCTTCAGCCGCCGCTACATCAACTCCAACCCCTGCGTGTATGATGGTCACACCATCGCCATCGGTGGTATGATTCAGGATGAGGTGCAGAAGGTGGAAGATAAGGTGCCTGTATTCGGTGACCTGCCTCTTATCGGTCGTCTGTTCCGCAGCAATGCTGAGTCCCACATTCGCAAGAACCTCATGGTGTTTGTGACCGCCGATGTAATCGACCCGTTCGGCAAGCCCATGCGCAAGCGCGATACTGGTACTGCAACGCCGAGTGCTTCTTCCAATTCCATCCCTGGCCTCTTCCCGGATGATGGCCTTGTGAACCCCTGATATAAATCGGTTCAATGGTAATTTTACCCCGCTCCTGTAGAGGAGCGGGGTGATTATTTTTTGCGCGGTGATAAAAAAGCAGCTAAAAAATATAAAAAATAATAAATTTTGCTTGCAAAGTGCGTTTGGCTGTGATAGATTGTCCTCGCGCTGATGCAGGTCAGTGCTAAGAAAAAGAAAGTCTGGATCGTCTAGAGGCCTAGGACTCGCGCCTTTCACGCGCGCAACACGGGTTCGAATCCCGTTCCAGATGTTAACGGTTCCACCGCGAGGTGGAACCGCTTTTTATTTGTAATGTTGTCATGGTGCATCGCATACTCCAGTTTGTTGATTTAAGAGAGCTCAAGCGTTTGCTTGTGCTCATGTTGCCTCTGTATCTGGCTAATCTCATGAATATGGGCATGGGTGTTGTGGATACGGTTGTGGCAGGTCAGGCTGGTGCGGGGCAACTTGCGGGTGTAGCGCTGGGTGCATCCTTGACGGTGCCCATTATGGTGGCTGTCGGCTCCGTGCTGACGATTATAGGCCCCATGATATCTCGCTTCCGTGGGGCAGGGTGCGAAAGCAAGGTCGGACTTCTGCTGAATAATGCCAAACTCTTATCAGTGCTGCTGATGCTGGTTGAGTTTGCAGCATTGGCCGGAGGCGCTCTGGTGTTTCCTTTAGTGTCGGATGATGCCGAGATGGTGCAGGTGGCGCGGCATTATCTGTATTTTCTCATAACAGCTGTTCCCGCGAGTGTGATGCTCAGGGCTCTGCAGGGGAGTTTTGAAGGTTATGGGCATACACGGCCAGCCATGATTATATCATTTGCGGGCTTAATTTTGAACATACCGCTTAATTATATATTCGTATTCGGCTGGGGACCCGTGCCGGCAATGGGTGGTGCGGGTTGCGGGCTTACCACATCGTTGATTCACTATCTGATGGCGGCGGCCATGCTTCTTTTGATGGCGCTGGATGGGCGATACCGCCGGAATCTGATTCAGATGTGGGCGTTTCGTCGCGCGGAATGGGGCGTTATCCGTGATATTTTTTATAAGGGCTTACCGCTCGGTGTGGCATCGCTTTGCGAAATGACTTTCTTCTGTGTCGTGACGCTCGTTATTGCTCCGCTCGGTGCTCTCGCGGTAGGCGCGCATCAGATTGCCATCAATGTTTCCGGTGTGCTTTTTATGTTTCCGCTCTCACTGAGTGTTGCTACCTCTATTCGGGCGGCCTACCATGTAGGCGCGCATGACAAGAAGAGGTTTGATGCGCTGCTGAGGACAAGTGTCGTATTCATGCTTGCTGTGGTGGCGTTGCTTGCTCTGTTTACTGTCTGTTTCCGCCGAGGTATCATCGGCATGTACACGGAAGAGTTGCCTATTATAGAATTGGCCTCCGGCTTGTTGTTGCTCTGTGCCATTTATCAACTTTCGGATGCCGTGCAGGCGCTCATGTGCGGTTTGCTGCGTGGCTGCCATGATACCACGTCCATAACCTGGGTGAACATGTTTTCCTATTGGGTGATAGGGTTTCCCCTGGCTTATGTACTTGTTCGAACAGATTTGCTTGTCCCGCGAATGGGACCGGCCGGTGCCTGGGTCAGTTTTGTGGTGTCTCTTACAATTACGGCAGTTCTGCTCATCTGGCGCTTTGTCCGCACACGTTGCAGGATTTTTTGAAAAAAAATGGTTTAGAAGCAAAAGTCGCGTTATTTTTCTTGACGAGTCGGAAATATCAGCGTATAGTGGGTGCCCCACATTACAGGTGTAATGTGGACTAAACACATACAAAGAAAACACAAACGATGAAGACCCACGTGAAGAAAGGTGACAACGTTCTCGTTATCGCCGGCAAGAACAAGGGCAAGCGTGGTGTTGTTCTTTCCGTGAACGCCAGCAAGCAGACCGTGAC
>JAZRKW010000098.1:0-10639 GCA_045646505.1 Akkermansia sp. | reverse complement strand
GGGTAAAATGAAAAACATATCAGAACCCCGGAGCGTAGCGGAGTGGGTGGCAGAAGCTTCGGCTTAGTGTTTTAGCAGCGCTTCCCTGCCACCCCTCCACGTTGGTCGGGGTTCCGGTTATTTTTTATTCCAAACCCAGCGTTCCGCCGCGTGGCGGCTCCACGCTGGGCTATTATTATGCCGCCCTGACGGGCTCAATAGACGCTCGCTGACGCTCGCAAACTAATCGACAAAGTCCAATTTATCGAGATTAGTACTCAAACTTTGGGACACATGTGGGTGCTCCGAAAACGACAATCTCAAATTTGGCGTTGCTGCTTAATTTCGTTGGCGGGTTCTGATACATATATCTACCAGCAGATTTGAAACAGCCCCACTGCTGCCCACACGTGTCCCAAAGAATATGAAAAAATAGTCTTAACCGACATAAAGGCATAGTGTTCTGTATGAAAAATCATAGTTGGGTATCACCCGCTTCACCATCGGCAGTAAGCATTCATACGTGATTCTAACGGCGTAAGACGCTAACTTCCAATTCGTCAATCGTAAATTCAAAATCGTAAATCCACGTGTGCCAAATCTTTGGGACACGTGTGCTGAAACAGACCCCGGGACAGTCTTATGTCTTGACTTGGCGGGGTAATATGGTACCATGCGGCAAATGAATATCCGCAGTCTGGTTCTTGATTATCTACACACCCTGCAGGCGCAGGGGGTGCAGAAACTGACTGTGGATGAAGATGCCAGAGGAATTCTCCGTGGGTGGATGCTGGCGGCGAAGCGCGGGTATCAGCAGCCTGTACCGGTAGCCTCTGCACCAGTTTCCCCGGTACCGGAGCAGGTGGTGCAGGCACCCCCTGCAGAAGCACCTGCAAAATCCGTTGCAGATGATATTCCGAAGCTGGATGTGAATCTGGAGGAGCCACTGCCGGAGCAGCCAGCAGATGAGTTTGAGATTCCTTTCTTCCGCCCCGGCGGCAGCAATGCAGAGGAAGCCTGGGCCAATATGAAGCGTGTGCTGCCCAACTGGTCGCCCTTGCGGCAGCTGGGTACTCTGCGGGATAAAGTGGTGCTGCCGCAGGGCAATCAATCAGCTGATATAGTCTTTCTGGGCGATGCCCCCGGGTATCACGATGAAAAGGCCGGGCTACCCTTTCAGGGGGATGCCGGTGGCAAGCTGGATGGTATGCTGAAAGCCATGGGGCTGACGCGTGAGCAGGTGTACATTACCCACCTGGTCAAATTCCGCCCGGCGCAACCGCGGCAGACTTTGAATACCCGCCCACCCAGCGACAAGGAACTTCTCATCAGCCGCCCGGTGGTGGATTTCGAGCTGGGCCTGGTGAAGCCGCGCGTGATTGTGGCGCTGGGTGTTATTGCGGCGCGTGGTCTTCTGCAGCAGGGTAATCTGCCCCTGGCTGCCTACCAGGAGCGCATCTGGGATTATAACGGAGTACCTGTTGTCGTGACTCATCATCCCAGTTATCTGCTCCGCACCAGCGATTTAGGTGAGCGCCGCCGCCTCTGGGAGGAGATGCTGCGCGTCATGGAGATGGCCGGGCTGCCTGTCAATGACAAGCAGCGTGGGTATTTCCTGCCTAAGGCGTAGAAACCTTGGTTTCAGACCATTTATCCGAGGCGGTCTTCAAAGTCGCTGTAGGAGAAGTGCTTCACTACGTCAATCTTGCCATCTGCCTGCAGGACCGCGATATCCGGATGCGGTACTCCGTTGAAATGCGTGGTTTTGACAATGGTGTAGTGGCTCATGTCATCCAGGATAATCACATCATCCACCTGCAGCGGGTGGTCAAATGAGAAATCGCCGATGATATCGCCCGCCAGGCAGGTGGGGGCACCCAACCGGTAGGTGTATTCTTTTTCACCGCTTTCGCCAGCCTGGGTATAATGCTCACCCGGCAGACATACCGCCGGGGTGCCGGTGCCGCCGGGGGTGATGGTGTAGACATCCGGCCGATAGGGCATTTCCAGTACATCAGGCATGTGGGCGCTGGCGCTTACGTCCAGAATAGCGTGCTGATAGCCCAGAGATTCAAAGATATCCAGCACGCGCGCCCGCAGTACTCCGGTGTGGATGGCCCAGGCTTCGCCGGGTTCCAGGTATACCTCGACGTGGTACATTTCGCGGATTTCGCGCAAGAGGTCGATAAGTGAAGCGCGGTCATAATCCGGCTTGGTAATCCAGTGCCCGCCACCCAGATTCAGGTAACGAATCTGCGGATTGGCCAGCAGGTGGCCGAATTGTTTTTCAAAGGCACGGAAAGTATCAATGAGTTCCTGAGCTCCCTGTTCGCAGAGTGTGTGGAAATGCAGACCAGAGATGCCGGTAAGATCTACTCCTTCCAGCTGGTCAGCCGGTATACCCAGGCGTGAACCAGGAACACAGGGGTCGTACAGGGCGGTATGACCGGTGGAAAAACAGGGGTTGATGCGAAGCCCCAGCTGCAGCTCCCCGCTTTGCACACGCGGGTGCGCCAGGCATGTGGAACGCCAGCGCTGCCACTGGGGCACACTGTTGAAATCTATGTGGTGGGCTGTTTCCAGCAGTTCGGCCAGTTCGGCTTCCCGGTAGGCCGGGGAATACACCGCCACATGTTTCCCCAGGTGGCGGCTCCCCAGACGGGCTTCATACAGCCCCGAGGCGCAGCATCCTGCCGCAAAAGGTGCAATTTCCTTTAATCCGGCAGTGGTGGAAAATGCTTTCAGCGCTACCAGCATGTGCGCGCCGGTGGCAGCTGCCACTTCCTGCAGAAGGCGGGCATTGCGCTTCAGCGCGGGCAATGAAATCAGGAACTGGGCCACGGGATTCTGTGGTATTAACGTTTGCGGCGGTCGCGAACGCGCTTGTTTGCAGCTTCCTGTTCCGCTGCGGCCCTGGCCTCTGCAGCAGCTTTTTCTTCGGCTGCCTTCTGTTCTGCGGCAAGTCGTTCGGCGGCTGCTTTTTCAGCTTCTGCTGCCTCTGCAGCGGCTTTTTCTGCAGCGGCTTTGTCGGCTTCTTCCTTCTGTTTGGCCTCTGCCTGTTCCTGTGCGAGCTTCTGGTTTACGGTCTGAATAGCGGGCAACAGAGCGTCAAAACAACGCTTGGTTTCAGCTTTCACGTCAAGTCTCGGGCTGCTGCTGTTCAATCCCTGGCAGATTTTGGCTGCCACTAGCCATGCTCCCATGGCTTCCTTGGACTTGTCCAGGGCGTTTTGCTGGTTGCCCATGGAAGTGAGGAGTTTGACATAGGCTATGGACATATCGGCAGAAAGACGCTTGAGTCGCTGTACCAGTTCATGTCCTTTGTTATATGTTGCAAGGGCTTCTTCAGGGTCATCCAGCACGCGCTGGCAATCACCCAGGCAGCGGTAGGAATCCAGCAGGTCGGTCGCTGCGCGCGATAACTCAGGGTTTACTTCTCCGTCTGGCAGCTCTTCTCCTTCCGCCGGTGCTACGGCCTTGTACTGGGTTTCGTCAATCGCAAGTGCTGCTTCGTATTGAAGCAGTGCCTCGGATGCTTTGTTCTGTGCCAGCAGACACACGCCCAGTCCGTTGCAGCAACTGCTGAGAATGCGCTGGGCTTCTGTGCTTGTCTTGATGTCTTCTGGCAGCCCTTCTACTTCTTTTCTGGCGCTTTCATATTCGCCCTGCGCCTTGGTGAATGCACCCAGGTCACGGGTGGTGGAGGCTATCTGCAGTGCAAGCTTTGCGCGCTCCAGGGTGGGTTCTCCTTTTTTCAGTTCCTCGTAATAGGCCTGCATGATTTCAAGCATGTCCTTGACCATGCTGTTGAGTTCCGGAAATGCCTCAGGCTTCGTCACTTTCTGCGCCAGTTTGTAGACCGCAAAATTGAATAATGCCTCGCGCGTTTCTGCGAGCTTGTCTGCCTCCGGGGCAGGGGCGGCTTCTACGGCAGGGGCGGGCTCAGCCGCAGGGGCGGCTTCTGCTGCCGGCGCTTTCTCGGCTTCTTTTTCTTCGCATGCGGTCAGGCCCAGTACTGCGGCTGCACTTACTGTGATGGCAGCATAGCGTCTGCCGGTTTTGAAAAAACTCTTGGGGAACATCATACTCTTGTTATTCTGCACTCTTGTTTGCGCAGCGTCAAGCCCATTCTCCTGACGCAGTCAAAAATCTGTGTCGCTCTGCTCGTTTTTGTTTAAAAAATCTACTTTTTTGCAGAAAATGTAAATTTTTGCTTGTCTTTTCCCTTGCATATTGGCTAGAATGAGGGGCAACGAAACGACATGAAACATTTCCATCTCTTCAAACGTATTGCCTTGACCTGCGGTCTCATTGCCGCTTCTGCCGTGGTCAGCTCCTGCTCTACACCGTCTCCTGCTGCTCTGCGAGCCAAGCAGCTGCGGGAAGGTAGCAATGTTACAGTTTTCAGTTACAATGATGCTTCCTCTCCCAAGTATCGTTTGTGCGCAGAAGCCGGTCCTATGCCTGAGAACGTAGCTCGCGCCATAGATGCATGGCTGCGTGATTCTACTGTTAAGAATTTCACATACGCTTATCCTCAGTACTATGTGGCTCTGACTGCTCCTAATGGCCGCCAGCGCGTGTGGGGTATCTGCACGGATGGTAAGGCTAATCTCGTGGGTATCCTTATCCCCCGCGATGGTGTTGCTGCCTGGGACCTGCCCTATATCGGTGCTTACAAGATGTATGTGTGCGACACCAAGCAGCGCCGCGCTCTGTCGGATGCTATCATGACCTATCTTGCTGAGGCCGGTTACGATGCTTACCGTATCAACGCCCGCAAGGCTTCCGGTCTGGTGGACGAGAAGTACCTCATGTCCAAGCCCAAGACTCTGGCAGAAATCGAAGCCGAGCTTGCCGCTGCCGAAGCTGCCAAGAAGGCCCGTGCTGAGGCTGCCGCTGCCGCCGCTGCTGCTGCCGGTGTGGAACCCGAGGGCGATGAAGAAGAAAGCTCTGAGGAGGAAGAATCTTCTGATGAAGAAGAGGAAGAAGAGGCTTCCGAAGAGGAGGAAAGCTCTGACGAGGAAGAATCCTCTGGTGATGAAGAGGAAGAATCTTCTGAAGAGGAAGAAGAGGCCTCTGACGAAGAAGAAGAGTAAAGCTCCCTTTCCTGAATATCAGCTTTGTAGCCCTGCCGCATACCGGCAGGGCTTTTTGTACTCCATTGCCTGTGCTGGTTCCTGTTTTCTTTCTCGATATCTGTGCAGAAGAATGAGCCAGACTGATCTAAGGCGACCTCTCCATCCCCGCTCGTAAAGCAGTCTTTATATCTGCTGCTGCATTCATGGCAGAGCAACAGGGTTACACCGAGACTGCTAATCAGTTGGGACATGACATCGGCATGCTGTTGAAACACTATCGCCGAGCCATAACCAAGACGGAAGCAGAGGATTATTACAACATCACTCCTGATTCTGTGTGAGGTGTGGGGATAATTCTTCTGTTGTCTTCTCAAAATTTAAATTTTAGACCCTTTAATACTTGAAGCAAAAGAAAGGAGGTGTTACATTGTTGGCAGTTCCCAATAGAATAGTCTGTTGGGATGGAGATTTTACTCATTCTGTTTTACTATCATGAAAAAATTACTCAGCAAGTGCTGCTTATTGTTATCTCATATTCCTTGTTTCAATAGCTGTACCAGTTTGGTTCAACGATATATTCGTTGGGGGGGGGATGTCAATCAAGTAGATAAAGATGGCTGGACTCCGCTGCGTTGGGCTGCGCAGAAAGGTCGCACAGAAATTGTTAAAGTACTTATTGCAGCAGGAGCAAATGTCAATAAAGAAGCAACGGAAATAATCGGAGACAGTCGTTTAGATGGCTGCACTCCGCTGATTTTTGCGGCTCGTGAAGGTCGCACAGAAATTGTTAAAGTACTTACTCCGCTGAGTATTGCGGTTCTTTTTGGTCACCTAGAAACTGTTAAAGCACTTATTGCAGCAGGAGCAGATGTCAATGAAACAAACTTAGATGGCGAGTCTCCGTTGTATTGGGCTGTTAAGAAGGGTCACACAGAAATCGTAGAACTCCTTAAAGCAGCAGGAGCAAAGGAATAAGTAATCACTCATCAATCTTCTCATCATTACCCACCCTTGGTATCACACCTTGGGTGGGTATTTTTCTTCTCCTCCCCCCTAAATACCTTATAATGAGAGAATAGATAACTTACAGATGGAATTGGAACAACGGCACAGACTTTGCCGATTGGATGACCAAGCAAGTGGCTTACAAGGTCTTATCCGAGTTCTGGTGTTGGTATCAGGACAATCTCGTCCTCACCTGTTTTTTATCCATGACCTTGCGGCAGAACAAAGATAATAACATTGTAGAAATTTTATGATACCAAAATGTCTGAATTTGAACGATTTTTGCATCAGTAGTCGCAACGATAGTCGCAACGCCGTTGCGAAAAATCTCCTGACTGCCTTATTTTCAACAGTCAGGAGATTGGTCTTGCTAGTCTCGCCAGGATTCGAACCTAGACAGAGGGAATCAAAATCCCTAGTGCTACCTTTACACCACGAGACCACGCAGTGAGAGCAACCAGCGTGGGTTGCGAGGAGGGTTTTATCATAGAGAGAAGCATGTGGCAAGCCTAAAATATGTATTACTTGCACACAGATTGCACTTGCGCGGGGTAGGGGAGTAGGCTAGAATGACCAGGTACGCATGGATTACGCCCCATTGATAGAGAAACGCCGTGAGCGCCTGGCGGAGCTGGAAGTGCAGATAGCCGACCCTGAGTTGTTTCAGGACCGTCAGCGGGCCGGTGAGTTGATGCGCGAGCACCGCCGTACCCAGGAGCTGTTGCGGGATTGGGCTATGTTGCAGGATTGTCTGCAGCAGATGGAAGATAACCGCGAGCTGGCAGCCGGGGATGATGCTGAAATGGCAGAGCTGGCTGCAGCCGAGCTGGAGGAGCTGGGGCCGCGCGTGGAGAAGCTTACCGAACAGATTCAATACAGCCTGCTGCCGCGGGATGTTACGGAGGATCGCGATGCGCTGGTGGAGATTCGCGCCGGTACCGGTGGCGATGAGGCGGCTCTGTTTGCTGCGGATTTGCTGGGGATGTACCAGCGCTATGCAGAGAGCCGGGGCTGGCGGCTGGAGCTGCTGGATGCCAGCCCGAATGATATAGGTGGTTTCAAGGAGGTGACAGCGCGAATTTCCGGCGAGGAGGTATTCCGTTTCCTGAAGTATGAAAGCGGTGTGCATCGCGTGCAGCGCGTGCCGGCCACAGAGACGCAGGGGCGCATTCACACCAGTACGGCTACGGTGGCGGTGCTGCCGGAGGCCGAGGAGGTGGATGTGGAAATCCGCCCGGAAGATCTGCGCATAGAAACCTGCCGTGCCGGTGGTGCCGGTGGTCAGCATGTGAACCGCACAGAGTCCGCTGTGCAGATTTTCCATTTGCCTACGGGTATCATGGTGCGGTGTGAGAATGAGCGCTCCCAGCTCAAGAATAAGGAAATGGGTATGCGGATTCTGCGGGCCCGCTTGTTTGAGATGAAGCAGCGCGAGGCTCAGGAATCATACTCTGCCCAGCGGCGCGCGCTTATTGGTTCCGGTGGGCGCGAGGAGAAAATCCGTACGTATAATTTCCCGCAGAATCGTTTCACGGATCACCGTATCGGGTACACGGCATATAATCTGGATATTGTGATAAGCACCGGTGCGCTGGATGAAGTGATTGCCCGCATGCAGCATGTGGAGATGATGGAACGCATGGATGAATTGAAATGATGAAGACGATTCAGGAGGTTCTGGTGAGTGGCACAGCGTATCTGGAAGAACGCGGTGTGGAGGGGGCGCGGCACTCCATGCAGAGCTTGCTGGTGCATGTTCTGGGTTGTAACAAGACCTGGCTTTACCTGCATTATGATGACCCCTTGCCGGAGGATAAGCTGGTGCCGCTGCGTGAGCTGCTGAAACAGCGCGGGCAGGGGGTGCCGCTGCAGCATCTGCTGGGTAGTACTGAATTTTACCGCCGCGAGTTCCGCACGG
This sequence comes from Akkermansia sp., assembly GCA_045646505.1. GTDB lineage: Bacteria > Verrucomicrobiota > Verrucomicrobiia > Verrucomicrobiales > Akkermansiaceae > Akkermansia. The sequence continues at coordinate 2,656 of JAZRKW010000098.1, read as the reverse complement.
ATGCCCGCGCTCTTATTCCCCGCCCGGAGACTGAGGAACTGGTGGAGTTTGCCCTGCAGATGGCGCCACGCAGCCAGGGCATGCGTGTGCTGGACATGGGCTGCGGCAGTGGTATCATCGGTATCACCCTGGCGCTGGAGCTGGCGCGCCAGAATCCGGAGGTGATTATGGCCGATATCTCGGAAGCAGCCCTTTCCCTTACTCTGGAGAATGCTACCGCACTGGGAGCTCGTGTCAAGACCTACCGCAGTGATCTCTTCTCTGCCTGGGATACCCCGGAGGAAGGCGCTGTACGCCCGCCGGAGGGGCTTTTTAACCTGGTGCTGGCGAATCTGCCGTATGTGCCGGAGGGTGAGGCTGTTTCTGCCGAGGTGCAGCATGACCCGGCTACGGCGCTGTATGGTGGACCGGATGGTCTGGATATTGTGCGCCGTTTTTTGAAAGACGCGTTGCCGCACCTGGCATCCCGCGCATTGGTGATGCTGGAGGTAGGCCACGACCAGGGAGCTGCCACGCAGGATATCATGAAGGAGCTGGGTTATACCCAGTGCCGGGTGCTGACAGATATGAGCGGTAAGGCCCGTTTTCCCATGGGCTTTGCGCCGCAGCGTCCGGAACGTGTAGAGGAGACTACTGCTGATGCCGGGGATTGAGTACCACCTGTTGCCCGCCGTGAAACGCACGGTCGGGGTACTGGCGCAGTTGTGCTGTTATACGCTGGTTGCCAGTGCAGCGCTCTCCCTGGCAGAGTTGCTGCTCTTGCCGCTTCACCTGGCGGTACCGGGTATTTTGTGTGGTATGATATCAGCGGCACTGCTGCCGCTGGGGGTGGCGTTGCTGGCAGTGCTGGCCGCCTGGGGGCACGCTGTGCTGCTGGCCGGGCAGGGGATGGGGCTGACCCGCTGGCTGGTGCGGCTGGCTGCGTTGCTGGCACCGCTTGTACCGGTGTGCTGGGTTTATACCATGGCTTGTAATCAGCTCTTGTTGTACCGCCAGTCGGAGTTACCCCTCATTCTGGGCTGCATGCTGCTTGTGGCTGCTGTGTTGAATATTCCCCGGATGGCTGCCGCAACTGTGGGGTTGCAGGTTCGAGTGGTGGTCTTACCGCTTTTGTTGCTGGCGGCATATTGCACAGATGCACCGGGCCTGCTGGTGTTCTGCGCCGTGTTCAAGCTGCTGGCAGCCTGGTGCGGTGCAGCACTGCTGCGTTTGCTGGCATCGTTCGCCCCGCGTATTATCTCGATGCCGGAGAAGGGCTAGATTCTATTCTTTTTTATCGGCAGAGGAGGACCGGCTTTATATGGTTTTCCAGGCCGGAAGCACCATCTGGGCGTCGCTTTCAAGCATCCAGGTTGAGGGCGCCCATACTTTTTTGGCATCGCCCGCTGCATGGCTCAAAACGGCAGCCCACCAGCTGAAAGTACTGTTGGAAATGATGAAATGTCTGCAATTCATCATGAGTCTCAGTTCTTCGTAGTCCACGTTATCCTGGTCTACATAGCGCAATTCTGCATCAAAATGATAATGCTCGCGGACCCATTCAATATCATCGTGGCCGGTAGAGAAAACAAAGAATACCGGGTTTTCCAGCTCTTCTTTAGCCTGTCTGACTGCCTCTGTAAAATAGGATTCTCCGCATACCTGCAGATTGGAATATAAGCTGTAGTCGCCTCTTCGTATGTGCAGACAAACGGCATTGCAACTCTGTATCTCATCCAGGATTTTCTGGTTGGCTTCAGAAGGTTTGGTTTTGACGGTAAAGGCTTTTCGTATTTCATCCTCGATGCCGTCGATAACGGATATCGTTTGAAAATACCCGAATAAGTGTTGTTTTTTATCGGTCTGTACGATTTCCGGCGTCATGTAGACATCGTTGAGCAGATATAATCCGTCATCGAATAAGGATTGGCGGTGTTCGATGATATAGCTTTTCCAGCCTTTAAGGAAAGACTTGAGCCCTCGTATACCCAGGTTGCGAAGCAGAGTTGTTATGAACGGCACCAGCAGGATGCTCCCGGAAAGGGTAGAACAGATGCGGGTTTTCTCTGTTAACTGGAAATGGTGCAGACCCAGTTCGCGATTATCGGAAGCAAAGGGATGAGAGATACCGTTCAGATAGATATTTTTCCCGGCATTGGCGCGTTGAAGCTGCAACGCGTATGCGTACTGAAACATCTGGTTTCCAAGTCCGCCTCTTGTTAAAACGTGTATCATACTACCAAGTTTATCTAGTGCTTCTGCATGCATTGTACAGGGTGCAGCACCCTGGGTCAAAGTAAATTGTTCAGCTGACGTAATTAAAAGGCAAAGATTACGCGCTGGCAGCAAGAAGCAGCAGCTCCAACCCCGAGATTGTTGAGCAGTTTGCGAAGCGTCAGCGGAGCGGAATTTTGAGCCCGGAGGGCGGTACTTTTATTAGCCCAGGGTGGAGCTGCGACCAGGGTGGGCGTAGCTTCAGCGAAGCCCCCAGCAGCGGCCTGCGAGGGCGTAGCAAGCGAGCAACGCGAGACGCGAAGCCCCGAACCCTGGGTAAAACGAAGAACATATCAGAACCCCGGAGCGTAGCGGAGTGGGTGGCAGGCTACGAGAGCCGTACTATTTGGTTCTAACCGCTGATTTTTTGTATCCCGCCTTACGAATCTGTCACCCACTCGCG
>JAZRKW010000097.1:0-6259 GCA_045646505.1 Akkermansia sp. | reverse complement strand
ATAAAAAATAACCGGAACCCCGACCAACGTGGAGGGGTGGCAGGGAAGCGCAGCTAAAACACTAAGCCGAAGCTTCTGCCACCCACTCCGCTACGCTCCGGGGTTCTGATATGTTTTTCATTTTACCCAGCGTTCCGCCGCGATAGCGGCTCCACGCTGGGCTATTATAGTGTCGCCCTCTCAGAGGGCTCAAAATTCCTCGGGCTTTCAGCCCGGCAAATTCCAATTTGTCGAGCAGATAGGGGCTTCTTCCAAAATGTTGCTGATATTTCTATAGCTTACCAAATCTTTGGGACACGTGTGACTCCAACACAGTAAAGACCGAATAAAAGCTTGATTTTTACATACCGTTCTGATACGGTAAGGCGCGTATGAAGAAAACCCTTTCAATAATTGGTCTGGGGGCTGGCATGCTTGCAGCCCTTTCTTCCTGCAGCAGCGTACCCAATGAGGACACACTGGGTGACTACGAGGAAGCCATGCCCATGAGCGAACTGGCCGTGGGCGACAGCGAACTCCCCCCCTGGGTTCTGGAGGGCGATGACTCCTACCAGATTCCTGCAGGCGACCGCACCCCGGAAGCGGACCGCAACCACTTTGCCACCCCGGAACCGGGTGAAGAGCTGACAGTTTCCAACGGCATCGCCAGCCAGAACCAGCCGGCCATTGCCGCGCATGACGACACCGTTGTCGACTCTCACGTCGCAGACGATTTCGATCCCTACGCCATGCCGGAGACGGAGCCCACAACCGCCACGGTTACCACTCCGGCAATCGCGGGGGCACCTGTCGCAGTCGCACCGGCAACACCGCGACCCAAGGTAACCACCACACCCAGAAAGCCCAAGCAGATTGCTCAGAACAACACCAGAAAGCAGTCTAACAAGAAGCAGCTTGCCAGCCAGAAGACCAAGCAGAAGAAGATTGACAAGAAGAAGGTCAAGAAAGTCAGCGAGCCCACTCTGGTGGTTTACAAGGTACGCCCCGGCGACAATCTGTACGAAATCGCCAAGCGCAGTAACACTACCATTGCTCAGATTCGCAAGGATTCCGGCATCAAGGGCGACATCATTCACCCCGGGCAGACCATCAAGGTTCGCTTCACGCCCAAGGGATATAAAGCCAGCAAGAAAAAGGCCACTCCCACCACCACCACATACGAGGTCAAGAAGGGTGACCGCCTTGCCAAGGTTGCAGCTCAGCACGGCGTGACAACCGCCGCCCTGCTCAAGGCAAACAACCTAACCATGGCACAAGCCGGCAAGATTCGTCCCGGTACCAAGATTACCATTCCCGGCAAGACCTCTTCTGCTTCCAAGAAAACTGAGAAGTCCAAGGCTTCCCAGAAGAAAAAGCGCCGTTAATCCGGCAACCTGCTGACCACCATGTCATCGCACAAGAAAATCCACATTTTTCTGACCACCGCAACCGCGCTGGGACTGAGCTCCTGTGCTGTAAAGGATGGACGACTGGATTTCACATGGTGGCAGGATGCCGCTGCTCCGGTCATGGAAGATGATGTCATCATTGAATCCGGTGGGGGCGGTTACTACCGCTCCACACCGGCTCCTTCCAAGGTCCCGCTGGCATCCATCCCCAAAGAAGAAGAAACCACCACACCTCAACCAGAGCCCGCTTCTCAACCCGAACAGGTAGTTTCTCAGAACCAACCTGCTGTAGAGCCCCCCGCAGCTCCGCCGAAACGCAAGAAACCGCGTCCCAAGGCAGCCACCACTACCCCGGGTATACATGTGGTGAAAGCCGGCGACACACTGTCGGCCATAGCCCGCCGCTACAACACCACAGTGAGCGCACTGGTTACCGCAAACAGCATGGCAAGCGCAGATGTTCCGCTGCGCATCGACCAGCAGCTGCGAGTCCCCGCGGCCAGCAACACTACACCCGCACCAGCTCCCGCTCCCACACCGGCTCCAGCCCCAGCCCCTGCCCCTGCTCCTGCACCGGTTCCCGCCCCTGCACCGGCACCTGCTCCGGCTCCCGCTGCCACACCTGCGCCCGTCACTGTAACAACCCCGGCCCCGGCACCGGCAGCCGCAAACGATGCCCCCAGACCAGGAACCGCGTACACCGTAAAACCCGGCGATACTCTTTACCGCATCTCCAGGCAGAGCGGCATCAGCCCGGCAGCCCTCATGAAAGCCAACGGACTCACCCCGGAAACCGCCGGCACTATCCGGGCAGGCGCAGTTCTCAACATTCCCGCTTCTGAGTAAAACCATGAAACGTCTCTTTACCCTCACAACACTGACTGCAATTCTGGCCTCCTGCTCAAACCAGGAGTTTCATACCCCCAGCCCGGCTCCCCAGCTTCCGGTGCAACCACTGGTGCCGGTCCAGCTGCCCAACCCCTTGGATTTGCCGGACAAAAATCTTCCCACATATGTGAATCAGTATCCCGCGGGCTCACATGAGCATTTTGCCGCACAGCCGGCATACCCCCTTACACTGGAACACTGGGCCAATGATGCACTGCTCAGCCAGGTGACTCGCGCCAATTCCAAGCTGGTCATCTGCATTCCCCAGCAACGCGCCCGCCTCTATGTCAACGGCAAGGTTGCTCTGGACTGGGCTGTTTCCACTGGCACCAACGGACACGAAACCCCGACTGGCGTCTTCCGCATCATCGAAAAAAATGAAGACCACAAATCCAGCCGCTATGGCAAATTCATCGATGCCAACGGCAAGGTCACAAACAGCAACGCTGACCTGGCACACGGCCTGCCGGAAGGTCAGACCTTTGAAGGCGCCGGCATGCCCTACTGGCACCGCTTCACCCCGGATGGCGTAGGTCTGCACACCGGCAAGGTCGTCGCCGGCAAACGCCTGTCCCACGGCTGCGTCCGCACGCAGAACCATGTAGCCAAGAAATTCTTCCAGCACTCCGTGCTCCAGCTGCCGGTCTACATCACCCGCGCTGTAGAAGATTATAACCGTGGCGGCTTCGTCAAACCCATCGATGTAAAATACCGTCCGAAACCGGGTAACGACTACACGGATAACGTGTTGCCCACACAAATCAAGATTGTGCCGGCAAACTCCGTCGAGGCCCAGTACCAGGCTTAAGTTTCACCAGGCTACCCTGCCCACCCGGCAGGGTAGTACTTTATCCAGCTCACATGCCGACTTTCCGCATCATCCGCAGTGCAAATGCCCAGCTCTATATCGCCGCCGCCATCCTCATGCTGGGGGCCGCAATTTATGTACTTTGCTGCAAAGATGCACTCTGGCAGCAGATTACAGCTGTATGCGCAGCACTTATAACCCCGATCTGGGCCGCCTACTACGCCGCCCTGCGCTTCACCGTGACCGAAACCGGCATTACCCGCCACACCTTGACAAACAGCCAGACCCTGAACTGGGCAGATATCACCACCGCCCATCTGCACGAAAGCCAGAACCAGGGAACAGCCAGTTGCACCATCACACTGCAGGCTGGTGATAAACACATGCGCGTCTCCTCTGAAATACTACCGCTGGAGGAAGTTCAACAGCTCGCAGAAGACCTGCGCAAATGTGGTCTGCTTCATTAAGCTTGAAAGCCGTTAGGCATTTTTTTTGAAAAAAGGCTTTCCAAACCGGGACTTTCTGGTATAATGCGCGCGTCTGACCACGGCACCAGCCGAACGGGCCGGAGCCGGGAACCCAGACAATCCCACACATTTATGTCTGATTACACAACAAGAGTGCTGGAACAGGTGCGCACAAAGAACGCGCATGAACCCGAGTTCCTCCAGGCTGTACAGGAGGTTATTTCCACCATTGAACCTGTACTTTCTGCCAACAAAAAGTACGAAGACAACTGCATCCTCGAGCGCATCGTCGAACCGGAACGCACCATCATCTTCCGCGTGCCGTGGCAGGACGACGCTGGCAAAATCCATGTGAACCGCGGCTACCGCGTTCAGTTCAACAGCGCAATCGGACCGTACAAAGGCGGTCTGCGCTTCCACCCCTCCGTCAACCTGGGTATCCTCAAATTCCTTGGGTTCGAGCAGATTTTCAAAAACTCCCTCACCACCCTGCCCATGGGCGGTGGCAAAGGCGGCGCCGATTTCGACCCCAAAGGCAAGAGCGATGCCGAAGTCATGCGATTCTGCCAGAGCTTCATGACCGAGCTTTACCGCCATATCGGCGCTGATACCGACGTACCTGCCGGCGATATCGGCGTAGGTGCCCGCGAAATCGGCTACTTCTACGGTCAGTACAAGCGTCTGCGCAACGAATTCACCGGCGTTCTCACCGGCAAGAACCTGAACTGGGGCGGTTCCCTCATTCGCCCGGAAGCCACTGGCTACGGCACCGTATACTTCGCCCAGAACATGCTTGCCACCCGCAACGATGACCTTGCCGGCAAGGTCTGTGTGGTTTCCGGCTCCGGCAACGTCGCCCAGTACCTCGTCGAAAAACTCAACCAGCTTGGTGCCAAGGTTGTCACCATGTCCGACTCCAACGGCTACATCTACGACCCCGAGGGTATCAACGCTGAAAAGCTGGCATGGATTATGGAACTCAAGAATGTACGCCGCGGCCGCATCAAGGAATACGCCGATACATTCAAGAGCGCCCAGTACTTCGAAGGCCAGCGCCCGTGGAGCGTTCCCTGCGATTGCGCCTTCCCCTGCGCCACCCAGAACGAAATCAACGGTGCAGAAGCCGCCACCCTCATCAAGAACGGCTGCATGCTCGTGGCAGAAGGTGCCAACATGCCCACCGATCTGGAAGGCATCAACAACTACCTTGCCGCCAAGATTCTCTACGGACCGGCCAAGGCAGCCAATGCCGGCGGTGTTGCTACTTCTGGTCTGGAAATGAGCCAGAACAGCATGCGCCTGAGCTGGAGCCGCGAAGAAGTAGACGCCAAGCTCTTCGGCATCATGAAGAACATCCACGAGAACGCGTACAACCACGCCCGCGAATTCTCCAGGGATTGCACCGACACCTTCACCAACTACGTCGCTGGTGCCAATATCGCCGGCTTTGTGAAGGTGGCCGATTCCATGATTGCCCAGGGTCTCGTTTAATCCGGATCTGGTCAACAGATTTTCATCCGCTGCTGCAGTCTGCCCCTGCACAGGAGCACTGCAGCAGCGTTTTTCTTTTACATCCTAACAGTTTTCCTCTTGCTATCGGCTGCGTATGTGTTATTATGAACAATAACTACGCGTTATATGAACCGTTTTTTCTCTACACTTCTGCTCCTTCTTCTGCTTCTGGGTCTCAATGGCTGCCAGCAGCAGCTCAGCAGCGACGCACGCACCCCTAAATACGTCTACCACAAAGGCTACACTCCCAAAAAGCTGCGCAACGGCAAGGTAACCGTCCCATCCCATGCACCGGCCCGTATCAAGCGAGCCATTGCCGCCGGCAACAAAATTGTCGGTAAGCCCTACCGCCTGGGTGGCGGCCATGGAAAACACATCGACAAAGGCTACGACTGCTCGGGGTCTGTGGCTTTCGTTCTGCGCGAAGCCGGCATGCTCAAGAAAGGCGCATTCCCATCATCGCGTGATTTCCTGAAGTGGGGTCACCCTGGTTTTGGCAAGTGGCTCACCTGCTACGCCAAGCGCGGTCACGTTTTCCTGGTGATAGCCGGCATGCGTTTCGATACCACCGGCACCAGCCGGGGAATCGGTCCCCGCTGGTATACCGAATCCCGTCCCTGCGGCGGCTTCTATGTACGCCACATCCCCGGATTCTAAATAATTTTCAACTACCCAATCCTGTTTAACAACTAAATTATCCTTAAAGATGAACGAATTAAACGAACTCAACCACGGCACTCAGCGTATTGACAGCATCATGCAATACTGGGGGCTGGATAATCACGACCTCGTCAGCGTCTCCACCGAGCAGCTCACCCACAAGCAGGTACAGAAAGCACGCCAGGGGCGCGAACTCACCCTCAAGATGATGCAGAAGGTCGCCCGCGCACTCAACGTCGCCATCTGGTACCGGCTGGACGACGAAGCAAAGGAAACCTACTACGAATACATCCACCGCGACCTTTTCACCTACGCCAAGGGCTTCGACCCGGACTGGGCTGACCCCAACCAGCGTTGATTTACGATTTGAGATTTACGATTTACGAATTCTGTTATTTACCCAATTCGCAATTCGCAATTCGCAATTCGCAATTCGCAATTCGCAATTCGCAATTCGCAATTCGCAATTCGCAATTCGCAATTCGCAATTCGCAATTCGCAATTCGCAATTCGCAATTCGCAATTCGCAATTCGCA
>JAZRKW010000096.1:0-46042 GCA_045646505.1 Akkermansia sp. | reverse complement strand
GGGGGTCCAGGCCACTGGTGACCTCATCGCACAGCAGAATCCGGGGACTGCTTACCAGCTCCATAGCCAGCGCAAGGCGGCGTTTCTGCCCACCCGAAAGCAGCTTTACGGGTCTGTCAGCTATCTCACTCAACCCGGTTTCCTCAAGCACATTATCAATGATGGCATCAAGTTCATCCTCATCTGCATCCACCCGCAAACGGGCAGAACTTTCCACATTCTCATCCACCGTCAGCTCCTCATACGCAATGCTGAACTGGGGCACGTAGCCGATTTCATGAGGTTCAAAATCACCCTCTTCCGCTAAATCCCGCCCCTCCCAGTAGAAAGAACCTGAAGTCGTTTCCTTAATGCCGGCAATCGCTTTGAGCAACGTGGTCTTTCCGCAACCGGATGGCCCCACAATAGCGGCAAAATGCCCGCGGGGAATACAGAAATTCACATCGCTGAGCAAAAACAGGCTCTCGCCATCATTTTCTACTTCCAGACATATATTGCGTGCTTCCAGCATAAAATATCAGTAACTGTTTCAGATTAACACAATAAACCGGCCTTTGCAAGCCGCATTCAAATTAATTGTGCCTATGTGCAAACAACAGGCGCTCCAGAATCTCCTGCAACCGGGTATCTCCATAGCACCCAGCCTGCAGCAAGGCGTCGGCCTGCGCCCGCAATGGCGGGGTAAGCGCAGCATACATAGAACGCAGCTGCTCCACCGCACCGGCGGCGCCGTCCGGGTCATCGTGTCTGTAAAGCTGTATACGCTCCGTGAGCTTCTGGTAGCGTTTGTTTCCGGAAAGCAATTCGGCCTGCACAGCAGCAGCCGTTTCTGCGGTCTTCACCCTGGACAACGCCCGGCCAACCCGCAGCATAATCTCACGCTGCTCCTCCGTTGCACGGCGAATACGGAGCTCTGTATCGGCGTGTTTCTGCGCTTCATCGCTATACCCCAGCTTCAGATATGCATGCAGCTCGGGCGTATCAGGCACGTGCGGCAAAAGCCGCACCCGCTCATACACCAGCAAATGCCGTTCCTGCTGCTCCAGCGTTTTTAAGCGGAACTCGCTTATCAATTCCACAAAACCATCTATCGCCGAAAAACCGCACCCCAGGTCAGACAGCCGGGCCTGCAGCGCAGCCCGCAAGGCATCAATCTCCTGGCGCGTCTTCTGGTTTGCCAGAACAAGCTGCTGCACGGCCGCTGCTCTCATCTCAGGCTCACCTGTATTCTCCAACGCGCACACCCGTTCATACAAGGCATCATTATATGCCGCTGAACGCTCCAGGATTTCGCGCAATGCGGCATGCTCCGGCGTTTCATCCGGTTTACCGGCCTGCTCTGGTTTTGCAGGCAAAGATACGCGACGCCGGCGCCGCTGCCCCAGCACCACTCCTGCCGCGCCAGCCAATAACAACCCAGCCACTAATCCTGCTACACTCTTTCCTTTCATATCGCGCCATTCATGCAGTTCAACTGCAAAACCGCATCAGTCTAGCCTATACGATACTGTAGCGTCAAGCGTATTTTTAACATTTCAAACAGAAAAGCCTGCATACGCAGGGCATGCAGGCTTTTCTGTAATGTTTCGTTCGCGAAACGCGGCGCAGATTAGCGGGAGTAGAGCTCCACGATGAGCTGCACGTTCACGATGGGGGCAATCTCCTCTACAGAGGGGATGCGGGACACCTTACCGGTAAGCTTGGCGGTGTCAACCTCCAGCCAATCGGGGGTGGTGGCGCTGGCGGCAAGCTCAACGAAGCGGTTGGCCAGAGCCTGAGAGCGAGCCTTGGCAGCAACGCTGATAACGTCGCCAGGCTTGCAGCAGAAGGAAGCAATGTTCACCTTCTTGCCATTCACGGTCACGTGACCGTGGGACACCATCTGACGAGCAGCGGCGCGGGTGGTGGCAAAGTTGAGGCGGTAGATGACGTTGTCAAGGCGAGTCTCCAGAAGCTGCAGGAGGATATCGCCAGTCACGCCACGACGGCGGGAAGCTTCCTCATAGTACTTGCGGAACTGACCTTCGAGCACACCGTACATGAAGCGAAGCTTCTGCTTTTCGGCAAGCATGATGCCGTAGTCAGACTTCTTCTTGCGGCCGGCGCGGGCACCGTGCTGACCCGGAGGGAACGGACGGCGGGCAAAAGCCTTGGAGGCACCGAAGAGCTCAACGCCGAAACGGCGGCTGATCTTGGCGGTAGGACCTGTGTAACGAGGCATAATGTTCTGTTATCTTTCTTGGTTTTAGTTAAACGATTAGGCGCGATGAGCCTTGGGAGGACGGCAACCGTTGTGGGGGATGGGGGTCACATCAGCGATGGAGGAAATCTCCAGACCGATGGCCTGCACGGCACGCACAGCGGACTCACGACCGGAACCCGGTCCCTTCACGCGAACCTCGACCTCCTTGAGGCCGTGGCCCATGGCCTGACGGCAAGCGTCCTGGCACACAACCTGACCAGCATAAGCGGTGCTCTTGCGGCTGCCCTTGAAGTTGAGCTTGCCGGCGGAGGACCAGCCGATAACGTTACCCTTAAGGTCGGTCACGCTCACCACCGTGTTGTTGAAGGTGGAGGAGATGTGCACGATACCAGTAGTAACGTTCTTGCTGCCTTTAGCCTTGAGAATCTTAACCTTGTCGTCGTCATCAGCGAGACCGAGCTCGGCAAAGATGTCGCGACGAGCCTCGGGCTTCTTCTGCTCAACGGGAGCGGGAGCCTCGGCCTGAACGGGAGCCTCAGCGGCTACTACGTCCTTCACTTCTTCCTGGATGGTTTCTTCAGCCATTTTCAGTATATTCTCTTAAAGGGTTAATTACTTCTTGGCGCCCACAGTCTTCTTGCGGCCCTTACGGGTGCGGGCATTGGTGCGGGTACGCTGACCGCGAACGGGGAGACCCTTGCGGTGGCGGATGCCGCGCAAACAGTTAATGCTGGTCAGACGCTTGAGAGCCAGCTGCTTCTCACGACGCAAGTCACCCTCGATGAGGATGTTGTTGCTGGTGATAGCCTGTACAATCTTGGTCAGCTGAGCGTCAGAGAGCGTGCCAGTGCGAAGGTCCGGGGAAATACCGGCCTGCTCCAGCACCTTCTTAGCCGTGGAGGGCCCGATGCCGTAAATGTAGCACAGGGAGGCCTCAACGCGCTTCTCGTTGGGAATTTCGATACCGAAAAGACGAGCCATAGTGGTGTGTTATTATTAATCGTGTTTAGTTCTCGCCACCAGGTGGTGGCAATTTGTCGGCGCTGATTCTACACCCTTTCTTTCTTTTTGCAAGCACAAATTCACTCAAAATTACAACTTTGGGTAATTTTGGGATTGAACCTCGTCTTCATCTGTCTTTCCGTAACATGTTAATGGAAGACTTTTATGAAGCCGCATAAACAGATAAAGGTTTTATATCCAGACAAATACAAGAACAGCCCCCCCCCACTGTGACCAGCATGCAGCAGATATGACACCAAGTGACAGCAGCAACACCGGAAACAGGCACCGGGAACAGATACGAGCCTCCACAGGCACCTTACCCCGAGTGTACACCCCCACACAATTTCACGCCAGCCAGGCAAGAAAACCTGATTAATCCAGCTCCGTCATGGGACGAAGAGCGGGAGGCTCAGGCAGGCTTGGTGTCGTTGAACCGCCACCACCAGTATAGGAAGGCATGACGCTGGGAACATACGAAGCAGGTGTAAGGACTTTATCGAGAGTGATATCAATGGAATCCTCCTTAATGAACTTCGACTTAGGGTCACTCTCCGTCCAGATAAAAGAAAGGAACCTGCTGGTAGCCGGAGCGATAGTCTCACTGGCAATCTGATAGCCCTCCTTACGCGCCACGATACCAAGAGTCTTATCCTGTTTGATTTCAGTCGTGACAGGGCTCTTACCGATGAATTCACCATTGATTGTGATATCCGCGCCTTCTGGATACGTATTGACTGTGAATTCCTTGGTACCGACACAGGAAACCAGCAGAAGCGCGAGAACAGACAAGCAGGATAAATTCTTCATATTCGACACTCTAGCACAAACGACATGAGCCGGGCAAGTCCAAATTACGAGCTTGCACCCGAATATGATATATGGTAGAATGCGGGCAATATGATACGCAAACTGACGGTGGAAGGAATGACAGTGTTTCAACGGGCGGAGTCGTTCCATTTTGTCCCCGGCATCAATATAATAGTAGGTGGCAATGACTCAGGCAAAAGCCATCTCATGAAACTTTGCTACGCCATCAGCAAATGGGGATGCGGAGGAAGCCGGCGGGATTTACCGGAAGTATGGGCAGAAGAAAAACGCCTGCGCCAGGATTTGCTGAGAGTTTTCGGCACACATGATCTGACCAGTCTCACCTCACGCAGCGGGGGGAAAGACGTACAGGCGAAGGTCAAAGCATCACTGGAAGGAGAGAAAGTTCCCACCGGCACAGCAGATGTGGCGTTCAGTTTCAAAGCACATTGCGAAGAAGAAGGCTTACGCATCAGCACCATGCCGGAACGCTACCTGGGCAGCAATGCGGTATTTCTCTCACCGCGCGAGGTACTCTCCATCTACCCCTGTTACATGCAAGCCGGCAAGCGGTACCCGGAACTGCTGGATTCCGCCAGCTGGGAACTTTGCCGGGCCCTGGAAACAGAACCCAGCGCCCCCCTGCCCCAGGCCCTGCGCTATGTAGTAAAGCAAATAGAGCAACTGCTGGGCGGCAAGCTCCAGCGCAGCAACGGTCGATTCTATCTGCAGCGCCCCGGACAGGAAGCACTGGAGCTGAATCTGATAGCAGAAGGATTCAAGCGAATCGGCACCCTGGGGCTCCTGATAAATAATGGCACAGTTCGCACAGGTACCGCCCTGTTCTGGGATGAACCCGAAATGAATCTGAACGCAGCCCACCTGCCCTTGCTGGTCAATCTGATGATGACGCTGTGCCGCGCCGGCATCCAGCTGTTGCTGACCACACACAGTCTTTTTCTTCTTCGCGAGCTGGTTATCCAGCTTTCAGAGCTCCAGAACCGGAGCGTGAGCCGCCGTTTTTTCGGTCTGCAGGCAGGCCGGGTAGAAGGTCGCCGCGTGAGCGAAGCAGATGAACTGGATAAGCTGGCCCAGCTGGACAGTCTGGAAGCCGAACAGGAACAGGCAGACCGTTACCTGAGTCTCATGCCCCAACTGAACGAAGAAATCTGAGCACGTGTTCCAGGCAGGTACCAGCTGTGTAGAAGGCATGCACCGCTTCAATTTTGAAGCAGGCTACTATGTATGCCGCTTTGAATGCTCCCCCTTTTACTCTCACCACGCCCAGAACTTCTGCAATAGCTGCAAGGAGATGGATTTCGTGCTTTACCACCCGGGCAGGAAAGAGCTGTGGCTTATAGAAGTGAAGGATTACCGATTCAACGCGCGCCCCAAGGTGCGCGAACTCGTGGAAAAACTCTGCCGAAAGGTGCGAGACTGCCTCTTTCTACTACGCACGGCAGCCCTGTGTGCCCCGGAGGAGGAACCGGAGGAAGGTATCTCTCTGCGTGAAATAGCCCGCATGAGCCTGCAGGCTAAGCATATACGCCTGGCCTTCACGATTGAACTGGGCAACACAGGACTCTTCCCGCCCAAGGCGCTCCTTTCCACCATCCGCGATTTGCTCTACCGACAGATGCGCTTCATCGACCCGCAGATGCTCTGCCTGCCCATCACCGAATCCGGCGGAGCCGGCCCATGGACCATCACCCCGGCAGGAAACGAGCACTCCGCCCGCATCCGGAAACGGCTTGAAAACGCCCAGAACGAACAGGCAAAAGCACGCAAAATCGCAGAAGAACAGGAACGCCACCGCGAACGCGTGGCAGCCCGCAAACGCCGGAAAGCCCGTAAATCGCACATTCCCCTGTGGAAACAGCGCGCCTTAGAGCGAGAAGAGGGTAAAACCGGCACCCATGCCGACCGCCGTTTCCGGGAATAACGTCCTCCCCTGGAACAAAACGACAAGACTTTCTCCCGGCGCAACACGAAGAACCGCCCGTAACAACGGGCGGTTCTCAGAAACCAGAAAAGGAGCAGCTCCCCTGCCTTAATCAATTTCCCAGGCAATGGTCCGGGCGTATGTTTCGCCGGGGCGCAGTTCAATACTGGGGAAATGCGGATTATGAGGAGAATCCGGGAAATTCTGAGCCTCCAGCGCTACCCCACCGCGTTTCAGCGGAAGATAATCGCCAGTGTATACCTGCAACCCGGGAGCATCTGTAAGCACACGCAGCGTGCGGCGCCCATTGGTCAGCACTGCAGCCAGCTTCATCCCAGGAGTAGCAGGCAACACATAGTTATCATCGTAACCGACTGAAATAGCATCTGCAGCGTTGCGCTCACCAAGACAGGCGGGGCGACGCAGATCGTAAAGAGTTCCCTCCACCGGGGCAATATAACCCGTGGGGATATTAGCCACCATGGGGGTGTAAGCCGAGGCATTCACCTGCAGGCAGTGCGTATCAATAGTGCCGGTGGCATTCAGATTCCAATAGGCATGATTGGTCAGATTCAACAGCGTGGGCGCATCTGTGCTGCCCTCCATGGTAAGAGTCAGCCGACGCCCTTCCACCGTGTAAATAGCGCGCACCGTCACCGTGCCAGGGTAATTCTCATCACCATCCGGAGAAACCAGGCTCAACACCAGGCGGGTTTCCGTTGCTTCCTCCACGCACCAGGGAATATCGGAAAAGCCTTTCAACCCACCGTGCAGATGATTCGGGCCATTATTGACGGCCAGATCATATTGCTTACCATCGAGCACGAAGGAGCCCCCGGCAATTCGATTGGCAACGCGACCGCAGATACTGCCGCAGTAACAGGTATCAGCCGGAAGCTCATCAAGTGATTTAGGTCCGTAAAGGCAATCAATTCCCTGATATTCGAAACTGAGCACACGAGCGCCGAAATCGGTGATGCGCACAGTCAGCTCAGCAGTTGTAAGTGTGTAGATTTCCATATCTGACTATATTTAAGTAAGAGATTTATTGCCGCCGTTCCCAGGACGTGACCAGATTATTCTGGAATATGACCCAGGCAGCCTCTGCAGGAACCATGGCCGTAGAGGCACCCATGCCACTGCCGCAATACCACGGGCCATGGCACCAGCCCCCGCCGATGCTGATGGTATTCACCGTCACAGGCTGGTAAACATTGTAAACCCATTTTTCATACGTCTTTCCATCCTGCTGCCCGGTGACAGGGGGAGTATTCGGATTTCCCCAGGCAAGAAACACAGCATCTTTCGTCATACCTACACAGATACGCCCCTGCTGCACCATGAGCTGCTGCTCCGGGGTAAGTTGCTGAAACATAATCGGATTCTGACTGATTCGGCTTGCGGGTGTGGCTGTCTGGCAGGATTCCAGAAAGAAGGCCGCAGCAGAAAGTACAACAGAAAGAAGGCATCGAGAAGTTCTCATGTCAGCATGACAATACCACCGAATTTCATGCTTGCCAAGCAAAAAAAAGGGTGATAAATTAGGCAGCAACAGATATGAAGCTGACAAACGCCATTTTTGCCATGCTGGCAGCACCTGCCGCAATCTGCTGCGCAGGATATGCTGAAGCCGCCCCTGAAGCCATCGCCGGATACCTTCCCTGCAACGGCGCCACAGCCCAGGGCTCAGTTGTACGCCCAGTGCGCGATGCCTCATTCATCGAGCTGCACCGCGCAGCAATAGAACGCTTCGCCAAACTGCCGAAAGAAAAGCAGGAAGCCATCAACGCCAAAAGTGCTGCAGACCGGCTGATGGATTACGACGCCGACTTGTGGCCGGATAAAGCCGAATACGAAAAATACACAGAAGCCTGGAAAAAGACCAAACTTGCGCTTCTGGCAGATGTTCGCGTAGGCCTGAAAGACGACGGCAACAACACCTACAGCGTCATTTCAGCTACTCGCATGTCCAACGGTGCCACCATGCCCCTCACCATCGGTTCCCTGCGCTACAATGGAGGCAAGAATGTATGGGTTTCCAATAACGGCGAGCTTGCCGGCACACCTTATACAGCAGACGAAAAGAATGAATACGGTGCCCAGACCGGCAACGAATGGACACTGGAGAAGAAAGACTCCCTCTCCCAGCTGACAGAAAAAGTTCGTCTGACCAAAGCCACAGACGGCAAGGCCGTGTTCCTGTACTACAGCCTGATTGAACGCTCCGCCATCAGCGGCTCTGTAATTGCCAATCACGGATACGTCATTGTGTTCCCGATTACTACTGCCAGCGCAAACGCAACCCGCCCGGGGCAGAAGTAAATCACCCCAGATTTCAACCCGACGGGAGCCTGGTCACAACACGCCACAGGCTCCCGTTTTTATCTTAACCGACACATGCGAATCATTGCAGGAGCAGCCAAAGGTCTTCCCATACGCATACCCCGGGGAGAAGTCCGCCCGACCCAGGACCGGGTTCGCGAGGCTCTGTTCAATATACTTGGGCCCACAATACAGGGAGCCCGGGTACTGGATTTATTCTGCGGGTCAGGCTCTGTGGGTATTGAAGCATTGAGCCGGGGAGCCGCCAGTGTCCGCATGGTGGATGCCGCCCGCCCCTCCTGCACCATGGCCAGACAAAATCTGGAACGCTCACGTCTGCAGGGAGGAAGCGTTGTGCAAAGCGACTGCCTGCAATTCGTGCAACGCGACACGGGACGCTATGACTACATTTTCGCAGACCCACCCTATGCCAAAGCCATAGGCGACCGCGATATGATAGCAGAACTGATGACAGACCGACTGCACGAACTACTTGCCGATGGGGGATATTTTATTGCAGAAGCCCAGGAGGGTTACGGAGTCGGCGATTCCCACAGCCGCGAGTTTCCCGGCTGGAAACTCGTCAGCACCCGCCACTATGGCAAAAATGTAATTCTTTTCTACCAATCTGAAAGCGAATGAAACGATTTATCTTTCTCCTGCTCTATAACCTGCTGCTGCCAGTCTTTCTGATTATCTCGATTCCGGGCTATCTCATCAAGATGAAAAAGCGCGGCGGTTTCGGCACCGGTTTATCCGAACGTTTCGGGTTTTACCGAAAACCCGCCGGTGAAGAACCTAAAGGCGGGCTGTATGTACACGCCGTGAGTGTGGGGGAGGTATTCATTGCGCTCAAATTCATCCGCGAATGGAGCAAAAGCCACAGCGAACCGGTCATTCTCTCCACCAGCACAGCCACTGGCCACCAGGTAGCCAGAGATGCAGCTCTGCCGAATGTGCGCCCGCTGTATTCACCACTGGATGTACCGGGGCTGCCCGGGCGCTGCCTCAAGCGCTTTGAGCCGAAAGCAGTCGTACTGATTGAAGCCGAACTCTGGCCGAACTTTGCAGAAACCTGCCACCGCCGGAAAATCCCCATGGTAATGGTGAATGCCCGCCTCTCCCCCCGTAGTGAAGGCCGCTACGCCAAGGTACGCGGCATCACCCGCCTGCTCTTTGAACGACTGACAGCGCTGGGCGCTCAGAATGAAAACGACAAAAAGCGTTTTGCACGTATCGGGGTCAATCCGGAAATCATCACAGCTCCGGGAAGCATCAAATTCGATGTCATGGGAGATGCCCCCCAGAACCTGCGGGAAGATTTCCGCCGCATACTGGACACCCTGCGGCACAACCGCCCGGTAGTACTGGCGGCCAGCACCCACGCAGGAGAGGAAGCCCTTATTGCCACAGCCATCCGGCAGGCAGGAGCTTTCCCGCTGATTGTACCACGCCACGCTGAGCGGCGCGCCCAGGTTGTGACAGATCTGCAGCAGGCCGGATTCACCCCGCTGCTGCGCACCACTGGAGAAATACCGGAAAACGCGCCTGAAAACATCTGCTATATCGCAGATACCACCGGAGAGCTGAGAGACTGGACCGCCATGGCAGATGCCGTCGTCATCGGTAAGAGCTTCCTGGCAAAAGGAGGCCAGAATCCCGTCGAAGCCATAGCAGCGCGCAAGCCGGTCATCACAGGCCCGGATATGACCAATTTTGCAGATTTAATTGCCCTGCTCCAGTCAGAACAAGGCATCATCTGCTGTGAAGCCGACAAACTGAGCCGGGAAATTCAGACAGCTCTCAGTAACAGCCCGGAAATTGCAGCAAGAGTAGAACGGGCCTACAACGCCCTGAGCGTGCATTCCGGAGCAACCCGCCGCACCGTAGAACTGGTGGAAACCCTGTACGGCTCATGAAGTTCAGCTACAATGGTCTGGTAACAAAAGTTGATACCTACCTGCGCGAAAAGCGCAGCCGGAGCCGTTTATGGAGAATTCTCCTGCCGGAACAATTATTCCGCCCCGAACTATGGCTCTGGGAATCACGCGGGGTTGCCACAGGTTCCGCCTGGGGCGTCTTCTGGGCGCTGGCCCCGGTGCCGATGCAGACCATCTTTGCCGTCCTGAGCAGTGCGGGGATGCGGGGCAACGTTCCAATGTCAGTCCTTACCTGCTGGATTTCCATACCGGGATACCAGGTGATACTCTGGCCACTGCAATGGTGGGTTGGTGCAGCGGTCCTCAGCAGCATCAATATCGGCAGCGGGGTAGATATGGAACTTATCCGTACGGCAGCTGCCATGGCCACACATGGTTTCAACGCCGTAATCGATGTTCTGGGGCAGATAAACCTCTGGCTGCTCTGTCTGGAACTACTGCTCGGCTGTCTTGTAACCTGCACAGCTGCTGCCGCTCTCGTATACTGCATCATCCGGCTGTTATGGCGAGAGCGCTGAATACGCGATAACGATTTCATGTTATATAGCGTACGGTCATTTTTTCCTCTTGCCTTGAGCAATTCAAATATTTATAATGTCACTTATGGAATGGAATGACCGCTTTATGGCCCTGTTCAGAGAGGCAGTGGAACGCTATCACGTTAACCCCCAGACACCTGTAGAGTATTTTTACCTTCAGGAGGAGCAGGATTTCCTGAAATCCATCGGGTACCGTCCCGGGGAAATGTACGGTTATATCCGTGAATACGCACTCAAAGGAGCCCCCAGCCCCAGCACAACCCTGCTCATAGCTGCTGTCCGCCGCCATTATTTCCTGAATGCCATGCGCGGCATTTCCGGAAACCCCAAATTAATAAAAGCCTCCGATTTGCCTGCAGAAACTGAAGAATTCCAGGAAATCCCCTATCTGCCGCGCATCATTCGCAAGGCAGAGGCCAAATTATACGGGATTCTTTCACCCGATATCATGTACGGAGACGAAAAAGACCGCGAATTTCTGCGTACACACGGCAACTTTCACCTGGCTGACTTTCTTCAACTGACAGCTGCAGCCAGAAGCGACCGCCAGAAATTGGTAAGCGCTGTTCTCAACGCCATGCGCAACCAGAGTGAACAATCACAGGATTCTCCCACGGAAACCTCAGCGAATTGATTCTGCAATGGAACAAGGCGAACAGAACCCGGATACAGAAACTCAGCGGCTGGCGCTGGAAAACATGTCGGCAGAGTTGGTTCGCAAACTTCACCTGATGATTCAGGAACAGGAGGAGCGGGTCCGGAACTTTGCGGAAGAGCATAAGGCTGCCATACCGGAGCGTGCCCCAGAAGAGCCCGTGAAAGCAATCCGGCCGGCGGCGCCCCCGGCTCCCTCACCTGCCCAGCCACTTACCAGAAGCGCTCCTCCCCCCAGCACAAAACAAGCACCGCACTTCAAATCCCAGCCGAAAAAACAAGCACAGGAAGAAAGCAATATCGGCATGGGTATCATTATCTTCTCGCTTATCGACATCTTCATGCTCATTCGTTCCTGCACCTGAAACCTTTACCCAATCGACCTCACAACATGACTCGAAACTCGATTCTGGCTATCGCCCTCGGCAGCTGCACCCTTGGACTTCTCCCAGGCTGCAACAAAACCGGCGAGACTCCCCAGACAACGGCACAGGAAGCATCTCCCGCCATCAAGGTATTTAACATACGACACCAGGAAGTAACCGACTACGGTGAGTGGTTCGGGTATCTGCGCGGCGTGCAGGATACCGATATTCACCCCCGAATCACTGGTTTCCTCATTTCTCAGGAATACAAGAATGGAACCCGGGTAAAGGCAGGTGATGTGCTTTTCCGTATCGACTCCAAACTCTTTGAAGCCGCACTGCAAAGCGCACAAGCCAATCTGCAGGCTGCGGAAGCATCTCTGGCCTCCGCCCAAGCCACTGCATCCCAGGCAGAGCTCGATGTGAAGAGATACAGCAAACTGGTACAATCCGGTTCAGTATCCGAAAAAGACCTGACAGACGCTCAGCAGACCTTCCGGGCGGCCAAAGCCCAGGTAGAAGCCGCTAAAGCCCAGATAGGCCAGCTTCAAGCCGCGGTCAGCAAAGCGCAGATTAATCTGGATTACACCATCATCCGTGCGCCATACGATGGCATTGTCGGCACTGCGAACGTTTCCATCGGCGACCTGGTAAGCCCGGCCACAAACCTTGCCAACATCATTTCCATCGACCCGATTCGAGTGGATTTCTCCATCAACGGCGATCACCTGCTCAAGACATTCAGGAAATACGGCATGGTCAGTACAGATGCAGAAGATGCACCTAAGCCGCCCAGCTTCCACCTGCTCATGGAGGATGGCTCAGAATTACCCCAGAAAGGCACCATGATAGCCATGGACAGTGTGCTGACTTCTACAGGACTGGCCAATATTGAAGGGATAATCCCGAACCCTGACGGAGTGCTGCGCGGCGGCATGCCGGTGCGTGTAAAAGTACCGCTGGAATCAGGCATGGCCTTTCTGGTTCCGGAGGCAGCTATCCGCACCGTTCTGCTCAACACCTTCATCATAGTGGTGGATAAAAACAAGGTACCGCACATGATACCGGTGAATGTGGGTGGTAAGTACCCGCTTTATATTGAAGAAGCCAATGGGTACCACTCAACACAGACCCTGGTATCTGTGAAGGATTATGGTCAGATTCGCATTGCCGACAAACTCAAGGAACTGGGCTATGATAATCCGGCAGATGCACCGGTGGTGACGGACCCGGAAAATGCCGTCCGCGCCGTGACAATCTCAGCCGAGAACAGCCGTCTGCCCCAGGGCGCAAGCCCCACCACGATTACAACGGAACCCTTCACTTTCA
This sequence comes from Akkermansia sp., assembly GCA_045646505.1. Classification (GTDB taxonomy): domain Bacteria; phylum Verrucomicrobiota; class Verrucomicrobiia; order Verrucomicrobiales; family Akkermansiaceae; genus Akkermansia. The sequence goes on along the minus strand of JAZRKW010000096.1, from coordinate 32,936 downwards.
AGCCGGCATTTAACCCGGCAGCAGCGGCGGCAGAAAAGCAGGCCGAAAACACCAATACCGCCCCAGCCGCCGAAGTTGAACCCACTCTGCCGCCATTCCCGGTAAAGATAAGCAAAATGCTTCAGCAGGAAGTTGCAGAAACCGGCATCTGGTACGGCTCTCTGCGTGGTGTAGATGAGACAGACATCCGCGCGCAAGTGAGCGGGTTCATCCTCAATCAGCATTTTGAAGACGGAACGCTGGTCAAGAAAGGAGATATTCTTTTCACCATTGATCCCGCGCCTTACGAGGCAGAACTCAAGGAAGCCAGGGCTAATCTGGTAGCAGCTCAGGCAAATAAAGAACAAGCTGAAGCCCAGCTTACAATGAATAAGACCACACTGGAGCGCTATCGCAAGCTCGTGGCTTCTACCCCGGGGGCTATCTCTGACAAGATTCTGACAGACACCGAAACCCAGGTACTGACGAATCAAGCAGCTGTGCGCAAAGCAGAAGCTACCATAGCCCAGATGAAGGCAGCTGTGAATCAAGCCGAAATCAACCTGGGGTACACCACCATCACCGCGCCGTTTGACGGACGAATCGGCATCCACAAGGTATCAGTGGGTGCACTGGTCAGCCCCAGTGATGCCACACCGCTCGTCACTCTTTCCTCCGTCAACCCCATGCGTGTTGATTTCGGCATGAGCGGCCGTGGTGCCATTCAGGGCTTCGCAAATTATCGAGTCCGGCAGGCAGACCCCAGCGTAGCCAGCCAGGCTGAATTCGATATCATTCTGGATGACAACCAGCCATACCCGAAGAAAGGTCACATCATCACCGCCAATAACACACTGAATACCAGCACCGGCACGCTGGATGTCATCGGTCATGTGGACAACGAACACGGGTTACTCCGCAGCGGCATGGCCGTCACGGTACAGGCCAAGCTCAAACCAATACCCAACGCCTGCCTTGTGCCGGCACGAGCTCCGCTCAATGCCAAAGGCATGGATATGCTTGTACTGCTCAAGCCAGATAACACACCGGCTATGCTGCCCATCACCAAAGGGCCGATGATTAACTTGAAGCTGGACAACGGTGAGGGGAAAGAATATCTGCAGCCCATGCAAGTTGTGGAACCCGACCGCAGCATGATAACCGGCATGATGCTGGCCAAGGCACAGGCACCGAATCTTGAAGCCATGGTTCTGGGCGGAGCCAAGGTACAATCCTGGGCCGACCTGTACCTCAAGAACAGCGGCGCTGCCGATTTCCGGGCGATTTACGAAAAAGTCAATGGCGGAGCCGCGCCGGATGATGCCCCAGCTAAGGCTGGAGTAAACAACTGGGAGGAACTGCTGCTCCGCCGTCTGGTAGCCAAGGACTATCGTGAGCTGGTCCTGCGCGCGGCCAACGCCAAGGATGAACTTGACCTCATTGCCTTGTCCCAAGGCTGCAAGTCTCTCATGGATCTTGTTGTCAAGGGAATGGGATTCAAGGATGCAACAGATGTATCCGTCATCGTGGAAGGTTCAATGATGGCAGCCCAGGCCTATGCGGCCAATGAGGCAGCAAAAGCCCCGGTCAACAAACTAACCCCCGTGCCTTTCATCTATGTGCCCACCAAAACGGTGACCCCCTCCATCACTGCCGAACCCGTCAAGGTAGAAACACAGTACGAGTAAACCACCCAACCACACCAGAATATGTCTCCGTTCTTTATCAAGCATCCTATCATAGCCGGCGTAATTGCGGTGGTAACCACCTTGCTGGGTATTATCAGCATGGTAGCCCTGCCTATTTCACAGTACCCGGATATCACGCCCGTCACAATTCAGATGAGTGCCGCCTATCCCGGTGCCAATGCAACCGAGGTGGCAGAGTCTGTGGCAACCCCCATCGAATTACAGCTCTCCGGCGTGGAGAAGATGGATTACATGAACTCCACTTCTTCCAACAACGGCGCCTGCAGTATCAATGTGATTTTTGAAGCTGGTTCCAACCCGAACACGGACCAGCAGAATACCTACATGCGCTACAGCCAGGCCACCAGCCAGCTGCCCAGCATGGTTTCCCAGATGGGTATCACCATCAAGCAGTCATCCGGACTTCCGCTCATGCTCTACGCACTGGACTCTCCGGAAGGCTTCTTCGAACCCATCAGTCTTGCGGGCTATGCCTTCCTGAATCTGGTAGACCCATTGAAACGAGTGGAAGGAGTAGGCGACGTTCAAGTATTCGGCGCCCGCTTCGCTGTACGAATCTGGCTGGACACCGATAAAATGGCCCAGAAAGGCATTACTGTAGGTGAAGTGCAGAAGGCTGTATCCCAGCAGAACGCCATTAACCCCGGTGGTTCAGTAGGTGCTGAACCCATGCCCGATGGTCAGGAATTCACCTACACCATCCGCAACCAGGGACGCATGACCTCCATCGATGAGTTCGGTTCCATCATTGTACGCCAGCAAGGTACAGAGGCTGTGTTCCTGAAAGACATCGCCCAGATTGAGCTGGGTGCACAGAGTTATTCCATGGCCAGCCGCATCAACGGCCGCCCTGGCACCGTCATGGCCGTATATCAGGCAGCTGGCTCCAATGCCATTGAAACGGTGAACAATGTCAAAAAGCTCATGGCTGAGAAAGAAAAAGTCATGCCGGAAGGTATGCGCGGCTTTGTCGCGCTGGACAGTACCTCAACCGTGCGTGACTCAATTTCAGAAATCATCCACACACTGTTTGAAGCCATGGTGCTCGTAGCGCTGGTGGTATTTGTGTTCCTGCAAGGCTGGCGCGCCACGCTCATTCCGCTCATCGCTGTACCGGTGTCACTGGTCACGACTTTCATTTTCTTCCCCATGCTGGGCTTCTCGCTCAACACCATCTGTCTTCTTGGCATGGTGCTGGCTATCGGCCTGGTGGTGGACGACGCTATCGTGGTGGTGGAGGCAGTAGAAGCCCACATGGAAAACGGCATGACCCCGCGCCAGGCTACCTTCGCTGCCATGAAAGAAGTAAGTGGACCGGTAGTGGCTATTGCTCTTGTACTGGCCGCAGTATTCCTGCCCACAGCCCTGCTGCCCGGCATCACCGGCACACTGTTCCAGCAATTCGCTGTAACCATTGCCGTTTCCATGCTGATTTCAGCCTTCAATGCGCTCACCTTATCGCCTGCATTGTCCGCTATCATGCTGAAACCCAAGAAAGAGCACCGCTCGCTGCTTACGCCGCTCTACAATGCATTCAACGCTGTATATGATGCCGTATCCGATAAATTTGCAGCGGCCTGCGGCTGGCTTTGCCGGCACCTGACTATTGCTATGGCTCTGCTCGCCGGTATCACAGCCTGCATCATACCGGTCTCCAACAGGGTACCCGGCGGTTTCCTGCCGGCAGAAGACCAGGGTTTCCTCATCGGTGGTATCATCATGAAACCCGGCGTTTCCCTGCAGCGACTCACCGAGCAGGTTGTTCCAGTGGAAAAAGTACTCATGGAAGAACCGACCACCGACTTTGCCGTTTCCATTATCGGCATGAACATGATTATCGGTGTTCAAACCACCAACGCTCTCTCCTTCTTCTGCTGTCTCAAGCCTTATGCTGAACGCCCTCTCATGGAGAATGGGAAAATTCCCTCTGCAGATGATGTGCAGAAGCGAGTACAGGCCAAGCTGGCCATGTGCGGAGTAGACGGCGTAAGCTTCCTGGTAAGCCCGCCCGCCATTCCCGGTGTGGGCGTGGGCAATGATATCGCTCTTGCACTGGAAGACCTGGACGGTCAGGGTGTGGCCGCTCTGTATGAACAGGCTCAAAAGTTGGAAAAAGCACTCATGGCTCATCCGGCCATTGCAAAAGCATCTGACATGATGCTGCCACAGGTTCCGCAGAAAAGCATAGCCATCGACAAAGAAAAATGTCTCTCACAGGGAGTGGACTACGCCGCAGCCAATCAATTACTGCAGTGCTTCAATGGCTCCAGCTTCGTAAACTATTACACTCAGTTCGGTCAGCAGTGGCAGGTGTACCTGCAGGCTGCAGGCGTAAGCCGCACCAACACGGAACAGATTGCCAATTTCTATGTAAGCAATGCCAAGGGGGACTCCGTGCCACTGAGCACGCTGGTCACTATCAAGGATATCGCCGATACAGAATTCGTCTGGAGAAATAATAACTACAATGCAGCCAAGATTTCAGTCACGCCGAATGAAGGTTACTCCTCCGCCCAGGCAATGGCCGCAATTGAAGAAATCTTCAATTCCACCATGGACACCACCAAATTCGCCATGGAATATGTGGACATGAGCTTCCAGGAAAAGAAAGTGCAGGACGGTCTCGGTCTCGGCTCAATCTTCACCCTCTCGGCTGTGTTTGCCTTCCTTATCATGGCTGCGCTTTATGAGAAATGGACTCTGCCGCTCGCCATCTTCCTGACCGTACCCATCGCCGTGCTTGGTGCATTCATCGGCTTGTGGTTGACCGGGCTTGACCTCAACATGTATGCCCAGATTGGCCTTGTGATGCTGGTGGGTCTGGCGGCCAAGAACGCCATCCTCATCGTCGAGTTCGCCGTACTGCAGATGGAACGAGGTCAAGGGCTCATCGAAGCGGCTGTCTCTGCGGCGCGCATGCGTCTGCGCCCGATTCTGATGACCTCTTTCGCCTTCATCCTGGGCTGCGTTCCGCTGGTAACTGCAGCGGGCTCGGGTGCACTGGCCCGCAACTCCATCGGTATCGTGGTTGTTATCGGTATGAGTATTGCCACAGCTCTGGGCGTATTTTTCATTCCCTGCTCCTTTGTCTTCATCATGAAGCTCTTCCGCGCCAGAATCGAGAAAGGGCACCACGGACCCGACCCCGATGAAGAAAAAGCCTACGCCCTGCTTGAAGAGCAGGAAAACACTCCGGCCTGAGGCTTTCATAGAATAGCAGTTGCAAACCGGCAGCCCGCAATCATAAGATTGCGGGCTGCTTTTTACGACAAAAAAGCACTGCCGCGCCGGAGTGCGCGGCAGTGTGAATAAAAGAGCTATCAGCAACGGATGTTACATACCATCAGGTTCAAACCGACTGTCATTCGTGCCGTGGTAATACAAACCGTGCGCCCCCACAGGGATGTAGCCGTACTGTTCATAAACAGGCTGCGTCACTGAATAATACTGGGTAGTACCATCAATCTGCACCGTAAGCGTCTGTCCCTGAGTACCACCCATAGAATCGGTCAATGAACGACCGGCAAGTGCCCCCAGCACACCAAAACCTACAGTAGACACGATTCGACCGGAACCGCCGCCGAGCAACTGACCTGCGCCAGCACCAAGAGCTGCACCCACACCAGTACCCATATTCTTAGCAGAGCTCGTCGTTTCAATATTTACATTCTTGGCAGCCACCACCGTTGCAGGGAAAACACGAGCACCATACCCTACTTTATTCGGGGAAATGTTGTTACCGTTCACCATGGTGGAGCATGAGGTCGTAAGCAGGGCGCAACCTGCAACCAATGCAGTAACGATGTAGTTCATCTTCATAAGCTTAAATCTAGTTATGTATGTTAAGAATTACCAATGTACGCGGTTATGGTACTCCGTTGAAGAGGTTGCGTCAAGAGATTTCTGCAGCGTGACGTACTGTCTTCAACCTATCAAGCGCACCAGCAGCTCTTGTTGACGTAAGAAAAGAAAAAAAATCTGAATTTTGGCTTGCAATTCGCAAGAAACTACGGTATAAGTGGCAACCACATTTTCGCAGTGATGCGAAGTTAACCTTTACCAAACACACAAATATGTCTAAGCACTCCACACTCAAGGCTACTGGTACCGTTGGCGGCAAGCGTTCTGTTCTCAAGCGTTTCGAGCGCGTGAAGCTCATGAAGGAACGCGGTCAGTGGAAGGAAGGCCAGAGCCCCATCGGCCTGCCCAAGACCAAGTTCGAAGCCTGATGGCCCCTCTCGAGAGGGTATTCACATTTTCTGGAGCCCCCGGTTGTGGCAACCGCGGGGCTTCTTTTATCACCTCAAGTTTAGAGAAATCTACTATGTCTGAAGATAATGGCTATCCTGCAGCTCCGGAAGGAAGCGTGCGACTCAATAAATTTCTGGCCATGTGTGGTTATGAAAGCCGCCGCGCAGCAGATCGGCTCATTGCCGAAGGCCGTGTTGAAGTAAACGGCAAAGCGGTCGACACACCCGGGCTTCGCGTTATGCCCAGCGATTTTGTGAAAGTGGACGGCCGCCGTGCCGTACCGCAGGAAGAAGTAGTGATTCTGCTCAACAAGCCGCGTGGTTATGTATGCAGCCGCGATGCCCAGGGTGCCATCGGCACCGTGTATGACCTGCTGCCGGCAAAATATCGCCACGCCAATTATGTTGGTCGGCTCGATGCAGACAGTGAAGGCCTGCTCATCTTTACCAACAACGGCAGTATGTGCCAGAGCCTGGCCCACCCGAGTGGTGGAGTCGAAAAGGAATACTGGGTCACTCTGGACCAGGCATTCGACAGCAGCGTTCTTATCCAGCTGCTCAAGGGTGTCCGCATTCCTGAGGGGCAGGCAAAAGCAAAGTATGTTTCCCGGCTCTCTGCCCGCCGCGCCTGTGTCGTGCTGGAACAGGGGCTGAAGCGCCAGGTGCGCCAGATGTTTGCCTGTCTCGGACTGCGTGTGAAAAAGCTCGTCCGCGTACGCATCGGTTCCCTCTGGGGTGGCGACCTCGAACCAGGGCACTGCCAGCTCATGACTGCTGAGCAGATTGAACAAGCCGGCACCAATCCACGCCGCCGCAAGGGGCTCGTGGGAGCTAAGCAGGTATTCAAGCCCCGCACCACCCCGGCAATCAACAAACAAACTGAGGATGAAGATGATGACAACTACGTCTTCAATCCTGCTGACTTTGAAACGGAGGAAGAAGCTCTTGGCATCGCAACCAAGTTCACCGAGGGTGAAGCTTTCGAACCCGAACGCGAGGATTCCCGCAGACCTTTCGGTCGCGCTCCGCGCAACCGCCGTGAAGACAACCGCAGTTTCGGCGAACGCCGTTCCTTTGGCGAACGCAAGTCCTTCGGTGAGCGCCGTTCTTTTGATGGTGAGCGCAAATCCTTCGGCGACCGCCGCTCCTTCGGTGAGCGCAAACCTTTTGGTGAGCGCCGTGCTTTCGATGGCGAGCGTCGTTCTTTCGGCGACCGCAAGTCCTTCGGTGAACGCCGTTCTTTCGATGGTGAGCGTCGTTCTTTCGGCGACCGTAAGTCCTTCGGTGAACGCAAGTCCTTCGGAGAGCGCCGTTCTTTCGATGGTGAGCGTCGTTCTTTCGGCGACCGTAAGTCCTTCGGCGAACGCAAGTCCTTCGGCGAACGCAAATCTTTCAACAACGAACGCCGCAGCTTTGGCGAACGCAAACCCTCCTTTGGCTCCCGGAAGCCCTTCAACCGCAATGGCGGCAACCGGAACTTCGGCGGGAACCGTCGCGGTGAATAAAACAGCACTGCGAAATCCAGCTTTTCACCGGTGCTGATCAACATCGTCAGCACCGGTTTTTCATTCAACATTCACGCATAAACGCCGGTCAAACAACAGAATGAAACATTCCAGTCTTGCCACCCTTTTTCTCGCCCTTCCCCTGTTACTCAACGCCGGAGCCAGTTCTCTATCCTGCGACGATGAACGTCTGGAACACAGCCTGGAGCAACTCAAAACAGAAGCTGAAAAAGGTGATGCATACTCTCAACGCCAGGTCTACCTTCGCTATGCGCTGAAAGGCCACAGTATCCAGGCTGCCGCCTGGGCTGATAAACTCATCCTGAATCTGACAGAAAAAGCAAATGCGGGTGACCAGAAAGCTATGTGGATGCTTGGCCGCTTATTCATGAGCGGAGATGAAGTCATACCGGCTGATATAACCCGCAGCGTGGAATGGTTCAACCGCCTCTCCGCAGCAGACGAACCGGCTGCTGCATACATTCTGGGTGAGTTGTACAGCAAGCGGAATACCCCGGAGGCATCCGCCTCTGCCTACAACAAAGCATACAAACTCTACAGCGAGCATGCAGCCGCAGGTGATAGGGATGCCCTTTACTGGCAGGGATTCATGGAGCTCAAAGCTCTGGGCAATCCCGGAAATGCATCCGCCGGCATCTCAAAACTCGAACAGGCTGCCACCGCCGGCTGCATGCCAGCGGCCTACCAGCTTTTCAAAATCTATACCAAAGGAGAGGGCTGCGCCGCAAATGAAGAAAAAGCCCTTGCCTATGCTTCCCTTCTGGCTGATACAGGCAAAGATGCACAGATGGCCTATGTTGTGGCGGATGCATACCTGAAAGCCAAGGGTGTTCCCAAAGATGAAGACAAAGGGCGGAAATATCTCGCCCAGGCAGTAGCCGCACAGGTACCGGCGGCTCTCTACCACCACGGCTGGCTGCTGCAGGAACAGGGAAAACCCGCAGAAGCTCTCGCCGCATACCAGGCCGCGGCCCAGCAAGGGCACGCAGATGCCGCAGTCAAAGCGGGTACCATGCTCCTCTATGGAGAAGGTATAGAGGCAGATGCCGCAGAGGGTCTTAAATTGCTGCAATACGCAGACTCGCTGCTGGAAAGCCCCTTTGCCCCGTACGAGCTGGGCAAATACTACGACAGCGTGGGTGAACCTGCGCTTGCAGATGAATACTACATCACCGCCAGCAACCGTGGTTACCCCGCTGCCATGGCTCGCCGTGGATGGCTCCACCTTGACCCCACCTCGCCTGTCGTGTGGAACCCCACAGCCACTTACCATTGGTGGAAACTCGGGGCCGATGCCGAAGACTCTACCTGCATACTCTACCTCCGGCTCTATCTCTTTTTATTCATCCCCCTGCTCCTCATCCTCATCTTCGGGCTGCCGCTCTACTTTGTTCACCAGCTTGTCAAAAAACGAGAAACGCAGAATTCGGAAGAATAAGAGAAGGTTCCACGCCGAAACACTCTTATCCAATAAGTTAAAACCGCCGCCCGATAAACCGGGCGGCGGTTTCATCATTTTGATTCTACGCAGGCAGCTTATCAGAAACTGTAACGCAGGGAAGCGTTCACAGACTGATTCACCTGGCTGCTACGGGCTTCCAATGAGTAGAAGGCACCCACGCTCCAGGAGGAATCAAACATCCAGTTAGCGCCGGCGGTCAGCATGAAGGCATCGCGGCCGAGATTCGTGCCCTTGCCCACACGATTGAAACCATATACACTGGTCTTCACCTCGGGGTTATCACGAACAATATCCCTGATGTAGGCCACAGTCACCTCCGGCACGAAAATGTTCGTACCACCCATACCGTAGACCCCGCGCCAGGTCACACCCAGGGGCAGGCTCAGGCTGCTCATGGAACCACTGCGGTACTCACGCTCGCCACCGGTATATTTCTCCGTGAAGGAATCCTGCTCCACGCTCTGGTAGGTAAGGCCAGTGAAGAAGCTTGCCGTGGTATTATCCGACAACTGCTTATTCCAGGAAGTGCGGACTCCGATATTGAAAACAGCATCGTCCCACTCTGCCCTGCCGACCGTACCAGGCTGGTATGTATCAGCTTCATTCTCAATCTCGCCGTATGAAATATGGCCACTGATACTCAGGCTACTAGTCTGCGACATAGGTGTCACATACTGAGCGGTAAGAGTCGGCATCAGTGCCATCTGGTCAACCTTGAGCTGGTCATCGTCAGACTTAAAGCTACCGAACACCTGGCCCAAGGCCACTCCTATGCGGAAACTCTCCGTAACAGCATGCTGCATACCCACGGCATAGCCCCCCATATTACAGGTAAAACCGGAATCTCCGGAAACCTCCATGAAGCTGCCGAGACCTGCACCCCAGCAAGTTGTCTGCCCGGGCATGCCGATGAGGAACTGGCCTTCAGCCACACGTGCCATTTCCTGCACGGCGTTAGCAGATGCCCACATTGAGTTAGCCACATTAGCGGAATTGCGGTCCATGAGAGCAGAGAGGACCCCCTTATTAACTGAACCTGTAAGCGACAGGCTCTGTGTAGCGGTATCCCATACCACATCGGCTCCATCTTCCAGCAGGCCATTATCATTCAGCGAAATGGTGAAATCATCAGCTTTGGCATTACTGGCACCGGCATCCACCAGCTTCACAGTTATCGATGCATCGCCGGCAGCCACAATCCCCATGGTTACATTCACTGTCACCTTGACCGTATCTGAACCATCACCAATCGTCAGGGTGTCGGTCTGCAACACAGAATGAGTACCCTCACCAATGTTTGTTGCAGAAGCAGGGGTCGTACCATCCACTGTAAAGGTCAGATAGGAACCGCGGGCTATGGCCACGGAATCATATTTCTGCCAGCCCGGGCTGTTCCCTACATTAAGAGCAGCGCCAGCTTTCAGCACCAGGTTCTCCGCACTGCCGGAACCGGAAAGCAAGGCTCCATTACCAACCATGATATCTCCGGTTACAGCCCCATTGTTCACCAATGTCGACTTAGCAGACTGCAGCTCAATATCACCTTGTACTTTCCCCTGATTCAGCATGGTCGCATTCTTATCGATGCTCACATCACCCTTCACGGTACCAAAGTTAGTCAGAGATGCCGTTTCCTTCACAACCACCTCTGTATCATCTGCCCCCATCCCGAGGGATGTACCGGAATCGATACTCAAGGTCCCCTTGGAAACGGTCACACTGGCTGTATTATACTGCTTACCGCTCAGTTCGATATTCTTATCCACGGCAATTTCCAGGTCGGCACCGGGAACAGAGGCATCGACACCTACGATACTGAACCCGATCTCGCCACCAGCTGTTATATTCATCTTCTGGTCTGCGACGGTAATCAAGGTACCATTAGTACCCTTAATCACAATGTTGTTCAGCAATTCATCTGCCAGTTGGCTGGCATCAGCAACACCACCTTGTATATAAACAGGCATGGAGGTGGATGGTGTCGTTTCCTCGGTCTTACCGAGCTCAATTGTAGCGCCCCCTCCTACGACAATCGAAGTCGGTGGAAGAGTCGGCTGTTCCGGCGGGTCTGGCAACTCCGGTGACACAGGAGGATTACCGGGTATCGAAGGCTCAGATTCTGCATCCAGATTTCCAAGACAGATTTCGACAACACCGTTTTCCCCTGCTTTGGCATAGAATTTTCTCTCGGTCAGCTGCTTATAAAAATATACATCTTCCCCGGCAATCAGCTCGTCATCATCATACACTTCACTGTCCTCATTTCTCACGCTTACCGGCACCAGCAGATTCAGTGAATCCTTTGTAACCCCAGAACAGGTGAAACAAACCAAATCCTCCGCCGGTTGCAGATATTCGGAATAGATTGTATCTGTACTTTCATTATGTTGAAGATTGTGATTTTCGAACAAAATCAATGACTGTGATTTAACTATCAGGTTTCCTGTGATATCCAGGCGGCCATAAGGCTCCACATCTGAATAAAATGTTACTGTACCAACTCGGGGTCCATCATCCCAGTAGAACTTCTGCTCGGTACCATTCAACTTAAAATTACCAATTGTGCTGTTGATAATGAGATTACCATCCAGATTCGAGGAACCACCAGAATACACATACAAAGAAGTATTTGGGGAAATTGTGAAATTTTCCGCCCGCAAGGTAGTGCCAACTCCCAGATCTACCGAATTCTTCTGCCCGATAAAACGAGCGTTAGTCAAATCCAGCAAGCCATGAGCCACATATAACTCACAATCTTCCATAGTACCCTTCATGATAAGGGTAGTAGCAGGTCCAGAGGTATTGTACCCCATCAAACCAACTGTGATTTCTGAATAAGCAAATGCAATATCTGACTCAATCGTGAAAACACCGCTGCCTTCAACAGAAAGTTCTACCCAATCATTGCCGTTGCCGATAGTACCTGAACCCGTCATGGTGTAATTTCCATCACCGCTCCAGATCAAGGGATAAAGCTCTTTATCACCATAGTATTCTTCGGCAATCTCTGGTAACCATGAACCATTAAGCAGCAAATTGCAATCTGACCACTGATATACCTCCGTACCCACAATATCACTCTCAGTTGGCACAGAGGTATTGATAGTAACGGTACTGGTTGTGACAGGCGGCGTTTCCGGCTCTACTGCTCCACCCTCCTTTTCCAGATAAATTTCTACTGTTCCACTCGTGCCGGCCTTAGCGTAGAAGCCATAACCATCCAGGGATTTGCCCCACATTCCCCCGCTATATTCTTTCGTTTCATAATTATCCGCGTAATCGCAGCGCATCAGATAAGGTTTCAGCAGTGAGAGTGAATTCTCATCTACGCTTCCGCAACGGATGATATAATTGGAGGTGTTCGGCAGCTGATACTCCGAATGCCATGTATCCCAGCCAGTACTCGGATTATAATCGCCTGTAGCGGAATGACTGAACACAATCGCGGTCTCGGATTGAATCGTCAGAGAGCCAGTAATGTGGAGTTGCGTAATTCCATAGTTTGAATCCTTAGAATAATATTCAGAGGTCTCAAAAATCACGGCAGGCATAAATCCCCCCGAATACATAGCATCCAGCGGAAAATACTGCTCTCCGCTCCCAAAAGCACCGCGGCCGTTCAGAATCACATCACCATTCAATGTTGATATAGAATAACCATCGCCAAAATACGAATAAATATAATCACCTGGTGAGGATATGCCAAAAACAGGCTGAGTTAAATTATCCCCAGGATCCAGCTCATAAATATTCTGAGCCGCACTGAAAGTTGCACTACAAAATGCAGCCATAAGGGCTGACATGAGAAGTTTAGGCAAACGAAGTTTCATAATGAATCGGTATAAGTTTAAATTGTAGACAAAATCTACTCGTTTCATGCTACCACTTTTACCCAACAATTCAAGTTAAAAATAATTATCGTATGGTTGTACGCTTATGCATCCTTTTTGAATTTTAAAGCTTGACTACACTCTAGATTTTATATAATATCTCTCTTAGACCATACTCTAGCATTTGCTTTCAGCGTGGTCGTATCACCAAACACACACACCAATAGAAAAAGGAATTATGAAGAAACTGTTACTGACAGCCGTGATGAGTCTGTGCGCACTTGCAGCCCAGGCAACCGCAAACGTAACTGGCTACTGGACCACCATCGACGACGAAACTGGCGAAGCCAAGAGCGTGGTACAAGTATTTGAGTACAAAGGAAAGATTTATGGCCGCGTGGTCGAGCTTCTGCAGAATCCCGGAGCCAAAGCAAAGATTAAGGGTAGTCCGGCCGTGAAAGGTCTCACCATCATCTGGGATCTGGAAAAAGACGGTGACTCCTACAGTGGTGGCGAAATTCTTGACCCGACCAAGGGCAAGGTATACGGCTGCGAAATGTGGCGCGATGGCGAAAAGCTCATCGTGCGAGGCAAGATTGCCTTCCTCGGACGCAACCAGACCTGGTTGCCGAACACGACTTTCAAAGGCGACAGCGCAGCGCCCACCCCGAAAAAACCTGCTCTGTAAAGAGCGATAATGAGAGAGACAATGAAGGCGCATCTGACTATTCAGGTGCGCCTTTTTTGCATTCACAAAGCCAGCTCAAACATATGGAACAGCTGCCAGCCGACCTCTTCGTAATAGAGCTTGATTTCAGCGCATTTGACAAAGCCGAGTTTGAAATACACCTTTTCCGTAGGGCGGTTGTGCTCAATAAGATCCAGACGAACCGCCTTTATCCCGGCAGCCCGCGCCGAATCAATAATGGCATGCATAAGCGCTGACCCCAGGCCCCTTCCCTGGTGCCGGACAGATACACCGAATGCATGCACAATAATAAACTCACCCGGGCCGGCATTCACCCGCCAGGGCACACTGTTATACCCATCGTTCGCGGCAGAGTTCACCACTACAGCAGCCACCACTTCCCCGGCAGACTCGGCAACATACAACTCGCCGCCATTGATGGCAGATTGTAGATAAGCATCGGATGGGTGTCCATCCTTTGCCCACAAAGGATGATGTGGACGCTGCAGCAAATCATCAATAAGCGCATCATAAAAGGACCGGACTGCGGCAAAATCAGCCGCGACAGCCTGGCGCATAGTATATCCGGCGGGCATATTGCTCATGCCGGGAATCTAGCATATTCTACGCTACAAGTAAAACCGTTAATCCGGCATGTACTGTAATAAAAAGTGGCATGCCACCAGCAAGCCCGCAGCAGCTAACAGAAAAAGCAAGGGGCGGCAAACATATGTAAGCGGATTGAGAGCCATGGGCGCATCAGGGCGCTCGCTTTCGTACACCAGCGGTCGCCGCGCCTGCAGCGCTTCTTCTTGCGTCGCATATTCCTCGGCACCCATAATATCCACCTCATCCCCCCGGGTATCAACATACGAAAACACCGGTACATACCGGCAAGAACCAGATGCAGTGTGCCTGCACACGGTTGAACTGGCATGAAGCTCCACAACAAGATTACGGCAACGCCAGACAAGCTGACTCAGCCCCCGGAACACACAGAACAAGGCCAGGCCGAAACACCCCAGCGACACCAGTGGCATGACCGCTGAAAAAAACACATTGTACATGGATGATGCCAATAACATTTGCCGGGCATTATATAAAAATACAAGCTGCAGGTCAAGCAGACTTACGCGAAATTGCCCACACACCGGCGGCAATACACAAAACAGCCAGAACTTTCTGCCAGCTGAGCTCATCAACCCCCAACAGAATCCCCACTGTTGCCGCAATGACGGGCTGAATATAATTATACGCAGTCACCGTAGGTGGTTCCAGATGGCGCTGTCCCACAATCATCAGCAGATAACTGATGAATGACCCGAATATCACTACATAAGCAGAACCGAGAATCTCCGGCATTCCCAATTCTCTCCACGGCAATGTCCACACCTCATGCAACCACAGAGGAGCTGTCAATACAGCCGATATCAGAAACAACCAGCGCATCAGTACCAGAGGATGGTATTTCTGAATCACACCACTGAAAAACACAAAATAAAACGAAACTGCAAGCTGAGAAAACAGACAGATAGCATCGCCCACTGGATTTCCGCTCCGCCCACCCTGCATCTGCGACCCCAGTATCAGAACCAAAGCGCCTGTTGCCGCAAGAACAAGCCCGGCCACTCGCCGCAAGGTAACCACTGCATGCAGAAAAAGCACTGAAAGCACAAAGGTGAACACCGGCGTACTCGTCGTAATGACGCACGCATTCGTGGGCGAGGTATACTGCACCCCGAGCACATAACAGAACTGGTTGATACCCATTCCACAAAGCGACATGATAATGAGGTATTTCCAATCTCCGGGAGCAATTTTCTGCTGCGGTACCGCCAGAGAAGCCAGCCAGAAAAGCACCGATGCTCCGCATAAACGAAAACACGCCATACTCACACCGGATATAAGCCCGCCCTCCATAGCCCACTTGCACAGCGGACTCATTAGGCCGAAACAGACAAACGCACCGAGAGTAATGACATGCGCCCGAGCCTGAGATACCCCCTTTACCATACAACCCGGGCTCTGTTATAAATCACCGCCAATCACTTGCGATTCATAATGAAAGTACCTTTCTCCACAGGGCGACCGGCCATAGAGGCACCATGTGTCGGCTCTACACGGTAATGTCCCTTGATTGTATCTCCTTTGAGACGCCCGCTCCAGGTTATATTCACAAAAGACGCACCATCTCCTTCTGAGCAGATGGTAACATCCTTCCCCATGACATAACCAGTAAGCTTACCGCTACCATGCAAATCATCGTGCAACATCAGAATTCCCTGCAGCTTATCTCCGTCCTGCTTGATTGTCATCTGCAAACCGGATTTTACATCCACAGATTCATTGTAGCATTCTCCCAGCCATATACCATCTGCAGAATCAGAACAAGCTGTCATCACGCAGGATAACCCCACTGCCACCATCAACTTAGAGAGAGCCTTCATAGTATGTTCGCCCTGTATTTTACACCCTTTCCCCCCAATAGCAAGAAAAAGTTATCCACAATTTATCCACAAGTTATCCACAATTATATTTTCCGAGGTGGATTTAACCTTCTAAAAAAACGGCGGAGTTTATCAACCTGTTACCCGCTGTTCATCCGGCTTTTCTCAGATAATCAAGGTATAAAAAGCCGGAAGGTTCTTGCGAACCTTCCGGCCTCGGAAAATACGGTATTTGCTACCGAGCACTCATTAGATGCTGTCGCCCAGCTTCTTCAGAGCCTCAGCGGCACGGTTGGAGTAACCCCATTCGTTGTCGTACCAACCGCAAACCTTCACCATGTTGCCGCCCACCACATAGGTGAAGCCAGCGTCGAAGATGCAGGAGTGGGGGTTGGACACGATGTCCTGGAGAACGAGGTCCTCTTCGGAGTACTCGAGGATGCCCTTAAGCGGACCCTCAGCAGCTTCCTTCATGGCAGCGTTCACTTCCTCAACGGTCACATCGCTCTTCAGCACGGCCACGAAGTCGGTCAGAGAACCGGTCGGGGTGGGTACGCGGAAGGAAGCACCGTTGAGCAGACCCTTGAGCTGGGGAATCACCTCACCGATAGCCTTGGCAGCGCCAGTGGTGGTGGGGATGATGTTGATGGCAGCAGCGCGCATACGACGGGGGTCGCTGTGCGGCAGGTCAAGGATGCGCTGGTCGTTGGTGTAGGAGTGGATGGTGCTCATCATACCCTTCTCGATGCCCCACTTGTCGTTGAGCACTTTCACCATGGGGGAAAGGCAGTTTGTGGTGCAGGAAGCGTTGGACACGATGTTGTGCTTGGCAGCATCGTACTCGTCATCGTTGATACCGATGCAGAAAGTCAGATCGGGGTTCTTGGCGGGAGCGGAGATAAGAACCTTCTTGGCACCAGCCTTGATGTGACCCTCAGCCTTCTCACGAGCGGTGAAAAGACCAGTGGACTCGAGAACCACGTCAACACCCAGCTCAGCCCAGGGAAGCTGATCCGGACCCAGCATACCACCAACAATCTTGATGGGATGGCCGTTTACAACCAGGTTGTCACCGTCCACCTCGATGGTGCCGTTGAACTTGCCCTGCGTGGAGTCATACTTAAGCAGGTGAGCAGTGGTAGCGATGGGGGTAAGGTCGTGAATAGCAACAACCTTCTCAAGCTCGGCCTGGGACATGGCGCGAAGCACATTGCGACCAATGCGACCGAAACCGTTAATAGCATATGTAGCCATAATTATAGATGAATGGTTTTTTAAGTTTAGACCCGCCCGGCCACCGGGCCTGGCAAGGCGAGAGTAAGTATATAGATTACACACGGCAGAGTCAATACAAATTTCAAACACGCACTCGCGTTTTACCTGATTTGTCAGCCGTAAAAACATTTTTTTAACAAAAGTGTAATTTTCTCTTGACTCTACCCCTTCCCTCATATATACTCTGCCTCGCAATCAGCTAACCCGGCGGGATAGCCAAGTGGCCTAAGGCAACGGTTTGCAAAACCGTCATTCGTGGGTTCAAATCCCACTCCCGCCTCTGAACAAACGCAGCAACGTCATGTTGCTGCGTTTGTCTTTTGTTCCCCCCGCCTTGCTCACCTCTATCCACCAGCTGACGACATTTTAAAATATATCCAACAAATTATGATTGACAAAAGAGTTAGTTTAAACTAAACTCTGCACTGTTAGCGCGAATTAGCCGCAGTTAACATTCTAAAAATGGAAACGCAGGGATTAAGACTGAATCAAGTAAAGATAGGCAACACGGTAAGAGTCGTCAAAGTACACGGCGAAGGCGCACTGCGGCAGCGGATACTGGACATGGGCGTAACCAAAGGAGCAGAAATCAAAGTCCAGAAGATGGCACCTTTCGGCGACCCTCTGGAAGTAACAGTACGCGGATTCCAGCTTTCTCTGCGCAAGGCAGAAGCTGCCAATGTAGAGGTAGAATAAGAGAAGTTTCAGCATGAAAAAGAACATAGCATTGGCCGGCAACCCGAACAGCGGTAAGACCACGCTGTTCAACGAGCTGACTGGAGCCAACCAGTATGTAGGCAACTGGCCAGGGGTGACAGTAGACCGCAAAGGCGGCCAGCTGACGGAGCACGAGGAAATTGAGCTACAGGATTTACCTGGAGTCTACTCACTTTCGCCCTACTCACCGGAGGAAGTGGTGACACGCCGCTACCTGCTGGAGGAAAAGCCGGATTTAATTATCAACGTGGTGGATGCCACCAATCTGGAGCGCAACCTGTACCTGAGCTCGCAGCTCATGGAAACAGGGCTACCCATGATAGTAGCCCTGAACATGTGTGATCTGCTGGCAGCCCGCGGCATGAAGATAGACACCGCAGCACTGAGCAGACAGCTGGGCTGTCCGGTGGTGGAAGTCAGCGCACTACAGCAGACAGGAATTACAGAGTTGGTGAAACTGATGCTGGCCCCCGCCCCGGCTGCACCAAAGCAGCTGATTTACAGCGAGCCGGTGGAAAAAGCTATCTCGCAGGTACAGGAAGAGTACGAAGCCACGCGTTTCGAAGCCATCAAGATGCTGGAGGGAGAGGAGCTGCTGCAGAAAGGCGTGAGCAAGGTAAAAGCCCACGCCCTGGAAGATATCCGGATGGAGCTGGAAGCAGCTATGGATGACGACGTAGCCTCCATCATCGCCGGCAGCCGGTATGATACCATCTGTGACTTCATTCCTGGGGTTCTGGTACAACGCGGTAAAAAGGAACAATTCTCCCAGCGGGTGGATGCCGTGCTTACACACCGCGTGGCCGGCCCCATCATCTTTGTTGGCATTATGTATGCCATCTACTATCTGGCCATCAATACCGTGGGCACCTGGGGCACTGACTGGGCAAACGATGTACTTTTCGGTCCGGTAGCAGGAGGCTGGCTGGCCGGGTTCATCGGCACCGAAACAGCCGGAGTGGAGGCGCTGACCATGTTCAGCGCGGTTTTGTCCATGATACTGCTTTTCCCGGTCGTGCTGCGCCGCCTGCATGACATGAATATGAATGGTGCGTGGCTGTACATCATGGTAGCCCCCTTTGCTCTTGAATATGTGTGCCCGCATCTGCCCGGCATGCTGCATACCGTACTCATGTACGCGCTCTGGGCGGCCAATGTCTGGCTGCTCGGGCTCTGCCTGATGAAACGGGGCGTAAAGCAAGGCAATGTGTACGGCAGCCGCACCCACCGTTTCTGCAGAACCCCCATGAAACTGACCGGGCGCGCCGGACGCACCGAATTCATCATCTGGTTCATTGTGCTGAGTCTGGTGGCTTTCGGCACCGGCATGCTGGGGCGCGCCACGCTGGCATGCAGTCCGCAGCTGCAAGCCATCATCACCGATGGCATAGTAGCCGGTGTGGGAGCGGTGCTGGGTTTCCTGCCACAGATGGCGGTGCTATTCCTGCTCATGTCCTTCCTGGAGGACTGCGGCTACATGGCCCGCGTGGCCTTCATGCTCGATCGCATCTTCCGCGCCATTGGTCTGAGCGGCAAATCCGTCATCCCGCTCATGGTAAGCATGGGCTGTGGTGTGCCGGGGGTCATGGCCACCCGCACCATTGAGAACGAGAAAGACCGCCGCATGACCATCATGCTCACCACCTTTGTGCCCTGCGGGGCCAAGCTGCCGATTCTCGCCCTCATCGGGGCTATGATCGGGCAGACCGCCACTGTGGCCACTATTGCCTATTTCATGGGCTTCGGGTCCGTGATTCTGGGCGGCATGATACTGCGCAAGATGCACATGTTTGCGGGCGGCTATAATCCCTTTGTGATGGAGATGCCCACCTACCACATGCCGCAGGGAACAAATATCAACCTGCGCGCTATGGAGCGCTGCAAGTCCTTTGTGCAGAAAGCAGGCAGCGTCATTTTCCTGGCCTCGGCTCTCATCTGGGTTCTCTCCAACTACAACTGGAAATTCGAATACCTGAACACCGCTGAAAACCGCAATGCCGTGCACCAGAGCATGCTGGCCGAAACCGGCAACCTTTTTGCGCCGCTCTTTTCCCCCCTGGGCTGGGGCGACTGGAAACCTGCCGTGGCTACAGTGACCGGTCTTATTGCCAAGGAAAACGTGGTGGGTACCTTTGGTGTGCTCTACGCCGGTCAGGCGGCAGATGAAGAAGCCGCCACTGAAGAAGACCCGCTGCCTCGCAGCAGTGACCTGAGCAAAGCCAGTGCTTTGAATGCGCTGACGCTGGCTCTGTGGCAGACAGATGCCACCACCCGCGCCGAGGCCCCCGCCCGTACCGAAGAGCCCGATGAGGAAGAATTACCTCCCCCCGCAGAAGAAACGATGAATGCGCAGCACGCGCTCGACCACATCAACAAGGCCGTGGCTCTCCTCTTCCCCGAGGTAGAAGAAGACGACGAAACCAGCGGCGTAGCCGAAAATGTGCGGGCTTCGGGTGCGTTCTCCACCCTCGGCGCGCTGTCATTCATGCTCTTCAACCTGCTCTGCGCTCCCTGCTTTGCAGCATGTGGCGCCATACGCCGCGAAATGAACAGCGGGCTCTGGACCTGGTTCGCCATCGGGTACATGACACTGTGGGCCTATGCAATTGCCTTCATTACCTACCAGCTCGGGCTCTACTTCACTACCGGCGTGATTGGCAGCGCACAGATACTGGCTTTGGCGCTGAGCATCGGAATCATCATTCAGGCACTCCGGCCGAAACAAGCTACCAACAATTAACCATGGCAGACGTCCTCATTATCCTGATACTCGTGATCGCGGCCGGGCTGGCACTTCGTGCCTGTCTGAGGAAACCGGAAAACGAAGGATGCCATGGCAGCTGCAGCGGGTGCAGCTGCAACTGCGGATGTAAAAAAGACAAGCGTCTCCACTGAACGGCTTACCTACTACCCTGTAACCCAACACACACGGAGCACTGTGGCTCCACTCATCTGAAAACAATGAAAAAAACGAACATAATCGCAATGGCACTGGCCGGGCTGGCAGCCCTGCCCGTGATCGCAGCGGAGGACTCAAAGCCGACGGCAGGAGAACTTCTCCAGGGAATCAACATGTTCACCCCGGAGGAAGGCGACCCCGCCTACAAAGTAACAGCGAATGAAAAATACGGCACCCAGTGGTATGTAGATGCCGCCTATGGCTACTGGCAGACGCACAACGCTATACCCGGAACCAACCGCCACAATAATTTCTTCCTGATTCACGCCGCGCTTAACCAGCAACTCATCGAAAACAGCGTGACCGGCGGCACCTGGTTGCGCGCCGAATTCTCCGGCTCCTGGGCGTTGGACGGCCGCTCTGCCAAGAAGAGTTCCCTGTTTGCCGATGGTTACGGCAATGTAGGATATCCGCATTTTGATATCTACGGCCCGGCTGACGCGGTACTGCCAGAACTGGCGGTCATGCATTATTTCAACGGCGGGCGCAGCAGCGTCATCGGCGGCATGGTTAACCTAACCAACTATTTTGACTGCGT
Organism: Akkermansia sp.; assembly: GCA_045646505.1. Lineage (GTDB taxonomy): Bacteria > Verrucomicrobiota > Verrucomicrobiia > Verrucomicrobiales > Akkermansiaceae > Akkermansia. Next base: position 11,556 of record JAZRKW010000096.1, on the reverse strand, counting down.
AAGCATCGCGAATGACTCCTTCTCATCCTTTGCCAACGGTGCTTTCATCAACACCACCGTTGTTCCCCTGCCCGATGCGAATCTGGGCCTGGTGCTGCAACATGAACTCAACGAGCAGAACTATGTAATGGGCGCTATCTCCCGCACAGATTCTGACTACCGCAGCAACCCATTCCGCTTCAGTGATGGTCACGGCTATGTAATAATCGGCGAGTGGGGACACACCTTTGCCGATGGCAATGCCACCTTCCGTCTCACCCCATTCTACCAGAATATCGATAACAAAGACGCAACCAACCAGCGCAACTGGGGCGTCGGAACCAGCGTGGAATACGCCCTGTGCGACAGATGCACAGTATTCACTCGCGCCGGTATCGCCCGCTACGATGAACTGGGCAACGCCGCCGAGCTGAGCATGGGTACCCACCTGAAGCTCATCCCCACCCGCGAGGACGATTTCCTGGGCATTGCTTACGGCATTTTCCGCGGAGCACGAAACAATTTCGAAGGCAGCCCTGCCCACATCGATGAGGAAACCGGAAACACCGGACACAACCGAGAACAAGTGGTGGAAGTAGTCTACAATCTTCAGATAAATGATTACCTGACCATCATGCCTCACTACCAATTTATTCAGAATCCCGCTTACCGCAGCACCAGCCACGAAAGCATCTGGGGAGTGCAGACGGTTCTGTCGTTCTGATAAAGATTTCGTTGTCGTGCTGCAATTGGTGTTGCAGTAAAAGTCCCGCCGGGTAGTCGTGTGCCCGGCGGGACAAGATTTTTCGCGCAAAATACGTTAAATCTGCCATTTATAACAATCAAGTAGCAGTTTTACTTGCCAAAGAAGAAATAACATGCTAATGTCCTGCACCCACAAGTTATTTTGTAACATGAAAAAGACACTCTTCTCTCTACTGGCACTCGCCACCGCCGCTATGGCCGGTGAGTCAACCACAGATTCCTACCGCATGTTCTATGATGGTGTTCTCAACATACCGGGAGAATCCGCCCCGGCATGGAAAAAGAAGCTCTACGACACCACTGGAACAGGCTTCTACCTGGAGCTCTACGGTGCCTACTGGGCTGTTGACAACCAGGGAGCCGGATACGACAACGACAACCTTTCCCTTATCTACTTCAGCAGCCTTGACCAGCGCATTATCGAAGACAACGTCAATGGCGGCACCTGGTTCAATCTGGGGCTTGCTGGTTCCTGGGGGCTCGACCACGACTCCGCCGACCCTGACCGCTTCTACTATGATGGTATGGGAATCGGCACCGGCCAGCACACCGACAGCGTAGGTCCCGCCGGTCTTTACATCCTGAATGCAACCCTGCGCCAGTACTTCAACAACAAGCGCACCTGCCTGAATGTGGGTGCTATCTGGATGAGCCTGTATTTCGACCGCATCGGCCACGCCCGCTTCATGAACGATGCTTTCGAAAAATCCCCGGTGCTCCCCATGTACTACGGCACACCCGGTGCTGTGCTGCAGCACGAAATTGACGACAGCAACTTTGCCACTGTAGCCTTTATCGGCACTGGGCTTGGTCTTGGCGACAATCCCCTTAACTGGAGCAATACCAACGGCTACGCCGTGCAGGGTGAGTGGGGGCACCGCTTCCATGACGGCAAAGGCACCTGGCGCATCGCTTCTTTCTTCACCAGTGTCGATGCCGAGAATTCCCGCGGTACTGAAACCCAGCACGATGCCGTAGGTATCATGGGTGGCGTGGAATATAATGTTTCCGATGCTGTAAAAGTGTATGCCCGCCTGGCCGCCGCCAGCAGCGAACATGTTCGCGCCCGCAAGGAAGCCATGGTTGGTACTACACTGCGCCTTATGCCCAGCCGCCCGCAGGACTACCTCGGCGCTGCTTTTGGTGTATACAAATGCGGTGATGGCGATTCCACTCCCTTGGTCAATGAGTTTGAAAAGGTCATGGAACTCACCTATCGCGTCCAGCTGAATAACTACGTTTCCATTGCTCCGTACTACCAGCTCTACATTGACCCGGCTTACCGCAACGTCAGCACGGTCAGTGCAACTGGCCTGCAGGCTCACGTAGAGTTCTGATACCAGGCTTACTGATTCATACTCAATAAACAAAACGCAGCATTCCGCATGGAATGCTGCGTTTTGTCATCATGATGATAAAGTTTATTTATGCGCGTTTACCACAGCCTTATTTACGTCCTCCAGCTGCGGATAAGCACCATGTGCAGCAGCTGTTCCGGAGAAATCGCTCGCCCCGAAGACAGCACCCAGCACCATGCAGACGGCAAGCGTCGCAAGCGCACAAATAACTATACAAGCGTTCTTTTTCATAACAAGGCGTGATACAGAGTTATTCCCTTTATAGCACACTTTGCTCTCTGGTCAAGATAAAAATAAATTTAAGCTAATGAACCACATGTGTCCCAAAGAGTGCTGAAAAACTGATAAACGAATGCCGCTTCATCTGAAGCCTCTCCTGGTAGTAACAAATGTGCGATAAATTGGAATCTATACAAATATTGAGATAGATTCCGATTTATCGAGACACGAAATCTTTGTGACTCATGAGCCCATCATACGGAGCTCAAAATATCAGCACATAAAAAAGCACCCCGACGGAATACGGCGGGATGCTCTACAGGGAAATTGATGTGCAAAAGTTGATTAATTTACAGAGGAAAGGAACTTTCTCAAGTTATTGGTATGACCGCGTACCGAACCATCCGGCTGAGCATACAACAAGGCTTCCACCTTCAAACGGCGGACGTTTTTACGAAGAGTCTCCCGGCACTCATCAAGCTTGCTCATATCAAAAGAAGAAGCATTCGCAAGCTCAGACTTTGGTATAAAAGATACCATGCTACCTGGTTTCAATGTACCATCCGTAGGCGCGTATACCTGTATTTCAGAACTATCATGATACGTGTGAATGGAAACAGCATCCGGCGTGCTGCCTGAAGACAAGCGGAACAAACTGGTGCGACGCTGCGAAAATGGAGCAAAATAACCACAGGAGGGCTCAAGAGAAGCTGGCGTATACACCTCTCCAGTCACCAATGCCTGCCGAGAGGTCGTCGCTGCTACCCAATCCCCTTCACCATTAAGCTTCTGACCTTGAACATAAACACCACAACACGTTTTACCATCACCATACTGTCGATGTTCGTTGATTACGATTTCCTGTTTCCAGAGTAGAACCGTCACACTCAGAACCGAAATGAGAGAGATGACAACATTGTAACCAAAAGCAACCCTGAAAGAATTGCTTATGATAATAAACACATACATTAACCAATACAAAGGGCAGAAAATAAAGCCGACTATTATCAATGCAAAAAAACCGACTATCCCCCCCGCACAGCCAATTGCAAGAGCACCTCTGAAAGAATACACCGCTATTGCACCACCGATTCCCCATGTAAGGAAAAGGTTTTCTATCTCTCCCAGATCCTCATAACGAGCCAAGCCCCCAAACAAGAAGTAACTGACGCATACGAAACCGACTACCATCTTCACCGGACATTGCGTAATGCGGTTAATATTAAAAAGCAATAATATCAGGCACGCGATTGAAACAGCTATCACTATCTCATACATTTTATAACCTGCTATCAGGGGAAATATCGAGGCTAAAGTATTCATAAGTTTTAATATATGCTGAAAGTTTTGTACAAGGCACGGCACAACACCGTGTGACATTCTAACAAACGAGGGGAGTCTAAACCAAAAATAACGTCAACGCAAGCGTAAAATGCCGGCACAGGTACCTTACATACAGCGAAAAGCAGCCAAATCAATCACGCCGGCGGGGGCGGCGGCTGAACTTATCGTAAAAAACGCGTTCGATTTTTCCACCTCTCTCTCGGGAATCGCGGCGTTCCTCCCTGTTGCGTCTGAAGCTCGTATTGCCACGTCCGGCATAAGATGCGCCACGGCGCTCATTCTCTCTGGGGCGGAATTCTCGCTCATAAGGAGCATTACCCCCGGAATCGGGGCGTCCTTTATCCTCTCGCACATTCACCTCGTACCCGCAGATCTGGCAAGTACCAAGCCGGGCAACAAGCTGCGGCGCAATTTCGGGAGACACTTCAATAAGAGAATGTTTCAGGAACAAACGGATATCACCAACGGAGCCCTTAGGAGCACCGCCCTCGTTGTAGAACAGACCGGCTATATCCTTGGGGCGCAGCCCGAGTAATTTACCACCATTCATGAACAGAGTCACACTCTGCTGCAAGGAGCTCCAATCATTGCCCTTTTCCACAGGAGCAGATGAATCATCGGCCGGACGAGAGCTGCGAGAGAATTTGCTGGGGCGATCCTCAGGAATCGGCTGAAGTTCACGGCTAGTCTTGGCAACCAGCAGATTGAACATGGCAGCCAGCAGCTGTTCTGCCGGCATATCAATATCACTGAGGGCATCGGGCAGTTCCGTAGCAGTCGCGGCAGTTTCCAGAATTTCGTCTACAAGTGATTCGCGGCGAACCTCTTCCACCTGCGCACCTGTCATCACCTTCTCCCTTTGCATGCGTACCCCGACAAAACGCTCCAAGCGGCCTAAAAGAGAGAAATCGCGTCGCCCTATGAATGAAACCGCCCTTCCCTTGCGTCCGGCGCGCGCCGTACGCCCTATACGGTGTACATAGTCCTCCGGGTCGCGTGGCAATTCAAAGTTGACTACAGTATCAACATCATCAATATCCAGACCTCGAGCGGCAATATCAGTTGCCACCAGAACAGTCAGATTCCCTTTCCGGAAAGAATCCATCACACGTTCGCGCAGGGTCTGTGGCATATCCCCATGCAGACGATCCACCGCATACCCACGCGCCAGCAAGCCATCCACGATATCATCCACCACTCGTTTGGTGTTCGCGAAAACAAGACCTCGCTTCATGCGGCCCATCTCAATCAAGCGGCTGAGCACTTCTATTCGAGAGGAAAACACCACTTCATACACACACTGCTCACAGGTAGGAACAGTGAGCTGCGGCCGTTCGATTTCGATTTGCAGCGGATTTTCGGCAACAGAATCCACCAATCCCCGTATAGCGGCGGACATAGTGGCAGAAAACAGCAGGGTCTGCCGGTTCTCCGGCAGCAGTGAGACGATGCGTTCAATATCCTCCTGGAATCCCATATCCAGCATCTCATCCGCTTCATCCAGAATGAGCATGGAAATATGCGCCGGGCTTAATTCACCCTGCTCCATTAAATCAATCACACGCCCGGGGGTACCCACAACAAATTGCACACCTCGCTTCAACGCTGCCAACTGCGGACCAAATGAAGCACCGCCGTAAATAGGAACAGCGGAAACACCGTCCAGGAACAAGGCGAGTTTATCCACCTCCCGGCAAATCTGCACAGCCAGTTCGCGGGTAGGAGCCAGACACAGCACCTGCACGGCCCGCAGCTCAGGGTCTATACTCTCAAGCGCAGGAATCGAAAACGCCAGCGTCTTACCAGAGCCTGTATGAGAAAGTCCCAGAATATCTGCACCGCTCAGGGCTGCAGGAATAGCGCGTTCCTGAATAGGTGATGGTGTTTCGAAACCAAGTACTTCAATGGCCTCCAAAATCTCCGGACAGATTCCAAGTTCTGAGAATGACATAGACGGCGCAGAGAATGCCTGAATGCTTTGCTTTTGTAAAGCAAATTCTAACATACGAACACACTAAGCAGCACAGCGCCGTAAAAAGGAATTGCCTTATGAATGATTGCACGTTATACTTCTCACGCATGAGAGAAGAAAAAAAAGACATGAACCAATTCAGCAGTCTGGACTGTTTCGGTGCGACCGTTCTTCTCGGTATAACACCCGGATTCATATACTTTGCCCAGACTGACCCGCACGATATTGTCGGAGCGGCTCTCTATATGGTAGGAGGTTTCTTCATCGGACTGATTGTGCTGGCAATCTCACTTATCACCCGCTGGAACAAATTGAGCTGTATTATCAATTGTCTCGGCTACGTGCTCACCATCATCTATATCACCACCATGACCTTATTCTGGATTAAATCCTGTGAGGAGTACCAAGCCAAGAAATCATTGAAACTCCTGGAACAGACACAAAAGGTCAAATAATTGCAGCCACTCTGAAAATCTTGCGCAATAAAAACAGGCACCGCATCTCGAAAGAAGCGGTGCCTGTTTCTAAAGTCAGATATTAGGAAGAGACGTAATTAGTCCTTGGAAATCTTCTTAGCCATCTGAACAGGAGTCGTATTCTTGCTGTTCTTGGCGATTTCTTTCTGGCGCTTGATGTAAGCGGTGCGACGGCGACGCTTTGTCTCCTTACGATGTTGTTGACCCATGGTGGTACTGATTTGTTGTTTGTAGAGCCGGCAGACAAGCCGGCCCGGGTTGATATAAGTGACTTTTAAATACCTCTTATAACAGCAGAATGCAAGGCTAAAGTGTGTGTACAGGCTTTTTTATTGCCAGAAAGACATCCAGATGCTAGTCTAAAGGGCATGAGAATTGCCATTTTAGGAGCAGGTGCTCTTGGTTGTTACTATGGAGCACGCCTGGCAGAAGCAGGTCACGATGTATGTTTTATCGGGCGTTCAGTCTGCGCCCCCCTGCAGACAGATGGATTGCATGTGGAAAGCGTGCATGGTGACATTCACCTGCCGCTGGTGAATGTCTGCCGCACAGCAAAAGAATGCGGCCCCACTGACCTGGTTATCGTATGCTGGAAAACAACCTGCAACGAACAGTTGAAGGAGCACCTGCCTTACCTGCTGAAAGAAAACACCGAGGTACTGACTTTCCAGAACGGCATGGGAAACGCAGAGGCAATTTCAGAATTTGTACCAGCGGAACGCATCTACATCGGTCTTTGCTTTGTGTGCTGCATGATGGATGAACCAGGTAAAATCCGGCATCTTGAAGGAGGCGAGATTCAATTTGCGCCCTTCATAAGCTCAGCTGCCGGCAGTACACGAGCCAGGTATTTTGCAGACCTGTTCGAACAAGCCAGCATTGCCAGCACAGCATTTGACCACGCAGAACAGATTCAATGGTGCAAACTTACATGGAACATCCCCTTCAATGGCCTTTGTGTGGCGCACGGCGGCATCAGTGTGAAAAAACTTTTCACTCTACCCGGTCAGGATGAACGAGCCGTCGCCATCATGCAGGAAGTATGCCGGACCGCAGAGGAAAGAGGATTTCCGCTGCCTATGGACCTGGTGCACCGCCAGATGGAACGCACACGCCGCATGGGAGATTTCATTCCCAGCAGCGCAGTAGATTACCTGCGCGGCCGCCCAGTGGAATACGATGCGATATGGGGCACAACACTGAAACGAGCTCATGCAGCGGGCGTAAAAGTGCCACACTGGGAACAACTGGCAGCAGATATACGCACCCGGCTGAAACAAGCATGACCTTTTTCCCCACCAATACTCTGCACTGCTGGCTGCGTAACCTCACAGCCCTGCTCCTGCTTGCCACAGCCGGTTGGGGGCTTCAACCGCTGAGGCTCTACCTGCAACAGCAAGAAAAGGCAAGCAGTCTCAAGCTGCCTCCCCCGGATTATGCGCAGACGGACGCACTTTCCCAGCAACTGGTTATGTTCAGTCTGGGCGGGCTGAGAACATTTGCTGCAGAAATGCTCTGCGTAGATGCGACCAATGCCTGGCTGCAGCAGGACTGGCCACGAGCCCGCCACCGTTGGCAGCAGATTACCACTTTATGTCCTAATCGCGTGAATTACTGGATACGCGCCTCACTGGATATGAGCAAAAACGCCGTAGCGTGGGTGCATGAGCACGAGATGCTGGGAACACACGAAAAAGCAGCCAGAAGCAAAGATTATCTGGATGCAGCCGAGCGGTTCCTGCTGGAGGGCATTGCCAACAACCCGCAAAACGCCTTGCTCTATTTACAACTTGGAGCATTTGATGAAGACCTGGCACGCCGCACGAACTTTACCCGGGCAGTGGAAGACTACCGAAAAGCCGTGGAACTGGGTGCCTCACCCATGTATCGGCGCTGGGAATTCTATAATTTGTGCCGCATTCGCGGCCGTGAGGAAGAAGCCTGGAAACTGGGGTGCGAGTTATACAAGGAAGAGCACCACCGAGCCCCTTCTCTGCGCTGTCTCTTGCTCGTACTCCAACACAAACTGAACCTGCCAGCAAACCAGAGATTCACTCCTGAGCAGTTATTCGGCACTCGCGAACGGGCACTCAAGCAGCTGAAACCCTTCCTGCGCAATGACCTTCGCTTCCCCACTGCGGGAATCCGAGAAATCATAGACAATTATTCATCCCAATCCGCGCGTGGATGAGTTTCGCGATACACCTGTTGCATCCGCGTTTTTGTCACATGCGTATATATCTGAGTAGTTGCCAGCGAGCTGTGCCCCAGCAGCTCCTGCACAGCGCGCAAATCGGCCCCGGCATCCAGCAGATGCGTGGCAAAAGTATGCCGCAACTTATGCGGTGAAATGTGAAAGGGAATTTCCGAGCAACGCAGATACTTATCCAGCATGAGCTGCACACTGCGGCAACTCATACGCTTACCCAGCCGACTGATGAAAAGCGGTTCCCGCCCCTGCACACCTGCCATTTCACGATAACGATCCACCGCTTCCCGTGCATAATCTCCGACAGGTACCAGGCGTACTTTTCGCCCTTTGCCCAACACTCGTATACAATTTTCTCCCGGTCGGAGTGCATCCGCATCCAGTGCAACCAATTCACTCAGTCGCATACCGCAGGAATAAAACAGCTCCAGAATAGCCGCATCCCGGTGCGGCAACCAGGCAGGGCTTTTCTTATCTGCCGGTAAACGCAACGGTAAAGACAAGAGTTCCTCCATCTGGTGCAGAGAAAGATGCACCGGCAGACTCTGCGATGCCCGCGGCAGACTCACCTCCGCCAAAGGATTTACCTGTAGCCCCTCTCTCCGCATAAGATATTCATAAAAAGAACGAAGGGCAGCAAAGCGCAGGCGAATGGTCGAAGGTTTGAGTTCTTCATTCAAGGCTTCATAAAGCCATGCGCGAAACAACTCAGCCTGGCAGGTTTCCCATGTATCAAACGTAGTCCCGGCCCAACGACGAAACAACTGCAACGAACGATGATACGATTCCACAGTGCGAGGTGATGCATTGCGCTCCGATTCCAGATATTCCAGGAAACGAAAAGCAAGTGGTCCCAGCTCTGCACACTCAAAGTTCACGAGCTCATTATTAGCATATCTGTTCCGGGCATACAAGCGTAGAATTACATTGACATGTGACAGTCTGCATGGCAGTATGAGATGGTTCCCATCATGAAACCGACGCTCACCTTCCTGCTTTGCCTTATCGCTCTGCTGCCGACAAATGCACAACAGGAAGCTCTGCCTACTCTGAGCAGGGTAACGCTCTCAAACAAAGAAATGTGGGAAATGGAAACAATTATCACGGGGTACCGGGAACGCAATGGAGCCGTGATAGAATGCATCGCTGAATCTCTGCGGGATTTATTGATAAAAGCAGATATGGAACCCAGTGTATCATCTCTGGTTGAAATACTCACGACACCGTGTCTCCCGGAAACACCGGCCGCAGCCATCAAAGAACTGTTGTTACCCAACGCCCACTTTATCCAGGTAAGCCAGGATGCCAGTTTTGCCATCATCGCCACCACGGTAAGGGGGCACACCACACTTGAGATCTTCCGGGACACCGCCGGTGGACTTCTCTACCAAAGAATCAAACATTGAACTAACAGGCATCGAACCAGCCATGCGATGGTGGCATCATATTCCTTGCTATGCTTCCTCCGCTTATTGATGAGATGTGGTTTATTCTGCTTTACTGTCTGTTGTTGTGCTGTGTTTTTTCACTGGCACTCTATCTGCCGGATAATTTCCGCCGCAAAAAAGAAGCATCAGCCGGCGGTCTGCTCATTCTGGTGCTGTATTCAGTACTATCCATGCTCAGTGGATTTGCCACAGAAGAACTCGGCGCTGGATTCATGATGACCAGTGTGTTTCAACTTGCGGGACTCATCATCTGCACCATGGCCGTTTCCAGGGTGCTACAGATGCTCAGCTGGCCCCGCACCTGGATTGCAGCGCTGCTGTCAGTCAGCCTTTACCTGCTGGTAAGTTTGATTTTAAGCTGGTGCCTGGTCAAACTCAATTGTGTATCAGCTCCGTTGTAATATCAGCCAGCTGAAATTTCACCAATCGCTGCAAGTCCTGTAATGAAACCTGCACCTGTATCCCTATACGCCCACCAGAAAAAATAATGGAATCATAATTCTCAGCACTGGAATCTACCGTGGTGCGAAAATTCTTCTTCATTCCGATAGGTGAGCAACCTCCATGCACATACCCGGTAAGAGGCAGCAAATCTTTCTGCTTCAACATCTCAAGCGACTTTTCACCGACAACCTTTGCGGCTTTCTTGAGTTCAAGTCCTGCCCCGACTGGTATCACAAACACATAGTGCGCGCCGCTTTTCCCCGTCGTCACCAAAGTTTTGAACACCTGCGCAGGGTCCTGTCCCAGTTTCCCGGCTACCTCCAAACCGGTAATAGCACCGTCGGATTCGTATGTATAATGCCGAAACGCCACCTTCTTCTGCTCCAGAAGGCGCATCACATTCGTTTTATCTGCGGCTTTCATGCCTTATTGAATTACAGCAATCTGCCAACTGTAAGGACGATGAAAATCCGGTTCACCACTCAGGTCATCAGCAGTGGTGCAGAATTGGTAATCCGGGCTGTTCAGAATACAGGTAGCAGCCAATCTGCAATTTCTGATATCAATTCCCAACTTACGCAAGTACTCCAGAGGCAACCGGGCCGAACAGCCCCAGCCAGCAGGGGTAACACTACCGGCTGTCTCCACCCCTTCAGGCACACCGGCTTCCGGAATTACTACACGCGGACCACTGAAAGCACAGGCCCACCAGGCTCCGTTCGGGCAAAGGTTGAACTCAAGATACGTCTTTCCCTGGTCATCAGCGATAAAGAACTCAGCTGTATCATACATCCACAATTCTGTTTTGAACATGCCGGGGTTCGCCTCGGGATGAATCGTCACGGCAGCAGCCTGCGAAGCACGGAACACGAGGAAATCATCTTCTATACAAAAGCTGAATTCAACCGGAACGGCAAGCGCCTTACCATACCACTCGTGGGAAAGCTGCTGAATGAGCGGTTCTGCTGTACTGATAACGTTTTTCATGCGCTCATACTAACATATTCTCCGGCACATTTCAAGAATTCAGAACCCATTTTCTCCCTGGCTGCACACGTGTCCCAAAGATTTGGTAAGCTATAGAAACATCAGCAACATTTTGGAAGAAGCCCCTATCTGCTCGACAAAGGAATTTGCCGGGCCGCAGGCGAGCGGAATTCTGAGCCCCGCCTACTGGCGGTGCGGTATGTTCAATAGTCAACTATGAATTCATTAAAACCTGTATTTTTATCAAATCGGATTTTGATGCGAGGCATTGACCAAAAATTTGGTCAATGCAAAGACACGACTTGGGAGAGGGGGAAGTGCATTGCCACTTCCCCCTCTCCCAATCCCTCACCCC
>JAZRKW010000095.1:0-3802 GCA_045646505.1 Akkermansia sp. | reverse complement strand
GAAGGACCTTTCCCTCGTCACCATGCGCATGGAGTACTTCGAGGCTCTGGCCAAGGGCTACTGCGAGGCTGCTACCTTCCTCACCCCGCTTGAGAAGGAGCTGCTTCCGTTCTCCGGTAAGCTCCTCACCATGGAATGCGGTATGCGCTTCCTGACCGACTACCTCGAGGGCGATACCTACTTCAAGATTAAGCGCCCCGAGCACAACCTCGACCGCACCCGCACCCAGATGGCTCTCGTGGAATCCATTGAGGCCCAGATGGACGAGATGATGAAGGTTGTGGCCAAGTACTAATCCTTGCGATAACTTCGTATCAAGCCTTGCCTGCGCCAATAATGCCGGGCAGGGCTTTTTCTTTGCTTATGATTGAGATTTGCCCGGTTGTAAATCTGTCGCAGCACGGGACTTTAGTCCCGTAAATATACCGTGTGGAGATTAAAAATACCCCGCAGACAAAATAAGCGCTTGCCAGAAGCGGAAGAATCGCTATAATATGCGCTCACTCAAAATCGAGCGTATGAGTAATAACTTAGCTGAAAGAGCTCTTCAATACCACGAGCAGCCGCGTCCCGGTAAGCTGGAAGTGCTGCCCTGCAAGTCCTGCTTCACCATCGATGACCTGACTCTGGCTTATTCTCCCGGCGTGGCCGTGCCCTGCATGGAGATTGCCAACGACCCCTCGGTGACAGGTCGTTACACCAACCGCAGCAACCTGGTCGGTGTTATCAGTAACGGTACCGCCGTGCTGGGCCTCGGCAACATCGGCGCCCATGCCTCCAAGCCCGTGATGGAGGGTAAAGGCCTCCTCTTCAAGATTTACGCTGACGTAGACGTTTTCGATATCGAGCTTGATATCAAGAAACCCGAAACGCTGATTGAGGTTATCAAGACCATGGAGCCCACCTTTGGTGCCATCAACCTGGAGGATATCAAGGCCCCCGAGTGCTTCCTGGTGGAGCAGCGCCTGCGCGAGGAAATGAACATCCCCGTGTTCCACGATGACCAGCACGGCACCGCCGTTATTTCCGGTGCTGCTCTGCTGAATGCCGCTCACCTCACCGGTCGCCTGCTGCAGGATATGCGCGCCGTGGTCTGTGGTGCCGGTGCCGCTGGTATCGCCTGTGCCAAGTTCTACATGGCTCTGGGTATCCGCCGTGAGAATATCTTCATGTTCGACTCCAAGGGCCTCATCCACACCGGCCGCCTCGACCTGCACCCCACCAAGGCCATGTTTGCCCAGAGTGAGGACTGCACGCTGGAAGTTGCCCTGCAGGGGGCCGATATCTTCCTCGGTCTCTCCAAGAAGGGCCTCCTCAAGCCCGAGATGGTGAAGAGCATGGCTCCGAACCCCATCATCTTCGCCTGCGCTAACCCTGACCCCGAAATCACTTACGAGGAAGCCAAGGCTGCCCGCCCGGATTGCATCATGGGTTCCGGCCGCAGTGACTGGCCGAACCAGGTGAACAACGTGAGTTGCTTCCCCTACATGTTCCGCGCCGCTCTCGATATGGAGGCCACCAGCATCAGCGAGGCTATGAAGATTGCTGCGGCCCGTGCTCTGGCAGACCTCGCCCGCCAGCCTGTGCCCGCCGAAGTGGTGGCGGCCAATGGCGGTGTGCCGTTGGAATTCGGCCGCGATTATGTGATTCCGAAGCCTTTTGACCCGCGCATGATCGAGTATCTGTGCCCCGCCATTGCTGAGGCCGCTGTGCTCTCCGGCGTGGCTCGCCGCCCGCTCCCCGAGCGCGAGGCCTACACCGCCGAGCTCAAAGCCCGCGTGGCCAAGGTGCACGAGCGCACCCACGCCCTGGTGGATAGCTACAAGGCTTAATCATCTGTTAAAAGTGTCTTTTCCGGAGCGCAGGGATTACTCTGCGCTCCGTTACTGTATACAATTAAAGTGATTTCTTATACCTCCCCTATGCGTAGCGGCAGTATGATGCGGAAATGCCAGCTGCACCACAGGCGCGGTAAACTTTATGCCTTCAACATTACTGATTTCCCAGTCCACCCGCCAGCAGGGTAAGGAAGTTTTCGTATTGCTGTTGTAACATCTGGCGGCAGGCTTGTGCAGTAGTGGGGGTGCTGCTGCCCTGCAGTGCGGGAATAGGGCAATGTAATCTGGCGGCAGCCTCCATGTATTGCTGCCAGGCGGAGCTTGCCGCATGGAATTTGGCCTGGCATGTGGCGGCGTAGTCCTCTGGCACATCTTCCAGCGGGGTGTTCGTCAGAAATTCTGTAGTCGGGCGGTCACCAGCCAGCAGGTTGGCAATGAAGTTCACCCGCAGCTGGTGCTGCTGGTTCAAGTGGGAATGTAATTCTACCATGTCGCTGCGCATGGTCGGGGCGGCGGCGAAGCGGGCGGTGAGGGCTTCGCTGAAAGCATCTTTTCTGGCTTGTACCTGCGGATGCCGTTCCGCACCGCAGAGTACAGAGCGCAGCCTCAGCTGGTGCATATCATGCTTCAGGAGAATTATTAAGGCTTTTCTGAATTGCTGTTCTGCGACTGAATAAAGCTCGGATTTGCTTTCGCGCAGCGGCTCCAGTGAGTAGCGGGCAAAATCCAGCTGGGCATCATAGGCCCGGCGGGCGATGAAAATGGCATGGTTCACTGCCTGGCGGGCAGCGGCAATTTCTTCATTGTTGCACACGCTTAGCTCTCCTTTTTTGCGGGCATGCTGTATATCCTGCATCCAGGTGGAGAGGATGGCATTGAAGGCGTCATCGCTGCTGATGTTCGAGGTGCAGGAAAGTGGCTCTCCCATAAAGATATCGGCAGCAGGTGCAATGCCAGTCATGGAAAGCATGCAAAGGAGTGGTAGAAATGTTTTCATGGTTCAGCTATCAATATAATACTGCGCCTTTTTGTTTGTTCTTTCAAGTATAAAGTCGCAAACAAAAAACTCATCGAGTATTGAAAAATCATACCTTTGAATCTGGAAGAACCTGTTTCGGCTCATTTGCTTTATTTCGAAGTGCCCGAGCCCGCTACGACTACACTTAGTTTACTTGCTCTTTCTGCTCTGCTCGTAAGACGTAGAAGAAATGATTGATGGTTTATTGACTAAGTGTTGAAAAATTTTCTACCGCGTTCCTCCTGGAGCGCGGTAGTTTGCTTTTATAATTGGGTTTGTTTCAGATTTTCTGGTAGATATCAGAACCAGCCAACGTGATTAAAAGATAAAAATGGCGCATTAGCATAATGAAGCAGTAGCAACAAATCCGAGTTTGTCAAGCAGTTTGCGAAGCGTCAGCGGAGCGGAATTTTGAGCCCGGAGGGCGGTACTTTTAGTAGCCCAGGGCGTCAGCCCTGGGAATATATCAAAAAAAACATCAGAACCCCGAGCGGAGCGAGAGGGTGACAGTCCACGAGAGACCGTACTCTTTAATTTTAACCGTTGATTTTATTAGCATCTCGCCTTACGAATCTGCCACCCACTCACGATGCTCGGGGTTCCGTTCATTGTTTTTCCTGATACCCAAGGCTGACGCCTTGGGCTATTGAACGTGTCGCCCTTACGGGCTCTGAAATTCCGCTCGCCTTTGGCTCGCTAAATGCCGATTTGTCGATGATTGACTTATTATGCAAACGCATCATTTATTGCGAGGACCAGCCAATCTGAAACAGGCCCGGTTAATTCGCCATATATGGTGAATTATGCCCGCTTTCCTGAATCCTGCTTCTTGATTTTACCTTATTTCACCATACATGGTGAAATATGCTTGCCAGGCTAGTGGAATCCCCTCCTTCTCCTTCGTAAATCAAAAAGTAAGCTGCCCGTGCCGGGTTCATCCGACACG
>JAZRKW010000094.1:0-8922 GCA_045646505.1 Akkermansia sp. | reverse complement strand
AGGGAAGCGCAGCTAAAACACTAAGCCGAAGCTTCTGCCACCCACTCCGCTACGCTCCGGGGTTCTGATATGTTTTTCATTTTACCCTGGGTTCCGCTGCTGACGCAGCTCCACCCAGGGCTATTATTGTGTCGCCCTCTCCGAGGGCTCAAAATTCCTCGGGCTTTCAGCCCGATAAACATTAATTTGTCGAGCGGATAGGGGCTTCTTCCAAAATGTTGCTGATGTTTCTATAGCTTACCAAATCTTTGGGACACGTGTGCGTACAACGCAACTAACCGGAATTCAAAATTGACTTATCAGGTGATTTCTGGTGTAATGGGCGCGTGCCCGCAGAAACTTCCAGCTTTGTGTTTTTCGGTAGCGATGAAGGTGCAGCAGCATCTGCCGCTGCCGCTGCATTTGCCCGCCTGGAGGCAGGTAGCGACGGCTGGGGTAACGAAACCATAGATGGTTCTGCCGCCACGGTGGATGAAGCGGTGGATATCATCGGCCGCACGATTTCCGGGTTGCAGATGATGAATATGTTCGGCGGCCGGAAGGTTATCTGGCTGAAAGGGGCGAATTTCATGGGTGATACCCCGCAGGGCGCCCGCAGCGAGACTGTACAGGCCGCGCTTGATGAATTGGTGCAAACCATGGGGAACCTGCCGGAGGAGACCTTTTTCGTGCTTTCCGCTAGTGAGATGGATAAGCGCCGCTCATTCTTCAAGAAGATGGGCAGCGCGGCCGAGGTAAAGGAATTTTCCAGAATTGATATTACCAAACCCGGCTGGGAGGGTGAGCTTTCCGCTCTCACGCTGCGCATGGCGAAGCCGCTGGGTATCAGTTTCGATAATGCTGCGTTGGATTTGTTTATTCACCGGGTGAATGAGAGCACGCGCCAGATTTCCAATGAGCTGGCCAAGCTGGATGTGTACCTGGGGCCGGAGCGGCGCATGGTGACGGCGGAGGATGTGGAGCTGATGGTGGCAGTTTCGCGCAATGGGGTGGTGTTCGAAATTTCGCGTGCCATCGAAAGCGGTAATTCGCGCCTGGCGGTCCACCTGGTCAATGAACAGCTGGAGCATGGTGAACAGGGCGTATCCATTATGCGTGCGGCCATTGTCCCCACGGTGCGGCAGCGTTTCTGCGCCCGCCTGCTGATTGATACCTACCAGCCGGATATCGGTAATTATCGCGCGTTTGACGCTGCGCTGAACAAGCTTCCCGCAGAAGGTAAAAAGTTGCTGCCGCTCAAGAAAGATGGTACGCCGAATACATACGGCTTGTTCAACGCCGCCCGCACGGTCGGTAAATTGAGTCTCAGGAAAGCCCGCCGCGACCTGCAGGCCTGTGCCGCAGCGGATAAAGCTCTGGTTTCCAGCGGTCTGGATGCCCGCGATATTCTGCACAAACTGATAATCACCCTGACCACAGCATGAGTTCACTGATTCCCACGGTTTTTGATGTATTTGTGATTGGTGGTGGCCATGCTGGTATTGAGGCTGCGCTGGCTGCCACCCGCCTGGGCGGCACTGTAGCCCTGCTGACGCACGACCTGGATACCGTGGGGCAGATGAGCTGCAACCCGGCTATCGGCGGCCTGGCCAAAGGCCACATGGTGCGAGAGATTGATGCCCTGGGTGGTGCCATGGGGCTGAACACAGATGCCACGGCTCTGCAGTTCCGCATGTTGAATGCCTCGAAGGGGCCCAGTGTGCGCGCCCCCCGCGCCCAGTGCGATAAGAGCGCCTACCGCGCCCGCATGAAATGGGTGCTGGAGACCACACCCGGCCTGCAGTTGTTCCAGGGGGATGTGGATGAGATTGTGGTGGAAGACGGGCGCATAGCCGGCGTGACCACCACCTGGGGGCAGCGCTTTGCTGCAAAAGCCGTGGTGCTGTGCAGCGGTACCTTCATGCGCGGTTTGCTGCATGTGGGTATGGACCATCTGCCTGGTGGGCGTCTGGGTGGTGCGCCCAGCGGTATCTCTGCCAGTCTGGAGAAACTGGGCTTTCCGTTGCAGCGTTTCAAGACTGGCACTTCACCCCGCATTCTGGGCAGCAGTATAGATTTTTCCTCGCTGGCCATGCAGCCTGGTGATACCCCGCCGCCCCTGTTCAGCTACCGTTCTACGGAGCTGTTGCACCGCGAGACCGAACCTCATTGCACCCTGAATCACTTTGCAGATGCAGATTTTGAGCTGCAGCAGCTCCCCTGTGCTATCAGCTACACCCATGAGGGTACGCACGATATCATCCGCCGCAATCTGGAGCACAGCCCGCTTTTCGGCGGTGTCATCGAGGGTACCGGCCCGCGCTATTGCCCCAGTATCGAGGATAAAGTAGTGCGTTTTGCCGATAAGGACCGCCACCAGATTTTCATCGAACCCGAAGGCCGCAGTACCGATGAGTACTACCTCAACGGCCTTTCCAGCAGCCTTCCTTTCTTTGTGCAGCTGGATATCGTGCATTCCATCCCCGGGCTGGAAAAGGCACAGCTTATCCGCCCCGGCTATGCGGTGGAGTACGACTTTGTGCCCCCCACAGAACTGCAGCCTACGCTGGAGACCAAGCGCGTGCGCGGGCTCTATTTTGCCGGGCAGATCAACGGCACCAGCGGTTACGAGGAAGCCGCCGGCCAGGGGCTGCTGGCAGGGGCCAATGCCATGCTTGCCCTGCGCGGTGAGGAGCCCCTCATTCTCCGCCGCGATGAGGCTTATCTGGGGGTGATGGTGGATGACCTGGTGACCCGTGGCACCGATGAGCCCTACCGCATGTTCACCAGCCGCGCAGAAATGCGCCTGCTGCTACGCCAGGATAATGCCGATTTGCGCCTTACCCCGCTGGCTGCCCGCCTGGGTCTGGTGAGCGAGGCCCAGGGAAGCGCTGCAGAGGCGCGCCAGGCCGCTATCAATCGCGGTATTGAACGTGCCTGCGAGCAACGGGTGGAGGGTGTCTCTCTCGAGCTCTGGCTGCGGCGTCCGGGCAATGACTGGCGTAACCTTCCGGAACCGCTCCGTTCCCAGTATCCGGATGAGCTCTGGGACCCCATTGCCACTGAGATTGCCTACTCCGGCCACATCAACCGCATGCGCACTGCTGCCGAGCGTCTCCAGCGCCAGGAGGATAAGAAAATCCCCGCCTGGGTGGATTACGATGCCATTCCTGCCATGAAGACAGAAGCCCGCCAGCGCCTTAACCGCGTGCGCCCCGGTACCATTGGCCAGGCAGCCCGGATTCCCGGCATCACCCCGGCAGATATCGCCCTGCTGCTGGTCTGGGTGCAGAAGCACTGAAGTAAAAAATAAAAAAAATACTGAATTTGGCTTGACGCGTGGGAATAAAAGGTATATACTCCCGCCGTTCCAAGAACACAGGGCTATGGTGTAATTGGCAACACATCGGTTTCTGGCACCGCTATTCGGGGTTCGAGTCCCTGTAGCCCTACTTCCAAAAGCTCACAGCAACAATGTTGTGAGCTTTTTTATTTCCTCTCCCTCTCACCCATGAAAGATACATTCACACAGGCGGTTCGTCTTGGTATTATCATCCTGATTCTGGCATTTGTGCTGGGTTGGGCTGATAAATTCATCTTTGAACCGCGCCGTTTGCCGGCCTGTGTGCAGGAGAAGCTCCCGGCCGGGCGTATCTGCATGGAAACGATAGCCGCGCGCTATCATAACCGCGTGGTGTGGGTAGATGCTCGCAGCCAGGCAGATTTCGAGCTGAATCACCTCATGCTGCCGGATAACCGCATGTTCCCCATCCGCAAGGGACCGGAACTGCAGCAACAGATAGATGCCGCCATAGGCCGCCTGCTGGAGGCTCAGGAGCGCGGCGAGTGTATTGTGGTATTCTGCACTGGTGCCTGTACCGCTGCTGAGGAGATAGCCACCGAGCTGCGCGAGCTGGGGATGATTGAAGCCCCCATTCATGTGTTGGAAGGTGGCTGGGAGGTGCTGAAAGCCCGTGGTATGGCTGCGGACTGATTGCTTTTTTCAGGGTAAAAATTATCGCCTTGTGAGGGGCAGGGGTGTTGAATTTTCTAGAAAGTCAGCGTGCAGATATTTTCATCGATTTTCACCTTTTTCCTTGTTGTATGAAAAAAAGGTGAATATTTTGCCACGAAGTGTGTGACTTTTGTTTCACAGAGGGACTGTTGCGTGCGGCGGTGCGCTGTGGTTAACTGTTTTCAGTTAACCGCACATTATGCACAAACGTGATATCATTTTCTGTACAATCTGTAAAGCCGGGGCCTTCGTGTCACTGCTGTTGATGGTGGGCATATTTGCCCAGCTGCTGATTCATTCGGCAGATGCCTGGAAGCACTTCGGGATTTCGTTTCTGTGGGGTATTGATTGGGACCCTGCCATGGATATTTATGGAGCCTTGCCGTCCATACTGGGCACCCTGTTTACCACGGGCTTGTCACTGGCACTGGCTATACCGCTTGCCTTTGCTGTGGCATTGCTGATTACAGAGTCGCCGGAGTGGCTGAAACGCCCGCTGAGCCAGTGTGTGGACCTGCTGGCGGCCATCCCATCGGTGATTTATGGCATGTGGGGCTTGTTTGTACTGGTACCGCTGATGCAGGAATACGTGCAGCCTTTTCTGGCAGATACTCTGGGTATCATCTACCTGCCCGGGGGTGCCTGGCTGCTGGGGGAAGAGGGGGCCGGCAGCGGATTCGGGTTCCTGACCGCCGGGGTCATTCTGGCTCTCATGATTCTGCCTTATATGAGTGCGGTGATGCGCGATGTATTCCGCATGACTCCGCCTGTGCTCCGTGAATCCGCCTACGGGTTGGGCTGCACCCGTCTGGAAACAATGCGTGATGTTGTGCTGCGCCACGGCATCCGTGGTATCATTGGTGGCGTTTTTATCGGCATGGGGCGTGCCCTGGGCGAAACCATGGCGGTGCTCTTTGTGATAGGCAACATGATGGACTGCCCCGCAGGGCTGTTTTCCTGTGGTTCGACGATAGCCACTACCCTGGCCAACAATTTTGCAGAGGCCACGGGGCTGCAGCAGAGTGCGCTCTTTGCGCTGGGGTTTGTGTTGCTGCTCATGAGTTTCAGTATTCAGCTCTTAACCCGGTATTACCTGGCTCTCACCAGTGCCAGAAGAGGCGAGAACTCTTAAACCACTATTCATTATATGACTCCAAGACCTGTATTCTTCCGGAAATTATCGAATCATCTGCTTAATCTCCTCGCGCTGGGCTCCATCTGTGTGGCTCTGGGCGGCATGGGGTGGATTCTCTGCACCGTGATTCAGAATGGTGCACCCGTGCTCAGCTGGGAGTTCCTGACAGCGCCCTCAAAACCCTATGGTGAACCCGGGGCCGGTGTGGGCAATGCCCTGCTCGGAACCCTGCTTATGACTCTGGGGGCCACGCTGCTGGCCGTGCCGCCGGCGCTGGCCGGTGGTATCTACCTGGCCGAGTTCGGCAAGAACAGCCGGTTGGCCGATTTACTGCGCTTCTGCGCGAATGTGCTCATGGGGCTGCCTTCTATTCTGGTAGGTTTGTTCGTGTATGCCATGCTGGTGGTGACCACGGGGCATTTTTCGGGCATGGCGGGCACGGTGGCTCTGGCTATCATCATGTTCCCCGTTATCCTGCGCACCACCGAGGATATGCTGCTCATGGTGCCGGATACCCTCAGAGAATCTGCTCTGGCGCTAGGTATGTCGCGTATGCGCGCCACGCTCTGCATTGTGGCTCGCAGTGCCCGCAATGGGCTGGCCACGGGTATTCTGCTTTCGCTGGCCCGGGTCAGCGGTGAGACAGCTCCGCTGCTCTTCACCGCGCTGTTTGCCGATACCTGGCCGGGCGGTTTCTTTACAGAACCCACCGCCAGTGCCCCTGTGCTTATTACGGAATACACTACTAATTCCCCTTTTGAGAGCATGCATGCCATGGGCTGGGGCACTGCCCTCATCATGGCGGCTTTTATCCTGATTATCAATATTGCAACCCGTTGTATCTTCCATGAAAACAAACATTAAAATATCCACCCGAAACCTGAACTTCCATTACGGTAAGAACCAGGCCTTGTTTGATAACAACCTCGATATTCACGCCAATAAGATTACGGCCGTCATCGGGCCCAGCGGCTGTGGCAAATCCACTCACCTGCGAATCTATAACCGCATTTTTGAACTCTACCGCAACCAGAAAGCCACCGGTGAGGTGCTGCTGGATGGGCGGAATATTCTGGCTCCGGATGTGGATTTACTCAAGCTGCGCCATAGGGTTGGCATGATTTTCCAGAAGCCTACGCCATTCCCTATGAGCATTGCAGATAATGTGGCGTATCCGTTGAAGCTGCATTATAAGCTCAGCCGTAGTGAGACGGATGACCGAGTGGAAGCCGCTCTGCGGGGCGCTTCACTGTGGGATGAGGTGAAGGATAAACTGAAATCCAGCGGCATGGCTCTTTCCGGCGGTCAGCAGCAGCGTCTGTGCATTGCTCGTGCTCTGGCTGCTGAACCGGAGGTTATCCTGATGGATGAACCGACTAGCGCCATCGATCCTGTGGCTACCCTCCGCATCGAGGAGCTGGTGCTGGAGCTGAAACAGAAATACACCATCGTCATTGTGACGCATAACATGCAGCAGGCTTCCCGTATCTCCGACCGCACGGCCTTTTTCTACAAAGGCCGTATCGTGGAGGTCGATGATACCAACAGAATATTCACCAACCCCGCTCATAAACAGACGGAAGACTACATTACTGGCCGTTTTGGCTGATGCAACTCAATTTCACTCACACATAATCAAAGCATGAAAACCCATTTTATTCACGAACTTGCAAATCTGTGCAGGCAGCTCTGCATACAGGGCGCAGCGGTAGAGCTGATTATAGGTCAGGCTATTAAGGCTTTCCAGAACGGAGACGCGGAGCTGGCGCGTCGCATTATGGCGCACGATGCCGTTATAGACCGCGAGGAAATCCTCCTGGAAGAGGAATGCCTGAAGGTGCTGGCGCTATACCAACCCGTAGCCGGCGATTTGCGGATGGTGGTTTCCTGTATCAAAATCAATACCGCGCTGGAGCGTATGGCCGATTTTGCCTGCCACATAGCCGAGCGTGCTTTGCATATATCGGCGCTCCAGGAGACTCCGGGGCAGGAAATTTTTGATTTCATCCCCATGGAACACCTGGTGCTGGAAATGCTGCACGATACGCTGCATGTCATCGAATCGTCCGATATTCTACTGGCGCACAAGGTGATAGAGCGCGATGATGCAGTGGATGCCATGCGCAGCGAGCATCGTTCTCATGCCCGGGCTGCCTGCGTGCTCTGCCCGGAAGCGGCAGAATACTATATCGACTGCATCGGTCTGGCTCGCGATCTGGAGCGCATTGCAGACCTAGCAACAGACATCTGCCAGCAGATTATCTACCTGCGCACGGGGTGCATCACGCGGCATTCGGGATAGCAGGCGTGCTCAGAATCAATATCAGAAGCCAGGGAACTGCTCTTTCCCTGGCTTTTTATTGGATTTATTGAGGTGCGTGTTGGGCAGGAGTTACAAAGCCCCCGGTTCCATTGAGTCGCAAAAGAAGTCCCCCGCAGGTTTTCCTGCGGGGGACTTCACACACTCTCTATGTATGAGCCCGGGGTGTTTTAAAGTTCCTGTTCCACCAGCTTCACTACGGAATCCGGCAGAGCAACATAGTTGAGCTTCGTGGCGGTGGGGGCACCCTTGGTGTAGCACCACATGAAGTAGTTGCGCAGGGCTGCCTTCTTATCGGCAGGGGTATCCTTGCGGAGCAGCACATAGGTGACCCCCGTGATGGGCCAGCTAGTGGCGCCGGGCACGTTGGTAAGCTCCATGTAGAAACCGGGTGCGTTCTTCCAATCAGCCGCAGCGGCAGAGGTGGAGAAGCTGGCCAGGTTTGGGGCTACATAATTACCGCTGGCGTTCTCAAGCATGGCGCAGGCCAGTTTTGCTTCTACCGCGTAGGTGTACTCCGTGTAACCGATAGCACCACGGGTGCGGGCCACGTTGTTGCATACGCCCGGGTTTTTCTGGCCGCCGATGCCTACCGGCCACTTCACCGAGGAACCCTGACCTACCTTCTTTTTCCAATCGGCGGAAATCTTCGAGAGGTAATTAGTGAAGATGAATGAGGTTCCGCTCGAATCTGCGCGGCGCACCACGGTGATTTTCAGCTTGGGCAGTTTGAGTTTCGGGTTCAGCGCCTTGATGGCGGGGTCATTCCAGCTGGTGATTTCGCCCAGGAAAATGCGTGCCAGCACATCCTGGCTGAGTTTGAGCTGGTTATTCTTCACACCAGGCAGGTTCACGATGACCACCACACCACCGGTCAGCATGGGATATTGCTCCAGCCCGGCCTCTTCCTGCTGAGCCAGTGTGAGAGGATTGTCCGACCCGGCAAAATCCACCGTGCCGGCCTTGATCTGGTTGAGCCCCGCGCCGGAGCCCATGCTCTGGTAGGTGACCTGGGTTCCCGGGGTCTGCTGGGAATAAGCGTAGGTCCATTTCTGGTATACCGGGGCTGGGAAAGAGGCACCGGCACCCGTGATGGTGGTTTCTGCCTGCGCAAGCGTGCACAGACCCAATGCGGCGATAAACAGATTCTTGAACATAATATGTGTGTTTTCTATGGTTAAGTGGTTAGA
Source organism: Akkermansia sp. (assembly GCA_045646505.1). GTDB lineage: Bacteria > Verrucomicrobiota > Verrucomicrobiia > Verrucomicrobiales > Akkermansiaceae > Akkermansia. The sequence goes on along the minus strand of JAZRKW010000094.1, from coordinate 283 downwards.
GTTATCAGAAATCGAAGCGTACGGCGGAGGAGAGCTGCCAGCCGGTGAAGCCCTTGTTACCCTTGGCATCGGTACCTGCGGAGTTGAGGTATTCGGCGCCAAGCATGAGCTTGAGCATGTGCGGGTTTTCCGGGCATACATAGTAGTTTGCACCCATGTAGAGCCCCTGAAGCAGGTCGCTCGTGCCGGAGTATGTGGAGTTGGTGGTGTAGTAGCGGCTGTCGCCCTTCACCGCGTTGCTGCCGCTGGCCAGCTGGTAGCGCAGCACACCTTCCCAGTGCGG
>JAZRKW010000093.1:0-19922 GCA_045646505.1 Akkermansia sp. | reverse complement strand
GCTGCGCAAAGTCATTGAAACTTCACTCGCTTCGCTCGTTCAGATAATACAACTCTGAGGCTCGCAGAGCCGAAATTTCACTGAGCGCCAGCGAAGTTTCGCTGAACGCAGTGAAGTTTCTCTGAGCCCTGCGAAGTTTCTCTTCAAACATTAACCATCAAACACTCATCAATCAGTCGCACATCAATCAGTCGCAGCAAGCTGCTCCGTGAAACCTCGCTCGCGCTCGGTGAAACTTCGGGCTGCGCGCCTCAGCGAAACTTCCTTTGCTGCGCAAAGTCATTGAAACTTCACTCGCTTCGCTCGTTCAGATAATACAACTCTGAGGCTCGCAGAGCCGAAATTTCACTGAGCGCCAGCGAAGTTTCGCTGAACATTGTGAAGTTTCTCTGAGCCCTGCGAAGTTTCACTTCAAACATTAGCCATCAAACACTCATCAATCAGTCGCACCTCAATCAGTCGCAGCAAGCTGCTCCGTGAAACCTCGCTCACGCTCGGTGAAACTTCGGGCTGCGCTCCTCAGCGAAACTTCCTTTGCTGCGCAAAGTCATTGAAACTTCACTCGCTTCGCTCGTTCAGATAATAAACTCTGAGGCTCGCAGAGCCGAAATTTCACTGAGCGCCAGCGAAGTTTCGCTGAACATTGTGAAGTTTCTCTGAGCCCTGCGAAGTTTCACTTCAAACATTAACCATCTAACACTCATCAATCAGTCGCAGCAAGCTGCTCCGTGAAACCTCGCTCGCTTCGCTCGTTCAGATTTCTTTTCGTCTCCATCATTATGTCCAACAGCATCTCCATCAAAGCCACGCTTCTCGCACTACTTTCAGGCACCATTGTCTTCGCTCAGCCGTCACAGCTCATCAATGAACAGCCGGCGCTCATTCCCACCCCGATTCAGGCAGCGTGGAAAGTAAACCAGCCGGGATTCCTGCTGAGCAACGGCATCAAGGTAGACTCCGCAACCAGTCACAGCGAGCTGGGGCGTGCTGCCATCCGTGCGCTCATGGCTACCGGGCTCGAAATTCAGCCCGAGGAAACGGAAGGTGATTTGCAGGTACAACTCCAGGCCAACCAAGCCCCCGCAGCCTATGCGCTGAAGGTCACGCCGCAGGGAATCAGCATCGAGGTCGGCAGCGCAGAAGCCCTGCACGCCGCCGCACAGACTCTGGCTCAGGCGGTGCTGAAAGACGCCGCCGGGCAGCCGGCGCTGCCAGCCATGTGGGTGAAGGATGCCCCTCAGCTTGAGCACCGAGGCATCATGCTCGACACAAGCCGCCACCCCATCAGCGTGGCAGATACCAAGCGTATCCTGAACCTCATGGCGCGCTACAAGCTGAACCGCCTGCACTGGCACCTCACAGATGACCAGGGCTGGCGCATCGAGATTAAAAAATACCCCCTGCTCACCGAAATCGGCAGCAAACGCAAGGGTACCGCCTGCTGGATTAAGCAGACTGAGGTAGACAACAAACCGGTAGAGTTCTACTACACGCAGGACGACATCCGCGAGGTGGTGGAGCACGCGCACAGCCTGGGCATCATCGTCATTCCCGAAATCGAAATCCCCGGCCACGCCAGCGCCGCAGTCACGGCCTACCCGCAGCTCGGCAACCAGGATTGCCCCGGATTTGCACCAGAGGTCGTCACCGGCTGGGGCGTATTCACCCATATCATGGGGCCGAACGCCTTTACTTTCCAGTTCATTGAAGATGTTCTGGCAGAAGTCTGTAATCTCTTTCCACGTGCGCCTTACATCCACATCGGCGGCGATGAAGTGCCCCGCGACCAGTGGCAGAAGAGCCCCGCTGCCCAGGCATTCATGCAGCAGCACGGCATGAACCGCGAAAGCGAAATTCAGGACTATTTCACCCACCTCTGCGCCAAGGTGCTCCGCAAACATGGCCGCCGCATGGTAGGTTGGGATGAAATCATGTGCGCCCCGCAGCTCCCGCAGGATGCCGTGGTGATGGCCTGGCGCGGCATGGACCACGCCCGCATTGCCGCCCGCCGCGGGCACCAGCTCATCCTCTGTCCCATTCACGCCTTCTATTTCAATTTCCCGCAAAGCACAAACGAGAAAACGGAGCCTTTCTACTCCGGGCTCACCGGATTCGATCACATCGACTGGAAACACATACTCACCTTTGATACCGCCATTCTCGGCAACAAGGTCATCGGCATGCAGGCCAACCTGTGGAGCGAATGTATCCCGGACATGAAGAAGCTTGAGTACATGCTCGTGCCCCGCATCTGCGCGCTGGCTGAAAAAGCCTGGCGTTATGGTCTCCCCGTCTATCCCGACGAATTCGCCCGCCATCTCGAGGCGCAGATTCCCTACTTTGATTCCCTGCAACTCAATTTCAGGCAGGAAGATGATACTCCCCGCCGCCCCTGACAGCTAATTTTTCATACAAAACACACGGGTAAGCTTGCAGACACGCAGCTTATATGGTAGAATACCCTTACACTATTATGGCAACACAGCTCGAACAACTGAAGAAATTTACAACGGTAGTAGCAGACACAGGCGATTTCCGACAGATGGAAGAATTCGCCCCGCAGGATGCCACTACAAACCCCTCTCTTATTCTCGCCGCAGCAGCCAAGCCCGAGTATCGCCCGATTCTGGATGCCGTCGTGGCCGATTTCAAGGCCAGTGTGGCTAATCCGGCTGAAAAGATCGGCGAACTCATGGACCGCGTCATTGTGGCATTCGGTCTTGAAATTCTGAAGCGTGTTCCCGGCCGCGTATCCAGCGAGGTGGATGCCCGTCTCTCATTCGATACAGAGGGCACAGTTCAGAAAGCCCGCGAAATTATGGCACTGTACGAAGCCGCCGGCATTCCCCGCGAGCGCGTACTCATCAAGATAGCCGCCACCTGGGAAGGCATTCAGGCCGCCCGTGAACTGGAGAAGGAAGGGATTCACTGCAACCTGACCCTGCTGTTCAGCTTGGTACAGGCCGTCGCCTGCGCCGAAGCCGGCGTGCGTCTCATCTCTCCCTTCGTTGGTCGAATCCTGGACTGGTACAAAGCCGCCACCGGCGAAAATTATACAGCAGAAACAGACCCAGGCGTCATCTCCGTACGCACCATCTACAATTACTACAAGAAGTTCGGCTACCCGGTGCAGATTATGGGAGCCAGCTTCCGCAACACCGGAGAGATTCTGGCACTTGCCGGCTGCGACCTGCTTACCATTTCCCCGAATCTGCTGGCTGAGCTCGCCGCCAATGATGCAGAGGTGAAGCCCCTGCTCTCACCTGAGGCCGCCGCCGCCAGCGATATCGAACGCATCCCGGCAGATGAAAAGAGCTTCCGTTTCCTCTTTAACGAAGATGCTATGGCCACAGAAAAGACGGCCGAAGGCATCCGCAAGTTCTCCGCAGATATCCGCAAGCTGGAGTCCCTGCTGACCTCCATGCTGTAAAATTCACCCCATACAACACACAAACATGAAAGTACTCGTTACCGGCGGTGCCGGTTATATCGGTTCACACACAGTGCGCCAGCTGGTGAAAAGTGGCGCAGAGGTGACCGTTCTTGACAGCATGGTATATGGCCACCAGGCCGCTATTGTGGACAAAGAAGTGACACTGGTCAAAGGCGACCTGGGCGACCCCGCCGTGGTATACCCCTTGCTGGTGAATGGCAAGTTCGACGCCGTGGTTCACTTTGCTGCCTTCATTCAGGTGGGTGAATCCGTCACCGACCCGCTGAAATACTATGAGAACAACATCGCCAAGCCCCTGGTGCTCCTGCGCGCCATGATTCTGGCAGGCTGCAAGCGTTTCGTGTTCTCCTCCACCTGCGCCACCTATGGTGTGCCCACTCAGGTTCCCATCCCCGAAACCGAAAAGCAGGACCCCATCAACCCCTACGGCGGCTCCAAGTACATGCTGGAGAAAGTCTGCAAGGACTGCGACCGCGCCTACGGGCTCAAGAGCGTATTCCTGCGCTACTTCAACGCCTCCGGTTCCTCTGTGGACGGTGCCATCGGTGAAGACCACGAGCCGGAATCCCACCTCATCCCGGTCATTCTGCAGGCCATCAAGGGCGAGCGCCCCGGCATCACCGTCTTCGGTACAGACTATGACACCCCGGACGGCACCTGCATCCGCGACTACATCCACGTGGACGACCTCGCAGATGCCCACCTGCGCGCTCTGGACTACCTGATGAAGGGCGGCGAAACCAACTGGTTCAACCTGGGCACCGGCAACGGCTTCTCTGTGAAGCAGATTATCGAAGCCGCTGAGGAAGTGACCGGCCTGAAAGCCCCGGTGACCTACGGTCCCCGCCGCGAAGGTGACCCTGCCCGTCTGATTGCCGATTCCCGCAAGGCTGCCGAAATCCTGGGCTGGATTCCCAAGTACCAGAACGTGAAGGATATTGTGGAAACTGCCTGGAAATGGCACAACGGCCCCCGTGGTGGTCACTATTAAAGATTACTGAAAAACTAAATTGGCAAGCCCGCGTTCACCACTGAGCGCGGGCTTCTTGCTGGCACCGCGGTCATTTACCTTGCTCGCGGCGCTGGCGCAGGTACTCCATACGTTCCGAAATGCGGAGTTCCAGTCCATTGGTCGTAGGGTGGTAATACACCCGTCCCTCTGGCAAATAGGCCTGGGGAACAAAGTTATCATCAAAATCGTGAGCGTATTTATACTGAGTCGCTTCTTCTGCAACGCCACGGAGCTTTGCCAGTTTCTTGCGAGTGGGGGTGGCAAGGTGATCAGGCACCGCGAGGGTACGCCCTTCCTTCACATCCTGGAGCGCAGCGTTCACCCCGGCGTATGCGGAATTGCTCTTGGGCGCAGTGGCTATATACACCGTGGCATGCGCCAGTGGTATGCGGGCTTCCGGCATGCCGAGCATCTCTGCTGCGCGTGCGGCATCCAACGCCACCCGCAAGGCATTGGAATCCGCCAGGCCGACATCCTCGCTGGCACAGATAACCAGACGCCGGGCAATAAAACGAATATCCTCACCGGCATTCAGCATGAATGCTAACCAGTACAGAGCGGCATCCGGGTCGCTGCCACGCATTGACTTGATAAAAGCCGAAATGGTATCATAATGACCATCCCCGGCGCGGTCATACTTCACCGCCTTTTTCTGGATGGATTCCTCCGCCACCTGCAGGGTGACCCGCACCCGGCCATCGGCATCCGGCGCAGTGGAAAGAGCCGCCACCTCCAACGCGGTAAGAGCCTTGCGGGCATCACCATCCGCCTTGAGCGCGATATGCTCCAGCGCATCGTCATCCATTACCAGGGGCAGCTTGCCCAACCCCCGGTCTTCATCAGCCGCGGCACGGCGCAGCAATTCCACAATTTCTGAATCAGGCACCGGCTCCAGAGGGAAAATATGGGAGCGGGAAAGCATAGCAGAATTGATAGCAAAATAGGGATTTTCCGTAGTCGCACCGATAAAACGAACCGTTCCACGCTCCAGGTGCGGCAGCAGCACATCCTGCTGCGCTTTGTTGAAACGGTGCAGCTCATCCACAAAGAGGATGGTTTTCTGACCATGAAGAGCCATGCGGCTGCGGGCTTCCTCTATTTTGGCACGGATTTCGCTCACATTGGACTCCACTCCATTGAGCATCACAAAAAACGCACTGGTACAGCGGGCAATGACATAGGCCAGAGTCGTCTTACCGACTCCGGGTGGTCCATAGAATATAAGAGACGAGAAGCGATCTGTCTCAATAGCCCGGCGCAGCAGCTTTCCCTCCGCCAGCAGGTGTTTCTGCCCGGCGACTTCCGCCAGGCTTTCCGGTCGCATCCGGGCGGCAAGCGGCATGCGGGTCTGCTCCTCAGCCGGGGGCTGCGGCGCTTCGCCATGCGGAGTGAAAAGATCGTACTGCATGGCAATTTACATAGGGCTGACCGCTGAACGGAACAGTCGGAAAATTTCGTTCTGTTTCTTCTGCAATGGCTCGAGAGTCGTCTCATACTCGGCCACACGCTGGCGGGCCCCTGCATACAGCCGGCGATATGATGCAACACGTGCAATAATCATATTCTGCACCTGTTCGGACAGACACTTCGTATACGCCTCATGGAGCGGGTCTGCCACAAGGCGCATGTACTGGCAGATTTTCCGCACCACCAGCACATGAAGCATGGTTCCTAACATCCAGAGCAGCCCTGCCACTCCCACAAAGATAAATGCAAGTGTTTCCAACGAACAGAAGCCCAGCAGCCCGGCAATGATGAAAGAAAAGCACATGCTGTTGGACACAAAGCGCATCCACCCCACCTGCGGTTTGAACAGAGATGAGAATTGACTGCGAATCTCCAAATCACGGAAAGGCACATACAGGGAATTCTGCAAATGCTGACGAAGCTCAGTCAACTCTGCTTCCAGCTTTTCTGCCGGGAACTCCCCGATTTCGCAGCGCAATGCCTGATTCATGCGGGGGCGCACATCACGCCAGCAACCGTTGCAGGAAATGACGAACTGCTTATCCAGTTCTTCCTGCTGCCGGGTAATATCATCCAACACCAGGCGAAAATACAGATTTTCAGAGGCGGAGGCATACTGCTCCAACCGAAGCAACACGGCAGGTGAAAAAATACTCCCCATACTGCGGCGAAGCTGCACAAGAAGCTCCGGCATGCAGCGTTGGGCTGAAGATGCGTAGTTAAGCACGCAATTACGCACTCCCTGCATCTGCCGGGCAAGGAATTCATCTATATCACTATCAATACCTTGAAGAAATCCATTATCTGTCCGGGCAATAGCATCACGAGCCTTCAATACACTACCCTGCTTGTAGAGCAAATCCGAAACATTGCGCTGCACAGCACGAATGGCACCGCGTATTCCACCACTGGAGCTCTCAATGGCCGCCTTCACTTTATCACCGAACTCCGAGGTCTGGACGGCGTTACTGGTATCAATCAGGCTGCCGGGCAGATACCGGCCTAAACTGGCCCGGCAGAAATCCCGCATTCTGGAATCCAGTGCTGCCACATGCTCTGCATTCAGTTCTTCTGCGTGTACATACGCTATAAGACAAGCCGGTCCCCCCTCTGCAGGAAGCCCCTTCAGCATCTCCCACACAGGCGAAGCTTCCGGCTGCCGGGCATCTACCACTGCCACCACGGCATCAGCCCCGGGGAGAAGAGGCGCTACAGCCTCCGCCACTTCCGGCCGCTCACAGCCCTGAGTATCCACCAATTCCATGCCACAAAGATTGGGCGTGGGCAGGAATCGGCAATGCTCATAATCGCCGTCATCACTGATATACCGCCAGCGCAGATAGTAGTATTCAGGGGTCACGCGGGCCGGCACAGAATTCCCGATCATACCGCCGAGCAACGCAGACTTTGCCTTATCTGACGCACCGATAATCACCACCCGGCGGTCATATTTCAGAGTCTCCACAGAATCCAGCACAACCTGCTTCGGTTCATTAAGTGCTGTATCATCAATTTCATCACACAGCTCAGCTGCCCGCTGCGCCCAATACCGCACCTGGCTTTCCTGAACTCTGTAGCTGCGCTTCAACATGAACTCGGCTCATTATACCCAGCGCCTCATTGTTTGTCCATACTAAACACATACAGCATGAGGCGCGGTGACACTAATTTCACACAGCTGGCGCTACATAAGTCGGCTCCGGTATATCTTCCAGCTCAGCACTCGGAGCAGACGCACCCGGAGGGGATGTAACCGGGGCTTCCGGCGCGGGATTCACCGGCGGCAGAACCGCCCCGAATGCTTCCGGAAAGAATGCCTGAGCGCGTTCACGGGCTTCGGTAATTCCCTGAGCGGTGGGCTTGATTCCCGGCACGTCATCAAAATTCACAGCTCTCCGGAACACGCGTGGGTCCGTGCCAAGTACCATGTAACGATGCACTTGCAACGGAGTCTCCTGAATAGTCACTTTCTTTTCAATCACAGTAAACGCAGCAGAGATTCCACTGGTCTGCAACGATTCCAGCATGGGCTGAGTATAATAACCACCAGGATAACAGAAAGTACTGCAATTACCGAAAAGAGACTTGATTTTATCAATGGAATCCGGGAATTCCTGCTTCAACTGTGCAGCGTACTCCGGAGAATCCTGCGCATAGCGCTTCCATTGACTGGGGTAAAGATGCGTGGTGGAGTGACTGCCGATAGTGGCACCGGACTCCATCATCTCCCGAATCATGTCCGGGGTCATCGATTGCCCGCGCCCACTCAGATAGGTCGTGTAAAGATAAAGGGTAAAGGGATAACCGTATGCCTTGAGCACGGGATAAGCATCTGTGTACACACTGCGCCAGCCGTCATCTATTGTGATGAGCACACAGCGTTCCGGCAGGCAACGGTCACCCAGCAGCCAGTCCAGGAAATCCTGCATGGTGATGACCGCCAGACCGGCATCCTTGATATATTGCATCTGCTGGCAGAATTCAGAAGTGCGCATCAGCATATCGCTCACCGGGCGGGTATTGCTGAAATTGTGGTACCCGAGCACCGCCACGCGGGTCTTATCACGCGCCACAACCGGCTGGGTAAATTCCCGGGTGGTCCAGTCTGCATCAGGGTTGAGTTTCTCCAACGGACCGGCAGCGGGTCTGGTGCAGACCGGCCGCGGGGGCAACACCGGGTCGGCAATCGGCTCGGCAGGTGCTTCCACCACAACAGGCGCAGGAATGGGTGCCGCTTCCTGAGATTTCTTTTGCGGAACGTTTTCCAGATCATCCAGCACCGGAAGCGCTGGCTGAACCGCAGCCACTGCAACCCGCTCTGCGCCGAGAGTGGGCATAGCTGCACCTGCAGCCGCCGGAATCTCCACAGTAACCGGCTGCGATACCGGCAGATGTTTCGCGGCTTCTTCCCGTATCTGCTGCAGCACAGTCGCATCTTCCTCCGCAGGGCCGAAATTGACGGCATGGGCAAAACCCGGCATATCGCTGACAATATACCGCTCCAGCATAAATGACGGTGAATCCGGCTGCACCTTGCCCTCACTCAAGCCGAAAGCGGCCTTGTAGCCATACACAGCCAGGTTCTCCACCATGTGCGCATTCGCATATCCACGCGGGTAGGAAAAAGCCACACACTCCCCGAATGTCGCGGTAATCCTCTGCGCCGAAAGCCCCAGTTCCCGCTCTGCCATTTTCAGCGCTGCATCCGGGCCGGATTGCGCAGCGAACTGCCAGGCATACGCCTGCGGACGTGTCATGCTGCAACTGCCGATACTGGCACCGGCCTGCTGCATTTCTTTCAACTTGGCAATATCCAGAGCCGTCGTGCTGTTCTGAAACGAACGGCCATCCACAAAAATAACGTAGGGGAATCCCAACTCACTGAGCACAGGATGCGCCACGGTATACGCCGCGGCATCTGCTTCATCCAGCGTTATCAGCACACTCGGCCCGGTCAGAACAAGTTCCCCACGCCGCCAGGCTATGAACTCCTGCAGGCTGACTGGTTTTATCCCCCTGGCTTTCAGGTAATTCATCTGCGCTGCAAATGTCGTGGCGCTTATACCGCCCTCCCCTTCAGATGCAGAAAATGATTTGTAACACAACACCGCTACTTCCACCGCATCCGTTTTTTCCGCTGCCTGCGCAACCGCCTGCTCTGCAGGCAAATTCTGCTGAGCCCCGAGTGGTCCGATGATGACCGCCAGGCCAAATAAGGAAAGTCGGGAAAGATACCGTATCATGTGCTCACTAGAGTAACACAACACTCATTTTTTGCAAGGTTTTTCCTCCGTCTTTACCTGGGCCGTCTGCCGGAACACTGTCTGTCAATGCATTTTGTCAGAATAATTCTAAAAAGTATGACAACGCGTAAGTCTGCGCTTGCGTTGGCAGGGGGTAATCATATAAAATAATCTGCGTAGCGGGAAATCCTTTCCCCCTGCAGGTTTTCAACAACACAATCCACACAGAATCTATAAGATGATCAAGGTTGCCATCGTAGGATACGGAAATATCGGAAAGTACTCAGTTGATGCACTGCGCGCTGCTCCCGACATGGAATTAGTAGGCATTGTCCGCCGCACGGGAAGCGCCCCCGTACACGGAATCAAAACAGTCTCAGATATCGACGAGCTCGGCCAGGTGGATGTTGCCCTGCTCTGCACCCCCACCCGCAGTGTGGAAGAAACCGCCCTGCCTCTGCTCGCAAAAGGCATCAACACGGTCGATAGTTACGATATTCACGGCGGCATCGTAGACCTGCGCCGCTCACTTGGCAGACAGGCTAAGGACAACATGGCAGTGGCCGTGATTTCCGCCGGCTGGGACCCCGGTTCCGACTCCGTCATGCGCACCATGATGCTGGCCATGGCTCCCAAAGGAATCACCTACACCAATTTCGGCCCCGGCATGAGCATGGGGCACAGTGTGGTAGCCCGCTCCAAGGCTGGTGTCAGAGATGCCCTTTCCCTCACCATTCCTACCGGCTCCGGAGTACACCGCCGCATGGTCTATGTGCAGCTCGAGGAGGGCGCCAGCTTCGCAGAGGTGGAAGCCGCCATCAAGGCCGACGATTACTTCTGCCACGACGAAACCCACGTCAAGCAAGTCGACGACATCGACTCCCTCAAAGATATGGGCCATGGTGTATACATGGAGCGCAAGGGTGTCTCCGGCACCACGCAGAACCAGATTTTCAAATTCGAAATGCGCATCAACAACCCGGCACTCACGGCTCAGGTCATGGTTTGTGCCGCACGCGCCAGCATGCGTCTGACCCCCGGTTGCTACACCCTGCCGGAAATTCCCCCCATGGATTTCTGCCCCGGCGACCGCGAAAGCCTCATCGCACAGCTCGTATAAACACTGCGGATAATTCATTTTGCCACCGGGACAAGCTCTGCCAGGCTTGTCCCGGTTTTTATCGCTTCCTGCCCTGGGAAAAACAGAGCAACGACAAAAAGCCGCTACCCAATCAGGAGTAGCGGCTTTTAAGAATTGCACACTGGCTTGTTATTGCTTGCGGCCTATCCGTCGCATCGGCATGAAACCAGCCAGAAGATTAGCTCACAACACCTTAGCGGCGGCGGCGGCGAGCGGCAAGGCCAGCGAGGGCAAGCAGAGAAAGTGTGGCGGTGGCGGGCTCGGGGATGTATTCAGTAGTTTTCACATAGTCTGCAAAAGCTACCGCATTACCGGCAAGAGAGCTCATGTCTGTGACAGTATGAATCGTAAAGTTATCAGAACCACCATCTGTCCAGAAAGATGCCAGACCGGATACATCTGAACCTCCGCCAACAGTAGAGCCATTCAATGCATAGTCTGTAGTAGTGGTAACACTCGTAATTGCATCGGTCTCCACACAGTACAGATAGGCAGTATCACCTACGGCATCGTAGGCCAGACGCAGTGTTACGGGCAGTTTGGGGTCAGAAGGGAAAGTAAGATTGGCAGCACCGGAAAAATGGCTATTATCCTTACCAATGGTTACGCCGCTCTGGTCATACCAGGAGTAAACACTCAGACCGTATCGCTCGTCAGCTCCACCGGTTGTACCGTAACTGGTAGCAAACAACACGTTGTTACCACCATTCATCTTGTCCAGACTGAACTCAATCATCCATGATGAAAGAGTGGCGGCATCCTCGTTAAACCATATCTGGCCACGAGTGCTGGTAAGACTTGTAATTTGATTATTTGTCTTATCTTTCTGGAGAATGTAAGCATCATAGACAGTGGGAGCACTATCCGCTACCGCTACACCTGCCAATGCCATAAGGGCTATGAGTGTCTTTTTCATGTCGATAGATTAAATTTCAAGAATTTCGAGCAGCTCGTGCAGGGATACCCTTTCCCACGCGCGCCGGGAAGCTGAGAGACCTGCTCCGGAACTGCTGAGCCTAATTTACAGCATTGCCAATGCTGAAGCCTTGGTTGATTGAGTATTATCTATAATTTAGAAATATTACCCATCTGCATATTTGTTGCTTCTGATTTATATAAATAAACGAAACATACATAATTTTAAGCTTTTTGTCTTCTTTAGGCTTGCTTCAGCATTGGCAATACTGATACAAGAAAAAACGCCAGAATTCTGTAATTTTACCTGGAGTTATGCGCCCTTTACCTATTTTTTCCAGCAGATTTGAAGCAGCCTCCATTTATGAAAAAAGCCGCTACCCGATAAAAAGGCAGCGACTTAAAAAAAGCTGGTGCTTTTACTTACTTACGGCGGCGGCGGGTTGCCAGACCAGCGAAGGCAAGCAGAGAAAGCGTGGCGGTAGAGGGCTCGGGCACCAGTTGCCAACCAGCAGATGCCAGCGAGTTGATAGCATACACAGAATCAATATAAACATCTGCACTGCCATAGTATAACCATTCCTCCGTATCATTATCTGTCCCGGTGATGTAAATTTTACCACCGTCGCCCATGGTGACAGTCGCACCGAAAAGCCTGGGGGCTTCGCTTATGTCGGCATCATCGGAATCCGTCAGCCACAATTTTGTGAGGACTCCCTCCTCATACTCCACCCCCCACAGCGTAATGGCATGGGCCAGATCAGTGCTTTCAGCCATGATGGCAAGAGAAATGCAGGAACCTCTCTCAAACATGGATTTGAAATCAATCTCTGCAGCACCATCTTTCGACCCTTCTCCATACAGGCATGCATCAAAGATGAGCTCAGAGAGCTCCTTGTTGGTGAGTCCATACTCGTTGTAGTAATACCCACTGAAGGGTGCAAATGTCAGCGGCAGCTCCTCCTTCAATTGTTCAGTATAATAACGTGACCATTCAGCATCGTTGGTTGGTGAATACACGCCAGAAATCCACCAGTTAATGGCAGAGGGAGTATCGCCGCCTATGTCAGGTACCCGGTTACTCGATACGTACGTTCCCCAGATGGAGTTGATATCCCTGGGTGCGGAAGAGGTAAGATGCTTACCCTGTTCACCATTCTGCCACCAGGCAATGAGGTTGGCAGCGCAGGCTGCATAACACATCAGATCATCGGCATCGCCATTCCACGGGTCGTTTTTATTGACATCATACCAGCCGCCACTTTCGCTGACACCGTCAGCCCAGATGGTTCCGGTAAAACCTAACTCTTCGTTTTGAGCATTGCTTATTGATGTTCCAGCAAAGAATCCCAATGATAACAAGAAAAGACGCGTGAATTTCATATAAGAATTGATGGAGGTTTGTAGTGAAATCGTTTTAATTACTTGCGGCCTGTCCGGGCGAATCAGCGAGAAGCCCGGCGACGGCTTGTCACGCCAATTTATCACGCAGAAGCTTCAGCGCAGGCGGAAGCTTTAGCGACGGCGACGACGCGCGGCAAGACCAGCGAGTGCCAGCAAACTCAGCGTTGCCGTGGTGGGCTCGGGCACCATGCGCCATGAGGAGTCGAGGACAAAGACTCCGGACACGAACGCATCATCGCTGCCATAGAGTTTTTCGTCCGCAAAGAAGAGACGTCCGTCCTCCTCGTTAATGACAATATCTGCATAGAAGAGCCCGTCTGTCTCATTATCAAAATCATCAGAATCGGTCAGCCAGAGACCGACTACCTGGCCTTCTTCATCGTACGTCACACCCCACAGCGTAATGGAATGCGAGAGCGCTGTCTTACCATCAGATTGAATGGCCAGGGAAATACCGCCGCCGTCCTCAAAGATTTCAGCAAAATCAACATCAAAGTTGGCAGGCTCTTCGGAATTATACACCCAGGGTTCTGACAGCAGGTAGGCCAGGTCGCTTTGTTGAAGACCATGCAGGTCATAAAAGTACTGCTCCTCAGGGTTATAGGGATAGCTCAGAGTCAGCGCAGGCGTAGTTCCATCCTCAGCATAGATGGAGCTGAAGTCATCGTATGATCCATAAAATCGCTCCCAGATGGGGTCGTCCTCAGAAGCCCAATCCGTGCCGTCCTGGTTCAAGGGTGAATACACACCCGAAATCCACCAGTTGAAGGCAGCCTGGATAAAGCCACCTTTATTCGTTTCCTTATTATTATCGACATATTTCTTCCAGATATCGTTGACATCAGGAGGCGTCGTGCTGGTAATCAGGCTTTCGCAGTAAATTTTCTGCCACCAGGCAATCAGATTGGAGGCAGAGGCCGCATAGCACATCAGGGCCTCAGGATGCCCCTCTTCCAGACTGGCTTTGTTGACATCATACCAGCCGGCGGTTTCATCGACATTCTGCGCCCAGACCGTTTTGTAGTTATCGGAAATATCATACTCAACGGCAGCAGAAGCGATTCCGAGAAAGAATCCGAGAGTGAGCACCAGATAGCGAAGCGCGTTCATATAATGAATAACAGTATGGTGGAAGTTATGCCAAATTACGCCCACGAAGTCAATTCTGATAACGCCGGATGACTCAGAATAGGGGCTGTTTCAGATTTGCTGCCCCACACAATAAATGATGCGTTTGCAAAATACGTTAATCATCGACAAACCGGCATTGGACGGGGGGCATATCTGTCGGAGCACGGGACTTTCCTGTCACGGCGAAGCCTGAAAGGCGTAGACGGAAGTCCCGAAAATATAAGCATTGAGGGGGGACTAAAGTCCCCCGCTCCGAAAACGACAATCTCCAATTTATCTGTTTGCTTTCTAATTATTTCAACTCGTAATCTTTGCCCTTTAATTATGTTAGCAAATTTTAATGAATATATCTGCCAGCAAATCTGAAGCATCCCCCCAGAACAGTTCAAGGAACCACCAACGAAGCGCGCAAAGGCCGTTGCCTGGAGGTCGGGCAACGGCCTTGTACAGCAATCTGCTGCTGTGAATATCGGTCAGCGCCGACGGCGGCGGGCGGCCAGGCCACAGAGAGCCAGCAGTGAAAGAGTAGCCGTGGTGGGCTCGGGTACGAGTTGCCATTCAACAGATTCGGATGCATCAATGGCATATACACCGCCGATGTAAATATTTTCATAGCCTTCATACGCATCGCAGATATATTTTCCATCTACCAGATTGCCAAGGTATATCTTATTCACCTTATCATCCAATGTGACCGCGACAGGGAAAAGTTGATGGATATAGTCATCAGAATCTGTCAGCCACAAAGTCGTAAGCTTGCCGTCCTCATCATACTCTACACCCCACAATGTGATGGCATGGCCAAGTGTGTCGTCATCAAAAATAGCAAGGGAAATAGCGGAATCCTCTAAGACGCCGGCAAAGTCGATATTATAAATGCTTGCAGGGTTGTTGATTGCATCCAGCGTTATCGTGGTATTGCTCGTGTCAGATGCCGCTCCATCTGTATCAAGGGTATCCGGGATTGAAGGCGGCGAATAATTCCAGATGCTAACAATGAAATCTGAGAGTTTTTGCTGAGTAAGACCGTATTGATCGTAATAATAGCCGCGGAAATCCGCGCCATCCTTCTGGTAATTCGGCAGTGTCACCGGAATCTCCGGCGCGGAGTTTAAATCACTATGTTGCAGAAAGTAGCGTTCCCACATGGGGTCGTTCTCAGAGGCGAGTGTCCAGGTTCCATCGGCTTCGTTATACTTTGAAGGTACATACACACCGGAAAGCCACCAGTTTACAGCGAAATGAAAGGTGCCGCCCGAATCATGTAACTGATTGTTATTTTTAAATGTGCTCCAGATATCATTAATCTCCGTAGGGGTTCCACTGGGCGCGGCATTGGTTTCGTTCTGCCACCAGGCAAGGATATTGGCAGCCGAGGCCGCATAGCACATCGGATCATCGACATCCTTCTCCTTGGTTTTCTCTGCATCATACCAGCCGGAAATGACGCCGTTTTCTTCGCTGAGCCCGGAAGCCAGATAGAGGCCATGATACATCATCTCATCCTCAGCCGAGGCAAATCCGAAAGTGAGCCCAAGGGATAATCCCAGAATCGAAGCAAATTTCATGACTAAAAATATCTGCGATATTTTAGCAGAATTTGCACTGCATATCAATGGGAATGATACAGGCTGACATGGTATGGGACAAAATCAAAAAAATCGCTGCACTCAGGACAGGGGCCGCGGCTTTTAATTGAAGAATCGCTTTGAGGACTTGCAGCCAGTCCGGGCGAATCAATGAGAAGCCCGACGGCGCTTGTCACGCCAATTTATCACGCAGAAGCTTCAGCGCAGGCGGAAGCTTTAGCGACGGCAGCGGCGGGCTGCGAGGGTAGCGAGGGCAAGCAGGGAAAGCGTGGTTGTGGTGGGCTCGGGGATAAGACGCTGCAGCCCCCACCGGTCAGATTCCGTGATATCAAAAATCTCAAAGTTACCCAGGTAAAAAGTATAATTACTTTCTGCCGAGTACCAGTCGTTCTCCGCAACAAGCTGATAATAATTGTACGTTGCGTCACCGTCCTCACCCGGAAGCGTTAAAGACAACGTACGGTCGTTCATCAGGGCAGCATAGAAAAGCCCGGCATCTTCATAATATTGATTATCATCTGGTTCGGTCAACCAAAGGCCTACTACTTGTCCATTGTCATCAAACTCAGCACCCCAGAGAGTAACCGCATGCGCGGCAATATCTTCCTTCTCTCCATCTCGAATCTTCACATATAAGTAAGTTGTTATGCCGGAACCGACCAGAAGAGCATCCCTGAGTGTAGTGCTTGCGGTTTCAAAGCTCTCTGCACTGGCATGAACTTCCGACATGAAATTCATCACCTTATAAGGAGAGCGCGTAACATCCACTCCCGACAGCGACTCATCATACCAGAAATCACTGTTCTCGCCCTCCAGGTAGCGGTAAAAGCCCGTAAAGCCCACCTGTCCGTTCAACGTTCCGTTGTCGATAGGGTGGGGGCCCGGCAGCTCATAGCCGACATAGCGCCGAGAACCATCGCCCGCCACCGGGGCATAATGCCCCGTGAGCCACCATTGCATTGCCCCTATCGTGTATCCACCAATGTTGGCATTAACGCTGCTCTTGAGCGTGGTCCAGATATCATCCCCCGTGGGAGTACTGGCCGGAATCACATACCGGCTCTGCCAGTAATCAATCACATTACTGGCTGCAGCAGCCCAGCAAAGGTTATCATCATCCGGCTCCTCGAGACTCTTGTTATAATCCACCCACCCGCCATACTCACTGACACCGGGAAGAAAAATCGTTTCATTTGCCAGGGCACAACTCAGCCCAATCAACAGTATAAAAAGGATTTCTTCATATATACACACGAGTGCGTCTCTCCCCCCACGAATGATGGTGTCCGCATCACTCATTCTGAGGCTCTGACGCAGGACACAAGCAAGAGGTTCGGCGTTGTTTATATCAAAATCACAAACCTTTATCAAGCACGAACGGCGTTAATCGGCGGAAACCGGCAGATATAAAAGTTTTTGGTTTTATACTATAACTTTGTCGGCACGCTCTTTGCCGGGCTAAAAACGAAAGTATTGATATATCAATGTTTTCATTTTGCCAAAACTGCAAAAAATGCCATTTTTGGCAGTTTACCGCTCCGTTCGGGCTACAACTCAGACAAATTGCGTTTTAATGCTTGTTCATGCCTTATTAAACACAAAATGAAAATTTTTGTTGACAATATACCCACATTTATATACATATATTTTCATGAAGGAGGCTTTATTTCAGCCATCGCTCATCAATGAGAGCAATAGCACGCAGCGAACAAGAATCTACAGACGCCTGTCGGCAGGGAAATTGCAACGAGTCCTTCCCGGGGTCATGGTAGATTCAGATATCATGCTCACAGATGCACATATAATGGGTCTGCTTTATGCCCGGCAACCGTCCGTCATCATGAATCTGATTTCCGCGTTGTCCTACCACGGGCTTACCACACAGATTCCGGATGTTCTGTCGGTTGCAATTCCACGAGGAGTACGCATGCCCTTCCTACATGACATTCCTGTCCAAGTGTGGTATACAAAGGCCGAGCTGCTGAAGGATTGCTCTATTATCGGTCAGGGAGAGTTCGGGAATTTCCGAGTCACAACACCAGAACGTACACTTGTTGATTGCTTCAAATTCCGAAATAAAATCGGGCTTTCGATTTTTCTTGAAGCGGCACGGATGGGGCTAGATCAGCTCAATCCCTCCATCATTCATCACGAAGCCGAACGTCTGCGCGTTCTCAACGGCATCCTTCCCTATCTGAAATCCTATTTCTCATGAATATAAAAGCCGCCTTACAGCAACGAGCGAAAGAACTCAATATTGCCTTACCTAAATTGTTGCAGCACTATGCAATGGAACGCTTTCTGTACCGTCTTTCTCTTTCTCCGGTTGCAGACAGGTTCTATTTGAAAGGCGGTATGTTACTCATGGGGGTAGGCGCAGGAACAGCCCGCACTACGATGGATATAGACCTACTTGGGCGTATTTCCAATTCCCCTGAGAGTATTCAAAAAGCAATATCCTCCATCATTCATACGAAGCCCGGAGTAGCTGATGGCGTGAGCTTTTCTGACAAGTTGGAAGTGACAGAAATAACCAAGGATGCGCTATATGCTGGGCTGCGTATTTCCTTTGCAGCAGATGTTGCGGGCGTACACTGCGATATGAAAGTAGATATAGGATTCAGCGATGAAATATATCCGGCAGCGCTTGTGTTGGATTATCCGGCAACCCTCAACGGCATCCCCGGAGCCCGTCTGCAATGCTATTCTTTAGAATCCGTTGTTGCTGAGAAATGGCAAGCGATGGTTCAGCTTAAACAAATGAACTCGCGCATGAAGGATTTTTATGACCTCTGGTTTCTTTCCCGCCGTTATTCATTTACATATGCCACCCTGCATAACGCTATTACTCGAACCTTTGAACGCCGCGAAACAGATACGAAGGAATATCTCATTCTGAAAACAGAAAACTACCGGAAAGCTCAACAAGCAGAATGGGCTGCTTATATCCGCAAACTAAAAGCCGCCACTTTCCAAAAGAAAGATGCTGTTGAAATACCATCTCGCATATTCGCAGAGGTTCTGGACGAAATTATGACTTGGTTAGAGCCTGTTATGCTCGATGTTCAGTACTACACGTGGAAGCCGGGAAAGGGGTGGCGGTAAGAAACCCCATCCTTCATCAAAAACAAAACGCAAGAAATGCCGCGCGATTTCTTGCGTTCCGTTTAAGCGTGGGAGCAGACTGACCAAGCTCCGACTAAGTTCTGACCAAGCTGCATTTCTTCGATTATGATTTCAACTTATCGAGCTTCTTGGGATCCAGCTTTTCCCAAGGCAGGTCGGCTTTACCAAAATAACCATAATTCGTAGTAGCCGAGAATATCGGATTCTTCAGCCCCAGGGCTTCGATAATCAGCGGGTTTGAATGAGAACGCTTCCTTTACTCGCCTAGAAAGCTCATCGGCAGTTAAGGCTTTGCAATCGCTCAGCACCTCAACAGAGACAGGCTCAGCCTTACCTATCGCATAGCTCACCTGAACCTCGCAATGCTTGGCCAGCCCCGCTGCCACGATGTGCTTGGCAACCCATCTGCACATGTCCTTCAAGGGGCTCAAACTCACAGGGGCTCTGCCATCATTTTTTGCGGGATTAAAAACAGAAACAATGATATATCAATGCTTTTATTTTGCCAAAACTGCAAAAAATGCCATTTTTAGCAGTTTTCCGCTCCGTTCGGGCTACAACTCAGACAAATCGCGTTTTAATGCTTCGTTCAATGATTTTACTTAACAGGCAACTGCAAAACAAGCTTTAATATCCAACGCGTGTTCCCTCGCAAGTGTAAAAAGAAGTCGCCACTCGAAATGAGTGACGACTTCCTATTGCTATGGATTGGAGAGCTTACTTCAACACTTCGAGTGCTTGCAGTGTTTCCGTGACAATATCACGAGCCATCTGTACATCTTGCGCATGACTTCTTCTGGAGCTTCTTTCGACAGTAAAAATAGCAGAGAGTCGGACATTCATACTGTCGATTATGGCTGCCGCTTCGGGGGATTCTGAGGCTCGGGAACGAAGGAGGTTGATTTTCTCGAACTCCTCAATGCCATCACGCAGTCGCTCA
>JAZRKW010000092.1:0-6738 GCA_045646505.1 Akkermansia sp. | reverse complement strand
TGATCCGCTCCGCGTCAGCCTTTCACCATAGCCAGGAACCTGTGGATGTCATACCCGACGCGGTTCCCTCGCCGGATACCTGCCTACTGAGCTAGGCGCGTCATCCCTAGTAGGCGTCGGGAATCGGCGCAAGGCGCGTTAATTACGCAGCCATGGCGTATTCGTTCTTAGAATAGGCACTTAATCTTTTGAGCGGCTTTTAAGGAGGCCAGCCGATCAACCTCCACATGCAGCCGGCGCCTCGAATGTTCAGTCGAAACCGGGACGCCCCCATGTCATTTATCCTCACAGAAATTAGTGGACAAAAAAACCGGTATCGTTGAATCGAACCGGCATCTTTTGGATAATTCCTTATGAGAAACACGCCCGTGAGGATTCGAACCTCAAACCTTCTGATCCGTAGTCAGATGCTCTATCCAATTGAGCTACGGGCGCTTTTCCTTTTTCAGAAACCGCGTGTAGTACCGCGGTGACCGCAGTATACAGGAATACAAGCTCTCCGTCAAGACAAAATTTAATATTTTTTCTTTTTTTCTTTCACCATCTTCACTCAGGATGGCGTATAATTATCATTACACATTCTGATTCAAGCATTATCGATAGCGAGCATCAAATCTGCGCCCAGGGCCGGCTGATCAGATGCGGCGGCACAATCCTCCAACTGAGCCACAGTGCGAGCGCCGATAAGCACGCTGGTTACCTCCGCGCGCTGCAACAACCAGCGCAACGCCAGCTGGGTGAGCGGAAGCCCTGCTTCCGTAGCCAGCGACTGCAATCTCGCAACCCGGGCAGAATCCGCCGCTACTTTATCTGCATCCAGAAAGATAGAATCGCTACGCTCCGCACGCGAACCGACCGGCAAAGCTGGATTATTCAGATATTTTCCAGTAAGCATACCTTGAGCCAGAGGCGAAAAAACAATGGACCCCATACCCTGCCCTTTGACCGCCGGCAGAACAGCCGACTCACAAGAACGATCCAGCAGGTTATAACGGAACTGATGAAGCAAGCACGGCACATGCGCTTCAGACAACAGCGCGCATGCCCGGTTAAACGCTGCCGGAGGGTATTTCGAAAGCCCTATATAAAGCGCCTTACCGCTGCGAACAATCTGGACCAACGCCTCAACAGTCTCCTCAATGGGAGTTTCCGGGTCGGGGCGGTGGTGGTAGAACACATCCACATAATCCAGCTTCATGCGCCGCAGACTCTGATCCAGACCGGCAATAAGGTGCTTTCGACTACCCCAGTCTCCATACGGGCCAGGCCACATCAGATGCCCGGCCTTGGTGGAAATAAACATCTCATCGCGATGCCCGGCAAACTCATGCTGCAACAAGGAGCCAAAACGCTCCTCTGCACCACCTGGCGGCGGCCCGTAATTATCCGCCAGATCAAAATGGCAAATTCCCAGCTCCATCGCACGCCCGATAATAGCCGCATTCTGTGCACGGTCATCACCACCACCGAAATTATGCCAAAGCCCTAGTGAAATCTCCGGCAGCAGTACCCCGCTGCGCCCGCATCGTCTGTATCTCATGGCACCCACTATACCAGAAACCACCCTCCTCTGTAAAGTCTCCTCCTCCATATCGACAGTGAAAACGAAAGTCACCCATCAACCCAGCCCTGCAGACAGAATATAAACCTTGCTCACCCTGAATAACACTTTCAGCTTACAAACAAGCACATTACAAAATAATCTTTTAACAATTATAATATCATTTAATAGAAAAATGACTTTTTTGCAAAAAAAGGCTTGCAATGCACCCGGCGCATCTGTATAATGCGCACGTCCCCGCTGCAAAGCGGGTGAATCGGTAAATCCGACGGAGCGGTAGCTCAGTTTGGTTAGAGCGCAGCCCTGTCACGGCTGAGGTCGCGGGTTCGAGCCCCGTCCGCTTCGTTAAAAAAGGCACACTTTCACAGTGTGCCTTTTTTCGTATCAGCTCCCGACACCTTTTGGTTTGCATTATGAAACCATATAGTTTAGAATCAACGGAAATCAACCATATACTGCAAAGCTAACATGAAATTTCGCAATATAGCCATGAGCCTGCTGCTGGCCACCGGGTTGGCAACAGCTGCCGAAAAGCCAAATATTCTTCTGGTACTGGTAGATGATATGGGCTGGGGCGATTTGAACATCAATGTACCGGCCACCTGTGCAGATGGCACAGTGCGCCCCCCCGCTATCAGCACCCCCAGCCTGGCGCAGATGGCGCAGCAGGGCGTGCAGCTGCGCCGCCACTATACCGCAGCCCCCGTGTGCGCACCTGCGCGCGCCTCGTTATTCTCCGGCACCCACCAGGGCCACACCGAGGTTATTCGCAACAACAGCTTTGACGCAGCACTGGAAAACAGCCACACCCTGGCCAGTGTGCTTCGCGAAGCCGGCTACTCCACTGCCCTTATCGGCAAATGGGGCATCGGCGGCGGCATGGAAAGCGGCGGCACCCCCACCACAGCAGCAGCCTGGCCCACCCGCCGCGGCTTTGATTATTTCTTCGGCTACAATAATCACCTGGCCGGCCACCGCCACTACGCCAAGGAGGAAAGCAACGCCGACCCCGAAACGCACATGAACGCCGTTTGGGATGGTGATAAAGTCATCACCCCGGATCTGGATACCTGCTACAGCACCGACCTGTATACCGCCCGCAGCAAGAAGTGGATTACAGACCATGTGAAAGCCAACCCGGACAAACCCTTCTTCCTGGCGCTCACACTGATTGCACCGCATGCACGACTGGCCATACCCAGCGCCCCTTACCCGGAGGGCGGCGGTCTGAAAGGCGGCGTGCAGTGGCTGGGCACCCCCGGCAAGATGATTAACACAGCCCAGGGTAAGTGGGACTCCTTTATTTACCCGCAATACCGTGATAACCCCGAGTGGAAGAACTATGCGGAAAAACGCTTTGGCAACAACAGCCAGAGGGCTATCGCCTCTGCCCAGCGGCACGCTACCATGATTACCCGTGTGGATGATGCCATGGGCGACCTGATGCAGCTGCTCAAGGACCTGCAGATTGACAAGAACACCTTTGTGGTGTTCACCAGCGACAACGGTCCCCACGATGAACCCGGCGCAGTCTGGGGCAATGCTGAGCACCCTGCACCAGCGCAGAATCCTGCTTTCTTCCGCAGCTACGGTCCCATGGACGGCATCAAGCGCGACCTGTGGGAAGGCGGGCTTCGCGTCCCCTGTCTCGTCTATGCCCCGGAATTAATCAACCAGAACTACAACAGCGATTTCCCCAGCCAGTTCCATGACTGGATGGCCACCTTTGCAGACCTCGCCGGGGTCCCCAAACCCATGCGCTGCGATGGTGTCTCTCTGCTTCCCACCCTGCGTGGCAATGACTCCGCTCAGAAAGACGGTGTGGTGTACTCCGAATATAATTTCGGGGGCGGCATGGCCCAGTACCAGGACTATGCCCCGAACAAGAAAGGCCGCCCCCGCGGTGAACAGCAGAGCATCGTCTTCCGCGCCGAGGACGGCCGCTACCTGAAAGCCATCCGCACCGGCATCAAGAACGCCAATGATGATTTCGAGGTGTACGATGTAGCCGCCGACAGCCACGAGACAACCAACATTGCCGATACTCTGCCCGGCATCCAGGAGAAGCTGAAAGCCGCCGTGCTGCACACCCGCCGCGCCTATGACTACACCCGCGACCCCGCCGCCGGTCGCCGCAACAACGGCTGTGGTGGTTTCCGCCACTATGATATGACCCTCGTGCCTGCCGACACTCCCGGCGAAACCCAGCCGGGCCTGGCTATGCGCCGTGTGAACGGCACCTGCCCCTGGGTACCGGAGTTTGACACCCTGCCCGGCGCTGCCAGTGCCACCACCGGCACCGTGGCCGACCCGGCCGCAGAGCAATTACCAGCCGGCAGCATCACCGAGTACAAAGGCTATATCAATGTGCCCGATGATGGCAACCACTGGCATTTCTACCTCACGCTGAGCAATGTGCCAGGCACCAGAGCCTACATCAAACTGCACAACTTCCAGCTGGTGGATGCAGATTTCAACTACACCCCCGGTACCACGGTAAATGAATCCGCCGCTATCAATACAGATGAAGCCATCGCCGAGCAGACCGGCAAGAAAGGCATTCCCCTGAAAGCCGGCAAACATGCCATTACCATCACGGTAGTACAGGGTCCCAGTGCCCCGGGCAGCTTCAAACTGGAATGGAACCGCGGGCCGCAGAGTGGCACGCAGACGCCGGTAGCCCCCATACCAGCCCAGGCGTACAGCCACTGATTCGCAGAACATCCTCTCCCCCGTCCTTCCGGACGGGGGATTTTTTTTACTCTTGAGCAGTTGCAGAAATACCGCCGGAACGGCGGTATTCATGAAAAACACAAGCTGAAGCACAGGCTTCAGGTGGGCAGCAGCAAGCTCACCGGATTGTAAAGCAACTCCCCAAGCCGGGCTGCCATGCGGTTGGCATCTGCCGCCGGAATCGCGGTAGATACATAAAATGTATACGGCAAATCGTAATTACTGAGCCCCTCTTCTCCACCCGCACGAATACCGACTTTATGGGTACGCCCGCGAGCCACAAAACCAAACACCGGCCGGGCACCGCAGGCGATGAAATCCGCCACCTGGTGCCGGGCAGTATCAGAATCGCACACCGCGATATGAGGGCAGAAGCCGGCAGGAACCCCCACCTGCTTACGCTGCGTATCGCGTGCCAGGCGGTAGATACTCTTATTTGCTGCATCCTCGATAGCCACCACTTTATTGCCGGAATCCTGGAAGAGAATCACATCCATCCTGCTGCCGGGCTCCAACCAGCCAGAGCAACTGGTGCAGGCTTTGACCACCGCTCTCACAATATAATCAAACAAGGAATAACGCTGCTCCAGCAATTTCTCACACTGCACTGCGATAGGCAGACTGATTCGAGCCAGCGCTGCCATATTCACCTCTGCGTCGTACACATAATACCCGTCTATCTCCGGGCGGGTGGGCAAAACAGCAAAATCATTCACCACAGTCTCACCACGACTGGCGAGCACGGGCGCAGGTGGAACAACATCCACCGCCATGATACGCCCGCGCGGGCCACTGCCACGCAGCATGGCGGGGTCTATACCCTGTTTCTGACAAAGCTTGCGGGCAAGAGAAGAAATAAGCATGGTGGCAGAAGAATGTGAAGTTTTTTTTTCAGAAAAAGAAGCGGGGTGCCGCAGCACCCCGCTCAAATGATTTATCAGGCCTGGTAGCGCAGTTCACCGTCAATAATGGTCATGACGGTATCGTACTCGGCATTGAGCACCACCATATCAGCGGTGTAGCCGGGAGCAATCTTGCCCAGGTCGTGCAGACCAAGGCTCTGAGCCTGGTTCCAGGAGGTCGCCTTCACCAGCTCACTGAGCGGCTTGCCGGTAATCTCCTGAATATTCTTGAGACCCTTGGCATAACGCAGGGTGGAACCGGCCAGGTTTCCGCTTTCCAGGCGAGCCACGCCGCCTTTCACGATAATGGGCAAGCCACCAAGCTGACCGGGGCCATCGGGCATCCAGGAGCAGGCCAGAGAGTCGGTAATCATCACCAGCTGGTCGATGCTCTTATTCGTGAAGGTGAGGTTGAGCATATCCTCGCAGAGGTGAATCTTGTCACAGATAATTTCAATCTTGATATCCTTATCGAGCATACCGGAACCGACAAGACCGATTTCGCGGTGGTGCTGGGGGCTCATCTGATTGCAGAAGTGGGTAAGGTGCTTCAGACCTGCAGCCTTAGCCTTCTTGAAATCGGCATAGGAAGCAGCAGAGTGACCAGCTGAGCAGGTGATACCGGCTGCTGTAGCCTTGTTGATGAAATCAATGGAGCCGGGCATCTCCGGAGCCATGGAAATCAGCAGCACCGGATAGATATCATTCAGCATGGCGACCTCCTCATAATCCGCCGGGCGCACAAAGGCGGGATTCTGGGCACCGCACTGCTTCGGGTTGATATACGGTCCTTCCAGGTGCACACCAGGAGTCTTGGCGCCATTCGGGCTGGCAGCATATTCCTTCACCACAGAGCACACATCTGCCAGAGTTTTGGTTCCCAGGGTCAGCGTGGTGGGCAACCAGGTAGTCACGCCTTCCTTCATCTTACAGTCTGCAATAGTGCGGATGCTTTCCACCTTGCAATCGCAAGTATCACACCCGCCGGCACCGTGAGAGTGAATATCAATGAAGCCGGGCATGAGCATATTGCCAGCAGCATCGATAATCTTATCTGCCTCAGCCGTTTCACCAGGCTGCAGCACGGCGATAATTTTGCTGCCTTCCACAAGAACGGAACCACCGGGCAAATCAATGCCAGGGGAGATAATACGGGCATTCGTGATGAGTGTCTTCATAATGGTCAGGTATAATTATGGCAGACAGAAGGTTCATTCCTTCTGTTCACGAGATAATTTTACCGATATCTCCACCGTGAAGCAAGGAAAAAGAAAAGAGCGCACCTTTTTTTCACACGTGTCCCAAAGATTTTGTAGAGAATAGAAATATCAGCAACATTTTGGAAGAAGCCCCCCCTCTGCGCAATAAATGGGACTTTGGCGATTAGTTTGCGAGCGTCTATTGAGCCCGCAAGGGCGACAGAATCATAGCCCAGCGTGGAGCCGCCACGCGGCGGAACGCTGGGTTTGGAATAAAACATAACCGGAACCCCGACCAACGTGGAGGGGTGGCAGGGAAGCGCAGCTAAAACACTAAGCCGAA
>JAZRKW010000091.1:0-9549 GCA_045646505.1 Akkermansia sp. | reverse complement strand
CCCTCCACGTTGGTCGGGGTTCCGGTTATGTTTTATTCCAAACCCAGCGTTCCGCCGCGTGGCGGCTCCACGCTGGGCTATGATTCTGTCGCCCTTGCGGGCTCAAGTTTCCGCTCGCCCTTGGCTCCCCAAATTCCAATTTATCGAGATTAGTACTCAAACTTTGGGACACATGTGATAACCATCCTGAAAGCAGACTGCGTGCAACCACGCATGCCGAGAAGCTCTGGATAACAGGCAAAGAAAGCCTTCTCTCTTCATTCGGGAAAAAACATCTTTTCAAAACATGTAAATCATCTCACTGATCCCGATACGTGTCCCAAAGAATATGGAAAAATAGTCTTAAACGACATAAAGGCATAGTGTTCTGTGTGAAAAATCATAGTGGGGTATCACCCGCCTCACCATCGGCAGTAAGCATTCATTCGTGATTCCAACGGCGTAAGCCGCTAACTTCCAATTCGTAAATCGTAAATCCAAAATCGTAAATCCACATGTGCCAAATCTTTGGGACACGTGTGCACTGATACCGATGCGTAACAGATTATGATTGACTTAACAGGGATTTAATGTCAGAATGAACCTCGCATAAGGTTATCAGCCTCTACTATTTCTGCAAGTTTATGATATTCCGAAAATCTTTTCTCTCCTGTCTGTTTCTGGGAATAGGCTGCCTCAGCGGTCTGAGCTCCTGCGATAACCAGAATAACGATTCTGGTGTACTCGGCGTATTCGGCATAGAAGACAAAACCCCGGAGCCCACAGAAATCCACGCTCTCAGCGATCTTGCCGGCAAGCGCACCGGAGAGCTGACCGGCAGTGTGTTCCACCATGTCCTGCAGCTCCAGCAGGCCGGGGCAGCAGAATACCTGCAGTTTGACCAGACCCAGCTCCTGGTGAATGCCCTGCTGACCGGTAAAATCGATGCCGTGCTGGAAGATGAGCCCATCGCCCAGCTTCTGGCTGCCTTTTATCCGGAGGATTTATATGTAGCCTTTACCTACAAGGACGACAACTACTCATTTGCCACCCGCAAAGGCGATCCTCTTAACGCCAGAATCAGCGCCGTCATTCAGCAGCTGGAACAAAGCGGCGAACTCGAAAAGTTCAAGGAAAAATGGTGTAAATCCAGTGACCAGAACCGCCACATCACAGAATGGACCCACAAGGCTGATTACGATGGCAGCGCCGGAACCATCCGCTACGCCACAGACCCCACTCAGGCTCCCATGGTCTACCAGGCCTATAATGAACTCATGGGCATGGATATCGAAACCCTCAACCGTGTAGCATACGAGCTGAACATGAAAGTAGAGTACACTTTCATCAATTTTGCCGATTTGCTCAATGCTCTGCAGGAAGGCAAAGCTGACCTGGTGGGCGGCTGTATGTCTGTCACGCCCAAGCGCCAGGAAAGAGTAGATTTTGTACATCCCTACTACAAGGGCGGCATGGCGGTTCTCGCCCGCTACATCAAAAAGAAAGCCCCGCAGAAGGCTGAATAAAGCTCCTGTTCCCCATTTGATACAGCCCCGGTTCTCCCAAGAAACCGGGGCTTCTTCAATTATCAATTGCCGGGCCAGCTCTCCAGGAGGCACCTATACAGCGCCGTCATTCTGTCGGATTCCCCTCAGTTCCCCTTGAAAAGCACTTCACCCCACCTGCCGGAAATGGCAAGGTGGGGTGAAACTTATGAGTTATTTATGAGGCTTTACTCCTGCGGAGCTTCTGCTTCATCGGTGGTGTTGGAATCTGTATCCTCAGACTCAGAAGAATCGTCCTCCTCGTCATCGGAAATAACGAGGGTGATTTCCTGAATGGTCTCCTTGCCGTCCAGAGTGATAAGCTTCACACCCTGAGTGGCGCGTCCGGTTTCACGGATGGTATTCACCTTCATGCGGACAGACTGACCACCTGTTGTCATAATCATGAGTTCGTCCTCATCCGTCACGGTGGTGGCAGACACCACGCGTCCGGTCTTATCGGTGCAGTTCATGGTCTTGATACCGATACCACCGCGGGTCTGCGGACGATATTCATCGAAGGGCGTGCGCTTGCCGAGACCATTCTCAGAAACCACAAGCAGGTTGGCATCCTGCTGCACCACAGCCAGGGCCACTACATAGTCACCCTCGCGCAGCTTGATACCACGCACACCGATAGTGTTGCGCCCCTGAGCGCGCATATCGCTCTCAGCAAAGCGGATACTCATACCATCGTGGGTCACGAGCACCACTTCGTCCTCGCCGGAGGTAAGGGCTGCATTCACAAGGGTATTGCCCTCCTCCAGGTTGATAGCGATGATACCGGCCTTGCGGTAGTTCACGAAATCGTTGAGGGCGGTCTTCTTCACTGTACCGTCCTTAGTAGCGAACACCACATTACCGGAATCCTCGGCAAAGGTGATATCCTTACCGTCCTCACTCACCCGGCGCTCCAGACGCAGAATGGCGGCAATGCGCTCATCGGCCTGCATATCGAGCAGGTTCTTGATGGAACGCCCCTGAGCGCTGCGAGCTGCCTCGTCAATCTCGTACACACGCTCCACATACACACGGCCGGTGTTCGTGAAGAACATGATATAGTCATGATTCTGGGCGGCGAACAGGTGCTCCACGAAGTCGTTGGCATCTTTCTTGCTCTTGGTCGTGGCGGCCTTGATACCCTTGCCGCCGCGGGCCTGCAGACGGTATTCATCAGAATTGGTGCGCTTGATGTAACCACTGTGGGAGATAGTCACAATCATGGAGTCATTGGGGATAAGATCCTCAATGGCCATATCACCCTCAAACGGGATGATGTGGGTCATACGCGGGGTGGCGTACTTCTCCTTGATGGCGCGCAGCTCATCCTTCACAATACCGAGCACGCGGCTCTCATTGGCCAGAATATCCAGATAATCCTCAATAAGTTCCAGCAGCTTCTTGTATTCGTCGGAAATCTTGTCATTTTCCAGAGCAGTGAGCTGGTAGAGACGCAGTTCGAGGATGGCATTCACCTGACGCTCCGTGAAGATATACTTGTCACCCTGCACGGAAGGCTGACTGTGAATGAGAATCCCCAGCCCCTTGGCCAGTTCCGTAGGGAAGCTGAACTGCATCAGGCGGTTGCGGGCATCCTCACGGTTCTTCGAATCGCGGATGATGCGGATGAACTCATCCATGTTCGCCAGGGCGATGAGGTAGGCCTCCAACACCTCGGCGCGGTCCTCTGCCTTGCGGAGCAGGAACTTCGTGCGGCGCACCACCACCTCGCGGCGGTGTTCGACGTAGAAGTTGATGGCATCCTTCATGGTGAGCACCTTCGGGCGTCCCTCGTGAATGGCCAGCATGTTCACAGAGAAAGAAGTCTCCATGCTGGTGAGCTTGTACAGCTGGTTGATGACCACCTGCGGGCGGGCATCGCGCTTGAGCTCGATTTCGATATAGTCCGTCAGGTCGCGCATGCCGGCAATATCGGTGATAACCTTATCACGCACCAGCTCAGCAATGCGTTCCTGCAGCACTGCGCGGTTCACACCATAGGGCACATCAGAGATGTGGATGAACTCGCGGCCGTTCTCATTGGTGACGACTTCCATCTTACCACGCATGCGCACACTGCCGCGGCCGGTGCGGAAGTAGCTGTCGATTCCCTTGTAACCCAGCACATAGCCACCGGTGGGGAAGTCCGGGCCCTTGATGTAGGCACGCAGAGCCTCAGCAGTGATGAGGGGATTATCAATGAAAGCGCAGATACCATCCACCACTTCGCCCAGGTTGTGCGGGGCCATGTTGGTGGCCATACCCACGGCAATACCCGTGCCGCCGTTTACCAGCAGGTTCGGGAATGCGGAGGGGAATACCACGGGCTCCGTCAGTCGGTTGTCGTAGTTCGGCTGAAAATCCACCGTGTCCTTATCCAGGTCATCCATGAGGGCCACACCCAGGTGGCTCAGCTTGGCTTCGGTGTATCGCATGGCTGCGGGTGGGTCACCTTCCGGCGTACCGAAGTTACCCTGCCCCTGCACGAGAATATCGCGCATATTCCAGGGCTGAGCCATGGTCACCAGCGTGCCGTAGGCGGACTGGTCACCGTGCGGGTGGTAGTTACCGATGGTGTCACCCACGATTTTACCGCACTTGATAGTCCCCTTGCTGGGCACCAGTCCGAGCTCGTGCATAGCGTAAAGCACACGGCGCTGGGAGGGCTTGAGGCCGTCTCGCACGTCCGGCAGGGCGCGGGAGATAATCACCGACATGGAGTAATCCAGGAAGCTGCGGGAAACCTCCTCAGCCACATCGACGGGACGAATTCTTGTTTCGCTCATAATCAGAATGAAAAGTTAATAGGTTTACACGTCGAGGTTGCGGACATTGAGAGCGTTATCCTCAATGAAGCGGCGGCGGGGTTCCACCAGGTCACCCATGAGGATGGTAAACATCTTATCTGCCTGCACGGCGTTATCATCATCCAGGCGCACACGAAGCAGCTCGCGCTTCTCCGGATCCATGGTGGTGGCATACAGGTCCTTGGCGGCCATTTCACCCAGACCCTTGAATCGGGTGATAGTCACGCTGCGACCGCCGATTTCCAGCACCTTGGCCAGAATATCGCCCACGAAGTTGATGGGAGTCACCGTGTTGCGGGCGTTCTCCACCAGTTCGAATACCGGTTCATTATCGCTCAGCAGACGGTCCGGGGCAATACCCAGTTCCTCGAGACGAGCCAGCACGCGAGTGATAGCCTTGGCCTCGTGCAGCTCATGCAGCAGAGCGCGGCGGCTGGGGCCTTCGCGCACCGGCAGCGGGTTGGCAGCCAGTTCTTCCTCGCTGGGTTCACCAAAGAGGAAGAGATCGCGGTTCTCCTCAGAGAAAGCGCTCAGACTGTCCATATCAGCGAAGTACTGCACCTCTTCATCATTACCACAGCGCACCTTCACCAGGTACTGCGGGAAGGAACCATTATCGGCACGGTGGCGCAGCAGATCCTTGAAATCACCGCCGTGCTGGGCCACGCTGCCCTCATACTTCTGCAGGTTGATGAGGGTCTCGAGAATGGCCATGAGAGAATCGGCATCGAACTCGCGGCTCTTATCGGGAGTGCGCAGGGTTACATCGCCAGCACCCAGGGAAATGAGCTTGCGGTTCAGCGCCACTTCATCCTGCACATACTGCTCTACCTTGCGGTGAATCACGCGGTACAGCGGCGGCTGGGCAATGTAGAGATACCCGGCGCGCACCAGCTGCGGCATGTGGCGGCAGAACAGAGTGAGCAGCAGCGTGCAGATGTGGGAGCCGTCCACGTCGGCATCAGCCATCAGAATAATCTTGTGGTAGCGCACCTTGTTCAGGTCGAAGGAGCCTTCACCCTCACCATCGCCGATACCGGCACCAATAGCGGTGATGATGTTCTGAATCGTCTCGCTGCCCAGCGCCTTATCCAGGCGGGCCTTCTCCACGTTCAAAATCTTACCGCGCAGCGCCAGAATAGCCTGAGTGCGGCGGTCACGCCCCATCTTGGCAGAGCCACCTGCGGAGTCACCCTCCACAATGAACAGCTCACTGAGCTTCGGGTCGCGGCAGGAGCAGTCGGCCAGCTTACCAGGCAGACCACCGCCCACTGTCATCGCGCTCTTACGCACGCTTTCGCGGGCCTTGCGGGCGGCCTCGCGGGCGCGGGAAGCGATAAGGCAGCGGTCAATGATGGTCTTGGCCACCTGGGGATTCTCCTCGAAGTATTCCTTGAGCTCCTCGTACACCACGCTGCTCACCACACCCTCGATTTCGGTGTTCACGAGCTTATCCTTCGTCTGGGAGGAGAAGCGCGGGTTGGGCATCTTCACCGAGATAACGGCCACCAGACCTTCGCGCACATCGTCGCCGTTCAGACTGGGGTCCTTATCCTTGAGCAGGTTGTTCGTCTTGGCGTAGTTGTTGATGGCGCGGGTCAGCGAGCTGCGAAAACCGGAAAGGTGCGTACCGCCGTCGGCATTGAAAATGGAGTTGGCGTAGCACTGAATCTGGTAGCGGTCGCTGTCGTTGTACTGCATCACCACGTCCACAATCACATCGTCCTCCATGGTCTTGCCGTCGTACTCCACTTCGATGTGGCGCACGCCGCTCATGGCGATGGGCTCGGCAGTGATAAGCGTCTTGTTCTCACCCAGCTGCTTCACGAACTCGCGGATACCATCGGCATAGTAGAAGGTCTCGTTGCGCTCCTGACCGCTGCGCTCGTCCACCAGTTCGATGACGAGACCGGGATTCAGGAAGGCGAGCTCGCGCAGACGGCGGGCCAGCAGGTCAAACTTGAATTCCGTGGTATCGGTGAAAATGGTCGGGTCAGGCAGGAAGGTGATGGCTGTGCCGGTCTGCCCTTCCGGGCAGGAACCCACCACGTGCAGCTTCTCTGTGGTGCGACCGCGCTCAAAGGTAATCACATGGCGCTTGCCATCGCGGCGAACCTCAGCCTTGAAGAAATCGGAAAGCGCGTTCACGCACTTGGCACCCACACCGTGCAGACCACCGGAGTACTTGTACGCACCCTGGCCGAACTTACCACCAGCGTGCAGGTTGGTGAGCACCAGCTCCACGGCAGGAATGCCGAACTTCGGGTGCATATCCACCGGAATACCACGGCCGTTATCAATCACGGAAATGGTTCCGCCCTCGTGAATCTGGATGATGATTTTGCTGCAGTATCCGGCCAGGTGCTCGTCAATCGAGTTATCCAGCACTTCGAACACACAGTGATGCAAACCACGTTCATCCGGGTCACCAATATACATACCCGGACGCTTACGCACGGCTTCGAGGCCCTCCAGCTTATCAATCTGGGCGGCGCCGTACTCCTGCTGCGCCCCGGTCGAAAGCTTCTCAGCATCCCCCGGGGGTGTTACGTTATCACTCATAAGTGCCGCCAATTATACGCGCGTACGCGCGCGCCTCAATAATATAGTGCGTCATTTTTATCAATTTCGCGTCACACAGGCTCTACAACGCGTCCACCCCCATAAACAGGCACTTTTCAATTTACACACATCAACGCATTACAAGCCTGTTCTGCGGCATTTTTCTGAAAAATATTCATTTTGGAACTTCCTGTTGCATGCACTAAAAAATACTTGCAATGCTACAGAAGATGGGCTAACCTCTTGGGCACTTCTACGCATTGTAAGGGTCTATATGAAACACGTTCACTTTCTCGGAATTTGTGGCACCGCCATGGGCGCCGTAGCGTCTGCCATGGCTCGTCAGGGCTACGTAGTAACTGGCACAGATGCCAATGTCTACCCGCCCATGTCCACATTTCTGGAGAATGAGGGCATTCAGATTTTCCAGGGGTACAACCCCGCAAATATCCCGGCAGATACCGACCTGGTAGTCATCGGCAATGCCATGAGCCGCGGCAATATCGAGGTAGAAGCAGTTCTGGAGAAACGGCTGCGCTATATGAGTCTGCCGGAAACCATGAAGGAATTCTTCCTGTGGGGCAAGCGAAATCTGGTAGTGACCGGCACGCACGGCAAAACCACAACCTCCTCCATGCTGGCCTGGATGCTGGAAGCCAACGGCAGGAATCCCAGTTTCATGATTGGCGGCATTGCCCGCAACCTGGGACGCGGTGGCCGCTTCACAGATTCCGAATTCTGCGTTCTGGAAGGAGATGAATACGATACTTCCTTCTTCGACAAACGCTCCAAGTTCCTCCATTATCTGCCGGAGGTGGTCATCATCAACAACATTGAGATGGATCACGCCGATATTTACGCTAATGTAGAGGAAATCAAGCTCTCATTCAAGCGTCTGCTGCGCGCTGTTCCCCGCAACGGCATCGTGTTCATCAATGCTGACTGCCCGAACTGCGCCGATGTGCGCGCATGCGCCGCCACTGAGCTGCGCATGGTAAAGCTCGTCAGCGTCGGCATGTCAGAAGATGCCGATATCCGCATCTCCGACCTGGGGCACAGCACCAACGGCTGCAGTTTCTCGCTCATCTGCAAACAGGCAGAGGGGGAGAATACAACTCCTTTCCCGCTCTGCGGTGAACGCTTCGATGTCCCCATGATTGGCGATTTCAACGTACGCAACGCAGCCATGGCCGCCTGCGCCGCAGCCTTTGCCGGGCTCACAGCCGATGAGATACGAGACGCTCTGTACAGATTTGAGGGCGTGGCCCGCCGCCAGGAAGTACGCGGCACCGTGAATGGAGTAACGGTGGTAGATGACTTTGCGCACCACCCGACCGCCATCCGCCAGGCAATTGCCGGTCTGCGCCAGCGTTATCCCAAGAGCCGCCTGTGGGTACTCTTTGAACCCCGCAGCAATACAACTATCCGCAACCTGTTCCAGAACGAACTGGCAAGCGCTCTGACAGATGCCGACTTCGCCGTCATTTCCCCTATTGAAAACAACAAGCGGCTTGCCCCGGAGGAACGGCTTGACCAGGAAAAACTGCTGGCAGATATCAAGGCGGCAGGTACAGATGCCTATGTAGGGCAGAATGTGGACGACATCGTGGCCTATGTAGTCACGCATGTACACCCGAACGATGTTCTGCTCGTGATGAGCAATGGCGGTTTCGGCGGCATCCACAACAAACTGCTCATCGCCCTCGCACAGTAAGGTGCTGCGTCACGAGGCGTGTATCCCGCAGAAACGCATCATGAAGAGATTCATTCTCCTGCTGGCCTCACTGCTACTCTGCGCGTGCACCACCCTCAACTCCGGAAGCTACCTGGACAGCCTCGGCCACGAGCAGCCCGAGGTCCGCTCACGGCAGAACAAAGAAGCCTGCAGCACATGGCAGGTCTGGGAAACAGTCTACGAAACCTGGCGCATGGGGATTATTACTATGTGAAATTACCTGTTGTCTACGCGCCACGAAACGAGCCACTTCTGATAACCTTCACCACTATGCCATGGATGGGGCGCGAACAATGGACTTTCCCCGCAAGCCCGGCTGCAAACCGACTGGAGCGGCATGCATGGCTGGCCTCCCTGCCATGCGACATCTACTACGCTGAACTGAACGAGGAGCAGCTTCATGATTGCAGCAGGGCATACAAATTTGCACCGGACAACCGTCCTCTCTACCATCCCTATCGTCTGCTCCGGGACAATGAGATTGACCTGAGCAAAGCAACCAAAGTGCAGGACACCTATGTCTTCAACCCCGATGCACTGGTGCGCCGCCACCTGAATGACCGCCGCACCACAGGCAACCAGATACGCCGGCCGCTCTCCTGGATACTCTGCGCGGCCGATATCCCGCTCTCCATCGGGGCTTCAGCCGCAGGTGTCACTTGTGAACTGCTGGCACTTCCGTTACTGATAATACACATGTGTCCCAAAGTTTGAGTACTAATCTCGATAAATTGGACTTTGGCGATTAGTTTGCGAGCGTCAGCGAGCGTCTATTGAGCCTGTCAGGGCGGCATAATAATAGCCCAGCGTGGAGCCGCCACGCGGCGGAACGCTGGGTTTGGAATAAAAAATAACCGGAACCCCGACCAACGTGGAGGGGTGGCAGGGAAGCGCAGCTAAAACACTAAGCCGAAGCTTCTGC
>JAZRKW010000090.1:0-92025 GCA_045646505.1 Akkermansia sp. | reverse complement strand
CCTCCACGTTGGTCGGGGTTCCGGTTATTTTTTATTCCAAACCCAGCGTTCCGCCGCAACGCGGCTCCACGCTGGGCTATGATTCTGTCGCCCTTGCGGGCTCAAGTTTCCGCTCGCCGTTGGCTCGCCAAAGTCCAATTTGTCGAGCAGATAGGGGCTTCTTCCAAAATGTTGCTGATGTTTCTATAGCTTACCAAATCTTTGGGACACGTGTGGCAGGAATTCTGCACTTGAAAATAAAAGCTGTGCAATGGAACGCTTATATGGTATGATGAGAGCCATGAAGATTTGGAAGAATGTATTGCTGGCGGCGGTCATGTTACTGCCTGTCCAGGCTCAGGAGGAGATATCTGCTGTACCCACGGCTGATGAGTTGCTGGAGAGCATGCGTGAAATGACGGTCAGCCAGGGGAGTAAAGATGTGGCTGGGCGTATCCGCAAAGCAAAACTCAAAATTCCGTTCAGCCTGAGCGTGCGCGGCGATACGCTCGCTTTCCAGTATAAGGAAGGCGACGCCTGGAAACGTTTTGATGTGCGTATCAAGGAGAAGAATGTGGATATCATGCAGGTGGAAAATGGTAAGGCCAAAGTGCTGCCGGCCAGCCAGTATTCCCGGACGATTGCCGGCACCGATGTGTGCTATGAGGATTTGTCACTTCGTTTCCTGTACTGGAAAGGTGGCCAGATGGTCGATGTAGGCTCCGATTCCCGAATCAAAGGGCGTGATTGTTATGTGGTGCAGGTTCCCAATCCTAACCCGGCGGTCGGGCAGTTTGCCTGGGTGCGCATGTGGGTGGATAAAGAGAACGGCACGACCTGGCAGATTGACGGCTATGGCAAGGATGGTAAGCTCAAGAAACGTTTTTCCATTACCTCTGTGCAGCGCCTCAGTGATGGCACCTGGTTCTTCAAGCAGATGAAACTGGAGGTGCGTAATCCTGAAAACCCGGATCGTACCATTGCTCTGGACTATCTGGAAATGGA
Organism: Akkermansia sp.; assembly: GCA_045646505.1. Lineage (GTDB taxonomy): Bacteria > Verrucomicrobiota > Verrucomicrobiia > Verrucomicrobiales > Akkermansiaceae > Akkermansia. The sequence goes on along the minus strand of JAZRKW010000090.1, from coordinate 91,041 downwards.
CGATTTGCCTGGTAAGAAGTGATGCTGCTCCGCTTTTTTCAGTTGCTGGCGGTGCTGGCTCCCGTGGGCGCGTTTGCGCTGGCTTTGCAGCCGGTGGAAGCGCGCCTGTACGGGGGGCATGCCACGCAGGGAATTCTGCTGTTATTGGCAGCATTGGCAGCACTCACTCTTGTGGAAACGCTGCTGCTCCGTTACTGGATTCTGCCTGGCTGGAGCGAGAGAATGGCGCAACGTCTCTACGCTGGTTCCTATCTGCCGGAGGATGATGAACTGGCTGTACTGATTGACCGCATCGAAACTGAAAAAGATGTTGCGCTCATGCCTTGCCTGGAGCAACTCGTCCGCCGGCAGAAATGGAGATTGCGCGGCTGGTTGGAACTGGCCCGGCTGCAGCAGGAATTGCAGCACGATGCCCCGGCTGCCCTCCATACTCTGGAAGAGGCCGTTGCCCGGGTGCGCGGCGCCGAGGACGTTGCTATGCTTATGTACCGCGCTTCTCAGTTGTGCGAGAAATCATTGCGCGACCCGTCCGCTGCAGAGCAGTGGTTGCAGCGCCTGGCGGCTCAGTATCCCGCATCGGTGTATGGGCGCAAGGCCCTTGAGCGACTGCGGAAATAGAACCCGTCCCGCCTTATTTCTTGCACGGGCCTTTTGGCCTGAATGCCTTATTAGGTGATACTTGCTTGAATCTCTGGGTTCGCAGGGGCTGATAGCTGTTTTTTGCCCGGCATACTTTTGTCTTGGACTTTCTTGCATTGTAGGTTATTGATATTCAGCGGGCTATAAATGTGTTGTCCGGGTGGGTTGATGGATGATGGGTCGGTCTATATAATGACTGGACTTTTTTTATTCCTGCAAAAAAGAGTAAAAACAATGCCCGACAACTATGAAGAAAAAATGGACAGGAAAGAAGGAGGTGCCCGATGCTAGGCCCCCGGATGCTGCCACGAACCTTGCGGGGTGTGGGCGGCGCTCGCCTGATAGATATGCCGGGGGTGACATACCCCGAATCGGTCTTAAAAGGACGCAAAGGGGCAGATGCCTGTAGCGGAAAACCGCATGCGAAGCCGCCTGAATGGGGGGTATGCTCTCGTGAGGCTGCCGAAATGCTGGGCGTCTCCGTTCGCTCAGCAAGAGCCTTGCTCAACCGGCATAAAGCAGCGTATTGGCTGGTGGCGCAACCTGGCCGCAACGCTTGTCTGTACTGGGACCGGCGGGTCATTGAGCGCATGCTGAAGAAAAGGATGCCGCTTGTCAGAACAATGCCGGATAAGCTGTGCTCCGCCGGGGAAGCCTGCTATATTCTGCTGATTGCCCGGAGCTCGCTTTCCCGCTATGTCAAGCAGGGCTTGCTTAAGGAATACCAGATAAGGCTGGTGACTCAGACCGGCGTGCGGCGGATTTCCTGCTTTCTTCGCGCTGAAGTGCGGCGCCTTGCTGCCCGCAAGAATGCTGCCCGAGCCCATGCCGAAGCTGCGCGGCGTGAACAGCTTCACCGTATGTGGAATAAACAGAAAGAATAGTAGAATGGCTAAAAGATAGAGAGTTAGGTTGATTTTTTTACGGCGTGGCCTGACAATGGCGGCATGCAGATGACCGTTTCAGACCAGGTGGTGGAGATGCTGGCTTCGGCCGGGGTCCGGCGAATTTACGGCATGGCAGGGGATGCGTTGCACCCGCTTCTGGAGGCCTTGCAGCGAGATTCGAGGATTCGCTGGGTACATGTGCGTCACGAGGAGACGGCCGCATTTGCCGCCAGTGCAGAAGCGCAGCTCACCGGAGAGCTGGCTGTTTGCTGCGGCAGCTGCGGACCTGGCAATATGCATCTCATCAACGGTTTGTATGATGCCAGCCGCAGTTCAGCCCCGGTGCTGGCCCTTGCGGCGCATCTGCCCACCCTGAAGATAGGTACACATTATATCCACGAAACTCATCCCACATTCTTTTTCAGAGAATGTGCAGCGTATTGCGAACTGGCAAGCCGCCCGCGGCAGGTCCCTGCTATTCTGGCTGAGGCCATGCGGGCGGCCCGTGCCCGGCGTGGGGTGGGGATGCTGGTTCTCCCCGGAGATGTAGCGGCTATGCCGGCTGTGGCAGAGGCTGCAGTGCCGCCGGTTCTGGCAGTGCCGCCGCCGCGTCAGTGCCCGCCGGAAGCGGCGTTGCTCCGTATGATCGCCATGCTCAACTCCGCTGCCCGCATCACTTTTCTCTGCGGAATCGGTTGCGCCGGTGCGGAGGCAGATATCGTGAAACTTGCGCAGCGGCTGCATGCTCCCGTGGCCTATACGTTGCGCTCCAAGGATCTGCTGGAAAAGGAAAATCCCCAGGCTGTCGGCATGACCGGGCTGCTTGGCTGGGGGGCTGCGGTGCATGCTGTGCTTGATTGCGATGTGCTTGTTATGTGGGGGACTGATTTTCCGTATGGCGAGTTTCTGCCTATGCGGGGGCAGGTGATTCAGGTTGATACGGATGCCGCCGCGCTGGGGCGGCGCGTGGGGCTCGCTCTCGGGGTGCATGCCGATGTGGGCGAGGTGGCGCGCGCGCTGTTGTCACAGGTGAATCAGAACCGGTCAGACGAGTTCCTCCGCTCTATGCGCACTCATCATGCGCGCGAGGTTGCCGCTATCAGTCAGCCGCTGCGCGTGGTAGATGAGGAAGCGCCACTGCGGCCGGAGCTCCTGACCCGCCTGGTGAGCGATCACGCTGAACCGGATGCCATTTTCACCGTCGATACCGGTACACCGGATATCTGGTGTGCCCGCTACCTGCAGGCGCTCGGTACGCGCCGGATTCTGGGCTCGTTCAATCACGGGGCCATGGGCTGCGCCCTTGCCATGGCCATAGGTGCCAAAGCGCTTTATCACCGCCGCCAGGTCATTGCGCTCTGTGGAGATGGCGGGCTTTCTATGCTGGCTGGTGATTTGCTGACCCTGTTGCAAGAGGGGCTGGCAGTCAAAATCCTGGTGTATAATAATTCAGAATTGGATTACGTCGCACTGGAACAAATCAGGGAAGGTCTCAGTCGCCCCATCGGTACCGCATTGCATAGCACCAGTTTCGCGGCCGTGGCTCGCGCCATGGGGCTGCGCTCCTGGCGTGTTTCCAGGGTCAATGAGGCAATTCCGGCCATCAAGGAATGGCTGGCGGCAGATACCCCGGCTTTGCTGGATGCTGCTGTGGATCGCCACGCCTTTTCTCTCCCCCCTGGTCTTACCATCATGCAAGGGCTGGGCTATTGCAGGGGCCTGGATGATTTAGCTGCTCACCCCGCCCTTGCTCCTGTCAATCGCCTTCTCTTTGGTAAACTTCGCTGAAGCCCCGGAATGTCAGATATACTTACGCTCGCGGAAAAGGTGGGCGCGGATGGGGTCTGCTGCAGCCAGGTGGGTGTATCCTATAGCGAGGGCATCTGAGGCATCCGGCGCCGGGGTTTCGGTGAGTGAGAGCAGGGCGCGCATCATGAAAGCGACCTGTTGCTTTCCGGCGCTGCCGCGGCCTACGGTGGCGAGCTTGACGCAGGTGGGCGGATATTCCATAATCTGCAGCCCGTGCCGGGCGGCAGCCAGCACCACCGCCCCGCGGGCTGAGCCCATGGTGATGGCGGTGCGGTGGCTCTGCACATAGATGATGCCCTCGATGGCAAGTTCATCGGGTTTCCATTTTTCAATCAGCGCGCACACATGTTCGTGAATAGCCAGCAGACACTGGCTCTGGCTGAGCTTTGCGGGCAGGGAGAGGGTGCCGTACTCCAGCGCGCGTGGTGCACGGAAATCGCCGTCGATGACGGCGAATCCTGTGTTGCGTATAGCCGGGTCTATGCTGACAACGCGCATGGAAGTGCAATCAACGGCGGCGGCGTTTGGGTGCAGCCGGGCGGGGCTTGCGGATGGGGCGCACGGGACCGTCATCCAGCAGGGCGGTGTATGCGTAGTTGAAGCCGTCCAGCTTGCGGCGGGCAATCTTGCGATTGATGAAGATTTCCACGCTCTTGGCAAAGTCCACTTCATCGGCGGTGAGCAGGGTGAAGGCATCGCCGGTGGATTCGGCGCGGCCGGTGCGGCCGATGCGGTGTACATAGTCCTCCGGGTTTTCCGGTACACGGTAGTTGATGACGTGGGTCACGCCGTTGATATCGATACCGCGGGCGGCCACGTCTGTTGCCACGAGGATGCGGAATTTGTCCTCCTTGAAGCCTTTGAGGGCGGCCATGCGTTCTTTCTGAGCGATGTCGGAGTGCATCACCGTCACCTCATCTTTCCAACCGGCGTTGGCCAGCATGGTTCCCACGGAGTCAGCCTCCTTGCGGGTGCGGGTGAAAATCATGAGGTTCTGGAACTCTGTCTGCTTCACCAGGGCGAGCAGGAGGTCATCGCGCTGGTCGAGCCCTACCGGGTAGAAGGCGTGTGAGATGGTGCTGGCTACTTCGCGGCGGGCAATGGCGATTTCCACCGGGTCGGTCAGGCACCACTTGGCAAAGCCCTGCAGAATCTGCGGCATGGTGGCGGAGAAGAAAAGGGTCTGGCGGCCTTCCCAGGGGCACAGGTTCACAATCTTGCGGACGATGGGCAGGAATCCCATGTCGGTCATTCGGTCCACCTCGTCCAGCACCAGGGTTTTCACGGTCTTGAACTTCATGTTGCCGCGGTAGAAGTGATCCACCAGACGCCCCGGGGTGGCTACTACAACATCCACACCTTTCTTGAGCTCTTCGGTCTGGGCGCCGTAGCCCACACCGCCGTAGAGCAGACCTACCTTGATATCAGTGTGCTTAGCGTAGGTGCGGAACGATTCTGCGAGCTGGTCTGCCAGTTCGCGTGTGGGTTCCAGCACCAGCACCTGGGGCTGGCCGGTGTGGGTGATATTGTTGAGCAGGGGCAGGGCGAAAGCCGCAGATTTGCCTGTGCCTGTCTGTGAAGCGCCAATTACATCCTTACCTTGCATGATGCAGGGAATGGCCTGCTCCTGAATCGGGGTAGGGTTCTCATAACCGCAGTCTTTCACGGCTTCCAGAATGGGGGCAGAGAGCCCCAGCTCTTCGAATGTCATCTTAGTTTCCGTTTGTTGTGTAAAATTGTCGTTCATCTTGCTGTTCAGCAGATATAAGGGTTATTCAACTGTTCCTCTCCGATACTGGTGGCGGGGCCATGGCCGCTGTTCACCGTAGTCTGCGGGGGCAGGGGCAGCAGGTGCTCACGGATGCCTCGCACCAGGGCGCTCATGCTGCCGCCGGGAAAATCCGTGCGCCCTACGCTGCCGGCAAAGAGGATGTCACCCACGAAAAGTTCATCATCCTCCGGCAGATAATAGGCGGCACCATCCGTGGCGTGCCCGGCTATGGGGAAAATCTCCCATGACAGGCCGCCCCAGTCGGCCTTGCGCGGAGCGGTGCCCAGCACATCATCCACCGTGTAGGGTTCCACCGGGGGCAGCCCCCAGGCACCGGCGGCTTCTTCCAGTGTGAGTTTCCTGCTGTATGGTGCCACGGCATGAATCATGCAACCGGTGCGGCGTTGCAGTTCTGCGGCTCCTTCCACGTGGTCAAAATGCTGGTGGGTGAGTAACAGGTGCGTCAGGCGGCTTCCGGCGGGGAGCTGGCGCGCTACCCAGTCGGCCATGCCGGCCGGGGCATCCACTGCTACAAAACTTTCATTATCTGCCGCAATGAGGTAGCCGTTGCACCCTACCGAACCACCTGTATAGACCTGTATCTTTCTGCTCACGCGTGAATTATAAGTGCCTTTCTCTCTTTTGGCGAGCCGAAAGTGAGGCAGTATCGGCATGTAGTATGGCATGTAATGCAAAATTGTACTTGTATTACAGTCAGCTTTTGTCATATACGAAAGCTTTTTTTTGTCTGAGAGTTTTAATCCCTTTTCTGTCAGGCTTATATGTAGTAATTTTACCTGGTATTATGTTATTGTGGTATATCACTAGCCTCACCATCGGCAGTAAGCATTCATTCCTTGCTCAATCGGCGAAAGTCGCTATCTTTCAATTCGTCATTCATTGCCATCCCATAAAAACGAATAGGGAGACCAGCCGGACGGCAAACAAAGATACCAGATGATAAAAATGGTGTTTTGGAATTGCCCGATTACAACTCATTTGCTGCAGAGAAAACTCAGCAGCCCTGAAAATGTTGCGAATCGTGGTGGAAAATCTGTTGAAATTCTACCGGTGTGATGGCGAATGCGCAAGGCTTAGAAAATAAGTCAGTTGCGTTTAATTAGAAGAAATCTAATATGGTGTCACCCCCCCCAATATATTGTATTTATTTAATCGCAGTGTCTATATATAGTTGTTAATGGGGTGAAAAAAACTGAGTTGCGGCCAACAATAAGGGCTTGCAAATCAACAAAATGAGAGTATACTTGTGACGCGCGCGATGAGCATGCACCGCCTCTTATGGAGAATGACTGTACCACGACTGTAACATTTGCCACCAGGCAAGCCACCGTATGCAAAGGGTGGCTGCGGTATTTTGCTGCAGCAGTGGGGGCCGGTCTGGGCATGGCTCATGCTCAGGAGCGCGTGATGTTGGACTACTGGTGGGTCATGCCTCGGGAGGAAGCTCAGCATGCGCCCCGTGTCATCAGAGTCACAGGTGAGAAAGGTGGAACATTCGAGGAGGTCGATTATTCCGACATCTATGGAACCACAAAGAATAATCCGGCATTGCGTCAGGCGCAGCTGGAGCGGCAGCAGGCGTTGCGCCGCGAGGCCCTGGCTCTGGCCCGGGAGCTGCGCGAAGCTGGTAAATCCCCGCTTGTGGCATACGAGGAAGCGTGGACCCAGGTTTACAAACGCAATTGGTTGAATGCCAGCTGGGGGAAAGGCAGCAATGCGTTGGAAAACATGCTGAGCCGTCTGGCGGCTGGTGCAGGTGACATAGAGCTGACCCGGGAAGAAGCTCAGTGGTTGCTGGAGGCGCTTCTGGAGGATGATGACCGTCTGGACTCGAAGGATGGGCAGGACCTGCTGCGGAATCTGGCACATCGCCTTCGTGAGCAGGGACTCGGTCAGTTTAATACGGACTTTTCTGTTCAGGATGAGCTGATGCTTCGCTTTGCAGAAGCCATGAAACACGGGCAGCGCAGCATGTCTGCCTATCGCGATGCCTTGTTCAAAACGTACCGGGACCGCATCATGCATCACCAGCTGGTCGGGTTTTATGCCCCCGTGGGTATGGGGATAGGCGGTAGCCGCGCTATGTACCGCCAGGCTGCGCCCAAGGTGACCACCACGCTTGGTTCTGCCAATACGCAACCCGCGCTGGGGGACGCTGCCCCGGGTGCCGGCACCGCACGTCCGGAAGCCGATTTTTCAGCCGGCATTAACTCCAGTGACGGAGCCGTGGAGAATTTCCTGGCAGATGCACCCTCTCAGGCCGCTGATAAGGAGGATGATGAGGAGAAAGATAAAGACAAGGAGGAAACCGGCGAAGATACAGATGCCGGGATTGCCGCCGCTGCACCATCCATGATGATGCGTTCTTTCTCCATGCGTGCTGTAGCTGCGGCCGCGCAGGATGAAGGTGGCGCCGGGAGTTCTGGAACGCCGGACTCGCCGGTGCAGGACGGGGGAGTCCAACTTGCCCCTGGTGAATCGATAGACGTGGGTGCCAACCGAGTCATCGGTGGTACATCCGGTGGCAGCCTGGAGAATGTGCAGATGCTGGTGACCGGCGAGCTTTACCGCCCCGTCACGAAAGACTATGTAACCGTGCACAACCTTGTCTCCTCTGCCGATGGTACCAATCCCGGCATCCTGAGCGGTGTGACCCTCCATGCCGGTACCGCCACGGAATATGCCTCTCTGCATAACATCGCATTCGCCGGGGAGAGCTCACTCACGGGCTTTGTCACCTTTGAGAAGACTCAGGCCACGGGTGATATGAGTGTGGCCGCCGGTGGTACTCTGACTCTGAAGAACCTTACCTTTGACCTGCGCGGTGTCTCCATGGGTGATAAGACCCTCATCGTCGTCGAGGACGGTGGCAATCTCGTGAACTGGGATGCGGATAATGTGCACTTTGTTTACAGTGGTGTGAAGGTGAATAGTGCCGCGGTGGTTTTTTCCAAGGACTATGGTAAACTTAAGCTTTCCGCTGATCACAATGGTAATCTTTACTGGAATGGTGCTGCCGATAATATGTGGAATATCGGTTCCGTAAACTGGAGCAGCTCTGCAGAAAAAACTGTTCCCGAGACCTTCACCGCTCTTTCCAATGTTTATTTTGGTGGCGGCAATGCTGCTAACAGGGAGATAACTGTTACTCAGGACATGGTAGTGGCAAAGTTGGGCGTGACCGATGGCGGCTACAGCTTCAGCGGTGCTCGTGTGGCTGTGCTGGGGGATGCGAGCCTCAATCCCGGAAACGGAGCCGTTACTTTCAACGACCAGCTCGTGGTGCAGGGCGGCCTGACCACTGCAGGCTCCGGCAGTGTAGCGCTGCTGGGCGGTGCCACCATCGTTAAGGATGCTACGTTCCAGAACCTCACTACAACCATTGGCGGAGATATGACTGTGGGCGGCAAATTGACCGTCGAAGCCGGCGATGCTTCGACTGCCGGTACCCTCACTATCACCGGCAATGTGACGGCGAATGAGATGGAGCTTGTGGTGAATGGAGGCTCCGCATCCGTATCCGGCAATCTGACTACTACTACTATCACAGAGAATAAACTCGGTTCGATTACCATCGGCGGCACGGCGAAGCAGCAATACACCGGCACGGTGACCGCAGGAAACCTGATTGTCAATACGCAGGAGAATGATGTATATTTCAGCTATCTTCAGGTAGAAAAACTCACCGTCGGTGAGGGGGCCACTGTGCATGTGCAGACCTCGTCTGATTCGGTGGCCGTGTCATCCTCCAAATTCCCGGTGATTGATTTGACCGGCACGCTGGTGCTGGATGCTCCCGGCGTCACTTATAATGACCGCCACAGCGTGTATGTGAAGAGTGATGCGGCCAAGCTGAAGTTCGATTCCGGCTGTACCGTTGAGGAGCTGCAGATTTTCGGTATGGCGGATAATTCCGGGGACTTTAACTACACGGATCTGGCTATCGAAGTGACGAACTCCAGCTCCGCCACGGTGACGAAGATGCAGGATCTGGGAACCCTGGAGGTAACATCCGGCTCGCTGACCGTGAAGAATGCTACCGGCGCGGTGCATGGTAAGTTGATTCTGGATAAAGCCAAGCTGAAACTGGGCGCAGGTGCGGATGATATCATGGCAACCGGTTCCGGTGCTGTTGAACTGAAGAATGGCGCCCGTCTGGATATCGGCTCAACGACCCAGACCTTGTCTGCCGGGAATGCAATATCCCTTTCCGGCGCTTCTTCCATCACGGGTGCGGCTGATGGGGGTGGCCTGAAACTTCGAGACGACAGTCTTTGCGTGAACTATGAGAACACCGGCAACAGTATTGATGCCAATCTGACCGTGGCGGCAGGGCAAACTATCACCCTGAACTCTGCCTCGGCAAACAGTTCTCTGGAGATATCTGGTTCCATCTCCGGCAGCGGTGATATTGTGCTGGGCAACTCGGATAGTGAAACGGAGAACGTTCCGGGCACAGTAGTGCTTTACGGCGCTAATACCGGCTTTAAGGGCAAAGTAACAGTGTATGACGGCTCTACTCTGACCCTGCTGAATACAGAAGCCCTGTCGAATGCCAGTGGTGTAGTCCTGGAGTTCGGTGGTACCCTGGCCCTGAACGCCCCCGGTGCGGTCAAGCTCAACGCGCTTACCTTGCAGAATGGTTCGTCTCTTGCCATTTCCTCCATTGTCGGCACGGATGCTGCCTCCTCCAAGGATGCGGTGCTGAATGTTAACGATAATTCCCTCAAGTTGGATAATGTAGTGCTGAATCTCAACTTCTCTCAGGAGTTGCAGTCGATGCAAACCTACAACATCATGACCGGGGTGAAGACCATCGCCAATCTCAGCTTCAACGTGACGCATAATAATGATGTTAAGCTGGATGCCTCTCAGTATAAGATTGTCCTTGATGGTAATTTGCTCTACATCCACACCATGATGGGCAACGTATGGGATGGTTCATACTCTGAGAATTGGACTCTAACCGGCAATGGCGGTAACTGGAGTGGGGACGAATATCAGGAAGGGGAAGGTGTGAAGTATACTGCGGCTATTTTCGGAGACCTGACGACCGATGGCCAAACCCAGTCGACGGAGACGGTCAAGGTGAAGGATGTGGTTTCCCCTGGGAACGTTTATTTCACGGCGGATACAACCGCCTATCAGCTTGATTCCGATGGTGGCGGTCTGACTGCAGGTACCCGGATTCACAAGCTTGGTAAGGCTGATGTAACACTGGGCCTGGCGAACAATGCCACCGAGGGCACCGCTCTGGGGAATGTGGATATTCAGGCCGGCTCCCTCACGTTGAGCAATAAGCTTGCGGTGAAGGGAACGGTGGAAGTTGATGATAGTGCTACGCTCACGCTGAAGAGTGACACTGGTGGGCTGGACATGGTTGGTGTGAATGGTGTTACCTACACGGCATCATCCAATGCAGGGGATGCCAAGCTCAGCGGCGTGACGATGGATGCCGCTGGTATCAGAGGTACGAAGGATGTATATAACGCCGCCATCGAAGATGACATCAAGGCCGCAGAAATCAACGCAAGCAATTTGCTGGTTCAGGGAAATGCAGAACTGCAATATCTCATTCTTAAAGATTTTAAGGCGGCGGGTAACGTGACGTTGTCTGATGTTACATTGACTTCTTCTTCAACCGCGTCGACCTTGACGGGGGTGACAATAGGCTCGGGCGTTGAGGTAAATGAGTCCGGTTCCTACATCCTTACCGGAAATATTACGTTTGATGCGACGCTCAATAATAGTGGTAAGGTCACGCTGTCCGGTATCAGCAATATTGAGCTCGGTAAGATAACGCCTGAGATTGATACCAACGGTAAATACATATATACATTTATTGATGGGGGAGAATATGAATTTATCAGTTCAAGTGGAGAGGGGGAATCGAATTCGAACCCAATTTCATCTGCCCAGGTTTCCATCAACGGTGTAAACCTGGGAACGGGGATAAAGGTAGAATTCACGGATAACGAGAATGGTTCCTTTACCTTGAGTTTTGCCGGGAATACGGTCGGTATACCACAGTGGGATGAGCGCTGGGGCAAGACCAAAAATGCCCCGGCTTTCTCCCGTCGGTATGAAAGCACAGCAATCGACACGTTTACGCAGGCCTCGGGTATCGGTGGCGATGCCAAGTATGTTTCGCTGGCCTGGGGTATCGTTGTCGATGCCACCAAACAAAGTCACGATGCCACCTATTTCAAGTATGGTTCCATCGTGAATGAGACTAATGCTAAGAGGGTTAATGATGGGAAGGCTATCGTGGTGACTCTGACCTCTGATGCAAAAGGTGACCTTGTCGTTGGTGGTAACATTGCGGAGAGTGAGGCTGCTGCTGCTGACCATGAGGTGTGGATATATGACAGCTCCGGCGTTAGGACCATTATCGGCGGTTTGACCAATAATAAAATAGATCCGGGGACTTCTGACTCTCCGGGGTCTTCTGTGACAACACCGCAGACTGCTGCCACCCATATTCTGGTGGACTCAAAAGTCACAAATGACAAAATTCATGTCGATGGCATCCCCGAGACAGACTATGCTAAGGAGTACATCATTGGTGGTTCCCGCTGGTGTAATCAGGACGCTGAGAGTTTTGTGACGGTGAAGTCGGGCCATATTTATAATATTTTCGGTGGTTCGTGCGGTGGCTGGCACGGGCAGCTGGTGTATGATAATTATGGTTACGTTACGAAGCGGTTGTGGGGATTCGAAAATCCATACGTTGATTGGACCGTCTGGGTGTATGATGAAACTCTGTGGCGCAATGTGCCGTATTTGACGCAGACCGGCACCGCACATGTTTATGTAGATGGTGGAACAGTTGGGGAAATCTTTGCCGGCGGCTTTTACGCCAACATTATAGGTACACAGAAGGTAGAGGGAAAGGATCGTCCTCGTGCCGTAGAAATGGTGTTGACCGGTGGGACTATTGGTGGACCGGACTTGCGTGTTTTCGGAGGAACAGATCATGGTGTTGTCACGGGCGATATCTATGTGCGCATGGAAGGCTCGGCCAATGTTACTTCCATACTGGTGGGAGGCTCGAATGCAGGTGTGGTGAAAGGTGATGTCGTTCTTGATCTTATCAGTGGTACGGCAAACAAGGTTGAGGCCCCTGGTAAGGGATGGGATGAAGGAAATGATCTAGCCCAGATTTATGGTGACGTTCTGGTAAATCTGTACAGTGGATTCAAACTCGGTAAGGGTATTATTGAGTACAACAATCCTAATGTTGACGATCTCGAGTGCGGCATCTTTGGCGGTATGGAGCAGTCGAACCATGTCAAAATCCTAAAGGAAAATGCAAAAAGTACACTTCATTTTGCAGAGGGTGGAGCAACTTATACGCTGGGTGCCGTGAACTCCGACGGTTACACGGATTCAGCGAACTCCAGCATCGTGACAGGTTTTGACGCGTTTTCCCTGGAAGATAAGGCTCATGTTGTGCTGGCTCTCGGGAAATTCGATGTGGATATGGACCCCAGCAAGACGCTTGCAATCAGCGGTAAGGGTGTGGTAGAGGTAATCGGGCGCGGCTCGAACTTCGGGCGTAACATTGAGCTTCAAAAGAGCGCTACGCTTAAAATTTCAACCTGCGATATCGGCACGGGCGGGATTGGTGATGTCCGTACCATCACCGTGACGGACGGCACGACGGTCGACTTCACCGGTTTCTCGATAACGGGTCTGGATCCTGCTACTCCCGGCAAGGCTGGTCTGGACTTCAATGTGAAGATTTGCGGCAATGGTGTTGATGGCAAGGGGGCTCTCTACATGGGGCAAAGCACGCAGACCGCGGATGATACAAATGCCAATGTAAATGAGATTTACCTTCCGAAAGTGGAGCTCACTGGCAGTGCTTCCGTTAAGGTAGTGGCGCAGGAGGCTCTCTATATGGATTCCATCAAGCTGGCGGGGAATACCCTCACTAAGCTGGGCGCGGGTGATTTTATTACCCACTCGGTGGAGAAGGTTGATGAGAAGATAACCGGTACGATATTGGTGCAGCAGGGGACATTTGGGGTTACCAAGACCACCGACGCTGCTGCGACGGATATGGTGCTGGCTGCCGGTGCAAAACTGAAACTGAACGCCACAGCCCCGGAAACCACAGACCAGGAAACCACAGACCCGGAAACCACTGACACTGCAGATCTGACGCTGCGTTCCTTGAGCGGTGCGGGCACGGTGGAGCTGAACGGCAGCACGCTGACGCTGCAAACGGTAGAAGATTCTGCCTATTATACAGAATACATGCCGGTTGAATATACGGGGGACTCTACGTCCTATGACCAGTTCCTGGGGACGACCGGCTTCGGCTATGCGGTATTCAGCGGCTTGATTAAGGACGATGGCAAGCTTGTCAAAGACGGCAAAGGGGTGCACTATATCCTCGGCAGCAGCAATACCTACACCGGCGGTACCGAGCTGAAGAATGGTCGCCTTTACCTGCTGGGGACCAGTACATCGGAAGACTTCACTAAGGGTGCGTCCCCTGTATCCTCCGGTGTGGCCGGCACGGGTGACATCGAATGGACCGGTTCAGCTGCTGAGCTTTATCTGGGGCATGGTGCCCATATCTACAACAATGGTACGGTCAGCGGTGAGGGCGCCGTCATCACCATTGGAGTGGAGGGTGCGCTCAAGGGAGTGCTGGCAGATTTCTGCAAGGGGACCACTAAGGTGACGAAAGGTGAGGATACGTATGTGGTAATCGATACTCATAACCTGAAGTCCATCGCCGTGGATGCGCTGTATGCAGACGGCACAGCCTATACTGCCGGAACGGAGATTGACCGTAGCAAGATGCTGCTGGTGAAGGATAGTTCTGTGAATGCCACGGCGGTTACCTTCCTCTCCGCTAACGGTTACAATGAGGCCTATTATTCCGGCTTTCTTTCAGGCAATGCCGCGCTGCGCAAGGTGGGCGAGGGAACGCTGGATCTTGACCAGACGAACAGTTACAGCGGAGAAATTAAAATTAAGGATACCAGCTACACCGTCGGAACGCTGGTGGAGGCAGGCACGCTCCGCCTGCGTGGCTGGGGTACTGTGGGCTCCGGTGCGGTTCAGGTGAATGCCGGTTCTTCATTGATGCTCACCTATATCGGCGGCTATGGTGAGGATGAAACGAAGAGCCTTGCCAATGATATTTATCTTTACGGAAACGGTGATGAGCAGTGGAAGGCTCATGATTCAACCAGTAAGCAGACGGCGGCGCTCATTTCCACGTTGGGACAAGCGGTCGAATTCACCCTGAGTGGCGACATTACAGGGGATGGCGGCGTGCTGCATTCCGGCGAAGGTACCCTGGTGCTTAACGGTGATTCCTCGTACACAGGCGGTACCGTCATCACGCGTGGTGTGGTGGATGTGCAGAGCGCCAAGGGGCTTGGCTCTACGGCTAATGGTGCGGGCGCGGTGGTGCTTGGGGAGAATGCCGATTTGCATGTAACTGTGGAGGATGGCACCACTGGCTCTCAGCTGGTCACTACGTTGGCTTCGGTGGAAGATGAAATTCTGGGCGATGTATCCATTGTCGGTACGGAATCCACTGCGCGCATACTGCATATGGCTGACAATGGCTACAGCGCCGCTACTACCACCCTGGGAGAGAATGGCACGCTCCTGCTTCGCGGTGCTCCCATAGAGAAGAAGGGGGTAAGCGCCGAATCTGATCTGCTTACCGGCAAGGGCTCTGTGGTGGTGTCTGACCCCACCGGCTCGGGAGCCACGGCCTCCTTTGGTACTATCACGGATTATACCGGCGATTTCCGGGTGGAGGGTGATAAGGCAAGTATACAGGTGAAGAACGGCAGCTATAGCGAAGGCAGCATAGCTGTGTCTGGTCAGCAGGCTTCGGTGCAGATTGGCGGTAATGTATCCATCGAGGCTGGTGAATCGCTGCAGCTGAGTTCCACAGGCCTCGTGCCTGACCAGACGGATAAGGTTGATATGGGAACGGGGGCTGTACTCGTGTCGCACGGCATGGTCAGCGTGGCGGCTGGCGCCGAGCTTTCGGCAATCAAGGCTGAGACGGTGTATGCCTACGATGATATCAGTAAACTGGAGAAGGCCGCTTCTGTAACGGTGAAGGATGTTGTGCTGGCTGATGATGGAGAAATCAATGCATATCATCAGCTGGATCTGGATGACGGTGTTCTTCTAGCATATAAAGGCCGGTTTGATGCTGATATTGCCATCAACCAGCAGGCCGTTGCCGGCGTGAAGGCCGATGTGGGGCTCACCCTGGCTGGTGGTTCCACCTACAGGACAGATAGTGGTCATATCAGTCTGATGGGCGGCTCTCTGACGCTCGATACTCTGATAGACAACCAGCTGACCTTCAACACTACGCTGGATGTGCCCTATGAGAATCTTTATGGGAAAGTGCAGCTGGTGCTCTTCAGCGATGTCAGCAGCGTGAAGTTCATTTACGGCGATATCACTGAGACGGCTCAGGAACCCGGCGTTTACTATACCCGGGCAGACAACTTCCTGACCGGTTGCGACTATATCGACTCCCAGACCATGCTGGTGTATGACTCGCATGCAGACGTGGTTTATCTGGAAATGAAGGTGCCTGAGCCCACGACAAGCACTCTGGGGCTGCTGGCGCTCACGGCGCTTTGCGCCCGCCGCAGAAGACGGGGGTAAGTGGCGCACCAACCGGACTCGCTCGACCGCAGAGTTGAGTCCATGGTATCCCTTTTGTTTTCCGGGTTGCATCACCCGGAAAAGTCTGTCATTTTGTCATACTCAGAGATTTGTTTGTATGTGGTGTGTATATGATTTTCTGTTAGTGGTATAGGAAGGGAATCGAGTTTTGTATCATACATGAATTATTTGTTTGGGTAAAACAATATGTTGTATGGTTGCATTAGTGGATACTATATATTGTTGTAGTGGGGGGGTAAGTTAGTGTGTTGCAATCAAACATATTACCCTTGTAAAAAAAATAATAGAGAGTAGAATCTCCGCGCTCGCTGAAACTGGATTTTTTCCTCATGAGTTTAACCCGCATAACCGATGTAAAGTTTCATGTTCAACCGCAACCTGTTCATCGCGGATGGCTGCGCTATTTTCTGGCCGCAGTCAGCATGGGTATAGGTGTGGCAGAGGCTCAGGAAATGCGCATGCTGGATTACTGGTGGGTCATGCCGGAGGAAACCCCGGAGAATGCACCGCGTGTCATCCGCGTGACGGGTGAAAAGGGCGAGAAATTCGAGGAGGTGTATGCCGAGGAACAGCTGGGTGCTCTGCGGAACTCTCCTGTTATCATGCAGGCTCGGCTGGAGCGCCAGGCTGCCTTGCGGCGCGAGGCTGTTTCTCTGGCACGCCAGATGCTGGCAGAAGATGAAGCTCTGCAGCCTGCCACTGCTTATGCGCAGGCCTGGACCCGCGTGTTCAGCCGCCGCTGGTTGAATGCACGGGGTGGCGCGGGCAGCAGCCGGCTGGAGGACATGCTGCAGCGCCTGTCTTCGGAAAATGAGGATATGGCGCTCAGCGATGAGGAGCGCCAGTGGGTGCTCGAGGCTCTGATTGAGGACGATGACCACCTCGATAGCGCAGAAGGCCGCCGCCTGCTGGAAACGCTGGCTCGCAACTTGCGGCAGTCCGGCTATGGAAGATTTGATGCCGCTGCCGGTGTGAACGATGAGCTCATGGCCCGTTTCACCGAGGCTCTGAACCACGGGCAGGATAGCATGGCCGCTTATCGAGATGCCTTGTTCAAGACCAACCGTGGCCGCATTATGCAGCATAGTGTGGTGGGTTACCATGCTCCCTGGGGTATGGGGTTGGGCGGTCGTTCCCTATACAGACAGGCTCCGCAGAAGGTTGGTACCACGGTTGCCAGTGGTCATGTGGCTCAGACGCAGACTCTCGTCGCAGCTCCCCAGGCACCGACTGCCACCCCGCAGCCGGATTTCACCGCCGGCATGAACACCAGCGCCGGAGCGGTGGAGAATTTCCTGGCTACTGCACCGGAATCCGGGGAGCAGGAATCTGAGGAATCGGAAAAAAAGGAAGAGGATATCCTGAAAGAAACGACAGATTCAGAGCCGGCGGTGGCTGCTGCCGTTCCGGCGCCACGCATGATGATGCGTAGCTTCTCCATGCGCGCAGCGGAGCCTGAACCAGTAGCAGATCAGCCCCTTCCGGCAAATGCCATTACGAATGGCACGAATACGTCTTTCCATACAAATACTTCGGTAAACGGTCATAATCTGACTTACGGAAACTGGTATGCAACCAGTTGGGACTCATCCCTGAGTCAATCTGTAACAGGATCTAGCGTATTAGGGACGTCGGTTACGGCCACGGTTAATTTCTCTGGCTGGAACGGTGGTTCTCAGATTGCAGGCACCCCGAGCTCATTTACTCTGGCCGGTGGTAACTTGTATCTAGGCTCCGGTTATACAGGGGAGATTGTTGTTGACAAAGGGTATACCGGCAGTGTGCTGCACGCCGAATCTCTGGAACATGACAGCGCCACCAGAAAAGGCGGTTTCCTGAATCTGGCAAGTGCCACGGCGCATGCTGTGTACCAGGTGGCGGGTAGCGGAGTTTTTAACTATGGCACACTCTCCGGCGGCGGGGAACTTACACTTTCCAGCAATGCCGCAGCGAATAATGCGGTCATTTTCATTTTCAACGACAATCAGGCCTCCGGCTGGTTCGACGGTACTATCAAATTCGGCGCTTCCTGTGGTGGAATTGTAGAGCTTGACCTGGGCGCAAAGACCGGCTCAAGTGAAGCCTGGAGCAAAACGGAATTCGATATGTCCGGCATCGGTACAGCTCCTGACGGCTATGGTATCAGCACGAGCGAGGCTCCGGCCCGGACGATATTGAATATCCGTGGTAATGTCAGCATTGCTGGTCTGAGCGGCGGTGCCAACTCAGGCACTGTAACCTCTGAATCCGGAGACTTCTTCTACGATCTCACGCTGGGTGATGAAGAGGGGCAGGACTATGTATACAGCGGTACCTTCAACGGCAGCTACTATACCACCGCGACTCAGACCAACGGCAGCAATACGCCCTCCTCTCTGGACCTTATCAAGGTAGGAGCCAATCAGCAGACAATTACCTCCAATGTATCTAACAATGAGAACCGTCTGCACTCTGTTTCCGTGCAGGAGGGTACCCTGCGCTTTGATGATGCCGGGTACTACGATAACATCTACGGACGGTCTCTGGAAACTGCTTTTGTGACCGTCAGCGGGGGTGAGCTTCTGGTTAAGAATCTCACTGTAACCGGCGAGCAGGAGGGCGCTGCGGAATTTCTGGTGACGGGCGGCAGCGTGCAGGTTAATGATGATATCTCTGTTGCCTATGAGATGGGTGTCGTGAGCGAGAATGGCGTTTCAGCCTCCGTTTCTGCCTCCAACGTAAGCGTCGGTAACAACCTGGGCGTTTCCGGCAGTGGAAGTGAGTTGATTGTTTCAGGAACGGTGGAAACCCTGGCTTTGGGCGTGACGAATGGGGGCAGGCTTGAGGCAAAGGATATCATTGTGGAGCATGACCTGCAAATCGGCACGGAATCACTCAATGGTTTCAGTATGGATGAAAAGTTGAGAGCTTCTCTCATCTGTTCGGGGAATCTGACTGCCGGTACGCTTCGTCTGCGTGGCGATGGCCTGTTGCAGACGGGAGACTCCTCCATCACCCTGACCGGTTCACACATGCACGGCGGTGCTGTGTGGAAGATGGCGGGCGAGCATAACACGCTGAACGGTCTGCTGAGTCTGGAAGATGTAGGCGGGGCAAATGGTAAAGTGACCTTCAGCTGCCCTGCTGTGGATGGCGTAGAGCCTGAGCCTGCTGTGCTCACGCTTCCGGGTATGATTTCACTGGCCGATGCAGACTGGGGGGCTGATGGTAAGAATGCCCTCTTCCACCTGGATAACGTACTGCTGGATTTCCGCCTGGGTGTGACTCTGACGAACACCGGAATTCCGCTGAAAGAGAAATCCGTGCTGACCCTGGCCAGCACCTCGAATGGTGGCGGCTATGTGACGGATTCCACGACCTGGGTGCGAGTCGAGAGTGCAGATGCGCTTTACCACGGCGTACTGGGGACGGATGCCGATAATAATGTCATCATCACCATTCAGCATAAGCTGGATCTGCCGCATGACATGGCAGAAGGTAATCTGCTTTATATTGAGATGTATCAGGATGCGCACGACCCGGCTCTGCCATATAAGGCGCACGATACATACTCCGGTGGCAGCTGGAGCGGCGACCCGGAGGGCATAGAGTCTCTCATCCGCTTCTCCAACCTGCAGATAAGCGAGGGGGCAGACCTTTACCTGGGTGAGAATCTGAAGACCAGCGGTGAAGGGGCGGATTTGGTTGACCACAGGGCCGACCGCCATTTCGGCGGCAATATCACCGTCACGACATCTCCTACTTCCGGGGATGCCGCGCAGCTTCACGGTGAAATCGGAGATTGGGGGAACTGGTATCTGGATGGACACCTGGGTGGCGCTGGTGAGTTGAAGCTGGTGGCGCACAATACAATAGGTTCCCGAAACCTTGATCCGTCTTCAGTCAAGGAGAGTGATACCACCACTTCAAAGACATATCAGTACGGTACTGCCAGCACCTTTACATTCACGGATTATGCTACCCCGGAGGCCTGGTTCTCCGGCACGCTTTGTCTGGCAAACCCGCACGGCGGTATCGTGCAGCTTAATATCGGCAACGTGAATATTGCGGATGCCGGTGATACCCGCTGGAAAAATACGGTCATTGATCTCACGCTTGATTCAATGACCGACAAGGCTTCCCAAAAGAGTGGAACAGCGACGGAGCAGGTGCTGGGGCTGGTGGGCGATGCCCAGGTAGCCGGTGTCGATGGTGGTGCCGGGGCCTTCATCGTGTCTAATGTGAAGAACGGCAGCAACCGCCCCTCGCCTGTGCTGACGCTTGGCTCGGATGGGAAGGATTGCGATTTTGGCGGCACCGTGGGCGACGGACGGTTCTACTCCGGTGGACAGGCCACCGGCAAGACCAGCACTACGACCACCACAACCTCCACTAACAACAGTGGTGGTACGATAACCACCACTACGACCTCCACGGTTGAAACCAATTGCCTGACCATGGCAACCGGGGCGCTCAGCCTTACCAAGGTGGGAAGCAATACGCAGATTTTCAGAGGCAGTGTGTATCTGGACCAGGTTCTGGTGAAGGAGGGCGAACTGCAGATGATTGGCAGCGAGACGAATATAACCTCAATGGCGGTATTCGACGGAGCCAAGGTCACGACTGGTTCTAATGTCAGCCTGGGTACTATGTCTCTCTATGGTGGCTCTACCTGGTATACGAATAACCAGACGCCGAATAGTTATGGGGTCACCCTGAATCTGGTAGACGTATATGGAGAATCAGGAACCAATGCAATCAATATCGGAGCTCCGAATGCGTCCAGCTGGATTCCTGCCATGTATGTCAACATGGCCGCTGCTGGTACCTGGCAGCAGGATGCAAGCGCCATTTTCAATCTGAAGACTGATACCACACTGGATTTGGATTCTCTGCGGGTGTATACCAATCTTTCCGGTATTTCCGGTGGTGAGAAGATAGCCTTGTACCAGTTGTCCGACTCTACTCAATACACGTTTAAGGATAACGTGGTGATGGTGGAGGATAAGAATGGCCATTTCTACGATGCTGGCTATGTACAGGACGGCAAAATCATCTACCTTCAGTTGAAGGATGAGGTCCGACATTACGGTATTGTCGTGAATTCTCAGCCTGTGCATAAGGACCTGGTGGGTTATATATGGAGCGGTGAGGATACAGGACATACTATTGACGATGTGCACCACATCAACCTGACCATGGGTAATGTGTGGCGTGCCGATGGTTCGGCTGAAAATACAGGCTGGCATGAGCAGCGCGCTGCCGGTTCTCACAACGATGATATCGGCAAGTATGTGGATGGCAACACCGTTTACTTCCTGGATACCGATGTGGATGGAGAGGATGAGGTGCACCGCATGGTGGAGATTGTGGGCCAGGTGGCTCCCGGGCATATCATTTTTGATGCCGATAAGAACGCCGGTTTCCGCGACCCTGCCTCTAGTGATGCACAATTCCACATGGAATATGCCTATGCCCTGGTGAGTCATGATGGTTCGGGCTGCATCGCGGACTATGTGGATGCAGAAGGGAATGTAACTCCCACCTCCATTACGATGCAAGGGGAGGGTCTGGTGGTGCTCAACCTGACCAATACATTTTCTGGTGGTATCGATGTGCAGAACGGTGGCCTGTATGTGGCCACGGTAGGTGCCGCTGGTACTGGTGCGCTTAAGTTCCATACAGACCAGGAATGGAGCTTTGATGTACAAGGGCAGACCCCGACTAATACCGGCATTGTTGATGTAGTGGACGACACGATGTTCCGTACAGGTGCGGAACTGATGATCTGCTACCAGCATAGTGATGATGCTGTTTCCGGGTTCCGTGGTTCGACTCTGCGGAATGATATTATCCTTTACAGCACCAAAACAACTGCTGAGGACGACTTTGCCGGGCGCTTCAAGGTTTCGTTTGCTTATGCTGCGTTTAATGAAACTGACCAGGGTGATAAGAATATTTCCAATATTCCACGCCATTGGCGTAATCTGACTCTTTCCGGCGCTCTGGTCGGTGCCGGGTATGAGACCAAAGATGATAAGGGTAATGCAATCTGGGTGAATACCAGCGCGAATGATACGCTGGAACTCACGGGCTATTGCTCCACCTGGGCCAATGAGCGTGACCAGAGCTATACTACCTCTATTACGCTGAATGAGGATACGGTCGGTGAGAATAGCTATATCTACGATGCGGAGAGCGGAAAAGCTCTCAACCGTTTCCAGGGTAAGGTGGTGATGAAGAACACCGTGAATACCTCGCCCCTGCCGTCTAATCAGTTGAATGAGCGTACGGCTGGTACTGTGCAGGTGGTACTCAAGGGGGAAAAGTTGTCGCAGGCGCATATAGACATGACGCGCGAAAGCGTGAAGATGGGCAAGGATGAGAAAAATAACCCCACGGCTTACGAGGATGATGCGTACCGGGACCTCCCGCGCCAGACTTACAACAATATCCTGATGCTGAACGGGGATGCTACGCTGAAAGGTCTTTCAGCCAATTTCCAAGGCTGCGGTTGGGATTATCCTGAAAATAATTCATCCAATAATGCGAATCGTATCAATGACCGCAAGTTTATTTCATCCATGCTGCAGCATGATGAGGTGTGGCATGTGCGTACTCTTACCAATGGCCTGAATACGCTGAGTCTGGGTGAGGTCGGCGATAAAACGAACACTTCCACCTACATTTACTCAGGTGCCATGGGCTTTGCGCAGGCATATGTCGGCACGTCTCAGGCTCATGTACCCTGGGGCGATGGCTTCCTGAAGCATACCGATGATTGGTATTTCGGCGGGCACAGCATGGCTCAGGAAAGCCTGAGCCTGATTAAGGCCAGTGCTTCTTCTCAGTATATCCATACCGCCGTTCTGGATGATGTTTCCGTGTATGAAGGCACGCTTGGCTTCAACAACCTGAATCTGAAAGGTAATCTGAATCTGGTGGGTGGGTCTGTCACCAAACTTGGTGTGACAACGGAAGTCGGGTGGGACCCCATCGATGCCAATGCTAAGTCCGGTATGCAGTCGGGGTATAAGGTTGTGGCCACCAGCGATGATGTGACACTGAATACCGGCAAGACTCTCACTGTATTTACGCCCAATACCGGTGCAGATACGGAGCCGACCGCTGCTGTGGTGGACGGCAATGTCATCTTTTCCACAGACACGGCTCTTACCTTCCTGCCCAACGGCATGGTGCCGGATAGTTCCTATGATAAAGATGCGGCGACGGGCGTGCGACCGGTGAATCCGCTGCTGGATGTGAACGGCACGCTGCAATTCCTTGATGCCTCGCCCGAAAAACTGGCTATCAACCTGACCGGTGTGAACTTCTCCAAGGTAAAGATAGATGATCGTAAGCATACATATTTCTATCTTGCTGAGGCTGATAATATTGTAATTGGAGACAAGGGAGACTCTTCTTCGTTCCAGAGCCGTATCATGTCGCTGGGCTATGGCTATTTCGGTGTTCTGGATACACTGGACAGCAGTGGCGGTACTTATGCCAGTCCGGATAAGAACGATTACCTGGTCATTCGTGTCTATGGTGACCCCCGCTGCACCTGGTCTGGCAAAACCAGTGTGACACGCGATGAAAAGACCTTTGCGCCTGGCAATATATGGACTGATAAGCCGGATACGCTGCCGGATACCTATGATTACCGCTGGAAGGAAAATACCTATTTCGAGAATGGCATGACGGTTCTCTTCGGTAATCTGTATGAGCCAGTCGCTTGGACAGAGACTTCCAAGCTTACGAGTGTGGAGACTCCGATAGTGAAGCTTGGTGATTTGTATTTGCAGGACGGGCACCCTGCTGATTCCGTGACGGTGGATGGTCACACCATCAGCTGGAGAGCCGCTTCCGAAGACAAGCAGGCCGCCTACAGGTATGAGAATGTCGTCATCCAGGGGCGCGTGGCACCGCTGTCCGTTGTCATCAATTCTGATTATTTCGATGCTGCCGGCAATGTACATACGGACACCACAAATTACATCTTCACTTCGGGGGATGGCGGCTACATTGATGATGTTGTGGCCGGTGAGCTGGATGTGTGGAAGAGTGATTATGGAGTGGAAAACCTGGACTGGAAGACGAATCTGACCAAGCTGGGCAAGGGAACCACTATCATGACCACCGATAATCGCTTCACCGGTGGTACGGAGATTCTGGGTGGCCGCATTGTGATGCAGCATGTGAATGCCCTGGGCGCGGTTTATAACACCGTGGATGATGATAATCCGCTGTTCACCGGCAATGACTGCACCATCACCCTGATGAACGGAGGTGAGCTGATGGGCGATTTCAATGACGAATCGTTCCCGGGGAACCATGAGGAGAATATCACCACCTCCATGGGTGCGGCCATGGATACCACGACCATCCGCAACAAGGTGGTGGTGAATGTGTACGCAAACACCGATGACCCTGATTACGATACTCTGGTGGACGGCCGTATCTTCAACAATACAGAGCATAAGCTGGTGCTCACAAAACTGGAGGGTGAGTCCGACACGGTGGTGGAGTTCGTAGGTGTGGGCTATACGGCCGAGCAGGCGCAAGCGCAGACTGGTGCAGAGAACAAGTTCCGCTACGGTGTGTTCAAGGTGCTGGACCCCAGCGGCTTCTCCGGCACGGTGACACTTACCGGCAAACACTGGGAACTTTCCGATGATGGCCAGACTGCAGACCTGGTGAATGGCGGCAATGTGCAGCTCAACCTCATGAGCCACACTAAATCCGAAGGCAAGGACTGGACGAAGGCCACCGTGGACCTGAGTATCAAGGACGGCACTGACCGCACGGTGCTGGGCCTGGATGCCACAGGGCAGGCCACTGCCGAACCGGGCTATGAATGTGTGTACCTCAACAGTATTCACGGCCAGGTGAAGAGCGGTTCCTCCAGCGTGCTCAACATGAGTGCGCACAATGAGCTCACCCTCATCCTGACCGGTACCCGCAGCGGTGCCTATGAAGGCGTGATGGGCTATGGCGATTTTGAAGTCTCCGTGGACTACGGTGGCTACGCCGGACTGCACGGAACGACTCAGCACCACTACGGGGCTATCGGATTCGGCTCGCTTAATCTTATCAAACAGGGCGAGGGCAGCACCCAGTCTGCCCGCCGCGCCTGGCTGAACGCTGTGACGGTGGAAGGCGGCACCTTCAAGGTAGATGAGGCTCTGGTAGCCCGCACCCTGACGACTGGCGGCGGCAAGCGAGTGATGGTGGGTGACGTGGATACCTCCACCCTGTACGCCCTGGCAGTGGGCAAGGGCGGTACCCTCGCCATGAATACGACCTTTAACGTGGCCGGTACGAAGAAGGATGCCTGGGAAGGAGTGGCGGCCGGTACGACCGTGGGTGACTCGACTACCCCTGCCGGCTGGGTGCTGCTGGAGGATGGAGCCACCCTTTCGGCCCGTGAGGACTGGTACACCCGCAAGCAGGTGGATATGGCCCCCGGGGCTCATGTGACCATCAATACGCGTAACTTCATTGTGGACCCGTATCTGACGGTGCAGCATGATGCTCAAGTGAAGAATGAGGTGGTCAATAAGTACGAATATTCACACATTATCCAGTTGCTGGGGCAGTTCAGCGGCAGAAATGTGCACCTTACCTTCGATAACCTCCTGACAGATGCCGATAATAAGGATGCTTACATGCTTCCCATGACCGATTCGCCCTATATGGGGTATGTGGCGCTCAATGACCTGAATGACCTGAAGGGTTCCAGCTCGGTCTATGTGGACAGCATGACGGCTTTGCAGCTTCTGAATGCCAATGGCGGAGAGAAGGCGGATGTGGATATCATCGTGGCCGGTAAGAACGCTACGCTCCAGATTCTGGACCGCGTGACGAATTACAACAGCAGCCACGTCTCTTCTACATCCGATTCCATGGTGCAGTATATTGACCGTATCCGCTTTGGTGCGAATGTAGATATAGATCCTGAAAAGGATCCCTTGGACCGTTTGAATACCGGTCAGCTGCTGCTGGGTGGTGTGGAGCAGAGAGCCCTGGCAGTTGGTGATTCCCGCGTGGAAAAACCGAATACGGCTGACCGGCAGGTGATTATTTCATCCCGCCACAATACCACCGATTGGGAGTATGTGGTTTCCCGCCTGGAGGGTAAGGAACTCGGCAAGGATGCTCAGGGGGTCAGACTGCAAGGTGAGGTGACCAACCTCAACATTGATATGCGCGGCTCTGCGGTCAAGCTTGGTGGCGATGCCGCCGAGCGCACGGAGATGAACAGTGTGCATGTGGATATGGCTAATTCTGATATCTCGCACACCATTTACCAGACCAATCTGCGCAATTCTCTGGTTCACCTCATGGAGGACTGCTCCATCAATATTGCAGATGCTGTTCTGGTGGATAGTAAATCCGCCGTGCGTGGTGTTACCCTGAAGTATGATGAAAAGTACAATCTGATTGGTCACACCGTAAATCCCTGCACAACGAATCCGAATGTGGCTCTCGGAAATGATAAAACCAGCAAGATAAAAGAGGTGACCACCTCGGTGAATACAACCGTGCAGCTCACCTTTGCTGACCGTCCTGCCGGGAATGCAGATGTTTATACTTCTGTCAATGGCAGCACGATACTGGTGCTGCAGGCGGATCAGCTGCTGGGGGTGGATGTGACCGGTAATGGCCTTACCATTCAGTTGCACGAGGATATGTTCAATTATGGCTATCAGGCAGGAGCCCGTTTCATTGCTGTGATGATGGGTGGTGATTCCGGCCAGTTCCTGTATGAAGCAGACAATACGAGGTTCAGCAGCCTGCTGAATTCCCAGTTTGTACTGCAGGATGCCAAGGGACAGCAGCTTACCGGACACTGGGTGACCAGCACCTATGTGAGCGACAATGTGGGTATGAAGGTGACCCCCTACATGCTGTATTTTGAAGTGCCGGAGCCGGCAACTGCCACGCTCAGCCTGGCGGCTCTGGTGGCGCTCTGCGCCCGCCGCCGTAGAAAATCAGAATGAGCCGGGAAGGGGAATTCTGCTTCAAAATTCTGCGGAACGAGTGCAAAATAGTGACTGCAAACACAGAATGAGCGTGACAAATGGCGGTGAAGTGCTTTAATAGGTGCATGCACTATACTCCTTATACTCTATATCCCGTGGGCGCTATGAGCGCTCGTGCTGCAGCCCAGCCGCGTGAGGGCGTGTTGCTGCGTGGTGACAATGGCGGCTATGCCTGTCTGCAGGCCTGGCCTGAGTTGGGTGATTCCCCCCTGGAGTATGAACTGGATGCTCTGCGCGAGGGTACCCCCATGCGCCTGGGAGCCCGTGCGCTGAAGTGCATCGAGCTGGATGGTGAAGCCCGTGCCAAGGGCGTGAGCCTGTTCGAGGGGCTGACCGTTCCCCGCAGCTATGCCACGCTGACTGTGAGCGCGACCCCCTCCCAGGTATATAACCTGCACCAGCGCGGGTTCCGTGTGGGTAAGCTCAAGGTGGTTCCCAAGCTTTCTGCCACGGTGGAGCGCCTGGTGAATCTGGCTGCCATGGTGCCCGACTGGAAGTGGCGAGTGGACTTTAACTGCACTCTGACCGCCGAAGAGGCGCTGCAGTTCTGGAATATGCTGCCCGAGGCCATGCGCCAGCGTATTGATTTCGTGGAGGACCCCTGCTATTATGATGTGGATGCCTGGCAGTCTCTGCAGGATGCCGGCATGCCGCTGGCCTATGATATGCCGGTGCAGAATGAGAATGCCATTCCCGCCCGCACCAGCAAGCCCATGATGCGTATTGTGAAGCCCGCCCGCCACCAGAGCAATACCGGTCTGCCTGTGTTTACTTCATATATGGACCACCCGCTGGGTCAGTGCTGGGCTGCATACAATGCAGCTGCTTTCTATACTGGCAAACCTGCGGAGGATATCCCCCTCTGCGGTCTGGTGACTCACCATGTGTACCGGCCCAATGCTTTCTCTGAGGAACTGGGTATGAATA
This sequence comes from Akkermansia sp., assembly GCA_045646505.1. GTDB lineage: Bacteria > Verrucomicrobiota > Verrucomicrobiia > Verrucomicrobiales > Akkermansiaceae > Akkermansia. The sequence goes on along the minus strand of JAZRKW010000090.1, from coordinate 63,277 downwards.
TCACCCCGGACTTCTCCGTTCCTTCCGGCACCGGTCTCGGCTTTGATAAGCTCCTGGCCGCGCTCCCGTGGAAGAAGCTCTAAGCTATAAAAAAAGCCCCGCTGATGCGGGGCTTTTTTATTGAAGTTTTTTTCTGTAATCTCTTAATTCAGGGGCAGGGTCAGAGTGAAGACGGTGCCTTTATCATCGCTTTTTTCGAGGATTAATTCACCGCCGATGCTGCGGGCTACATCGCGCGAGAGGGCAAGCCCGAGCCCGACACCCGGTTTACGGCCTTCGACATCTTTTGCAGAGCGGGAGAAGGGGCGGAAGATGCCGCGCTGGAGTTTGGGCGGAATCCCCGGGCCATTGTCTGCAAAGCGGATATGCAGGGAATCGTGACCGCGCATGGTGTTGATGCTGATGGTGGGGTGCCCGGCCGTGGAGGCGTATTTGATGGCGTTGTCTGCCAGGTTGGTGAATATCTGCTCCAGAGAGATGATATCTGTCTGCAGGGGAATGAGTTCGGTGCGTTTGTCGTGCTTGACCAGCACTTTAAAGCCAGCTTCCTTGAGCCGGAACTCCACCTTGCTGAGAGCGCGGTCGATGAGCTGGGGACAGGGGGCTTTGTCTGCCCGGCCGCGTTGTTTGCCGCGGGTCAGTCTGGCAAATGCCAGCACATTTTCCACCAGATGCCCGAGCCGCTGGCTTTCCTGGTGAAGGGTTTCATGGTATTCATCCAGTTTCTCTGCCGGTACCAGTTTATTCCTGAGCATTTCGGTCATGAGCGAGAAACTGGTGAGCGGGGTGCGCAGCTCGTGTGTCACGGCTGAGACGAAATCTGAACGCCGGCGCTCCAGCCTGCCGTAGAAGAACAGCAGACCAAACAGAATCCCGATGGCAAGGACTGTGACCAGGGTGGCAGAGGCCAGCGTGCCCCGCATGGCTTCGCGGCGTGCTGCGGTGTCCGGTACGTCCACATCCGCCCCGGGGCGCAGCACCAGAGGCAGCGGTGAGAGGTTGGCCGGTTCCTTTTTCTTGCAGAGCGAGATGGAGGCTCCTTTCAACGCCGGTTCCACAAAAGGTATGAGCCGTTCGGATAATTTTGCAGCATCCAGCAGAATACCCTCTGCTGCAGAGCCGTGCGTGGTGCGGATACTGCGCATGTACACCAGGTCATCTATATAGTACCACGAAAAGAAGGCTCCCGGATCTCCTTTCAGTTCCATCGGCTGGCTGAAATCATGGTCTTCTGCTTCGTACACGCCGAAAACGGGCAGATGGGTTCTGGGGTCGATTGTCTTGTGGGTCGGCTGGCTGGGGTCGTAGACTGGTGCTGCCGGGTTGAATGCCTTGCGGCGGATGGTGTCAATGATGGCCGGGTTCCCCTCTATGGCTTCACGCAAGGATTCCTGACCTTCCGGCAGCTGCAGTCCGGCCGGTGTGAGCAGGAAGTACCCGCGCACATAATCCGGCATATCCTGTGTGGGGGGATTATAGGCGAGCTGGCCGATGGGCGGAGCATAGCCCAGTTTGTCGATTTCCTGGCGGAGAAGCCGTTTGATTTCGGCCTGAACGCGGGGGATGGAGAGTTCCACCAGTCGTTTTTGCTGGGCTTCCTTGTCCAGTTGCAGCAGACGTGCATCGAGTGTGAATGCCTCGTAGGCCAGCCAGGATGCTGCACTCAGTGTCAGGAGTGAGAAAAAGGTGATGATGAGGATGAGTTTTTTATTCATGTTTCATTCCAGCGGTATCCGCGTCCGCGGATGGTTTCTATATGGGCTGATGGGCCGCTACCCAGTTTTTCACGGAGACGGGTGAGGGTGACTGCTACAGTGCGGGTCTGCGCAGCGCGATTGGTGCTGCCCCAGACCCGCACCAGCAGTTCTTCCTGCGGAATCACACGCCCGGGGTGAGTCAGGAAATAACGGAAAAGTTCAAATTCTTTCTCAGTGAGGGGAATAGGTGTGCCGTCGTCATAGCTGGCGCGGCGGGTTTCGCCATCGAGCGTGCCGCCGGGGAACTGCAGCACCTGGGCCACAGCCAGCTGGCGACCGGGGGCGCGGCGCAGCACTGCCGCAATGCGTGCCAGCAGCTCTGCAATGCTGAAGGGTTTGACCACATAATCATCTGCGCCCAGCTGGAGTCCTTTGACGCGGTCCTGTTCATCGCCGCAGGCGGTGAGTATGATACTCGGGATTCCGGGGCATTCTTTCTGCATCATGCGCAGGAGTTTGAAACCGCTGATTTCCGGCATGTTTACGTCCAGCAGCGCCAGGTCAACAGGTGTGGAGAGCAGCAACTCCAGTGCTGCCCGGCCATCCGGAGCGGTGCGCACTTCATAGCCCGCGCCAGCCAGTGAATCGGCCAGCACGCGGCGAATGGCTGCATCATCTTCTGCTACCAGTATACACTTGTTTTCCATCAGTGTGTGAAATGTAGCATTTTTTTCGCATTCCTGCAAGGGTAAAGCTTGTCAGGAGATTGTTTGGCGGTGGCGTTTCAGCGCTGCCCGGTACGGCTGCTTTTCAATGATTTGAGCGGGTTGCAAATGGCCTCGCCAGGTCGCGGTCAGCGTGGAGAATTGAGCGCGCGGCGCAGGAAGGTGTGCAGCTCGTTCTTTGGCAGGGGCTTGTTCTCCAGCCAGGCGGTGGCGGCCATTTCGGCAAATGCTGTGAGGGAGGTGTTGCGGATTCTGCATCGCACCTGCATGTCTGCATCTGCAGCACCCGCTTCAAGTATCCAGAATTGCTTATCCTCCTGGCAGGGTTGTGCCTGCAGCGGAACCCCCAGCTGAGCGCTTGCCACGGAAACAAGCTTTTTCAGCAGGGTTCTCCCCAGCATCGTTTCTGTCAGCATGGAAAAAGCCTTGCGGGTTGCTACATCCCGGAGCAGCTTCTTAAGTGTCGAATCCGATTCTTCTTTCATCGCGTTATTCTTTTGCCTCGTATGATTCGAATGCTGTGAAATCAATCGGTTGGATTTCCTGGAGACTGGCGCTGCCGGCGCAGCCCTGGATAAGATTGAGGTATTGCAGATGGGAGAGCTGCATGAATATCTCCAGCTGAAAACGGAATTGCCCTGTACCGGAGCCGCCGACAAATTGGTTATATATCGGGGAGTGGGCTGCCACCATGGCTGCTCGGTATGAATCCCAGGCTTTTTCAGCGGTTTCAAAAGCAACGCGAACCGGGGCCTGCGCCTCATCTTCGCTGTAAGTTACATCTTTGATAAAGGTGCGATTAGAAAGAATCTGCTGGTTGAGCCGGGGTGAAATCAGGTCATTTGCCTCTGCCATTCCGCGTTCCTGCTGCAGCAGGGAAAGCCGGTCATGAATCTGCGCTTCGAAAGAGGGGAGGGGCATGCTCACGGCTGTGCCTTCTTCGTTTTCCTGGATACCGGAGCTCCAGTAACAGAAGGTATCACCGTTGCTGCTGAGAAGGAATAACTCTTTCAATAAGCGGGTTCTCAACGCCAGCCGGAAGTCATCCGTATCCGGTACCTCATCCTGGTAGGTTTGCAGCTTGACGTCAGCCTCGCACCATTGAATGGCGGCCAGGTATGCAGCTTTTGCCGCCTTGACCAGCTCAGCCACGCTTGCTCTGGCGTTAGTAAAGTCAGTTTCAACCTGTTCTGCGCCCAGCTGTTCCCGCACATAGTCATCGTAGGTTTCTCCGAGAAAGTTTTCCATGTCACATGTGATGGCGGCCTCGTAACGCTGGAGAAATTCTTCGTCGCTCCACGCCTGGGAATTGCGGCTCGGGTCGTATTCGTATGATGGCGTGCGCAGTATTTTTTCGATGCCTCTGGCTTGCTGGTACAAGGCCGCTTTCCGGTCTTTTGTGTCAATTGCGGCCGGGCTGGACTGTTCCGGTGCAGTATTTCCGGGGGTGCCGGGCTTTTCATCGCAGCTCAGCAGTAGAAAGACAGCCAATACACAAGGTAAGAATTTCATTTGTTCCAACATGTCATGTTTAGCTTCGGATGTCAAGCTTCGCGTTTGCCACTGGTCAAAAAGTATATGATTGGAGTAAATGGAAAAATCCCGCAAGTGCTTGACTTGCGGGATTTTCAGCGGACAGGGAGGGATTCGAACCCTCGGTACGCTTTTGACGTACACACGATTTCCAATCGTGCTCTTTCGACCACTCAGACACCTGCCCATGCTTGGCATGAACCCTCGGTGAAAGGGTGCGGGCAAACTATACACGAAATTGCGGCGGCTTGCAAGCTAATTCTTATAAAAAAGATGATTTTTTTGTGTTACTGGAGTTTTTGAGTCACTTTGAAGTGGAGTTTGGCGACATCTGGCAGGCGGTCGCGGCCGTGCGTATTGATGAAATGCTGAGCGGCGCGGGTAACATGCGGCGCACAGCCCAGGGGCAGGGGGCAGCCGCTTGCTTGAGCGGTCTGCTGCATCCACTGGACAAAACGGTCGCGGGCGAGGATGGATGCCGCGGCAACTGCGACATCACTTTCTGCTTTGGTGCGTTGCTCGAGCTGCACTGGTATGCGGCGTTGACCCAGGGCTCGTTTGAGCACCCATTCGTTGGCAAACTGATCACTGAGCGCGCGGGGGCAGGTGGGGACTTTCTCATGCAGAGCCGCAATCACCCGCGCGTGCCCCCAGGCGAGAAGTCTGTTCAGATTGCCTATTTCAGTATAGAGCTCGTTGTAACGGCGCGGACCGATACAGACTATTTCATATACCACGCCCGCTGTTTTTTTGATTTTTTCAGCTATGGTGTGTATCTTTTTATCATCCGGGATGGATTTGCTGTCCTTGCAGCCCAGACGTACCAGTTCAGCGGCGCAGCGTTCATCGCTGTACACCCCCGCAATAACCAGTGGACCGAAATAATCTCCCTTGCCACTTTCGTCGATACCGAAGTGAGGGGTAGTGTCCACGAGTGCGGGAAGACTGGAACTCAGTGCCGGTGCTTTTTCAAGCGGGTCGAGTTGCAGTATTTCTTTGATAAAGCTTTCAGCGCCGCGCCCCTGGATGAGGAGCCTGCCTTTTTTGGGATAATAGGCAAGAGTCACCGTTTCGCTTTCGAAGCAAAAATCGGTGTAATCACGTGTAATTGACTGGAATCCAGGGGTTCCTGCCAGTTTTTTGTGGAGGGCGGCTGCCTCATCTCTGGAAAGTTGGATGCTGTACTGATTTGCCATGTGCTGAAATAAGAATGCGGCGAAATTGCAGATGCGTCAATTCAAAATCCTTGAAAAAACGTGAAGTTGACGCAGAAATTATCACTTTTTGTCACTTTAGGCGAGACAAAAAGGTTTTTTTGGTCTACAATGTGCCCGGCTTTTCAACAAAGCAATTTTTATTATGGCAAATACGATTACTAAGAGAGAGCTGGTTAACAAGGTATGCGCTGAGCTTGACAATGGTTTCACGCAGAACGAGGTGCTTGACATCATCCAGAAGACAATCGAACTGATTACCGATGCTCTGGGTAAGGGTGATCGCGTTGTGCTGCGCAACTTCGGTACCTTCACCGTTAAAGAGGTGAAGCCCAAGGTTGGCCGCAACCCCAAGGACCCCGCCAAGAACGTTCCGATTCCCGCCCGCACGGTGGTGAAGTTCAAGGTTGGTAAGAACCTGAAGGAAGCTGCCGCCAAGGTTGCCTAAACTTCCCCGCACGTCTCAGTGCTATCTCGAGCAAGGACGCTTCTATCATCTAGATGCGTCCTTGTTCTGTGATGGAAACAATATCAGACCCTTCTTTTCGATAAGATGAAATTGAGAATTGCTGTTCAGTCCAAGGGACGTTTGAATGAGGATACCATGGAGATTCTGGCTGAGGCCGGTATTAAAGTTCCGTCCTCGAAGCGCACTCTGCTGGTTACTGCCCGTAAGTTTCCCATGGAGGTGCTTTACCTGCGCGATGATGATATTCCCGAGACGGTGACCGATGGTGTGGCCGATATCGGCGTGGTCGGTCTGAATGAATATCTGGAGCGGCAGGGCGATGCCGATATCGTGAAGAATCTTGGTTTCGGTGGTTGCCGCCTGAGTATCGCAGTCCCGAAGGAACACGATTACACCGGCCCGCAGTGGCTGCAGGGGCGTAAGATTGCCACTTCCTATCCAGTGATTCTCCGCCGCTGGCTGGAGGAGCAGGGGGTGCAGGCTCATATTCATGTTATCACCGGTTCTGTTGAGATTTCCACCGGCATCGGCCTGGCAGATGCTATCTTTGATATTGTGAGCAGCGGTGCAACCCTCGTGAGCAATAATCTGACCGAGGTGGAAGTGGTGCTGGAGAGCGAGGCTGTGCTTATTGCTAACAAGAACCTCTGCGCAGAGAAGCGCGAGATTCTGGATAAACTGCTTTTCCGCATGGATGCGGTCATGACGGCTGCCGACAAGCGCTATGTGCTCATGAATGCGCCGAAGGAATGCGTTGAGCAGATTGTGTCTGTGCTGCCGGGGGTGAAGAGCCCCACCATCATGCCGCTGGCTCAGGAGGGCTGGTGCAGTATTCACACTGTGCTGGATGAATCCTGCTTCTGGGATATCATCGGCAAGCTTAAGGAAGCCGGTGCTCAGGGCATTCTGGTGCTTCCTATCGAAAAAATGATTCTGTAATTCCAAATTATTTCTCCATACATGACCATCATAACGGAACCGAACCGGGAACAGTGGGCGGAGCTGGTGCGTCGCCCGGCCTTTGATGTGACTCAACTCTTTGATGTGGTGCGTCCCATCATGGATGCGGTGCATGAGCGTGGTGATCAGGCGCTGCATGAGTTCGGTTGCCGTTTTGATGGCGTGGAACTGGAAATGCTGGAGGTTTCCGCTACCGAGGTAGCAGAGGCTGTGGCCGCCGTGCCACAGGAACTCAAGGATGCCATTGAGCTTGCCTACTGCAATATCTATGATTTTCACGAACTTCAGCGCAATGCTCAGTCTCCGCTGAAGCTGGAGACTGCCCCCGGAGTGGTCTGTGAGCAGCGTACGCTGCCCATCCAGCGCGTGGGCCTTTATGTGCCTGGTGGTCAGGCACCGTTGTTCTCCACCGTGCTTATGCTGGCGGTGCCGGCAGCAGTGGCCGGTTGCGAGGAAGTGGTGCTCTGCACGCCTCCCGGTAAGGATGGCAAGGTGAATCCCGCCATTCTCTTCGCTGCTGATTTGTGCGGCGTGAAACGCATTTTCAAGGTGGGCGGAGCTCAGGCCATTGCCGCCATGACATACGGCACGGCTACAGTGCCGAAAGTGGATAAGATTTTCGGGCCTGGCAATGCTTATGTAACTGCCGCCAAGCAGCTGGCTTCGCTGGCCGGGGTGGCAATTGATATGCCTGCTGGTCCCAGTGAGGTAGAGGTGCTGGCTGATTCTACCTGTGTCCCTGCTTTTGTGGCAGCCGATTTACTGAGTCAGGCTGAGCACGGTCCGGACAGTCAGGCTATGCTGGTGACGACGGATGCCGCAGTGGCAGAAGCCGTAGCAGTTGAGGTTGACCGACAGCTGGCGGAGCTTCCCCGCAGAGAAGTAGCTGCCAAATCCATTGCCAACAGCCGTATCATCGTGTTGGCTGATAAGCAGGACTGCATCGATTTTACCAATGCCTATGGTCCGGAGCACCTTATCATCGCCATGCAGGATGCCGATGCCGTGGCAAAGGAAACGGTAAATGCAGGTTCCATTTTCCTGGGGAACTACAGTTGTGAAAGCGCCGGCGACTACGCCAGCGGCACAAATCATACGCTGCCCACGATGGGATGCGTGCGCGCCTACAGCAGTCTGTGTGTAGACAGCTTCCAGCGCAAGATGACCCTGCAGACGCTTAGTGTTGAGGGTATTCGCAGCATCGGCAGTACCGTGGAGCTCATGGCTCAGGCCGAGCAGCTGGATGCCCACGCCCGCGCCATGACCCTGCGCATGCAGACGGTGGCTGCCATGCCGCAGGAAGATATGGGAACGCGCATTGCCCGCCTGGTGCGTCCGAATATTCTGAAACTGAAGCCCTACAGTTCTGCCCGCGATGAGTATGCCGGCAAGGCCGCCCATGTGTTCCTGGATGCCAACGAGTGCCCGCACAACGCGCCGAACAACCGCTACCCCGACCCGCTGCAGTGGGAGCTGAAGCAGAAGATTTCCGCCTACAAGGGCGTGGCTCCGGAGCGCATTTTCCTGGGCAACGGCAGTGATGAGGCCATCGACCTCATTTTCCGCACCTTCTGCACCCCCGGGGTGGATGAGGTAGCCGCTATTTCCCCCACCTACGGCATGTATGAAGTCTGCGCCGATATCAACAACGTGCGCTACAACTCCATCCCTCTGGAGGAGGGGTACTTGTTCAATGCCGAGAACTTCCTGCAGTCCATCTACTCCCCCTGCACAAAGGTTATCTTCATCTGCAGCCCGAACAACCCCACGGGTAACCTGCTACCGCTGGCAGAAATCCGCAAGGTGCTCGATATTTTCCCCGGTATTGTAGTGGTGGATGAGGCCTACATCGATTTCGCGCCGGAGGGCTCTTCGGTCATCTCCCTGCTGGATATATATCCGCGTCTCATCGTACTCAACACCTTCTCCAAGGCCTGGGCTTCTGCTGGTATCCGCCTGGGCATGGCGCTGGCCCATCCGGAAATCATCGGCCTTTTCAACAAGGTGAAGTATCCCTACAACGTGAACATCCTCACCCAGCGTGCTGCCATGGAGCGTCTGGAGCACATGGATGAAATCCGTGCCTGGGCAGAAGAAGCGCTTTCTGAGCGTTCCCGTATGATGGAAGCCGTGGCTGCCTTGCCAATCTGCGAGAAGGTGTATCCCAGCGACGCCAACTTCTTCCTGGTCAAGGTGAATGATGCCTGTGGTATTTATGATGCGCTGGTGGACCAGGGTATTATCGTTCGCAACCGTCACCGCATCACCATGTGCGAGAATTGTCTGCGTATCACCATCGGTACCCCGGCAGAGAACGACGAATTGCTGGCAGCTCTCAAGAAGTTCTGATATATGAAAAAAAAGGCCCTTTTCATCGACCGTGACGGTACGATTATTCAGGAACCTGCGGATGAGCAGATTGATGCTTTCGAAAAGCTGGTGTTTGTGCCCGGTACTTTCCGCGCTCTGAGTACCATCCGCGAGCTGACGGATTACGAGTTCGTGATGGTGAGCAATCAGGACGGCCTTGGTACTGACTCTTTCCCGGAGGATACTTTCTGGCCGGTGCATAATTTCATCCTCGATACTTTGAAGGGCGAGGGTGTGGAGTTTGATGATATCCTCATCGACCGCCATTTCCCGCAAGACAATGCCCCCACCCGCAAACCGGGTACAGGTATGCTCACCGCCTACATGGATGGCTCTTACGATTTGGCGAATTGCTATGTCATCGGCGACCGTGCCACGGATGTGCAGCTGGCTCAGAATCTGGGCTGCAAGGCTTTGCAGATTGGAACCGACGGCATGGACTGGAAGAAGATTACGGAGATTCTGGTGGCAGGTGAGCGCAGTGCCGAGGTGCAGCGTACAACCCGCGAGACGGATATCTATGTGAAGCTGGAGCTCGACCGCCCCGGTTACTGCGAGGTGAGCACCGGCCTGGGCTTTTTTGACCACATGCTGGCTCAGCTTGCTCACCATGGGGGCATGGGCGTGACCATCCGCGTTAAGGGTGATTTGTATGTGGACGAACACCATACCATCGAGGATACCGGTCTGGCTCTGGGTGAATGCCTCCGCAAGGCCATCGGCAACAAACTGGGTATTTCACGCTACGGTTACTGCCTGCCTATGGATGACTGCCTGTGCAGTGCGGCGCTGGATTTCGGTGGCCGCCCCTGGCTGCAGTGGGAGGCTGAGTACAAGCGTGAGCGTATCGGCGATATGCCCACAGAGATGTTTTACCACTTTTTCAAGAGTCTGAGTGATGCTGCTCTCATGAACCTCAGCATCAAGGCGGAAGGAGATAATGAACATCACAAGATTGAGGGCTCGTTCAAGGCACTGGCCCGCGCTATCCGCGTGGCTGTGCAGCGCGATGTGCGCCACCTGGTGCTGCCTTCCAGCAAGGGAACGCTTTGAGGTATGAAAGTAGCCGTTGTCAGATACAATGCGGGTAACATCCGCTCCGTCATCAATGCTCTCCACCGCATCGGTGTGGCGCCGGTGGTGACGGATGATGCCGCCGAACTCGCCAGTGCCGACCGTGTTATCTTTCCAGGGCAGGGGGAAGCCGCTAACACCATGGCATATCTGCGTGAAAGCGGCCTGGGTGAGGTGATTCGTAACCTGAAGCAGCCGGTGCTGGGTATCTGCATCGGTCAGCAGTTGCTCTGCGCCCATTCCGAGGAGGGTGATACCCCGTGCCTTGGCGTGTTCAACAGTCCGGTGGTGCGTTTCCCGTCTGCTTGTGAGGAGGGGCGCGTGAAAATCCCCCAGATCGGCTGGAATACCATCGAAAATCTCAGCACTCCGCTTTTTGACGGGCTTAAAGAGGGCGATTTCGTCTATTTTGTGCACAGTTTCTATGTGCCTGACTGTGCCGATGCCATTGCCCGCACTACCTATGGCGGCGTGACCTATGCGTCTGCGCTGCGTCGTGGCAATTTCTACACTACCCAGTTCCACCCCGAAAAGAGCGGTGATGTGGGGCTGCGCATTCTTCACAATTTCATCCATCTCTGCCATGATTGAGCTCATTCCCGCAATCGATATCATCGGGGGGCAGTGCGTGCGCCTGACCAAGGGCGACTACGCTGCCCGGAAGACCTATGACCCGCATCCAGAGGACGTGGCCCGCCGTTTCTATGATATGGGAGTGCGTCGTCTGCATGTGGTGGACCTCGATGGAGCCAAGGCAGACCACATTGTGAACCTGGAGACGCTGAAGAAAATCACAGCTCTGGGCATGACAGTGGATTTCGGCGGTGGTATCAAGCAGGAGAGTGACCTGCAGGCCGCTTTCGACCATGGAGCCGCCATGGTGACAGTGGGCAGCCTGGCTGCCACCGACCCGCAGCGTCTGCTGAAGTGGGCAGAAAAATATGGCCCGGATCGCTTCATCGTGGGTGCTGATGCGCTGAATGGCCGCGTGATGATTAAGGGCTGGCGTGAGGACGGCGGCATGAGCCTGGATGAATTCGTGAGCTTCTACATGAGCCACGGCATCACCCGCGTGCTCTGCACCGATATTTCCCGCGATGGTACCCTGGGTGGCCCGAATACCGCGCTGTATCAGGAAATCATGGCGAAGCACCCCGGCTGCCGGCTTATTGCCAGTGGCGGCGTGAGCTGCACTGAGGATATCCGCGCGCTCGATGCCGCCGGCATCCCCTCCGTGGTCTTCGGCAAAGCCTACTATGAAGGCCGCATCAATCTTCAACAATTAATCACTAATCATTAATCATTAATCATTAATCACTAATCACTAATCACTAATCACTAATCACTAATCACTAATCACTAATCACTAATCATTCCCTTTATGCTCGCCAAACGCATCATCCCCTGTCTGGACGTGAAGGACGGTCGTACCGTCAAAGGTATCAATTTCGTGAACCTGCGCGATGCAGGCGACCCCGTGGCGCTGGGCAAGGCCTACAGCGAGCAGGGTGCCGATGAACTCGTGTTCCTCGATATCGCTGCCACGCACGAAGGCCGCAAGACCTTCACTGATATGGTTTCCCGTGTGGCTGCCGCCATTTCCATTCCTTTTACCGTGGGTGGTGGTATTCATGAGCTGGCAGATGTGGCCCGCCTGCTGGAAGCCGGTGCCGACAAGGTGAGTCTGAACTCCGCCGCTATCCGCAACCCGCAGCTGGTGAATGATATCGCCTCTCACTTCGGTTCCCAGGTATGCGTGGCCGCCATCGATGCCCGCTGCGATGCCGATGGCTGGTATTGCTATGTGAATGGTGGCCGCATCCGCGTGGAACGCACCCTGTTTGACTGGGCTCGCGAGGTGGCCGACCGCGGTGCCGGTGAAATTCTTTTCACCAGCATGGACCACGATGGCGTGAAGCAGGGCTTCCCGAATGAGGCGCTGGCCCGCTTGTCCGATGAACTCAGCATCCCCGTCATCGCCAGCGGCGGTGCCGGTGCCAGGGAACACTTTGCGGATGCTTTCCGACTGGGACATGCTGATGCAGCTCTGGCTGCCAGCGTGTTCCACTTCGGCGAAATCAAAATCCCGGAGCTCAAGCAATACCTTCACAACGAAGGTATCTGCGTGAGACTGTAAAGGCAGGATTCATTTAAAAGCAGCCCTCCCTGAGAGCGTGTTACTCAACGGGGGGGCTTCTGATTTATCGGTGCCATGAAGAAAATTGTTCTGTTGCTTTTCGTACTGGGCTTGCTGCTGATGATGTTCATGCCTCGCTGGGCCAGGGTAGGCGGTATCAGCTGGTGGCATATCACCGTACCTGGTTCTTCGTCTACGCAGTGCATTGTCGAGGTTGTTTCCTGGCAGGGAGAGACGATTTATTGTCGTTTTTTCAGCTCGCCTGTGGATGTTTGCCTGGAGTATGAGGGATATTTAACGCTTACAACCTGGCTGAATGGAGACCCCTTGCGTTATTATGATGTGCAGCAGAGAACATATATATCCGAGCTGGAGCTGGAACGTCGCAATCCCGCCCCCATTCCTAAGCCTGTATCACGTACCTATGTTTATGATGACTGGGGAATGACCAATCTGTACAATATCGCCGGCAGAGAGCCGTTCAAAACGCACTTCATTCAATACGTAGAGAAGAATCTACCCCGCCGTTAGAGCGTGTGCTGCCGTGAGACCATTTTTGGTGCTGTTTTTTTGCATTCTGGTGCTGAAATGTCGTAACTGGTTTGTGCTGCAGTAAAAAAAGGTGGCAATTTCCCGAACATGTGGTATACTCTGCCCGCAACCGCTTAATTCCGCGTATGACAATCGACTTCGACAAGTGCGGCGGCCTGGTGCCCGCCATTATTCAGGATGCCGCCACGGGCAAGGTGCTTATGCTGGGCTATATGAACGCTGAATCCTTTGCCAGAACCCAGGAAACCGGGCGCGTGTGCTTCTATAGTCGGAGCCGCCAGTGCCTGTGGACCAAGGGTGAAACAAGCGGCAACTATCTTGATGTGGTGAGCATCAAGGTGGATTGCGATAATGATACGCTGCTTATTCAGGTCACGCCGCATGGCCCTGTGTGCCATACCGGTACAGATACCTGCTGGGGCGAGAAGAATGAGGCCAGCCCGTTGCTGTTCCTCACCGAACTGCAGGATTTCATCAACAAGCGCCACGAGGAGATGCCCGAGGGGTCCTACACCACCAGCCTTTTCCGCGATGGTATCAACCGCATGGCCCAGAAGGTGGGTGAGGAAGCTTTGGAAGCCTGCCTTGAAGCCTGCAACGGCACCAACGAACGCCTGATTTACGAGGCCTCCGATATGTTCTACCACCTCATCGTGCTGCTCACTTCCAAGGGACTCCGCATTGAGCAGGTTATCGAGGAACTTGCCTCCCGCCACAAGCCAGGCTGGAAGAAACATTGAGTTTTCCATAAAAAAAAGCCCCGGTTTTACCGGGGCTTTTTTCTTTACTTTCCGAAGAGGAATCATGCAGTGCTTTATGCACATGGAAACACTGCCGAAGTCCGTATTCTGAGCATCTTCAATGAAGAACGGTGGTTAGAATTCCGGCATATCCCGCAGGGCAGGAATTGTATCGCCTTTTTGTGTGGGCGCGGGAGCCGGCGTTTCCTGAATTCGTACTGCGGGGCGTTTGGGTTTATCTGTCGTAGCGATTTTTTCGAGAGCTTGCTGCAGCTTCATATCCGGAGCTCCACCGTAGAGGATGGTGCTGTCTTTACCGATGAGAATGGCTGTAGGCAGCTGTGCTACCCGGTATGTTGTGCCCGCTGTGCCCTTGGCATCATCGGTGAATGAGAAGTCGATTTCCAGTGCCTCGAGCGCTTTTGTATCCTCGTATGGCATAATCGGGCAGATTGTCACGCTGGGGTATTGTGCCTGCAGTTTGTCAAGATCGCGCACCATGGAGGTGCCGGCTGCGTCAACGGGCGACCAGAAGATAATGAGATTTACCTTTCCGGGTTCAGGGAAAGTGTGAGAGATTCCCTGCATATCTTTGACCTGGAGGCGAGGGGCAATGCAGCCCACTGCCAGATGCCGGAGGAAATAGGCTTGTTCCATGGCAATCTCAGTGATGGGGCGGGCCCCGAACCGGGTGTCTTTCTCTGCCAGCAGAATGGCTTGCTTGAGATAATAAATTCGTTTGGCCCGAGCCATGGATTCACTGCCTTCAATGCTGCTGACCATGGGGTTGTTGAGCATGAGACTCATGCCCAGAGCTGCACAGGCGCGGGCGCTTTTATGCTGATTCCGCTGGTAGATTTTCAGGAGTAGTTCGTATTCGCGGACGCTGGAGGTTACAGAAAGACTCGGACAGGCGGCACCGATGCCGGGATGATTGAAATGAACCCGGCTGAGCGAGTCCACCAGAGCGTTGCCGAAATATGTGAGCTGAGCCTGTTCATCTTCTGTGAAAGCGGCAGTGAAAGCCTGTGGGTGTTCCAGTATCCATACGATACCAGGAAGAGCCCAGGGCTTTTCAAACTCAAATGTTGGAACTGAACCTTTGCCTTTATCATTTTTACGGGTGCCGGTGCGGGCGTTGATGGATTGCCAGAGAATGGGAGCAATAGCCCTGTCGTTGGGGGCGGGGATAGTGGCGCGCGTTTCGTCATCCGGTGCAGCTTTGATGGCTTCTTCATAGGCGGCAACCTGTTGCTGCCATGTGTTGAGCGCTTGCTGCATGGCTTCTTCGGAGCCGTTGGCTAACAAGGTGCATGCTAAGGCGGCTGTTGTAAAAATCTTCTTCATGGTTCTATGGGATAAAGGTAAGAATCTTATATTGGCAAGATGAAAGAATGAATCGTGACTGAGACATGCACCTTGAGAATCAGGGGACGAGCTGAATCAGTGCGGGCACCTTTTCACTGGGAAAGAAGATTTTTCCGTTCTCCGGCAGAGTGTCGCCGAAGAGTTTACCATACAAGGTGACTTGAGTGATGGCTCCCTGGGCATCTGTTTTGAATACAACGGTGGTAGCGCCATCGGTAAAGGTGCAGGGCGTGTCGCTGGTTGAGCTGAATGTGCGGCAGTGAGCTTCTTCCGCTGGCTTGTGGCTTTGCCACATGCGCCGGGTGCAGGTCAGTTTTCTGCCGTCTGTGGATAACTGGTAGACGCTGGTGTAGAAATGGCTGACACCGTTGCGGCAGACGGGCGGGTGACAACATTCTACAATCAGTTGACGGCTGGAGGCATCCCAATACGGTGGAACTGGTTTTCTGTTGAACCTGGATGCGCTTTTACCAGCTGCCGGCATCTGATATCCCGGCGGCAGGGGCAGGGGAGTTGCATCGCGTTGATATGTTCCCACAGATGCCGAGCTGATACTCGTTAACAGGAAGCCAAGGGTGAGGAGAATTCGTTTCATGGGTAAATGGAAAAAGCAATTATCGGCGGCGGAGCTCTTCAAGCATAGCCTTGCGGCATGCTTTGACTCGTGAGGGAATGGAATCCCCCCGCTCAAGCATGTGGGCAGCCGTGGTGCCGGCTGCATTCGGATTGTGGGGATTTGCTCCGGCTCGGATAAGCAGCCGGATGTTTTCTTCCTGCAGGTTCATGCAGGCAAGCATGAGCGGGGTGAGCCCGTCTGCATCTTTCGTATCTACTGCTGTTCCTTTGGCAATCAGCCGTGCCACTGCTGCAGAGTCATTGCGCTTCACGGCTTCATGCAGTGAACTTGTCTGCTTGGTGAGCGTGCAGCTTGTCAGGAGTAGCAGTAGAGGAAAGAGATGTTTCATAAATGCGAAAAACACCGTGGAGCCGGGGCATCCACGGTGTCTGGTAGAGAATTCGTCAGAACTTGTGCTCGTCGCCGTAACCGAAGTGCTCGGCAATATAGTCGACATCTTTATCCCCGCGGCCGGAGCAGTTTGCTAAAATGGAACCACGGCGCATTTCCTTCGCTTTGCGGATGGCAAAGGCTACCGCGTGGGAGCTTTCCAAAGCGGGGATAATACCTTCGTAACGGCAGAGCTTGAAGAAGGCATCTACGGCTTCTTCATCGCTTACGGTTTCATATTTCACGCGGCCGATATCATGCAGGAATGCGTGCTCGGGGCCCACAGAGGGGTAGTCCAGACCACTGGCCACGGAGTATACCGGGCCGGGTTCGCCATTTTCATCCTTGAGCATGATGGAGTTGAAGCCGTGCATGATACCTTCGGTACCATAGGTGATGGAGGCTGAGTGGTCGCCCAGAGAAGGACCGTGGCCCAGGGGTTCTACACCGTAGATATCCACCGGGTCGCCAAGGAATGCGGGGAACATGCCCATGGCGTTGGAGCCGCCGCCCACACAGGCGCAGACCACGTCCGGCAGGTGCCCGGTCATTTCTTCGAACTGGGCGCGGGCCTCGTGGCCGATGACCATCTGGAAGTCGCGCACCATCATGGGGAAGGGGTGCGGCCCCAGCACGGAACCGATGCAGTAAATGGCGTTCTTGTAGTCGCGCAGGTAGGCCTCGAAGGCACTGTCGACCGCCTCCTTGAGAGTCTGCAGACCGTGGGTCACGCATACCACATTGGCACCCAGCATCTTCATGCGGGTTACGTTCGGTGCTTGTTTGGCAATATCGACTGCGCCCATGTGGATTTCGCACTCCAGCCCGAAGTAGGCCGCAGCTGTGGCCAGAGCCACGCCGTGTTGCCCGGCGCCGGTTTCGGCAATAATCTTCTTTTTGCCCATGAACTTGGCCAGCAGACCTTCACCCATGCAGTGGTTGAGCTTGTGGGCTCCGGTGTGATTCAGGTCTTCGCGTTTCAGGTAAATCTGGGCTCCGCCCACCAGTCGGGAGAGTCGCTCGCAGTGGTATACCGGTGTGGGCCGTCCCTGGAACTGTTTGCGGATGCGCCGCAGCTCGTTGATGAATTGGGCTGACTGGCAGATGTCGTTGTAGGCATCGGTAATTTCCTTGAATGCCGGTTCGAGTTCCTTGGGTAGATAAGCACCACCGAAACGGCCGTAGTAGCCGTTAGCGTCGGGATAATTACGAAGATAAGTGCGGAAATCCATATCGGCGGGCATATTAGAGTATTTTTCATGCGCGTGCAAGGATTTTCCGTGGCTTGCATGCAATTCTGTGTTCGGAAAGTGCGTTAGCCAGGAGGGGCGGTTTATATGTTTTTTCCTCCGAAAATGCTTTTCTGCCGCTGTTCTGGTGTCAGGTTTTTGTAATGTCTGCGGCCGTTATCTCTGCCATATATGATGTCGAGGGCTGGTTCGATACGTGTGTCAGGGATTTCCCTCGACCTCTTTTTGCGGGATTTCGGCTGGCTTTTGCGGATAAGGCGCTCAGCCAGGAGCGTGATGAACGAAACCATCCCTGCCGAACATGCTAATAGTCCGAATTTCTTCCATTCCGGAACGAAGCATGATACGCCAAACATGAGTGTGCCGGTGATGCAGATAAGATACAGTGCGTTTTTCGTGTAGCTGGTCATGCGGAGTTGCGCGAGAACGGTATCACATCGGTTTTTGCAGTGCAAGCGTTTTCATTATCATTGACTTTTGGTGGAGTATAGTCTAAGATTGCGGCATGGAAACTCGTGTAATTGAGGTAGACCCGCTGGAGGATTGCCGCAAGATTTATAAGGAAGCCGCCGGGGTGCTGGCAGAGGGCGGCCTGGTGGCAATCCCGACAGAGACTGTGTATGGTCTTGGGGCAGATGCGTTTAATCCGGATGCCGTAGCCAAGGTTTTTGAGGTTAAGGGACGCCCGAGTTTTGACCCGCTTATCTGCCATCTGCCGAATGGCAAGGCTCTGAAGGATATCACAGAGGTGCCGGCAGAATTGCAGCCGCTGGTGGATAAGCTGGTAAAGGAATTCTGGCCGGGTCCGATGACCCTGGTATTACCGCGAAAAGAGTGCGTGCCGGATATCGTGACGAGTGGTCTGTCCACAGTGGCCTGCCGAGTGACAAGTCATGAGGTGATGCGCGCTGTCTCCCGGGCTCTGGGGCATCCGGTTGCTGCACCTAGTGCAAATCGTTTCGGGCACATTTCTCCCACGAGTGCTCCGGCTGTACTCAAGGAACTGGGTGGTTCCATTCCGCTGGTGCTGGATGCCGGTGCCTGTTCCGAAGGTCTGGAGAGTACGATTCTGCAGCCTTGTCTGGATGAAAAGGGAAATCCAGCTGTGCGCGTGTTGCGTGAGGGACCTGTGACCCGCGAAAAGCTTCGTAAAATCTGCAAGGTTGTGAAACCCGGTAAAGGAAGTGATGTTGCGGAAAACGCACCGAATGCCCCAGGCATGCTCAAGAGTCATTACGCTCCTACCAAACCGCTCATTTTGCATGACCCGAAAGAGCCGTTTACCCCGCAGGAGGGTGTGAAATACGGCCTGATTACCTATCAGGGGGATTCGCCGCTGGCTGAGCAGGATTGCTGGACAGAGGTGATGCCCCTTTCGCCCGGTAGCGGTCGTCTGGCCGAGGCTGCGGTGCGCCTTTTTGCAGTGATGCGCGCAATGGATGAATGCGAGGATGTTCAGGTGATAGTGGCAGAGGAATTGCCGAAAATCGGTCTTGGTATGGCTATGATGGACCGCTTGAGCCGGGCCGCAGCCCAGCGTGGAGAATAAAATATGAAGCTGGCGTTGCAGAAATTGACTGTCGGTGTTGTGCTTCGTGTGGTGTATGCTGCGCTGGTGGAGCTTTATGCGCTGGATACCCGCGTGCGGGACGAATTCAACCGCATGCCTGAAGGCCTGAGTTACGCCCTGCAGACTGGGTACAAGGCCCCGGTCCTTTATGTGCAGTGGAAAGATGGCAGACTCCATCATCTGAAAGAACTGGAGAAACCGACTTGCGCTTTGCGGCTTAAATCCACGGGGATTTCTTTCCGTATGTTCACGGGGCAGATGGGGCTGGCACAGGCCTATGCGCAGCATGCTTTCAGTATGCAGGGCGAGATTGCGGATGTGATGCGTCTGGCCCGCCTTGTGAACCTGGTGGAAGGCTATTTGTTCCCGAAGTTTATCACGAAGCATATTCTTACTGATATCCCTACTTTGCAGGTGAATCCGCTGCGGGTGTACGGACGCATCATCTGCGGATTTATGACTGGACGATATAACTGATTTTATGAATAAGTATTTTGAATTTCAGAACTCGGTGAAACTGCTCTGCGGTGAATCTGCGTTGGAGCGGTTAGCTGATGAGCTGGAGCATCTGGGTTCCAAGGCTCCCATGCTGTTGTCCGATGCCGTGCTGGCAAAAATCGGTACCATGCAGCTGGTGGTGGATGCGATGGCTGCGGAGGGCTGCACCCCGGCTTGTACATTTACCGATATTCCGGTGGATTCCTCGCTGAAGGTGGTGAATGATATTGCCGCTTTATACCGCAGCAGCGGGTGCGATGCCCTGGTTGCTGTGGGTGGTGGCTCTGTGATTGACACAGCCAAGGGTGTGCGCCTGGTGCTTTCGCAGAATGCGGACGATATTCTTGCCATCGGCGGGGTGGAGAATCTGGTGCGCGGTGAGTATATTCCTTTCATCGTGGTGCCTACTACATCTGGCACGGGCTCAGAGTGTACAGGTGTGGCTGTTATCCGCAACGATGCCAATGGCGTGAAGATGGAGTTCCTTTCTCCTTTTGTTCAACCGGATGCCGCTGTGATTGATCCGCGCATGACGGCTGGTCTGCCGCCAAAGGCCACGGCCAGCACTGGTTTTGATGCCATGGTTCATGCCATCGAGGCCTGCACCTGTCTGCAGGCAAACCCCATGAGCACGGCATACGGTACAACCGCAATCAAGCTCATTTGTGAGAATCTGGAAGAAGCTACTCGCAATGGCTCCAATAAAAAAGCCCGCTATGCCATGGCTGTGGCTTCCACGATGGCCGGTATCTCATTCTCCAACAGTATGGTGGGCGCAGTGCATGCTATAGGGCATGCTCTGGGTGGCGTGTGTCATGTGCCTCATGCAGTGGCTATGACCATTCTGCTGCCGCATGTGATGCGTTATAATCTGAGCCATTGCGCTGCTGCTTATGCCGGGCTGCTGCCCTGGCTGGTGGGTATGGATGCAGCCATGGCCACTCCTGCAGAGAAGCGGGCAGAGGCTGCAATTGCTGCAGTAGAGGCGCTGGGGCAGCGCCTGAATGCCATCTGCGGATTGCCGCTTACCTTGCGCGAGGCCGGGGTCGAGAAGTCTTCTTTTGCAAAAGTGGCCGAGTTTGCCGTCAATGATGGAGCGTTGATAGTGAATCCCCGCGCTGCCGATGAATCCCAGATTATTGAAATTCTGAACGCCGCATACTGATATGCATGATATAGTAGCAAAACAGCGCCTCTTTTTTCAGACGCATGTGACGCGGGATGTGGAGTTCCGCATCCGCGCTCTCAAGAATCTCCAGAAGACAATCCGTGAGTGGGAACCCCGAATCAGTGAGGCTCTTCATGCTGATCTGGGTAAGTGTGCCTCTGAGGGGTACATGTGTGAAATCGGGCTTGTGCTGGGCAGTATCCGTGATACGCTCCGGAACATCCGTAAGTGGAGCAAACCGCGCCGTGCAGCGGCCGGGCTGGCTCATTTCCCGAGTTCCTGCCGCGTGGAAGCAGACCCATACGGAGTTGTGCTTATCATGAGCCCATGGAATTATCCGGTGCTTCTTTTCCTGGACCCGTTGGTAGCCGCATTATCTGCCGGTAATTGCTGCGTGGTGAAGCCTTCGTCTTCCACCCCAGCTACATCTGCAGTGCTGGCGGAGATGCTGAGTGGCATTTTCCCACCTGAGTATGTAAAAGTGGTGATAGGAAACCATGATGACAGCAACGCTCTGCTTGCTGAGAAGTTTGATTACATCTTCTTTACCGGTAGTCCGAGTATCGGACACCACATTATGGAAGCTGCTGCCCGGAACCTGACCCCGGTGACCCTGGAGCTGGGTGGCAAGAGCCCTTGTATCGTGGATTCCTCTGCGAATCTCAAGGTTGCGGCCCGCCGGGTGGCTTTCGGTAAGATTCTGAATGCCGGTCAGACCTGTGTGGCGCCGGATTATCTCATGATTCACCGCAGTTGTAAGGATGAGTTCGTGGCGTATTTCCGCGAGGCTGTGTTTGAGATGCTGGGCGAGCATCCGGTGAAAAATGATAAGCTTACTCATATTATCAATAAACGCCATTTTGACCGGCTGATGAGGCTTATTGATGATGCTTCTCCGGTGGTGGGCGGCCAGGGAGACCCTGAAACGCTGCGCATTGAACCCACTGTGCTGGATAATGTAACCTCTGTTTCAGCTTGTATGCAGCAGGAGATTTTTGGCCCCGTCCTTCCTGTTCTCTGTTGGGATAAGTGGGAGGAAGTGGAGCAGTTTGTGCTTTCTCGTCCGCGCCCATTGGCTTCTTATCTTTTTACTACTGATAAGGAAACTGAACGTCGTTTCCGGCAGCATCTTGCGTTCGGTGGCGGTTGCGTGAATGATACTATTGTCCACCTCGCTGTTCACGGCATGCCCTTTGGCGGAGTGGGGGATAGTGGTATGGGGTCGTACCATGGTAAAACCGGCTTTGATACGTTCACTCATTATAAATCGATTCTTAAGAAAGCAAACTGGCTGGATCTGCCGTTCCGCTATCAGCCGTACAATAAGCTTAAAGATGCGCTGCTGCGCATGTTCCTGCGATGATGACAATGCTGACAACTGATGAGCAACAACGCCTGGCCGCTGCACTGCGGCCCGGTGAACAGTTGTTGTGGCAAGGCAAAGGCGGAGTGAACTCCCGGCCGGCGCCAGGTTTCTTTGCTCGTTTGTTCCGTAAATCTTCTTCCATGGGCTCCTCTGCTGTTCTGTATGCTATTACTTCCAGGCGAGTGCTGGCGATGCTCCCGGAGGGCGATGAGCAGGAGTGGTTCCTCATGCTGGGACTCATCCAGTCAGTAGAAGCGCAGACCGATGGCAGTGGAAATATCATCTTTGATTTTGAGGAAAAAGACGGACAGAAAATACCGCGTGGCATTCTCGGCATCCCGGCTGTGGCTCAGGTCCGGATTTTGCTCCAGGATGCGATAGATGCCGCGTATCATGCGGCTCCGTGGTCTGTCTGATGCGTTTTTGTTATTTCCTGAAAAAACCAGTTGCCATATCGGATAAATTGGAGTATACTTAAAGCACATGGTTGAGAATATTTTGTACATTGTAGCAGCCTACCTGATTGGTTCTGTGCCTTTTGGTTATATTGCCGGTCGACTCAACGGTATCGACCTTCGTGAGCATGGTTCTCGTAATATCGGCGCTACCAATGCGGTGCGAGTTCTGGGGAAAGCCTGGGGGATTCCCGTGTTTGTGATGGATTTTCTGAAAGGTTTTGCTCCTTTGCTGTACATGAAGCTTCATCTTGGCGGAGAGCTGACGGCATTTACTCCGGGACAGATGGGATGGTTCCTCGGTGTCATGTTTGCCTTGATTCTCGGTCATACGTTTACTTGTTTCCTTAAGTTCAAGGGTGGTAAGGGTGTGGCTACAACCGGCGGCTGTCTGTTTGCTTTGTCTCCATGGGTTGGGCTTGCTGCGCTGCTGTTCTGGATCGGCAGTATGATTCTGACCCGTTATGTGTCTTTCTCCAGCATTATGGCTGGCGTGGGTATGATAATTGCTGCTCTGATTGAACTCTGTTTGTGCGATGGTACATGGACGCCTGCTGATTTGATGGTAATTGGTCTGCTGGCTCTGATTCTGATACTTGTGACGGTGAAGCATAAAGCTAATATAGTGCGTATTATGAACGGTACTGAACCCAAGGCTTTTGCTCCGAAAAACTGATTTTTTCTGATATTATGGAACGAATTTTCAAAAAAACTGCTGTCATTGGTGCCGGTGCATGGGGAACAGCTCTGGCTTTTACTGCTGCACAGGACGGTAGCGAAGTGGTGCTCTGGACCTATAAGGAAGAAGAAGCTGCTGCTATCCGCGAATCCCGCATGAGTCTGGTGCCCGTCAAGGGGGCTCGCCCTCTGCCGGAGAACGTGAAGGTGACCAGTGATTGGAAAGATGTGGCTGGTTCGCAGCTCGTTATCGTGGTGGTGCCCAGCGTGGTGATGCGCAATGTAGCCAAGAGTCTGGCAGAGGTGGGTCTTGCTGAGGATGCCGTCATTGTGACCTGCTCCAAGGGGATTGAGAAGGATACGAACCTGCTCATGAGCGAGATTATCTCTTCGTATGTGAAATGCCCTGTGGGTGCGCTTTCCGGCCCGAACCACGCAGAGGATATTGTGCAGGGGCTGCCGAGTCTTACGCTGATTGGGTTTGAGGATATCGAGATTGCCAAGGCCGTACAGCAGCGTATGAGCACCGGTTTCCTTCGCATTTATACCAGCAGTGATGTGGTGGGTATGCAGATTGGCGGTGCTATCAAGAATGTTTTTGCGCTGGCCAGTGGTATCTGCGCGGGGCTTGGTCTGGGCGATAATGCTCGCGCCGCTCTTTCCACCCGTGGTCTTGCTGAAATGACCCGTCTGGGTATTGCCCGCGGTGGACGCATGGAGACTTTCATGGGGTTGTCAGGTATGGGTGACCTGGTGGTAACCTGTTATTCTGATCACAGCCGCAACCTGACGGCCGGCCGCCTGTTGGCCAAAGGTATGCCGCTGGAGGAATGTCTGAAGCAGATTGGTCAGGTGGTGGAAGGTGTGCCGAATACTCTTTCAACATACCAGATGGCTCGCGCTCTCGGGGTCCGCACGCCTATTACCGATGCCATGTACGATATCCTTTATAATGGCAAACATCCGAGTGAAGCCCTCAAGGAACTCATGGTTCGTGATTTGCGCGAGGAAAATGTGAAGGATTGATTGGTCTTAACAGTAGATTTTTCCGGCAGTCTGCGTTCCCTGTAGTGAGGGTGATAACGACAGACTGCCGTTTTCTTTCCGATGAGTATGAGTGAGACTCCCGAAAATCTGTGGCTGGCCGAGCTCTGGCTTCAATATCGCGACCGCTTGTTGCGCTTGCTGTCGTTGCGTATGCCTGCAGTGTTGCAGTGCCGCCTGAGCGTGGAGGATTTGCTGCAGGAGACGTATCTGGCTTGTGGTCGGCGTATTAATTTTCTGCAGGCAGAACCGGAAGTGCCGATGTATGTAAAGTTGCGCCGACTTGCCTTGCAGACGCTAATTGATGCCGAACGTCGCCACCTGGCAGCGGCCAAGCGAGATGCCATGAAAGAGATGAGCCCGGCAGATGATGAGGGGGTGGCAGATGCCTGGGCTCAGTTTGCTGATACGATATCCAGCCCGCGCACGCATTTGGAGCGATTGGAGCGGCAGGCGATGGCCCGCCGAGTGCTGGCTCAGTTGTCTGATAATGACCGGGAAATCCTGGAGCTCCGGCATTTTGAAGAGCTGGGCAATGGAGAATGCGCTGCCGTGTTGGGAATTGAGCCGAAGGCTGCCAGTATTCGCTATGTGCGGGCGTTGAAACGCTTCCAGGAGCTGGTTTATAACGAGAATCCCTATGCCTGATACGCCGGATAACGAAGAATTGCTGGCGTCTCTGGTGGAGGAGTATCTGGAAACGCTTCGTCGTGGAGAGGCACTGCCGCTGGATGCGTTTGTAGAGAAGCATCCGGAGTGCGGCGAAGAGTTGCGCGAGCTGCTTAAGGGGCTGGTTGATATGGAGTCACTGAGCGTTTCTAATCATAATGCCGCCGCTCACGCAGCAGCCCGGTATCCGGAAGCGCTGGGTGGTTATCGCCTGATGGAGCGTATTGGTGCAGGGGGAATGGGTACGGTGTTTCGTGCCATGCAGGAATCATTGAACCGGGAGGTAGCCGTCAAAATCCTTTCTCCTGCGTGGAATGCAGATTCGCGCCATTGCGAAGCTTTTGAGAATGAATCCCGTGTGATTGCCGGCTTGCACCATACGAATATCGTGGAAGTATTTGGTGCCGGTCAGGAGGGGGATTATCGTTATTATGTGATGAGTCTGGTGAACGGGCAGGGAATTACGCCGGCGGCTATTCGCAAGGTTTATCCCGGAGTCCCGTATGAGGTCGCTGTGGCAAAGGTCGGATTGCAGGCGGCTCAGGCTTTGGCCTATGCTCATTCCTGCGGGGTGCTGCACCGCGATGTGAAGCCCGGCAACCTGCTGCTTGATGGTGATGGTGTGCTGCGTGTGGGTGATTTTGGCCTGGCTACGGTTCTGAATAGTGGCGAGGCTGCACCTCTGGTGACGCAAAGTCACGATGGAACCTTGCGTTACATGCCGCCGGAGCGTCTGATGAAAGGCGAGAACTCTTTTGCCGGTGACCAGTACAGCCTGGGGGTTACTCTCTACGAGCTCATCAGCAATCGACCGGCTTTCCGGGAATCTGAACCGGGCAAGCTGATCCACCGGATTGTGTCTGAACCGCTTAATGCCTTGCGTGGCGAGGGTGAGCTGGGTGCCATCATCAACAAGAGTATCAGCTTTGCCCCGGCAGACCGTTATGACTCCATGGCTGACATGGTGGATGATTTGCGCCGCTTTCTGAATGGTGAACCGGTGAAGGCTCGTCCTGCGTCATGGGCTCGTCGTTATGCCATGTGGCTGCTGCGGCGTCCGGCAGTGGCGGTGTGGAGCCACGCCGCGGCTCTGCTGGTGTTTTTGCTGTTCGGCAGTATTCTGTGGGGATATGCCGGGGAGAACAAGCAGCGCAGACAAGCTGAACGCAATGCAGCCATTGCTGATTCGGCTTTGCAGGAGATTTTTGCCAGCATGGCTGACCGTGATAACGGCGATGATACTCTCTGGCGGCCCAGTAAGGCAGATACCCGCTTGCTTCAGGAGCTCATGCCATATTATGAGGAAATTGCCAGCATGGCTGATAACAAGGGTGATAAAATGGCTGCTGCGTGTCAGACGCTGGCGTTTATTGCCCAGCAGACCCAGGATTACGCCACGGCTGAGCTTTATTTCTCCCGTGCGCTGAGTCTGGTGCCGGAGCTGTCGGCTGCGTATTTCCGGAATCTTAATGGATTGTGTTCTGCATTATATGAACAGAAAAACCGCCGCAGGGAGGCAGATGCCCTGTTGAAGAAAGCTGTAGAAAAAGCAGACCTGGTGAGCGATATTGATGCCCGGTTGGAGCTTATTCGCTCACTTCAGATGCTGAGTCAGGGGGCTCGCTTCCGCAACCGGTGGCAGCCACGTCCTCCGCGCCGTGCGGGGAGAAAAGAGTCTTCAGCCCAGGCACGTCGCGAAGAGCGGGCTGCTCGTTCCGCGTATCGCGTGTACCAGGAACAGGCTGTAAACATCATGAATGAGATACTGGCGCTGGAACCCCTGCAGGAAAAAGTGCAGGTGCGCCGCATGGAGTTGCTGATGAATTTGCAGCGTCACGATTTGCAGAAGCGACTGCTGGCAAAAAATCAGTCTATGGAACAGCTTTTTGATGACCTGCTGCATGAGTACCCGGAAAATACTCTCATCCGCCGTAGTTTTGTGCAGTGGGTGGTGCGTCCTTTTGGCCGACGTGATATTGCCACGCTGGAGCGGGCTGCTCGCTTTGCCCGCACGCTTCTGGCAGATAATCCCGGCAGTACTGAAAGCCTTATGCTGTATCTGTCTGTACGCGGGCGTCTGGCTTCTGCCCTGGCTGCCAGTGGTCAGGTGGAGCGAGCCCTTCGCGAGAAGGAGATGACTTTGGGCGTGATGACGCTCATCACGAATCGTTCGGATTACACGCCAGAGATGCGAGAGCGCCTGGCTGTGCTGGTATCTGTGCAGCCAAAGGCAGATTCTGCACTCGATGTGCAGGAAGAGGAAATTTCGTTGCTGCTGGATAGTATGGATGAAAAACGCATGCGGGAGGTGCGTGAGCGGATTAAAGTCATTCGCAGTCGCCGTCCGCACCAGAATTGGAACAACCGCAAGCCGGGCGGACGCAGGGAAATCCCGTAATGATTTATGAAACAAGAGAAGATATATTTTATTCTGCTGAGCCTGGCTTATGCGATGATTTTTCTGCTGGGCAACTGGGGAGATTCAAGCGCAGAGGGATTATGGCGCACTCAAGCCGGCCCCTGGTTGGGTGAACCTCCTGCCGGCTTGAATTTCACAACCGTCCGTGCGGAAACGGAGGACGGTTTTCCCCGGATTGTGTTCACGTTGCCGGCTAATGAGGAACTGCGGCAGAAAATCATTGCTACCTATGCTATGCAGGAAGTGCAGGGCGTTTCCGGCAGGTATGCCAACAATCAGGTCAAGCCTCTTTATCCGGAGGAAAATACCCCTGCGTTGACGGCTGAGCGCGCTTGCCTTTCTCCCTGGCTGGAGGTAAAGGCTGATGGCAGTATGCGTTTCTGTGCAGATGACATCAATGTGTCGTTTGATGAGCAGAAGGCGGTGCTTGTGGCTCCGCCGTATCCGCAATACCTGCCACAGGGACAGTGGGAGTTGTGCTATCGCGAGCTGATGCTCGCCGTGCTTTGCTTTATGTTTCCCGCCGTGTTCTGTTGCGTGGGGTGGTTGTGGGTGCAGCGTCATTCCCTCAGTGCGCCCGGTACTAAGCGCATTTGCCTGCAACTTGTGGCTGTGGTGGCTTTTCTCGGCGCTGTGGTGGATTTCTACTGGCACGGCTTCGATACTTTATACACGTTGTGGAGCGCAGTGGTGGCTGTCATTCTGAATCTGCTGGTAGCCGGTATTCTCATGGGGCTCACCGCCCTGGTACGTGCCATATTGGGAAAGTCTCTCTGATTCATGCTTTCTTATGTCCTGGTTGTATAGTCCGGTGTTTACAGGTGTCTGTCTGAGCCTGACGCTGATTACCTATACGGCCATCAAGCCGGGCTGGCACATGGTTATCTGCATGGCCGCGGTGCTTGCCGTGGCTATCAGTTCCTTGATTATCACCTTGGCAGCCTTGTGTTTGTTTGAGTTCAAGGTGCCTCATTGGGTGAAATACCTGCTGCTGTTCTGCCTGGTGACTCAGTGGCACATCCCTTGGGCGATTCTGGAGTTTCTGGAGTATCGTCCTTCTTTCGATACGATTCTGGAATTGATGGCCGGTGGTGTTGCGTATTTCTTCTGGCCGGTTCTCGGTGTGGTGCTGGGGCGGAACCTCGGCCAACGCTATTCGTGGTTTTCTCCTCTTTGCTGGTTTCTGAGTATCTTGCTCCTTTTTAGTTGCTTCTTGTCCGTTGCTGCCTTATGAATGACGAAATTGTAGAAGAATTCGAGGATATCGCTGAGCTTCGCAGCCGGGCTGAGGCTGGCGATGCTGTTGCCATGCGTCTGCTGGCTGGCAGGTTGCGCTGGTCAGATGAGGTACCACATGACGAGAAACTTGCCCTGAAATGGCTCAAATGCGCCGCTGAGCTGGATGAACCTGAGGCTTGCTATGAGCTGGCAGAGGCTTATCGCTATGGCTCGTGCGGATTGAAACCCAATGCTGCTAAGGCCTTTTTCTACCACTCCAGGGCATCTGAACTGGGAGAAATGGAGAGCACTTATGTTCTGGCCTTTGAGTACCTGTACCATGGCAGACTCACCGAATTGAATCCTGCCAGGGGAGCAAGCTTGTTGAAACTGGTGGCTGAGAAGGGACTTAATTCCGGTGCCATGTTCTGGTATGCGGTGATTTGCGTGAATGCGCTGGGGGTGCCGCGGGACCTCCAGGCTGCGCGCCACTGGCTTCGCCGCTGCCTTGAAATCAACCCTGGTTATTCAGACGCTCTCGACCTCCTGGCGGAAATCGAAGAGGAATTGGGGTAGAATGGCTTGCGGGGTTGTATTGTCATCGGAGCACGGGACTTTAGTCCCGAAACAGAACAGCGAGGAATTAATTGACAACCAACTCCCGATGCCTTATCATCCCGGTAGACAAGATGCTCGCTTACGTTTTCCATTTACCCTCTGAATATATCCCTTATGCCGCTATCATCACCGGGGGGATGATGGCATATATGGGTCTCCGTATCATTCTGAAGTTTCGTCGTCTCAATATGCATGGTATCCGCACGCATGCTACTCTGTTGAGCGTTGAAAGAAACAATTCCCATCGCATCATCTTCGGGGGTGATGATATACATCGCTCGGAGCGCTACCGCGGAAACCGATATACAGGTGTATATGGCTTTACTGATGATGCCGGAAACAGCTACGAAGTGAAGGGCGGTGCCCCGTATGACCCCGTTGTCGGCGATAGTAACTTTGTGGTGCTGTATAATCCCCACAACCCTGATGATGCTATGCTGGTTGACGCAATCCGCCCGCTGCAGACTCCGGTCATTGCCTCTGTTGTGGGTATCATTGCTGTTGTGGTCGGTATCTGTATGCTCGTTTTTGATTTCTAAAATTTTCTTATCACTATGGTTTACCATGTCACCAGAGTAGGCAACAGCACGACCTCCAAGACCGTTTTCATCAGTTTTTTCCTTAAATGGGGCCTCTTTGCCCTGCTTGCGTACGTTGTGTGCGGCTCATCGTCCCTTCTGTCACCCTATATGTGGTGTGTGATGCTTGGTATGGCCTTCCCGGCGGCCATCGGGGCGTATTTTCAGCTTCGCCACATCCGGAAAAATACCAAATCCTACGAAGATACCTTCTATACCCTCACGGAGGGTGGGGTGATGATGGAGGGTGACAACGGGCAAGTTTGTCTCTACTTCTCCTGGGGGGATATCCGAGAGGTTCGCCGTATACTGAACCACACCGTCTGGATGCAGCTGGAGAGCGGCAAGTCCTTCAACTGCCTGCTCGAAGGTCTGCCCGAGGAACGCATTGCCGAGTTTGCCCGATTTGCGGCTGAACACGCCGGGAAAACGCCACCGGCCTCGGCATTCACCCCGCCGCCGGCGGAACTGACCTGCACCAGCCCACTCACGTTCAGCGGCACGCCGGAGCAGCGCCGCGAATACCTGGATGCTTATGCTTTGCTGAGCGGCCCTGCCTGGGTCTTGACCTGGCTGCGCCCCGGTCTGCTGCTGCTCTGGGGTTTGCTGCTTATGGGGGCTTCCTACAAAGCTTCCTACCTGGCCATGGCGATTGTGGCTGCTATCATCTGGCGATGTGTCAGCCGTCTGAAGAATCCTGGTGGCCCCCTTCCGTATCCGGGGCAGAACCGCCCAGGGCGCTATTATACCACAGCCCGGGAATCGCTCCAGGTTGTCGGCGAAAAGGGAACCTGGATTTATAACCGCCATGCCCAGTTGCAGGGAATCTACGAGACCCCGCATGGTGTCTGCATTCACGATGTGAGCGGCACCGTTGTTATGGTGGATGCTGACCAGCCTCTGCCGTCTCACCTGCAGGCCCCCCGGAAACGACTGCCCCGGCTTCTTTCCCGCCCGGTCATCCATGGCATATGTGGGCTTCTCCTTCTTGGTTCCGCCTGGTGTTTTACCCAGAGCAACACCTGGAGACTGCACCGCCTTCTCAGCAGCGAGTCGCCGGATGTGGCAGAGGCGCTGAGCCTGGCCAAATTGCCGCGGGATACGCAGGTTTCCGGCATTGATATTCACAGGAATCCGTCTGCCAATATCCTATTCCACCGCTATTCCGGCCCCGGTCCGTTTGCTGCGAGTATCTGCTTCGATCAACCGGATGGCAGCGTTATTTATGCCTATTTCGACAGGTACGGCGAGCTCGTCCATCGGAAAACGTTTTGAAGTCAGGCGGGCGTAAGGCCGCGGAATTCTGAGCCCGGAGGGCGGTAGCTGATAGCCCAGCGTGGAGCCGCAACGCGGCGGAACGCTGGGTAAAATGAAAAACATATCAGAACCCCGTAGCGTAGCGGAGTGGGTGGCAGAAGCTTCGGCTTAGTGTTTTAGCTGCGCTTCCCTGCCACCCCTCCACGTTGGTCGGGGTTCTGGTTATTTTTTATTCCAAACCCAGCGTTCCGCCGCTACGCGGCTACACGCTGGGCTACTGGCTGACACCCGCTGACGCGGGTTCTCAATTCCGCTCGCTGACGCGAGCCATCATCCCCGCCAAATCGGAATCTACCTCGCAAACAGGAGCGCGGAGCGTTCAATGTCCTTCATGCGCCCACGGCTGCGGCGGGTGCAGAGCAGGGGAAGCCGGGTGGCGGGATTCCCGGTGAAGAAGAGCCGCTCGCCGCGTATTTCGAAATCCGGGAAACGGTGGCCGTGTTGTTCAACGAGCTGCGGCAGACGCTCGAGGAAGAATCGGCGCATCAGTCGGGCGAAGCTTCCCTTTTCTTCCGGGTCGGTATAGTCGTTGTACCACCATAGCTCATCTGTTCTGTTGTCCCATTTCTCCTGCGGCGGAAGCTGCACACCCATGCTCATGAGGGGGATGAACCAGGCCAGGGCAGAGCCATTGAAGGCCGCACAGAGCAGCCGCCGGCATTCCTCCTGCGTGGCGCCATTGAGACGTTGAAAGAGAATCAGACCGTACCGGTATTCATCTCTGGCTCTGTGCTTTGTTTCGGCCAGTGGCTCCGCATGCGTGAGCAGGGTGCACAGGGCTATGAGAACATGTTCCCGCGAAATCGGAAAACGCAGCAGCACATCCACCGCTGCCCAGTGGTGCATGTCCACCGCCTCGTGCAGTGCGCTTTGCCATACATCGCCCTCCACATCTGCTTGATACCCGTGGCGTATAGCGCTTTCCAGACTGACCAGGTCTCCTTTGCTGCGACCATATCCCGCCAGCCATGCTACCAGGTTGTGACCATAGGTATTTATGGCGTCAGGTGCATGCCCCCATTTTTCTACAAAGACCCTGGCAGCAGCAGAGAAGAACATGCCGGTATTATGCCTGCGCCGGCATTGATTTGCAATGCTTATTCTTCAGACTCACGCTTTTTCTGCTGCTTCAGTTTACGCTGCTCTTTAATGTAGGTTTGAAGTTGCTTTTTCCAATCGTACATATTCACACCACCGGAGGCTGCTACAAAATTACCATTGGCATCCACAATGCAGAGTGAAGGGAAACCAAGGTTCGGGAATTGCACGCCGGGGACCTCTCCCAGCTTACCGGGCATGATTCCAGGGATATTGTAGTCGCCATCCTTCATGTACTGTTTAACTGCCGCTTCGTCTTCCTGTCCCAGGAAAATGAGTTCCATCTTGGCTCCCTTCATCTTGCCGTAATCCTTCAGCAGCTTGGGTACAATCATCTTGCAGGGCAAGCACCAGCTGGCCGACCGCAAAAAACCATAGTACCTGGCTTTCAGATTGGGCTTTTTCCTGGTGAGATATGTGCCGCGGGAAAGTATTTCTGCTACAGGCGAAAGTTCTTTTTCTGCTTTCTTTTTCCCCTTTTGCGCGGTAGAAACCGGTTCGCAGGTTTCTTCGTCAATCTCCTGGGTAAAAGCCATGGACGTGGCGCAAAACAGAACAAGAATCAGGTATAAGGACTTCATCACAGAGGAAATATACCACGTTGCTCCACTCATTGGCAACGATAATGATGCACCCGGGACATGAAAAGAGCAGATCGTTTCGAGCGCAGGGAGAGGATGGGTGGTATGATTTTTCTACTGTGTTCAGTGTAGATTCCCGGTTATTTTCCTGCAATCAATTCAGGGTGGACACACTTTCGGCTTGTATCGGGAGGGGTTCTAGTTTAGAATAATTCCATGAATAAGCGAGGTGAGGACAAGGAGATTCACATTCGGGGTGCGAAGGAGCACAACCTGAAGGGGGTGGATGTGGATATTCCGCTGGGCGGTATCACGGTGGTGACGGGCCCGAGCGGCAGTGGTAAGACCTCGCTGGCGATGAGTACTTTGTATGCTGAGGGCCAGCGGCGCTATGTGGAGACTTTTTCGCCCTATGTGCGCCAGTTCATGGACCGCATGGACCGCCCGAATGTGGAGGCGGTAGAGAATGTGCCGCCCGCTATTGCGCTCGGTCAGCGCAACAGCGTGAAGAATTCCCGCTCCACTGTGGGCACCATGACCGGGATGAATGAGTACCTGAAGCTCATTTTCTCGCGCCTGTCAGTGGGGCGTGATGCCGCGGGCAATGTGGTTCGCCCCGCTACGCCGCAGGGTGTGGCCGATGAATTGATAGCCGCGCATCCCGGGGAATCGGCCCTGGTATGCTTTGCCGTGCGTCCTGTGGGCAGTTTCGAGGAAATGGTGCAGGCGCTGGAGGCACAGGGCTATCTGCGTGTACTGGCCGGGGGCAGTGTACAGCGCCTTTCGGATGCCACGGAAGCCACCCTGGGTATGGAGCGCTGGCTGGTGGTGCAGGATCGCGTGAAACTGGTGCCCGATTCCCGTGCGCGACTCATGGAAGCGCTGGAAACCGCCCTTCATCTGGGGCAGGATGTAGCGCAGGTATCGCTTCCTGCTGAGGACGGCTGCTGGCAGGAGCCCCGCGAGTTCCGCAGCGACTGGTTTCCGCTGCAGGAGCCGCGTCCCGGCTTGTTCAGCGGCAATTCTCCGCTGGGCGCATGCCCTGCGTGCAAGGGCTATGGCCGCAGCATCACCTATGACTACAACAAGGGCATCATCCCCGACAAGACGATTGCCGATGGTGCGCTGAAAATGCTTTCCTCGGCCACGCTTTCCGCTTGCTATAAGGATTTGGTGAAGGCGAACAAGCGCCGTCCCTCTGTGCGCATGGATGTGCCGTGGAATGAGCTCACCCAGAAGGAAAAGGACTGGGTGTTTTACGGTGAAGCGGGCGATATGGACCCCTGGGAGGCCTGGGACCGCGGCCTGTGGTATGGCTATAAGGGAATTTTCGATGACATGGAGAAGCATGCGCACAAGATGAGCGTGCGTGTGTTCCTTTCCTTCTACCGCGTGTACAGCGTGTGCCCGGAATGCCATGGCGGCCGTCTGCGTCCGGAGGCTCTGGCCTTCACCATCGGAGGGCTCACTGTGCCGCAGGTGCAGGCTCTGCCCATGGATGAACTGTTGCCCTGGCTGGATGAGCATGTGCTGGACCACACCGGTGCCGACCGCTCGCTGGAGCAGGCGGTGAAGGAGTTCCGCAGCCGCGTGGCTTATCTCTGCGAGGTGGGGCTGGGCTATATCTCCGCCAGCCGTCTGACGCGTTCGCTTTCCGGTGGTGAGATTGAGCGCGTGAGCCTTACCACTTGTCTGGGGGCAGCGCTTACTGAGACACTTTTTGTGCTGGATGAGCCCACGGTGGGGCTGCATGCACGCGACACTGCGCGGCTCATTGCTGCTATGCGCCGTCTGGCTCACCGTGGCAACACGCTCGTGGTGGTGGAACACGAGGAAGCCGTGATGCGCGCCGCCGATTACCTGGTGGATATGGGGCCGGGCAGTGGTGCTGCCGGTGGCGAGCTGGTGTATGCCGGCGAGCCTGCGGGCATTCTGCACAAGGCCGATTCCCTCACGGGCCAGTTCCTCAGCGGCAGCCGTTGCATTCCCGTGTCGCCGCGTCGCCGCAAGGGAAAGGGCTGCATCCGCATCGAGGGTGCGGAGTGCCACAACCTGCATGATTTCTCAGTCGATATCCCGCTGGGGGTGTACAATTGTCTGACAGGTGTTTCCGGCAGCGGCAAGAGTACGCTGGCCTGCCAGGTGTTGTTCGGTTCGGTGCACCCGGAAGAGCTGGATGATGAGGATGAGGTACAGGTGCGTCGTATCTCCGGGCTGGATGCCGTTGAGGAAGTGGTGCTGGTGGATCAGAGTCCCATTGTGCGCACGCCGCGCAGTACCCCTGCGGTGTATATTGGCGTGTTTGAGGATATCCGCGCGCTCTTCGTGGCCGAACCTGCTGCTCAGGCGCGTGGTCTGAAACCCGGCTATTTCTCCTTTAACAGCGGCGATGGCCGTTGTCCCCGCTGCTCCGGTCTGGGACAGGAGAAGGTGGAAATGCAGTTCCTTTCGGATATTTTTGTGCCCTGCGCCCTGTGCCACGGCACGCGCTACACCGAACAGGCGCTCACCATCACCCTGCTGGGCTACAACATGGCCGAAATGCTGGCGCTGGACATT
Organism: Akkermansia sp.; assembly: GCA_045646505.1. Lineage (GTDB taxonomy): Bacteria > Verrucomicrobiota > Verrucomicrobiia > Verrucomicrobiales > Akkermansiaceae > Akkermansia. The sequence continues at coordinate 28,346 of JAZRKW010000090.1, read as the reverse complement.
GCCCATGCGCAGCGTCTCTTTGCCCGTGAGAAGAATGCCCGGGCCCGCCGCATTGCCGCGCGTCTGCAGGTGCTGGTGGATGTAGGGCTGGGGCACCTGGGGCTCGGTCAGCCGCTCAATACGCTATCCGGTGGTGAGAACCAGCGCCTGAAGCTGGCGCATATTCTGGTGGATTCGCTCACAGGAGAGAAACAGGACAAGGGGCGTCTGTTGATTCTGGATGAACCCGGCACAGGCTTGCATTTCCGCGATTTAGAGGTGTTACTTCGCGTGTTTGACCGCCTGGTGGAGCAGGGGAACACGCTGCTCGTCATCGAGCATAATATGGAGCTCATTAAATGCGCTGACCACGTTATCGACCTCGGGCCGGAGGGCGGCACCGGGGGTGGTCTGCTGGTTGCACAGGGCACACCGGAGGAAGTGGCTGCCACCGGGGCGGGCTTTACCTCGCATTTCCTGGCCGAGGCGCTGCAGATGGAGTACGATGTGCTGCCGCTTATGGCGGCTGAAGACCACGATTCCAGTGTGCCGGAGGGCGTGATTGCCCTGCGAGGGGCGCGCCACCACCAGTTGAAGAATATCGATGTGGATATCCCCCGCGATGCCATGACCGTGGTGACCGGCCTTTCCGGCAGCGGTAAGAGCACGCTGGCTTTCGATATCATCTTTGCCGAGGGGCAGAAGCGCTTCATGGACGTGATGAGTCCCTATGCACGCCAGTTCACGGAGCAGATGGAAACGCCGGATATTGACCGCCTGACCGGGCTGCCGCCCACAGTGGCTATCGAGCAGAACCGCTCGCGGGGTGGCTGTAAATCGACTGTGGGCACGGTGACGGAGGTATGGCAGTTCCTGCGTCTGCTCTATGCCAAGCTGGGGCAGCCGCATTGCCCGAAATGCCGCGTGCCGGTGGGGCGGCGTTCCCCGGCGGAGATTCAGGCGCTCGTGCAGCAGGAAATCGCCGCCCGTCCTGCCAGTCTCATGATTGCCGCTCCCGTGGTGCGTAACCGCAAGGGCCACTATGCCGACCTGGCACGCTGGGCGGCGAAGAAGAAGTATCCCTACCTGCGTGCAGATGGCGTGCTGGTGGCGCCGGATGCCTTCACCCCGCTGGATCGCTACTCGAACCACGATGTGGACGTGGTGCTGGCGGAAATCAGTGTGCAGGGTAACCGCATCACGGTGAATGGTCAGGAGGCTGATTATGTGGGGATTATGGAGACCGTTTCCCGCGCGCTGGAAATGGGCGATGGCTTCATCCGCCTGCTGAAGGGGGAGTCAGACCAGCTCATCGGTACGCGCCTGACCTGTCCGCAGTGCGGTGAATCCTTTGCCGAGCCTGAGCCCTCGACCTTCTCGTTCAACTCGCCGCGTGGCTGGTGCCCGCACTGTCTGGGCCACGGCCGCGTGGGCAAGGTGAAATCTGGTGCGAAGCCGGAGGATAAGCTCAGCCAGCTGGAGGTGGAGCTCAAGTATGACCGCGATGTGGAGCGCGCTGCCGCCAAGGAGGAGGAAAGTGTGCTCTGCCCGGTGTGCCACGGTACGCGCCTGAATCCTTTTGCCATGGGTGTCACGCTTTTCGGGCGGAATATCGCCGAGGTCGGCGCCCTGTCGGCAGATGATGCGCTGCCCGTGGTGGAATCCTGGAAGTTTGAGGGGCGCGAAGCGGAGATTGCCCGCAACGTGATGGCCGAGATTGCGCCGCGTCTGCGTTTCCTGCAGCGTGTGGGCCTGGGCTACCTGTCGCTGGACCGCGCAGCTACCACCCTTTCCGGCGGTGAGACTCAGCGCATCCGCCTGGCGGCCCAGCTGGGGTCGGAGCTGCGCGGTGTGCTTTATGTGCTGGACGAACCGACTATCGGTCTGCATCCGCAGGATAATGAACGCCTGCTCAGCACTCTGGCGGATTTGAAGCACCGTGGTAATACCCTGCTGGTGGTGGAGCATGATGAAGATACTATGCGCGCCGCCGACCATATCATCGACCTCGGTCCGGCTGCGGGAATTCACGGGGGGCAGATTATGGCCCAGGGCTCGTTTGATGCGGTGGAACACAACCCGGATTCGGTCACGGGCCGGGCTCTGCTCAGCCGGGAGAAACACCCCTTCTGCGGCAAGTATCTGCCAGTTAAGGATGCTGAGTGGCTGGAGATAGAGGGCTGCAAGCTGCATAATCTGAAGGATGTGACGCTGCGTATCCCCCGCGCCCGCTTCACCGTGGTCACTGGCCCCAGCGGCGCGGGAAAGACTTCACTCATCACCGAGACGCTCGGTCCCGCTGTGCGCGAGGCGCTGGGCGGCAGCATCTCCCGCGAGGAACGCGTCGCGTGGAAACGGAGCAGGGGACTCGATTCCGTGCGCGCTCTGTACCAGGTGGATCAGAGCCCGCTGGGCAAGACCCCGCGCAGCACCCCTGCCACCTACATCGGTATCTTCAATGAGATACGCTCTCTCTTCGCCCAGAGCGCAGATGCCCGCCGCCTGGGCTTCGATGCGGGACGCTTCTCGTTCAACACCGCCGCCGGCCATTGCGAGGCCTGCAAAGGTACCGGCTACCAGCGGCAGGAGATGGATTTCCTGCCGCCCTGCACGGTGCTTTGCGAGACCTGCCGCGGTGCGCGTTACAACTCCCGCACTCTTCAGGTGCGCTACAAAGGCAAGAATATAGCCGAAGTCCTCAACATGGATATGGAGGAAGCAGCCGAATTCTTCGCCAGCCAGCCCCGCCTGGCTGACCCTCTGCGTCTGCTGTGCGACACCGGACTGGGTTACCTCACCCTCGGCCAGGCCAGCAACACTCTCAGTGGCGGCGAAGCCCAGCGTATCAAGCTGGTGGCAGAGCTCATCAAAGGCCGCCGCGCCGCGCTCAATGCCATACGCAAGGGAAAGGCTCTGCCGCAGGACCTCTACATCATCGAGGAACCCACCATCGGTCTCCACCCGCACGATGTCCGACTCCTCGTCCAGGTACTCCGCCGCCTCGTCGAAATGGGCAACACCGTCGTCGTCATCGAGCACAACCTTGAGCTCATCTGCGAGGCCGACTATGTCATCGACCTCGGCCCCGGTGCCGGCTCAGCCGGCGGCAACATCGTTGCCCAGGGCACCGTCCGCCAGCTCTCCCGCGCCAAATCTCCCACCGCCCCCTTCATCAAAGCCGAGCTGGAGCGGTGAGTACGATGATTCTTTCCAGCCCAAACATTTTGGCAATGCCTTTATTCAGGATGTCATCACCGCAACTGACTGATGTGTACATTGATTCTCTGTCGTAAGGGAATACCGCAAAGCGATGCGTGTAGTCTTCGGCTTCGTTGTAGTGCGATGTCGTGATAAATGGCACCATGGGTGTTTGAAACTCCATCAGAGCTCGGGGAATTCTGAAGCCGGGATTCCAGCAACTTGATTGTTTCATTTCGTTGGCGTGCAGAATAAGAGTCGTTTCTCCCCGACTGAGTGCTTCTTTAGCTTTTTCTTTTACATATGAACGAAGTGCGAAACTGTCAATTGCATGTACGGTGAGCGGGAAGAGCGTTGTGATGGCAAGGCTGATTTGAAAAACAAACAAACATGCAATTTTGAATCGAGATACCAGTGCCTGGCGTAATGCATTTTGCAAGATGCTTGCCATGAGCGCAAAAATGAGCAATTCGATTGGAATGAATGCTCGTGGCGTACCAAAATGAGGTGCGGCGGTCAGAATGCCCAGCATGAGGAAAGCGGTGCATGCAAGAATCAGGTTCCTCTTGGTTTTCCATGTATTTAAAGGGCATATCAGCAGAATAAACAGGCTGATGAGAATCGGACGCCAACACCAGAAGACAATATGCAGCCAGTTTAAAGGAGTAAAGGCATTTTTCAGAGCAAAGAAGAATAGATTAGCGCTTTCGGTGGCACTGGAGTCTACTCTCTTATGCAGCCCGGGTGCCATGTAGTATAACAAGGTGAAACTGAGTAGCAGAAGCCCGATGGATATATACTTTTTGTCGAAAACAAGTGCTTTGTTCCTGAAGATATGGGCAATTCCGGCAACAGTATATAAGCATAATGAGGTTATGGATGTGTTCTCATTGCTCATGCCTACGAGGGGGGTGAGAAGCGCGATAGCAACAATTCTTTTCCACGAAAGATTGAAATTTCCTCTGAAAAAGGGGTCAATCATGATGAAGAAGCCCATGGCGATAACTGAGGGAAACAGCCAGTTTGTATTGCTGCATAACCAGTAATAGCCTGTTTTGTTACAAAGTAGAAACAGAATAATGATTATTACGGCTATGATGCTGTGTTTATCAGAGGTCGGCCATTGCCCTGTGCCTATACGGTAGATAAACAATGCCCCCAGTGTCAGAAATAGAGGAGTCATTGTTCTGAAAAAATAAACGGCCTGATAGGCTCCAGTGCCGTCATCTGAGATTCCCAGGAAATAAAGCCATAATTCTCCTATCCTTGCATTGTGTTCATTGTATGACTGAAACGCTATGCTCGTTGCTTCCAGAAAATTGTGTGAGTTCAGATGATATATATCTTCTTCTTTCAATCCGGTATTCCATGAAAGGGCTGCGCTGATAAGAAACAATAATGTCAAAGCGATCACGACTGTTATTGTGTTTTTCTTAACCGTTGCGAACGGTGAATTTGTTTTGTCTGTTAACATTATAATGTAAAAGGGGATAAGGAAATGAAGTTTGGTGAGATTGCCGGGTTTGCCTTGTCTTCACTAAGCTTTCAAGTTTTATATATAGGAATCATGTTAGTTTTCGTATATGAAGCGCCTGGGCCTTCTCCTCGTCTCTGTCATTGTATATACGGTATTCGTAATGCGTAGTTTTCTTTGTTGCTTATAATCAATGTTTTGTCGATAAATTACGGAAAGGTGTTCCCTTTGTGATTTCTGGATTATTTTTCATGTATTAATGTTATATCATTAATTCTTTGACAAATAGAAGTTATGCTGTGCAATTTTGCTTGACTACGCATTACGAATGCATACCAACCGCAATGAATAAAGAATTAATAAAAGGACTGATGAAGGGACAGCCGTTGCAGGTGCTTGACACTTCGCGACTGGTGATGGAGTGTGTGGAAGGTCTGGGGAGCCGGGCAGCAGGAATGGCGCGGGAGGAATTGTTATGCCTGGTGCGGCGGGTAATCAGAGCGGGGATAGCGGCGATACAGGCAGAGGAACGGACTGAATGTTTTGAAAGAGTAGCGAGGGAGAGTGTAGCGGCACGGGCGAACAGACGCCCCTCGACAACGAGGGATTTGCGGCATTATGTGCGGCGGATGCTGCGGGTGGAGGGGGCGGGGCAGCTGCCGTTGCGTGGGATGACGGCTGCGCAGTGCCGAGAGATTCTGCAGAAGGCATTCGGAGAGAGTGTACACAGCTATCGCAAGGGGAGAGCGATTTTACACAGCATTTTTGCCTATGGCATGCGGCAGGAGTGGTGCGATTCGAATCCTGTAGACCGCATTGATAATCCTGAAGTTCAGGAGAAGGTAATAAGCCCGCTGAATCTGGAAGAAGTGACAAAGCTGCAGTCAACAGCAGCTTTGAAACGTTTCCGTGATATGCGCTTTTCGCTGAGTCTATTATTATACAGTGGGGTGCGTCCGGCAGAGGTGGAACGGATATCACCCGAAGATGTTTGCTGGGAGGAACGGCAGGTGATTATCCGCCCACGGAAGAGCAAGACGGGTGGCGGGCGCGTGGTGCCGCTGCGGGCGCTACCAGGGCTGCGGAGGCAGGATTGCCGGGTGCCGCGCAATTGGCAGAACCGATGGCTCGCTCTGCGCCGAGCGGCCGGATTTACCCGCTGGGTGCCGGATGTCTGCCGGCATACCTTTGCAACGTATCACGCTGCCTATTTTCGCAATCTGCCGGAGTTGCAGCTGGAAATGGGGCATCGCGATGTTTCTCTGCTGCGGAGTCGGTATATGTCTCCAGCCTTACGGAATCTCGCAGAGGAGTTTTGGCTGAAGGTCATAAAAAAATAAGGCAACCAAGATGTATAGAACAGACCGTTGCTTCCCATCTTGAAAAATCGTAAGTAAGGCTGATTACCGCATCGCCTGGGAATCATCACCGCCCCTGGCTTCTTTTATCAAAGCCGAGCTGGAGCGGTGAGAAAAAGAAACCGGGCTTGCAGGTGGTGCTGCAAGCCCGGTTGGTGAGAAAAATGTGTTTGCCGAAATCAGCGCTTGGCGGTGTTTCGGTGGCGGCTCTGTTCCTGCAGGGCTGCGTACATCTGCCGGCAGTGGGAATAGCGGCGGCGTGCGGAAAGTTTTTCCATGCTCAGACGGGATGACCCCCACTCGATGATTTCAATCTCAACCGTGCGGCGCCCCCACTGGCGCATGAGCGCTTTGCTGGGCTGGTAAATATCAATAGTGGCTGTGCCTACCAGAGCGCTGCCGTAGTCGTCTATGACGTATATATAGGGCTGCCCTTTGATTTTGAACTTTGTGCCCAGCGGGTAGACGGACCAGTCTGCTGCAGCGCTGCGGATTTTGTCCCCATACTTCAGATAGGTGCCGATGGCGTTCTTCGGTCCATATCCGATGTGGTCGCTTTCCGAGTGCGTGTAGGCGGTGGTGCGTACCACGCGATTGAGCTGACGCGGGTGATAGAAGGGGAAAGAATGTTTGTCGCGTCCCAGATTGGGGAGACGGCGATCCGGCAGGGCGGAACGTCGAGGCTGTGCCGGGGTGACGAATCCACGGCTGGTGGCGTCCGGGTTATAGGCCGCCGCCTGTGCCTCGGGCATTCCCGCCAGAGCCGCCAAAGTCAGAGCGGCCAGTACGAGTGCCTTGTTGAAGATTTTTTTCATGTATCTGGTGTGAAAAATGAAATGTGACTCTGCGTATATTCGCCGAACTGGTATGAACGGCGTGGGGGGATACTAACACATCGGGGGGGCTTTAGCAAGTGTTTTTGTCTGTTTGGGCTGGCGAGGTGTCAAGAATTATCACCTTTTTTTGCCTTGGTGTGATAAAATGATGACGTAAATCGGGTATCGCGCGCACGCGCGCGAGGCTTCCGGAGAGTAATTTTGCCTGTTTTGATGCGGAAACTGGCGTTTTTATTTAAGAAAAGTTAAGCTTTTTGCCGACGCAACATGACGGTGCACTGGTGAGTGGTGGCACGGTGAGGGGTATGGCCACAGGTTGCAGAAAAATGGTTAGTCTTTCTTGAATTTTCGCCTTTGCATCAATTAGCGCGGGCGCAGGTGAGGGCGAGCTGAAAAGCGCGGATGGTACTGGCCGGGTTGGCGATACCTTTGCCCGCGATACCGAAAGCCGTACCATGGTCGGGGCTGGTGCGGTAGCGCGGGAGCCCGAGGGTGACGTTGACGGCGTTGTCAAAATCAAGCAGTTTAAGCGGGATGAGAGCCTGGTCGTGATAAGGGGCCAGAATAGCGTCGAACAGCCCCATAGCGGCATCACGGTAGACGCAATCGGGAACACAGGGGCCTGAGAACTGAGCCCAGGGCAGGGAGTTCTGCAATGCTGTTACAGCGGGGGCAATGATTCTTTGCTCTTCATTGCCGAAAGCCCCATTTTCACCATTGTGAGGGTTGAGCCCTGCCAGTGCGATTTTCGGCGAAATACAGCCTCTGCGGCGCATGAAATCTGCCAGGAGAGTACCGATACGTACAAGCTCAGTTGTGGAGAGCAGGCGTGGCACATCTGCCAGAGCGGTGTGAATGGTACCCAGCGCTACGGTGAGCTTTTTGCCGGTGAGACACATGGCGAAATCCGGTTCTCCGAAACGTGTTGCAAAGAATTCCGTCTGACCGGGGAAATGGAAACCGACGCGGTGAAGATTTTCCTTGCATACCGGGGCAGTGACAACTGCGTCAATTCTGCCGGATTTTAAAGCGTCAGCCGCAGCCTCGAGCTGGTCAAACGCCGCCTGCGCGGTTGCAAGGGTCGGTCTGCCGGGTATAGCCTGTATGGCTTTACCCATGGGAATGAAGTCTGCCTGTTCAGATGATAATGAATTTAACGCCGCTTGAATGATTTCGGGCCCGATACCAGCCTGGTCTCCCAGCGTGTAGCCGATGACTGGTTTCTGCAGCGCGCTGTTCATGAGGTGCGGGGAATCAGACTTCTTCTGCTACATCGTCATCCAACAGTCCGGGTACAGAGCCGGCGGGTGCTGGTGTGTCCTGTTTTTTATCAGGCGCAACGGATTCAGTCTGTTTTTTGGGTGTTTCTTTAATTTGAGGTCGGTACGAGCGTTCAGTGTTGATATACTGCGTGCTGGTTTCTCGTTTCTCGAACTTCAATTCAGCGTTTACGGAAGTATGATAGACCGCCGTAATCACTAATGCCAGGATTACGGGAATCAACAGCAGACTGCCCAGAAACGTCTTTATATTCATAATTCGCAGGCGTATTTTATCTGGAGAACCCGCGAAAATCAAGCTTCAAAAGGCAGTATGCCGGAATCAGGTCTCGCCGGTGTACGCGGCAGATGAGGGCAAGACGGGGTTTTTAAGTGGATTTTGTGTGGCGTTTTTTTATTTAAAAACTCCGAAAACAGGGAAAATTAGAACAAAAAATGTCATTTGTTGCAGAAAAGGCTTGATAAGAGAATCAATTAGCTGTATCCTCTCGGCGCGCGGGTTTATTAAAAATCCGGTCGTTGGTCCTCCTTTTCTATCTGGAAGCAGAGCCCGCATGGAGGGAAACCCGGCCACACAAACACACTAATATGTCTGACGAAATTATTCAGGAGCAGGGGCCCATCAAGTTGGCTCATTTCGAAATTCCGAACACTCTGAAGCGAATTGCTGACCCGGAGGATCCCAACCATGAGACCTTCATTGCCGAGCCTATCGAGACTGGTTTTGGTCATACTCTCGGTAACTCCCTGCGTCGCGTTCTGCTCAGCTCTCTTGAGGGTGCAGCTATCACCAGCGTGCGTATCGCCGGTGCTCAGCACGAGTTCACATCTCTTCCCGGTGTCGTGGAAGATGTGACAGAAATCATCCTCAACCTCAAGAAGGTTAAGTTCAAGCACTTTGGCAAGGAACCCCGCACTCTTTCCCTTCGCGTCACGAAGCAGGGTGTGGTGACCGCTGGCGATATTCAGGATGACCACATCTATTCCGTCGTGAATAAGGACCAGGTTATCTGCCATCTTGACCAGAGCACCATTTTTGACTGCGATTTCGAAGTGAACGTAGGCCGCGGCTTCCATACCGCTGATGACAACAACGATAAGGACCGTCCTATCGGCGTGATTCCGATTGACTCCATTTTCTCCCCGGTGACCCGCGTGAAGTACGCTGTGGACAACGCCCGTGTGGGTCAGATGACCGAGTTCGACAAGCTCGTACTTGATATCTGGACCGATGGTCGCGTGACTCCCGGTGATGCTATGCTGCAGGCCGCCAGCATCATGCGCCACCATCTCGATGTGTTCGTGGACGCAGACAGCCGCCGCGTTGAGTTCGACAAGGCCAACGGTGGCGAGCAGGATGCCAACACTGCTCACCTTCGCAAGCTTCTCAACATGAGCGTGAACGAAATCGAGCTTTCTGTCCGTGCAGCCAACTGCCTGAACAACGCCAACATCACGACCGTTGGTCAGCTGGCCATGAAGACTGAGAGCGAAATGCTCAAGTACCGCAACTTCGGTAAGAAGTCCCTCAATGAGATTAAGGATAAGCTCGTGCAGCACGGCCTTTCCCTTGGCATGCAGTTCGACGCCAAGCTTCTTGCAGCTCCCACTCCGGCTTCCCGCCTCCGTGAGGGCAATGATGAGGCCCGCGCTACAGATCTGCAGGCACTTATCTCTCACAATATCGACGCCTTCGGTGACGACGACGACGAGTAAAGATTCCAAAAACAACAATATTAACCCACTAATACATATAAAAGACTATGAGACACGGCGTAAAGAAAGCCAAGCTTCAGCGTAACGCTTCCCACCGCAAGGCTCTGCTTGCCAACCAGGCTTGCAGCCTTATCAGCCACGGCCGCATCACCACCACCCTGGCCAAGGCCAAGGCCCTGCGTCCTTACGTGGAGAAGCTCATCACCCTCGGTAAGAACGGTTCCCTGCATGCCCGCCGCCAGGCTCTTGCAACTCTGCCCCAGCCCAAGGTTGTGGCCAAGCTTTTCAGCGTTGTTGCTGAGGCTACCAAGGATCGTCAGGGTGGCTACACCCGCATCGTCAAGCTCGGCCAGCGTATGACCGATAGCGCCCCCATGGCTCTTATCGAAATCATCGATCTGCCCCAGCTTACCACTCCTGTGGCTCCCGCCACCACCACTGCTACTGGTTCCACCTCTGAGGAGGCCTGAGCAGTTAAGCTGAGTAAATAAGCTATCTGAGCTACCGCAGTTGCGCATGCAGTTGCGGTAGCTTTTTTGTCAGAATCTGCCGTAACTCCATTATAATGAAAATGGTTTGATCAGGGGGGGAGGAGCATTGTTCGGCCAGCTTCATGCATGTTTGTACATGAAACAGGAAATCTGGCAGTAGGGTAGATAACAGGCCATGTTAAAAATGCAGCCACATGCGGCATTCATCCACGGTGTCGTACAGCATGCTGGTGCTGCCGCTGGCATCGTTGACGGGGAGGGGAATGGCCCGGGTTTCAATGTGCTCCAGCGCGTCGTACAGCGCGGTGCTTTCTCGGAAATGGTCATCAAAGCGTTGCCGGTAGCGCAGGTAGGCGGCTTCGGAGCGCTCGCCTTCCTCCGATACGCCGGGGGTGAATTCGAAGTGGATGTCATCCTTGTTGAGTAGGAAGAGGAGCAGCAGCATGAGTTGCTGGGTAAAGCCACCCGCAGAAAGGTTATCAAGAATCTGCGGCATTTCGTCTTTTCCCCAGGGCGTGGCCATCCAGCTCATGAGCATGCGCGTGCGGCGGTGGATGACACCCGGCCCCTGCTCAGGTTTCCATTCAGCGGGGACGAGGGTGTCCTGCACAATGCGTCGCAGTTCTTCCGGAATGCGGTGGAACTGGTTGAGTTGTTCCAGCTCTGCTCGGCTCCTGTACAGCCATATCCACAGAATGTCATCCCACACTTCTTCCGACCACGAGTCCTGCGGCGTGCGGAAAAGCTCATACAGGGCATGCAGGTAGGAGCAGCATTCCTGCGTGGTGCCCGCGGGCAGGTAACTTTGAAAAACGCAGTGCAGTTCTTCCCCTGTGAGCCCCTTGCCATGCTTGGCTTCAATGCTGCGCAGATAGGCCTGGTCTTCCTCAGAGGTAAAATCCCTCCCGGGGTCGCTGAGGTGAAATGCTGCCATTTATCTGGAGAACACAGGAGCAGGGAGCTCTGTTGCAGCGTCGTCCTCGTCGCCGACCATGTCGCCCACATCCTTGAAGGTGACGAAGATGAAGAAGGTGAGGATAAGGAACATGAACCCGGTCTGAATCCATTCCAGAATCTTGCCCCCTACTGGGCGGCGGAAGATGATTTCCAGCGTGCCCAGCACCACATGACCTCCATCGACAATGGGCAGAGGCAGGATATTCAGTACCGCGAGGTTGACATTGAGCACCACGGCAAACCACAGGATGAGTTTCCAGCCCTCGGTGGAGCTTAGCATCTGATACAGGTAGTTACCGATGCCGACAGGGCCGGAGAGATGTTCCATGCCGATGCTGCTGCCGGGGGCTGCCACCTTGGCCAGTGTTTCGCCCATCCAGCGGAAACTCTGGTTAATCTGTGCCTGCACGCCGGGGTGCTCAGTCTTGAGCTCGCTTTCCAGTTCGCCCCAGGAGAAGCCCATGATGGCGCGGGCTCCCTCCTTGCCTTCCCAGTTGCCGGGAATGGCGGCTGCCAGAGTGACAGTGGCTTCACTGCCATCCGGGTTCTGCAGTGTGAGTTCAATCGGGCCTTTTTCTGCAGCTTCCATCACCGTGACCGGGGAGTAGACGACTGTGCCGTTCACCTTCACGATGCGCTGACCGGGCTGTAATCCTGCTTTTTCCGCAGGCGAGTTCGGGATAATTGTTTTGCCGATGACTGTGGGGGCTGCGGGCATGATGCCCACCTGGCGCATGGCACCACGCTGCCACCATTTGGTTTCGGGCAGTTTGTAGCCGCAGTTGATGGTGAGTTGCTGCGTGCTGCCGTCGGGCATCGGGCGGTCGATGCTGATAGCGATGGTTTCATTTTCACTCAGAGCTACGAGCTCGCGCACACCTTCCATATTGCCCGCCCATTTGTGTACGGGCTGGCCATCAATGGCTCGTATGGTATCACCCGGCAGCAACCCGGCCTGAGCGGCGGGCGCATCTGCAGGAATATAGCCAATGGTGGTGGTATTCATTTCGCTCACTGGCTTGCCTACTATCCACACGATGACGGCGAAGAAATATGCCAGCAGCAGAGAGGCCAGTGGCCCTGCAGCTGCAATGATGACTTTATCCAGTGGCTTGAGAGGCTTCAGATCCTTGGGAATATCTGCTTCGCCCTCGATACTCTGCATATCAGCCAGCTGGGGCAGGGACACAAAGCCACCTGCGGGAATCCAGCCGAGCCCCCACTGCACACCTCCGATTTTTTTCTGCCAGATGGGCTTGCCAAACCATATCTGGAAACGGTCAATGTATGCTCCGCGCCACTTGCCCGCCAGGAAATGCCCCAGTTCGTGCACAAATATCATCACGTTAAAGAACATGACGACCAGAAAAATAAGCCAGGCGGTCTCGAGGGAAGAAAGGATAGAGTTCATCATGGGATTTGTGTGCACATGCTACCAGACACGCGCCACGTGCGCAAGTGCGGGATTTGACATAAAGGACAGAGTATAGCGAAATTCGCCGGCCGGGCGATTCACTTGCTCACAGGGTCCCACGAGCCCCCGACCTGTTGCATGGTGTCGAGCTTGTAGCACTTGGTTTCGATGCCGAGCAGATGCATGTTTCCGGTATCCATTTTCCAGATGTGAAAATCGATGCGTTCGTCTGCCCGGTCCATAATGTAGCGCAGTGTGCTGGCGAACACGAAGGGAAGCACCGCTTGTTCCTCGGTTTTGTTATAGAGGAATTGAGCATTCTGCTGGCCGGGGAATATCTGGCGGCGGATGGTGGTGAGCCGGGTGCCGTCTGTGCTGAGCAGCCGGATGCTTTCGATGTAGACTTTGCGCCCGGCTTTATTGCGGCGGAAACTGGAGCTGCAAAGAGCCCGCTGCCCGGCATGCCACTTAGGTTTGCGTTCAATCTGTCCGCCTTGGAAGAGGACGGTGAACAGGTCTTTGTCCTGCTGCACGATATTGTCGGTCATTTCAAAGGCAGCGCTCTGACCGCCCATGATGGTTGTAAGGGCGAAAATTAAGAGACTAAGCGTTTTCAGTGGCATGGAAAAGGAAAAATTTTTCATTGGTTATACTGGTGAGCTTTGACTTCCATGATGACCCGCCCCGGCTCGAAAATCCAGCTGTGGTAGGGTGGGTTCCAGGAATCTGCAGGCAGCAGGGGATTATCCCAGCTGGCGCGGGCAGATGTTTTTCCGAAAATGCCGTGGCGGGTCAGCAGCTCGCCATCTGCCCAGCTGTGCAGGAACCAGAATGCGTTGATGAGAACCAGCCCGCCATAGATGGCGTGCAGCGCGGTGCGGTCTTTGATGATGCTGCGGGGTGTGCAGAGCAGCCCGAGGGTGCAGGAAAAGAGCAAGCCCCCGAACCACGCCAGCGTGGAGTACGGGCAGGTCACCACCCACAAACCGGTGATGCTCCACAGCAGTTCACAGCCTGCCAGTGTACACAGCAGCACGACTACCGGCCAGATGATGAATCTGCTGACGCCGCGCTTCTCTGCGGCATCTCCCAGCTTGCACAGCCCCCAGTAGCAGGCCAGTGCCGGAATCTGGGTGATGACCATGGAAGCCACCACCAGACACAGGTGCGGAACCTGCCACACGATGTAGTCGTGCCATGCCGGTTCATGCCCCGGTATCCGGGCAGCGGCGGCGGTCAGACTCAGCGCACCAAGCAGCGGTGTGAGCACCAGCAGGCACCCCATGCATCGCTGTCCCGTGCTCAGCGGTACACGCACTGGGGATTGTCGGGTGATGGGGCAAATCTTTTTCATGGGATTTAAGGAGAATTACAGAATTTTTTCTATCAGATTACCGACGTTCTGTCAATTGTCTTCCTTTGAATACAACGCATCCCCGGTTGAATGGTACGGGGATGCGTTGATTCCTGGGTGTGTTGGGCTCCTGTTCAGGATGACATAGAGTAACGTAGTAGAGAGACAATTTTAATCGTTTGTCTGTAGAAAAGGCGAAGATGAATACGTTTTTTGTTTAGAAAGTGCAAAAAAAGATTATTTTTTTTAGTCTGCACATTGAGGAAGTATGGATGGAAAATGATGCAGCGTATTTTTGAAGTGCCTTTTACGCAGTGGTGCAAACTTGAAATTCCTGTTCCTCGAAGTTTTGCGCTAGCGCTTGTTTTAGCTGGAATCCTGCGCTTTCACGGGTACGGGTGTTCAAGACGCAGACTTTTATCCTCCGCGCCGATCAATCATACAGATGAGAAGCGGGGGTAAGTTTTTTTAGTTTTGATGAGGCAGAAAGTGATTTATTCTGCGAAACTGGCGTAATCCGGGAAATCGGGTGGTGCCAGGTGTTCCAGTTCTTCTATCAGCCCGTAAAGATCCTGGTGTGCGATGTTGCTTTGCTGCATGTGAATGGAAAACAGGTAAAGTGAAAGTTTGATGACAGAGGTCCGGTCAATTTCCCAATCCTGCATCAGCCGGGTCATGCTTTGGTCCATCATTTTCGAACTGCGGAATGTGTATGCTTTTCTCATGAAATTTTAGTTTTGTCTCTGAAAGCATAACGGATTGTTAATCCGCTGTGCTTCTTGATAGTTGCTTTATGCTCATTTCAAGTGAATTATGAAAAATGCTATCAAGCCTTATTGGTATGTAGTTCTGACTTTGATACCGGGCAGAGGATTCATTAACAGATGAAAAATCAATGGAAAAGAATACCGCTGGGTTCATTTGACTTGACAGCGGATTAACAATCCTCTGCCGGTAACGTTATCCCATGAAAAAGTTGAGATATGAAATACGATGGTGATGCACTTGAAACTCTTGGGTTGATACGAGCTCTGCTGGAACGCCACACGCTGACGAGTGTACGCTTTGACCAGGCTGTAGAAGAATCTATTGCGGCTCGGCAGGGGCGGCGTCCGCGGACGTTGAGCGAGGTCCGTGCCGTGTGCGGACGTTTGATGCGGTTGGAGCCGGGGCTGGCTGCTCAACCTGTCCATAGCCTTGGGCGGGAAACGTGTGCTCGCCTGGTTCAGTTCGGGAGCACTCCCCGGCAGCAGCATAAATTTCGGGTTATTCTGCACGGTGTAATGGAATATTGTCGCCGGCGGCAGTGGTGCATCTCTAATCCGGTAGCATTGCTGCAATCTCCGTTTCTGGTGGAAGAGCCCATTCATCCGCTCAGTTGGGAGGCGTTGAAACGATTACTGAAACTTGCCCGGGACCCTCAACACCGTGCTTGTATGCCGCCGTTAGGACTCATGCTCTGGGCCGGTATCCGCCCTGCTGAGGTTACGCGCTTGCGGTGGCAGGATATTGACTGGGAAGAATCCGTCATTTCCCTGCGGCCGGTGCATAGCAAGACGGGAGGCTGCCGGCATGTGCAGCTTCAGCCGGTGTTACGCAGGTGGCTCCGCCAGGCAGAGGAGGGGCGGGGATTGATATGTCCGCCCAACTGGCCGCGCCGCTGGCGTGCCTTGCGGGATGCTGCAGGGCTGATTCCCTGGCGGCAGGATGTATTACGCCACACATTTGCAAGTTATCACGCCAAGCATTTTCATGATTTTCCGCGTTTGCAGGAAGATATGGGGCACCGCTCTGCAGCTTTGCTGCGTACTCGTTATCTGAGCATGCAAGGGATTACGGCTGCGCTGGCGCGGCGGTTCTGGACTCCTGGAGAGCTATGACAAAGCACCGCATTGCATATAAGTTAGTCTGTAGTATGATGAGGTCATGTTCATTTTCACCGTTAAGCAAGGCCACTGTGCCATAGTAGAGATGTTCGGCAAGCCGGTTGCAGTCAAGAAAAGTGGTTTGCAATTCCGCATCCCATTTCTGCAGAAACTGCGTGATGTATCGCCAGCCTGGGGTAATCTGACAAACAAGGATGGGTTCTTCATCGAACTGACAGAGCAGCTGCTGGATACTCAGCCTCGTTCATGCATTACCAAGGATAATGCCACCATGCAGATGAATTGCGTGGTTCGCTGGCGTATTACTGACCCTATCAAGGCTGTGTATGAGGTGGAGCGTCTGCATCAGTCTCTTATTGAATTGGTGCTGAATGAAATGCGCTCTCTTATCGGTAGCCGGAATCTGGACGAGATACTTTCCTCTCGTTCGGAGATGTCTGAAAAGGTGACCCTGGCTGTTTCTTCCACCGTAGCCCGCTGGGGTATCGCCATTACTTCCATTGAAATCAAGGAACTTACAACCGATACAGAAACACGCGAAGCCATGCTCCGCCAGATGGAGGCAGAGCGAATCAGTCGTTCTACTGCATTGCAGGCTGAGGGTGAGAGTACGGCCAAGATCCGCCTGGCTGAAGCCGAGCGTCAGGCCTCCATTCTGCGTGCGCAGGGCGCTGCAGAGGCGCTGCGTCTGGCGGCTGAGGCAGAGGCTTCCTATGTTGAGAAACTGGCATCTATCATAGGTGCAGATGCTGCAGCCAAGGTGCTTATGAACCGTCAGGCTCTGGAAGGGTACGCCACTATTTCTACTAACCCGGCTTCCACCGTATACTTGCCGAATAGTGTGCCTGCGGTGGTTGACCTCAAGCGCTGATTTACCATG
Organism: Akkermansia sp.; assembly: GCA_045646505.1. Lineage (GTDB taxonomy): Bacteria > Verrucomicrobiota > Verrucomicrobiia > Verrucomicrobiales > Akkermansiaceae > Akkermansia. The sequence goes on along the minus strand of JAZRKW010000090.1, from coordinate 11,523 downwards.
ACGACAATCGCTCTTTTCCTTGCCGATTTCTTCGGCGTTTCCAACGGTACATTCCTGCACTGGATGCTGGCTATCAGCCTTACGCTGCTGGTGCTGGATGTGTTCTGCAATACGGAGTTCCTTTCATGGGTGTCCATGCTGGTGTTTTCCCTGTGGGCGACCATGCAGTTTGAGCTGCCGATTCAGTGGTCATTGCTGGTGTATGTGCTGGTGTTGATTGTCTGCGCCGTGTTTTATTATACCTTGTGGACGCATTGTGTGCGTCGCCTGGTTATGGATTGCATCATGCGCCGTGCACCAAAGGAAGCACAGGAGAATCTGTCCGGCACACAAGGTCGTATCGTGGGTGAGGGGGATAACATCAGTGTTAAGTATGGTGATCAGTATCTGCCTTTGTCGCCGTCCTGCCGTGGAGCATACGTTGCCGGTGACCAGGTGGTCATTGTTGAGGTGAAAGATGGCTTTGCTGTGGTTCGTCGCAGCGAAAGTTAAGTTTTCTGTCGCAATTTCATCGCCGGAGCAGGGAAAATACCCAGGCTCCGGCGATTTTTTTCATACTCAGGGATTGCAAAAAATACAGATGTATGCTAATCTTCCGCACGTTATGGCAAATACTTCCCTTACCCCCGAACTCGTCAAGCTGGCCACTGAGCTGGCTGCCGGTTTTGCTGCATCTCAGAAAGTGGTGGCCGCCAAGGCCCGCATAGGTCTTTTCTATCAGAACCCGGAAGCTACGGACCTTTTCCGCAAGGTCAGCGAATATGGAGAAACTCTCCGGAACAAGCACATGGAAGGAATGCCCCCTTCGGAAGAAGAACTGAATAAGTTTGACCAGCTGCGCTCTGCTGTTGTGGAGAATGAACTCTGCAAGGGCTTCCTCGAGTCTCGCCAACTGCTTGATGATATGCTTTCTGTGGTCAACCAGTATCTCTGCCTTGCTATTGAGAAGGGGGCTGCTCCTTCTGATGAAGAGGTTGCTGAGTCCATGAATCAGCAGATGAGCGCCTGCTCCTGCGGTGGTGGATGCCATGGTAACTGCGGTGATTGTGATAACGAATCCTGCGAAAAGCACGAGTGCAGCTGCGGATGCGGCCCTGATTGCACCTGCGGTTGCCAGGAAGGCAAGGAATGCACCTGTGGCAAGGACCACGAGGGCGGTTGCGGATGTGGCCCTGATTGCACCTGCGGTTGCCAGGAAGGCAAGGAATGCACCTGTGGCGATGGTCACGAGTGCTGCGGCAAGCATGGCGAAGGCCATGAGTGCAAGTGCGGTAAGCACTGATTCTGCTCTGCTGATTATGTTCCGCTGGGTGAAGACTCGCGCATTCTTTTTTGCTGTGGTGCTGCTGGTGGCAGTTTTCATGGCCTGGAAGGGTGCGTACACCTGGCGGAATGCTTTTGAAATGCCCGGGTGGGGATATGGCGCAGTGATTCTGCCCCTGCTCGGGATATTGGGCGGACTGCTGGCTCGCCGATTCAAGAAAGATGCGCTGCCTGCTGCCGGCACGTTGTGGGTAGTGCTTCTATTTTCTTTTTCTGTTGACAGCATCTGCAACCTGTATGCATATTCCACCCCATGGCAGCTGCACCTTTCTGTGCTTATGACCATGGGGTGCATGTTTCTGCTCTGGGCATTGCTGCGTGCGGGAGCTATTGCGTTCTGGGTGGTTTTTCTGGTGCTGGAAATCATGCAGATATGCGCCTACGAACAGTATGGCTCGCGTATTAATTCACTGGTAGTGGCTGAAACAATTGAGGCCTCCTGGGAAGAAGCTCTGGCGTATATGACTCCCATCAATCTCGGGACGCTGGGACTCTCATTTGTTCTTTCTGTTCTGTTTTGCTGGGGACTGCGGATCACGCTTAAAAAGCAGCAGAGCCTGGCTATGTTTAATGCAGCCTGCCTGTTCGCTGGCGCAAGTCTGGCATTTGCGTTGCTGGTGCCTTCTAACAAGCAGAAACAGGATTTCTTCTGGCCTGTTTCAGAGATGCCGCTTTTGTATTCGGCTGTAAGTGAGGCGCTCACTATCAATGAAGCTACCATCAATCAGGTGGAGTCGTTAACCTCACCTGCGGAACAACCCAGCAGACTTCATACCTTGCAAGGGGGGGAAGGCGTGGTGCTGGTGGTGCATGTGGGCGAGAGTATCCGTGCAGACCGTATGAGTCTGAACGGGTATGAGCGGGATACTACGCCCTGGTTACGTTCTCAGAAGAATCTTATCAATTTCCCGACCTGTATATCGGCTGCCTGTGATACCTGTCAGGCTGAAATTGCGTTGCTGACGGATGCTCGCCGCGATGTCAATGAAACACGGCCGGAGATGTTGCCCCGGACTGGTTCTGTTCTGGATTTGTTTGCGGCGAATGGCTTTGAAATGTATTCGTTTTTCGGGCGGCGCTGTGCTCAGAAACTGAAATACGACCGCGTCATTCTGGTGCTGACGCGCCGTTCCAGACAGAAATTCAATGCTCCGGGGAGTCCCTGGACCTCTGTGCCGCAGATGCAGGAGGTTTTGCAGAAAACACCCGCCGGACAGAATCTTCTCTTCTTTGTCAATAATGAAGGAAGCCACACTCCCTTTGAGCATTATGACCGGGAGAACACTCCTTTTGCTCCGGCCGCATCTCATTTCCAGAATCCCGCGTCGCAGGCAGAGCTGGTGAATAACGCTTATGACAGCTCTATTCACTATACGGACGAGTATTTCCGCCGCGTGGCTGAGTTGCTTGGAGAGCGTCCTTTTGTTTATCTGTATGTGAGCGATCATGGCGAATATCTGGGCCACGATGGTATGTGGGGGCGTGCAGCATTGGGTGAACAGCATATTTCCTATCATGCAACAGGTGGTTGCAAGGTGGGCATGTTTGTGCTTTATAATGAGGCTTTTGAAAAACTTAATCCGCATTTTGCAGAGAAATTGCAGCAGATGCGCAGCAATGCTGATAAAATAGTGGCGCATGAGCATTTCTTCCACACTCTATTGGGGCTGTTCAAGGTAGAAACACCGTATTATAATTCATCGCTGGATTTATGTTCTCCACATGTTCAGCCGTATGAGGGGCCTCATCCTTAACCTTTCTCTCTATGAATTTCGTTTATTTCTTTATAACGGCATTGTCCTGTCTCGGAATCGGTGCTTTGTTGGGGTATCTTGCTGCAGCGTTGCGCCGCAAGGAACAGGAGGCTGCCATGAGCTCGTTGCAACAGCAGAATGATTTCCTGAAACAACAGATGCAGACCGATGAACAACGGTGGAAAGAGCGCCTGCTGCAACAAGAGGAACGTTTTGAACAGCTTTCTCGCCGGATTCTGGAGAAAAATACCGAACAGCTCAAGGCCAGCAGCGCAGAGCAGTTCGGTCATGTCATTCAGCCGCTCAAGGAACAGTTGGAGGTGTTGCGTAAATCAGTTCACGATACAAACACCGGAAATGCCACAGCCCGCACCAGTATTGAGACTCTTGTGAAGCAACTTATGGAGCGCGCTGATGGTATCAGCAAGGATGCTGCGAACCTGACTCGTGCGTTGAAAGGTGATTCCAAGATGCAGGGCGACTGGGGAGAAATGATGCTTTCCCGTCTGTTGGAATGCAGTGGCTTGCGTCCTGGTGAGGAGTTTTCGACTCAGCAGACATACAAAGATAAGAAAGGTGCAGCGTTCCGTCCGGATGTTGTTGTGAATCTGCCGGAAAACCGTACCATTATCATCGATTCCAAAGTGTCTCTTACTGCGTATGCCAGGTGGATGGAGATGGATGCTGAAGTCGCCCCGGCTGAACGCAATGCTGCGCTCAGGGCGCATATTGATTCTGTGCGCAAACATATCCAGGAACTGGCGGATAAGGATTATGTTTCTATCGTTCCTGGTTCCATTGGGCATGTCCTCATGTTCATGCCCAATGAATCGGCCTATATCGCAGCTGTACAGGCACAGCCTGAGCTGGTGCGCGAGGCATATACACGGGGTGTTCTTCTCATCAGCCCCACGAATCTGCTCATGGCTTTGCAGCTGGCTTACAATCTGTGGCAGAAGGAACGCCAGTCCCGCAATGTTCAGAATATCATCAGCCGCGCGGAATCTCTGTACAAGAAATGCGTGACTGTGGGTGCCAGCATGGAGAAAATTAAACGTTCCATTGATTCCCTGAATAACGCGTATGAATCGGCTGAAGGCCAGTTCCGCAGCGGACGCGGCAGCCTGTGCCGGCAGATTGACCAGCTCTGCGAGTTCGGAATCACGCCTGCAAAGCGTATGGAACTGGATGAACCTGCTGAGAATGCCGGGCTCCTGGAGTGATTTTATTGAAAATTGCATATAATTGGCAAGTTTTGCTTGCTAGATTGCAATAAAAGGGGTAATCTGATGATGGCATCAGTCATGGCTTTCTGCTGTGTCTGATGGTGAGAAACAGATGGAAAAGACAATGAATATCGGGAAATATCTGGATTGGCAGATGCGCTCTACTACCTGGCTGATTCTGGTGGTGGCAGTGGTGTGTATGGTGTGTTCATTTATGTTGCCTGAGTCATACGGATTCAAGAACAGTCCTATTGAGAATGTGCAGATGGCGATTGTTGCCATAGGCCTTTTTATTACCTGTACAACTCAAGATAAAGAACGCAAGAGTCTGTATATATTTGCGTCCCTCTGTCTGTTTTTTATTCTGGCTCGAGAGGTGAATTATGGCCGGACCTTATTTATTTTTGCTGACCCTGAGAATGTTAACAGTTATCCGAAATGGAAGGATATGGAATACGGATGGCTTGCTCATGTCTGCGTCGGTCTTTATATGATCTGGCTGGCGGTGTATTTCATCTGGCGGAAAGTCAGGAAAGAGGTGTGGGATGTTCTGTGCAGCGTTCGCGTACCAGCGTTTGAACTTTTGCTTTCTATTGTCAGTATGCTGGTGAGTGTGTTGTCTGAATTCATGCATAATTGCATAAACGAGGAGCTTGGAGAAGTCGTCATGTATACTGGTGCGGTCTGTATCTTGTATCTTTATTCTCGTAACAGGCTCCGGAAGGTCTGATTATCTTGTTTCTATGCCGGCTGCAACTTCATGTAGCAGCTATTTATAATGGCAAAAATAACAATTATATTTGAACGCGCGTCTTTATAGATGAGTCAGTATGTCTGAGATGGATAAGAAAAAAGTATGTGATCCCACATGGTGGAGATTGGGATGGGTGCCTTATGTCGTGCTGGTGCTTGTGGCAGCTGCCGCAGATTTGTGTTTTCCGCTGGTGCAGTCCCATGGGTTGCAATATCTTGGAATAGGGTCCGGTATAGGAGTGGTATTATTCATGACTGCTCTGCTGTTATTGCGTACAGATTTTAACCGTCGGGAGATGGTTTTCCTTATTTTTCTTGCCCTTATTGCTGCAATTGCTTTGCTGGTAAGTGGTAATCATATCAGTTGGCTGCTGGCGCTTACCCTGCCGTTTTTCGTCATCATGCTCGGCGCTGGAAAGTCTTCAATGGTCGAACAGGAGTGTGAATACCGTAACTGGTGGCGATTCTGGCGCGACCGTACTCGCCAGGTGAAACCCGGCTTCTGGCGCAACGCTTTGCCCACGATAATCAGTATTGCCGTTGGTGTAATCTGTTTTGTGGCATTCCTCTGTATTTTCGCCAGTGGAAATCCGGTGGTTCAGCTCGTCTGGGATTTTATCACAACCTGGTGGAACCGCATCATGGAGTATTTGCAAATCAGCTGGGATTTCTGGTTCCATGCTGTTATCTGGTTGGTGGGTATTCTTGGCTTCGGCCTGTTTACCGTGGCTCGTCCGGCAGCAGCTCTGGTTCCTCTGCCTCAGGTGCCGCAGGGAGAAGTCCCGGCAGGGCGCAGTTTACTGCCGCATTTGCCGCTCATGATTCTTATCGGTATCAATCTGGCATTTTTCGTAGCAACGAGTACAGATGTTGCGTTTCTCTGGTTCCGCCGTGTTCCGGATGGTGTTTCTCAGACTGAATATCTGTATGAGGGGGCTGCATCCATTATCTGGGCTTCTGTTCTGGCTGCTGCTTTGTTGTGTTATCTTTATCGTCAGCGCGGCAGCGTGCGTCATACTGTTTTTGCTCGCTCACTGGGGTATGTTCTGCTGGCTCAGACACTCCTGCTGGCAATCAGTGTTTATATCCGCCTGTATAATCAGATAGAGGCTCATTCATTCACCCCGCGCCGGATTCTGGCTGCAGAATTCCTGCTGCTGGGGGTAGCCGGGCTTGTTATTCTGCTTTGTTATATGCGCAGTAGTGGAGGTTTTATCCGCCATGCCCGTATTTGTTGCGGAACATTGGGGCTCATGGCACTTTGCTTTACCATCAGCAAGCCTGCCTCTCTTTCAGGCGATTTGAATATGCGCTATGCGGCATCTCATCCGCAGTGGAATTTTACGATAGACGACTTCAAGTCAGATTGTTTTGTGGTGCAGGATAATCTTGCATTTGCGTGTTACGTTTACCAAAGGCAGCAGAAGATTGATAAAAGTATCTTCGATAGTGAAGACTTGTCGAATAAATATGTGCGCCGGGGCCGAGCCTTTGAGTACCAGCTGAAAATGGCAGCACATGCTCTGGAAAATCGCTATGGGTCGTGGTCTCTGTTTAATTTGCGAGATTGGTGGGACCTCCGCGCAGCTGAGTATATTCTCGGGCGTCCCATAGGGGCTGCAGCGGTGGAACAGGTGCATTGATATGCAGGTAACTCGCATCTCTGATATTCAGCATCCTCTTGCAGAAGAGTGGTGGAACTTGTACGAAAGTGCATTTCCAGCGAGCGAACGCCGCGGAACTGCTCTGCACACTGCCGCATTGGCTGATCCGGCCTTTCATTGCCTGCACATATCTGATGCAATCGGTTTTGTTGGACTGCTGAGTTATTGGCAATGGCAGGATTTGTGCTATGTGGAGCATTTTGCTATTGCCGAATCAAGGCGGGGGCAGGGACTCGGGCACCGGGTGTTGAAGTTGCTGCCTGAACCTTTTATTCTCGAAATTGAGCCGGTGGAAAATGAAATTACAGCTCGCCGCCTGGCGTTTTATGAATCCTGCGGTCTGGTGCGGCTGTCGCAACAGCATGTGCAGCTGGCATATCAGCGGGGCATGCCGGATATTCCGCTCTGGCTGCTCAGCCGGCCAGCTCTTGATGCTGTTGCCGTCCAACGATTCGAATTGCTTTTTCTGGCCGGCCCCATGCAGTATCGTGACGAAGCTTGACACGTATTCAAAGGCGTTGTATCATGAGCCTGTATGAAGCGCATCGGCATATATGCGGGAAGTTTTGATCCCCCGACCATGGGGCATATGTGGATGATAGAGCAGGGTGCTGCCTTGTTTGATGAGCTGGTGGTTGTCCTGGGGGTAAATCCTGATAAAAAGGGGTTCCTGACAGAAAATCAGCGTCTGGATGCTCTGGTCGGTATGCTGGTGGGCGGCCCTTCTAATGTGCGAGTGGAGAAGATGTCAGACGGTTTTCTTGTAGACTATGCCAGACGACAGGGGGCAACTCATCTGCTGCGAGGAATTCGTAATACGGTGGATTTTGAGTATGAAAAATCCATGGACCGCATGAATGCCTGTATGGCTCCGGGGATTCAGACCGTGTATCTGATGCCGCCGCCGGAACTGGAAGCCGTTTCATCATCATTTGTGCGTGGTTTTGTGGGGGTGCAGGGCTGGCAGAGCTGGGTTCGGCGCTGTGTGCCGGCGAATGTTTTCAATATTATCGTATCACAGCAGGAAGAGGTATGATATACTGGGATAACAATGCCACGACACCGCTTGCCCCTGAAGTACTGGAGGTGATGCTGCCGTATCTGCAGGACCGGTTTTATAATCCTTCTGCTGCTTATGGCGCCGGGAAAGAGGTCCGGAAGGCAATAGAAACGGCCCGGGAGCAAGTGGCTGCCCTGGTGGGTGCGCACGCTTCTGAAATCATCTTCACCTCTGGTGGCACTGAGGCTACCAATGCTGCGCTGTCGCAGTTCCGGCGCGTGTTAACCCTGGCTACGGAGCACCCGGCTACTCTGCGTACTGCAACTGGTGAGGCTGCTCCGGTTCTGGCGAATGGACAGGCCGATTTGCCTGAGTGGCGTGAGCTTCTTCCTGGCCACGATGGCGTGAGTTTTGCCTGGGCTAATCATGAAACTGGAGTGATTCAGCCTGTGCGTTCATTGGCGCGGGCCGCGCATGAAGCCGGTGCGCGTGTACATGTAGACCTGGTGCAGGCTGCCGGGAAAATCCCAGTGGCATTGCATGAGCATCCCATTGATTTTGCATCCCTTTCGGCTCATAAGCTGCACGGCCCCAAAGGAACCGGGGCGCTTTATGTGCGCACCGGTACAGAGTGTACGCCTTTTCTGACGGGGGGAGCACAGGAGGATTATCGCCGTGCTGGTACAGAAAATGTAGCTGGAATTATCGGTTTTGGTAAAGCTGCAGAATTGGCATTGCAGGCTGCAGAAGCCTATGAGAAATTATCTGCTTTGCGGGAGCGTTTTGTGAATGCTCTTCTGGCAGAAGGGGTTGAGGTCTGTATCAATGGCGGTGCCGCTCCGCGTCTGCCGCATGTGCTGAATATGCGAGTGCCGGGAGTATCGGCGGAGTCACTTTTCCTTCTGTTGGAGCCGGCTGGCCTTCTGTGTTCTACCGGTTCTGCCTGCACAAGCGCTGAACCTGAACCAAGCCATGTGTTGCTGGCCATGGGACTGCCGGATAAACAGGTCCGCGAGTCTTTGCGATTCTCTTTGTCCCGTTACTCTACTTGCGATGAAGTTGATGCTGCCGCCGGCATCTTCCTGACTGCGTTGCGCAAGGTGCGTTCGGTGCAATCCTCGTTCACGGGACCTGTTATGGTTTACCGCTAATAGGGGCGGAAACGAGGGTTCTCATATCAGTGTCTTTGTGTCTTTTTTCTGTTCGAGATGTCATTCGGTTTTAGCGTGCTTCCCGGACGCTGCTGGATAGAATGAGCCTGTTATCAGAAAGTTTTCTTGCTCTCTACTGAGAGAAAATGTTATATTTCAGGCTGCAATGAAAGCCTTTCGCCGTCATATTCAGGGAGCTCCACTTTTTCTGCCATTGGTGGCGGTGTGTGGAGTAATTTCTGGCGGATGGTGGTATCTATTGTCTGCGCTGGCGCTTGTGCCGTCGCTATTGTGCCGCCTGTGGCGTATTACCTGTTGTTCCTTGTTGTGTGCTCTGGTGGCAGGATTACACACTCAGCTCATTGAAACCCGGTCGGCGGACTTTTGTCAACAGGTTGAGTGGCAGGAAGTGGTGGAATTGACAGGTACAGTGGAACGTGTTCTGCGTCGCGGTTGTGTGTTGTGCACCGGGTGGAATGGTGTGCGTGTGGTGTTGCGCGGCGAGCAGGATTATACACCTGGAGATGTTGTACAGGTGCGGGCTCAGTGGCAGGCCCCTCGTTCTTCAGCTGTGCCCGGGGTGTTCGATTCCGCTGTCTGGATGCGTTCACAGGGGATTTCCTGTTCCCTTTATTTCATTGATGGTAAAAAACTGGATAAACCGCTTTCCTGGCGTACGGTTCAGCACTGGGGGCTTACCATGCGCGAGCGTCTTGCCCGCCGATTGATGCCGCCAGGAACAGAGTCGAGCCCTGCGCATCAGGTTCTCTGCGCGCTCGTTCTGGGGGATAAGAGTGGAGCTGCGGCTGAAACGATGCAGGAATTTCGCCAGGGCGGTTGTCTGCATGCTTTTGCTGTAAGCGGACTGCATGTGGGGCTTGTTTCAGGAATCTTCTGGTTCTGTTTGCGTTTGTTACGCGTGCGCCCTGTCATCATTCGTCCCTTGATTCTGCTGATGGTGGGGGTGTATGTGCTTATCACCGGCTGTGCTGTGCCGGCCATCCGGGCCTATGTGATGCTTGCGGTGCTGCTATTGGGGTATATCCTGCGCCGGCGCGTCAATCTGTTGAATACCTGGAGCTTTGCTGCTCTTCTCATTCTGCTGGTAGATCCTGTGCAGTTGCGACAAGCCGGGTTCCTTCTTTCTTTTGGTGTGTATGCCATCATCTGTGTGGCTGCGTTCTTATGTCAGACTGAGAAAGCCTGGTTTGGCCCGGATGAGTACATTCCTATCTCCTTGCGCACACCCTGGGAGATGCGCTGGGGTAATTTTGAATTGGCACTGCGAGGGGTGATTGTCGTGTCCTTGAGTGCCTGGTTGCTTTCTGTTCCTATCACCTTGTATTTTTTTCATAGTGCTAATACTCTTTCATTTCTGACTAATATAGCTATAGCTCCCTTGCTACCTGTGGTGATGTGTTGCGGCCTGTTGCATATCACCCTGGCCAGTGTGCCATGGATGGGTGTTGCCACTGCCTGGGCGGCAGAGAAATCGGCAGCTTTGTTATTATCTGTGGTCGCCTGGTTCGGAGCCTTGCCCTTTGCCTATCTGCCCGCGCAGGAACCTATGCCTTTGGATTCGATTCTGGTGCAGGGAACCGGATATGGAAATAGTTTCACGATGTTGGGTAATCACGGCCTTCTTATTGATTGCGGAAATGAAACGACTGCGGAGATGACCACCGTTCCTGTTCTGTTTCATGCCGGATATACCCCGGCTGCGTTATTGGTGACGACTCCCGGTGTGAATGCCGGTGGCGGTGCTTCGACTCTTTCGCAGATGTGGTCTCATCTTCTCGTTATTCCTGCTCAGGGGCTTTCAGCTGAAGGTAAATCCATTGAAACACAGGCGGGACGTTTTTATGTTTATTCTCCACCTGTTGAATTAAGCAGAAAGAAGGCGGCGGATTATCATCCCATCGTCTTGTGGGAAAGTGCTCATGGTAGGGTTTTGTATCTCGGCCGTTGCTCTTATTCCGCTTACATGTCCTTGCCGGAAACGGTGCGGAAGGCAGATATCGCTATTCTCGGGCGGCATCCATCACAGAATGTGAATCCGGATGACATAGAAGCTACGCGAATCATCATGCTGCCGGATTCCGATTTTCTTACTCCAGACTCCAGGTGTGTTGCTGTCCCGGAAGATGGGTATTTCTGCGAGGTCATGAAGCGTGTCCTCAATAACTGATTTCCTTGACTTGAGCGAGTAAAACAGGTATAACACCTGAGCTTTATTTCTCTCGTTGAACTTCGTTACAGTCAGCTTTGTCCTCTTTTTTCTGCCGGTTCTGTGCATGAGCTGGGCATTGCGGCGTTATGCATTGATTTATAAGCTGTTTCTTGTCGCTGCCAGTTTGTATTTTTACGGGCAGATGGGGATGAAGTTTCTGCTGCTGCTGCTGACGGTGACCACTCTGAACTGGGGGACTGTGCGGCTGATGGCTCGCTGTGGTAGTGAGCGTTGCCGCAGGTGGCTTGTTGCGGGTGATGTAGCTCTGCATATTCTGCTGCTGGGTTTCTATAAATATGCGGAATTCCTGTTCATGCACCTCAGTGATATCCTGGGCGCGGAAAGTCCGCTGCAGCAGTGGCTCATGGAGTCCGGCATGGGTGATGTCGTGATGCCGGCGGGGCTCTCGTTCTACTCATTCA
>JAZRKW010000089.1:0-59051 GCA_045646505.1 Akkermansia sp. | reverse complement strand
TGGTTAAGATTCTTTTCAAAGTAAGCTGGCAAAGCTTCTATGAGCTTACTTTTAATTTCTCCACTCAATTCGCCGCAGTCTTCTTGCAAGAATTCCAATCTTAATGCAGTCAATGATGCAATATCTGAAATGTGTGCACGTTCAACCATACTGTTTCCTCCAAATTCCCATTTATGGGCTAGTTATTTTCCGAACACCAAACTAGTGTTTTCTTTTTATCCATTGTGAGCGGTAGCCATTTTCTCCATCAGAGCATTCGTTCCACAAATCAACAACAAACAATGCTTTGCGTCTCATGCTTGCATCGATTTTGGGATTAAATGCAACATGTCGAGCAATCATGTAGCCTCCATATCCTTCCATCAGCTCTGCTCCGCCTTTGGTGTTCATAATAATTTGATGCTCTTGTGGTAACCGCTCTACTGTGCGCGTGTACATGCCATCCCAATTGCTGATGTTTGTATATCCATTATTATCATGGATCTGACCGGAGTTACTAATGTGATGCTTATCCAATGATTCGTTATACTCTTTCAGGTAGGTTATGGCAAAAGCTTCTTTTTCTGTTTGGCTCATGCTGCTTATCAAAGTCGCTGCTGCATCCATCTCTCGTATTATTTGCTTACGCTCTCTACCAAATGCACGAGTGGTAGCGTTCGCACTTTGTCGAAAGTCATTCAGATAACTTTCCCTCACCTCCGGTCTTGCTGTCACATGGTAAAAATTCGTCATATCGTTTTCTGCCGCATACCACTCGGATGTATTATTCACATACAGAGACTCCTCTAGTAAGAAGACACCTTGTTGACAGCTACTCAACCCCACCGCCGCAAGACACAGGGCTATGGTGGCAAGGATTCGGGGGAAAATTGTCTTCATTATTCACTATCTCCTTTACACAAGATAATACTTGCCCGCACCGAATCCGCAACTTAAAATTGCAGAAAGTGCAGATTTCTTCGAGCTGATAAAGATATTCTCACCCTTATAGATGTGCCTCGTTCGGTTTGTCTGGATGGGCGCCGCGCATTGATTATAGATGAGAAATATCTGGGCCGAGATAAAAAGGTCTCCTGCTTCTCTAGGGTGGCGTTTCGGGAATTTGCGTTATAAAAATGAATCTGCTTCTGTACAAAAGGAAGTTGCCTTATATCAGGAAACTAAGAGACTCAACAGAAACAAAAGCATTAAGAATGGAATAAACATATATTTCAATGCAGAAACGAATGTATACATATTCACATTGATTCCTTTACCATTTTTAACGACGTGCGCCTGCGGAGTTCGTTGATATATGGTGTCCATGACTCGCTGAAAAATTTCCTTGTCATCAAACCAATTTTCCCGGAAATGGATTGTTGTTTTGGGTGAGCGAATGAAAATATCCGGCTTATCGAAAGGAGGTATTGATACCTGAGTGTGAAAAATAATACGTTCGACCTCCTCGTAGCGGATTCTCCATGTTTCAAGGCCTCGTTTCAATATAATTTCATACTCAGACAAGGTCAAGGTTTGATGATAACAACTGATAATATGGTATAGACTCAGAATGCAAAAAGCAGAAACGATAATGAACAGGTTTCTACCCTGAATATCCCCACCAAGAGCCATCACCGCGCAGCATATCCACATAGATAGAAAGGTGGCGCAAAATAAGACCGTGAACTTTATGGCAACCTTTCGGCATGTTAGTTTGATTCTCATGTAATTTTTTATTGTGATATGAAAATTCAAATTCCACATTGTTTGGGCTAGCCCCAGATTTTCTATCATATAGACGCTTGCGGCGGGCATTTTGTTGCGCGTTTCCTGCATTTTTGTTGCCAGTGGTACAAAAACACACTCCGGCTCCGCCAAGGCTTCCGTCTTCGCGCCTATGGGCGTTACGCCGAGACTGGCGGCAAGGGGAGGATGTGCCACGGCCTGTCAAGCGAACAGACTAGGATTCCTCCTAGGCTGCAAGATGGCTTTTTGTGCGGCTTTATTCAAAAAGCTCGGGATAATCCTTCTTCACCATGGGGAGGTGGCGAAGGAATGAAGCGGGGAGCGTACGGAAATTCAGATTCCCGGCGTGGAGTAATCCTGTCTCGGTATTCCTTTCGAGTGCATTTCTGTCGATACCAAGCAGAAATTGACCGCTCAGGGGATATGAGCCCGGCTGCTTTCCTTGTGCGATCCTAGAAATTTCTCGCGTCCTCGTGTACTCCAGGTATTCATCAGGAAGCGGCTCGCCCTTGATGGTTTCAATCACGCGAGCCTTGATACGATGCGGTTCATAAATGCCATGCTGAACCGGCAGGACGGTTTCTTCTATCAGCTCTACAAGAACCAAGGTATTATGGTGAGCCAGCATCCAGAGTCTATAGGGCTCGCCCTTGTAGCTCATTGGAGGCTCTTCGATTTGCCGGGGCTGGTTGGAACGTGGCTCCGCAGCACCGCTCAGGGCGCATGCTGCCACAAGCACGGAACATACAAAAGGTCTAAGATTCATAGTATTTGGAAGATGGTTATTTGTTACGGTGTCATGTTACCAGAATCCGGGAGGCTTTACAAGCTGTTAGCGCGGAAAAGCGCAAAAACAGAGCTGCAAGGGGCGGATTTGCTCGAAGTGGAGCCCTTGGTCAGCCGGGGCGGGTCATGCGGTGCAAGGTGGTGTTTTGTGCGTTTGTTACAGTTCGGCCAGAATCTTGAGGAACTTTTTAAGCTTAAACACTTTTTAGGGATACTAAACAAGCGGCGAATCTACAATCTATTGATTCTGTGAGCTTCCGTCTTCGCCAAGGCTTCCGTCTTCGCGCTTATGAGCGCTTCGCCGAGACAAGTCGCCGAGACAGGTTGCAAGCGATTGAAAGAGGCTGGGGCTCATTCTTGTCCTGTCCCTAGCTTTTGGAGAGGGATGCTGAATCCATTATTCATACATCAAATCAGGACGTTCGGGGTTATAAACGCGAGTGTAGTCCATGTTAGGCTCTATCCACTCTTTGAAAGGGAAGCTCAGCGGCATGAGAAACAGGCTCAGGGGAATATCGGCCACATAACCGATTGCCGTCAACGGCATGACCACATAGTTATACCAGCTGCGGCGTGCAGGAAGCAGCTGTGCTATCTGTCGCGAGTCGGTAAAGTTGTACCGCCCAAGATATTCAGCTTCTGATGTATCAAAATCCGGCACAACGCGAAACTCGACTTTACCCCCACTGCTGCTGTCTTCTCGCATGCGGAAGAGACGAGGATTCACTTCTTCCGTATGCCAAGTAATCCCTCTGAAACAGACTACACCTTGTTCTCCCCATTTGTTTGGTGTCGGTAGCGGTTTTATAGTCAGATTTTCGCCGGTGATAACGATGCGGGATTCCGGGTGCTTCTGCAGTTCTTCTTTTGTATAGGGGGTATTGAGAGTGAGCACCCCGAATGGACTTCCCATCAGAGGCGCATAGTCAATCCCCATACGGCGTTCCGGCACATACACCAACGGCATGTCGATGTAGAGTTGTCCGTCCTTACGATACAGCGCCACCGTACACACAAAAGGGGGATACTCATCACTGCCCATGCGGGAGGGGAGTGGCCTGGCTACAGTTTTACCTATGCTGTCAATTGTATCGCCCAGGTCACTGCGTACACACGAGCTCTGTCCCATCGACGCAAGGCACAGGGCTGTGGTGGCAAGGATTCTGGGGATGGTGTGCATGTCTAAGCGTGTATCTGTTACGGGGTATTATATCAACATAAAGGGAATTACGAAGATATGCCAAAGAGCACCTACGGTATAGCCGACGGCGGTAAGAGGGGCATCTACTCCGTATGAAAGTACTACAGCCAAGGGTACTCGAATTTTGTTGCCCGTGGTGCGAATTGTAGGCAGGTCAGACAAATGATGGTTTCGGTCATTTTGGCTCGGGGTAAGGGTGAGCCAGTCATGCTTTTTGAAATATGCGAGGGGTATGACGCGGGGCACGTCTTCGTTAGCTGCAATTTTCTGTGCACGGGAATAATCGAAATGAGATGCAGGTATGAAAGCCGGCATATCTGGGCGGTCCGCCTGCATGCGCACCAAATAAAGCTGTGGACGGGGGGCATTGGTCGCGGCATCTGCCGGGGTATCTCCATCCCCTAAATCCCAATACCCCATAAAGCCCGTACCGATGAGGTGGGGATTCTGCTGCACATAAGACACCATGACTTCTCGATAAACAACATCGTTCAATCTGTAATATTTTTTGTTGTCATCGGTTCTTAATGATGGTACAGCCTTGCCAATGCTGTCTAACTTGGCCCCTGTATTGAAGCTGATACAGCTACAAGGGACAAAAAGCATCAGTAAGAAAAGTAGAAAATGGAGTGGCTGATTGATTGTTTTCATACGTGTATTATATCAATTCCCGCCCCCTGTTCAAGCGCGGCAGAGGGACTGGGGGACGAGAAGCTGAGGGGCTGCTGCTTACTCCTTTGCGTGGATATTTCATTGTTCGTATACACATGAATACCCTAACTCATCATAAAATGCCCTCCCATCACATTGATGAGAAATACGATAAGTAAGGGTAATAACAGAAGAATCAATGACAATGGTTTATTTTTCTGCTTAAAGAAGGACAACACCACGCATGTAATGAGTAACAGCAGCATCGCTAACAGATGAATCAACAACAGGGCATCATCTAGCGAAACGATAAATGCGAAAAAGAACATCGCGGGGAATTGCCAGGTATACAGCAAACTCATGCTTAATAGAGCTTGTTTTCTGAAAAAATAAAACGTCAGCACCGAGACTAACAGGCAAAAACTGATATTTAGAAGCAAATAAATCATTATTCTGTTATCAGGTCCAATTCGATAAAGGGCAGGACTTTTTTAGACGCTATACCATGTTGCAGCCTTTGAGCGAGTATCTGTTTACGGGACGTTTCGCTCTTGCTGTAGGATCGGGGGGATTTGTTACGGGCATTATATCAATTCCCGCCCCTCTGTTCAAGCGTGGATGGCATCTGAGCTGGTTCAGCCTGCGGCGCATTCTGCCTCTGCATCTGACTCCCCACAGAGCCATATACAAGTGCAAACGGCACTCCCACAACAAGGTGTGCTGCAACGGCTGCAGCACTCAGGGGAATGTTTGAAACAGTATCTACTAACTCCAGCGGAATGGCGATGGGTTTCAAGGCGTAGTGAGCATAGCTCTTCTGCGTGGCAGCCTCGCAGATGTCCGTCTCCAGCCCGCCGTAAATGCTGCCATGGGCAATGAGTTTACCCTGTTTTTCCTTCATCTGTTCCTCTGTGAGCATCCCGGATTGATAACGCACAAAGCGCAAAGGCTTTTTCGCATTCCGCTCATTCCACAAGCCTACCAGTTCCCGGGTTAAGGGGAAATACAGGGTAGACTCCGCTAAGTGAGAGCGGGGCGACGGTGGTCCGCCAAATCCATTTTCCCACTCGTCGTCCTTCAGATCATACAATTGGAACAGTGCAACGCGGGGGCGTGCATAATACCCGGGCAACTTCGCATAGAGCACATCCTTACAGCTGTATACCTCATACCCCGGCTCTTCCTCCTCATAAAGCTCAAATTCCTGTTTCCCAACGTAATCCGGCAGCGTATGCAAGGCCAGGCGACACGAACTCCCCCCCACCGCCGCAAGGCAGATGGCTGTGGTGGCAAGGATTTTGGAGAATCGGAACTTGGTCATAACTAAGCGTGTATCTGTTACGGGGCATTATATCAATTTCTTCCCCTCTGTTCAAGCGTGGATGGCATTTTGTTGCGCGTTTCGTTTTTTATTTGCCCTGCGAGTTTAGCAATAAGGGGATGAGCCGATTATATAGAAACAGGTCAAATGAGCATTGCCAGAAGAGGAATAGCCAGGCAGAAATAAACGATAGTAACATTTCGCCCCCAAAGGAAGAAGTACAGAGGAAGCAACAGGAGTCCCCAGAATAGCCAAGAATCCAGCATATCAACATCATAGGCAGTTTCGCCGTCTATGATAAGGCCGGGGTATATAAGATTACACAGCTGTTCACCAAGGTGCAAGGGTAGATATTGTTCAATCTGTATCGTACGCCCATCGAGGCAAAATAGCAGGAAGTGAACCATAAAAGCTGCTATGATCTTACATGTATAGCTTAGAAAAACTCCAGTGGCAGGTTTTATGGCGAATCGAGGCATGGAAATAACTAAGCGTGTATCTGTTACAGAACTATACTCAATGAAGGAGTAAATTCAGGTGCAAAACTTCAAAAAATAACACAATCAACAAAAGCGGTAGAAAAATGGTGCATAACAATATCCCCACGGCGCGCAAAGGGTATTCCCATTCGATAAGCATGATAATACCGACTATCAAACTGACACTGGCCATGAGGATACACGCCAGCAGACTGAAACCACCCAAAACAGTACCACCAGGAGAGACGGCCCACATGGTTTCCAGGACACAGGCTACAATCAATGGCAGCCAAGGAAGGATGGCAGGCGGAGCTTGATAAGATTGACTTTTGCGGCAGATATTCCGCAGGTCTGTCGGCTTCAGGACTTGTTTATTTGTTTGCCTTATTTTCACTCGCTATCTCCTCCTACCCTTGATAATACTTTCCGGCTCCGAACCCGCAACAAAAATTTGCAGAAAGTACCGAGTTTTTTGATATTCAGGTGATATCATGGCTCGATACAGCGGCAGCTGAGTTCGGCATCTTGATTGATGTCGCATGTGTGGTGCTCACCGCATACTGCGCAGGAAAACCGGAGACTATCCCCTGAGAGGTGTGGTTTATCTATGGACTCTCCGAGGTAAATGGTGCTGATTTGTCTGAAGGTATCCCCGGGCGCCAGACGATAGCATTCGGCTTTGTAGGATATCCGGCCACTGGGAGAACCATAGATGATGACAACGAGGTCGTTCTCCTTCAGCGTATAGGCATGAATCCAGCCGTTTTCGAAATTCCTTCGCTCTAAGGTCTGTACCAGTTCACTGTATGCCGCTTGCAGATTGTAGCATTTCTCGCAATAATCATCCCCGGTAAGCAGGTGATGGCAGGCGGGGTTGTGCTGACAGCTTGTTACGGCTCCCGCCGCAAGGCACAGGGCTGTGGTGGCAAGGATTTTGTGGAAAATTGTCTTCATTATTCTCTATCTCCTTTACATTAGATAATACTTCCCGGCACCGAATCCACAACAAAAAAAAATTGCGAAAAGTGCAGATTTTCTAATAAATAGACGCTTGCGGCTGGCATTTTGTTGCGTTGGTCGGGCATGTTATTGAGATGCCCCCTGGTTTATCTGTGGCGTCAATCAATCGGAATAAGGATAGGACACGATATCGACTATCCAACCTATAGGAGTGGCAATGACGGAAAGCGGTATATCTGCCGCCATACAGCACCATGCCAAGGGACGGCGTAACTGGTTTCCCCATGTGCGTTGCGAGGTCAATAATTCGTATGGGCAGGAGACTTTTGCATCCGGAAGCCTTACGCAAGTGGTTAAATCAACTTCTTTTGCTGAAAGTAGCCGTATTTGGGAATCAGGCTTTTCTCTCCCGGACAGGGCAGAAAGTACATTTCCTTGTTTTATAGAGTACAATGGGATTTGCAGAAAGTAATTTTCGGGTGTGCTAATGTCAGGTTTCTTATTGTTGGGGTATATGTAAGGAACCCCGTTTGTACACATTTCTATGATATTCAGATGCCTGATAATGGGCTCTTTATTCTGAATAAATACTATGGGGATTTGCACGTACACATAGTCCGGGCCTTGGTACACTTGCCTTAGTTCGCTGTCCGGATGTTCTTTCTGCTCTAACTTTCCTATTTCATCTAACCAGAACCCGGTTGAGGTGATGGTACACGAACTCAGCCCCAACGCTGCAAGGTACAGGACTGCGGTGGTAAGGATTCTGTGGATGGCGGGCAAGGTCATTATAATTTGCTGGCGAATTTATTGAGAATCGTCATCTTTCGTATCGGGACTGAAGATAAGGAATGGCTGCCGCCACAGACGCAGAAAACTGCGCAGTTCCAGCAGGATTCCGACCAGCACTGCGCCTGATAAAAGGTACATCCACCACCTTACGGAATCTGCATGCATAATCCATCTTGCCAGAATGTCCAGAGGAAAAAGGTAATAGCCGATGATATTGCCGATGGGAGTCGGGCGGGGAACTTCAGTCAAGTAGCGTGATTCACCGGCAGTCGGCAGACTAAGTCTTAAGTCGGCAAGGTGTTTTTCCAGCTCAGCCGACGAGCTGATATTCAGGAATCCGTCTTTGGAACGCCTGTAACCTTCTGTATACTTTACAAAGTGGTAATCCACGCGACCATTGCCCCGGCGTTTGCACGAGGCGATGAGCAGCGGTTGCAGCGGCACGGATACCGCAGCAGGTCTGCTGCCCCAGAAAGACTCTTCTACGATGAGAGCCCGTTTATCTGTGAGAATGTAAACTGTGCGGGTTTCGCGCCGCAGCATGCTATGCAGTAACCACAGCAGTCCCCCAAGTATAATCAGCCTATAGAAGTATCCGGCATTACTTCCAGCCAGTACAAAGAGCAGACCGAGAATCACTATGGCGCAGGATATGGTGATTTTCTCCGCATCCCAGCGGGGTGTTCTGCGCTCAGTCCAAAGCACGGTCTCATCCATCCCAAGAATAAAACCGGCTGCCTGTTTTTCCTCTGTGTACATATAGATTTGATTTTACAGACTCAACATACCATTGCCAACCATTAACAAGATCTCCCGATTACTTTTTCGGGGTGGCGGGGATGCTTTTTTTCTTCAGTTGTTTAAGCTGCTTTATCTGAGCATCCCGTTTCTCCGGAGATGGGGCGGTAATGATGAGATGCATGTACAGCGGCGGCTCGCTGAAATTCAGCAGCCCGGACATGCGTACACAGCATTCGGCCGTATAGGTGCCTGGTCTGGGTGAAAAACAGAACCAGGATGCTTTTTTCCCAGCTGCGGTGCTTTTTATTATCTGGGCGCCTTTTCGTTCTTCGAAGTCCGGATGGCTTCCCAGGTAGATGGCAAAGTAATCTATGGGGGCGTTCCAGGTGGTCAGCTTTGTGTAGGTGGTAAAGGTGAAATCGACTCCGGGGTTAATGGTTCGCACATATCCCTCCGGTACGGGAACTTCCAGCACCAGCTCATTGAAGAAGTTGAGCTCATCTTTTCGTGCGGCGGAATTTCGAGAGCCTGAGCCAAAGCGCATGCCGCGGAAGGCGTTTTCCGTCCAGTTTCTGCATGCTGTCGGGTTGCTGACGTGGTTCGCGGCAAACAGAATCTGCACGCGGATGAGTGAGCCGTCGCGGTGTCGCACAAGCGCTACGCCGAACATATCTGCACCTGTGGCTCGGGCTGGGGCTTCTTTGCGCAGTGCGTAGTATATATCGGCGTTCAGAGCCTTGATTTCGTACAGCGGTGCTTTTTCGTTGTAGGCATCGAGGAACTCGCGCGCTTGTTTATCGAAATCGGCATCGGCCAGCACATCGAGTTCCTTGGCATATACAGCGATGCGGTCATCATTATCTCCTATCCATATCAGCGTTTCATCGTCTCCAGGCTCTGCTGCCATCAGCGCGGTGGTGCGTTGCCCGTATTGAGCTTCCTCCGGGAGGTCGAGAATCAGGCGTTCGTTCAGCATGGGCATATCTGCGGCAAGGGCTGCCACAGCGGTAAGGATAAGGGTAAATAATGTGGTCTTCATCGTGTTGCTGGAATTGTCGGTCAATCTGGGATACTCGGTAAGCTGTTAGTGCGGGGAAAATCGGAAAACAGGGCTGCAAGGGGAGGAGACTCCATTGAAGTCTGAATGGTGTTTTGCGCGGTTCTGGCTGTGCTCAAAAATTCCGTCGGTCACGGCTGAGACGTTTACGATACTCATTTTTACGATAAACATCGGAATAAAGAATACTCGTGTAGACGGGATAATTTTTCTGAGCCGCCTGAATGATGGAGAAAATCTCTGCATATTCAGGTTTGCCTTCTGCATAGTCCGTCCAGAAAGAGGTACCGGGAGGCGGGAATGGAATAGCCCCATTAGAGAGCAGCAGAGACACAATTTCTTTATCTTTCTTACGCATGGCTTCTGTCAGAGGTGTACCACTCCAGCCATCGTGTATCCACCTGTCATTTACTTCCTCGGGGTGTTCTTTGATACGGGTAATGACAGCCTGACGTGAAGTCTCGCTGCCATCCATTTTCTGGATGAGTCGAATCAGGACGCTCTCATATTTGAAATACCACCGTTTATCGCCGAATTCCGGGTGGTCCGGATTGCCGGGGTAAAAGAGTTCCACAGCTTTTGCAGAAAAAAGCGAAAGCATGCAACAAGAGACTGCGATAAAAGGTCTCAGATTCATAGTATAGAAAAATATGTATTTATTGCGGTGTCATGTTATCAGAATACGGCAGGTGTTGCAAGCAGCAAGTTCAATGCGGTGGCGTGTGAAAACCGAGTCCGGGGCTGTTTGGAGAGACGCTTATTCAATGGTCAAATCCGGAAGATAACACTGTTTTGTGGTATACGTGTCCCAAAGAACATGGAAAAATAGTCTTAAACGACATAAAGGCATACTGTTCTGTGTGAAAAATCATAGTGTGGTATCATCCGTCTCACCATCGGCAGTAAGCATGCATTCGTGGTTCTATCGGTGTAAGCCGCTAACTTCCTATTCGTCAATCGTAAATCCACGTGTGCCAAATCTTTGGGATACGTATGGTTTTGTGGGAGCAAGGCGGGTGAAACGGATTGACGCGGGGCTGAGTTGGTGTTATAAGTGGATTACATACCGGGTGGTGATGTAAACCTGCGATATTTCAGCCGTTTTTTTACTATGTCCCATTTTTTGAAACAATGCAGCATTCTACTGGGGAGTGTAATCTGTTTTACCTCAGTTCCGCAAGCCTATGCAGCCAAGGCTGATTCCATAGCTTCTTTTATCAAATCCAGTCGCCGCGCTTCGGGGGTAGTGGTAAATACGCCTAAATATGACCAGAATGCCAAGGTGTTTTTCCTTTTTTACCTGGGGTACAACGCGCATCAGCAAGATAAGCTGGAGACGATAACGAAAGCACTGATTCCTGTGCACAAGAAATTGACCGGCAGTGGGGCGGAGCTGGTGATGTACCTTGATTTTCCACCGGAACAGAAAAATTGTACCGCTGATAACAAGAAAGGCAAGGCTCGCCCCAATGCTGCCACGGAGAAGCGCTCGCTGTCTGTCAAATGCCCGGTAATCAATGTGTTTCACAGTGAAGCACGAGAAGCCTTGTTCAAAAAAGATGCCCGTGGCAAGGAGCAGAGTTATGGCACCTACGATTTGCGAGCAACAGATGCAAAGGGAATTCCCCTGGCGTATTTCAGTTATGAACAAGGGGAAATGATGATGCGCGATGCCGCCACCGGAGAAAAGAAGTCCATTGGCAAGGGGAGTTATACAGGTAACGAGTGGGTTGGTCCGGCGATTCTGACTACATACCAGGAACTGGTTGATAAGATTTCTCTGGCAAAGGATGCTGCGGAAAAACAGAATTCAGATTCAGAGGAAGGCGCAAAGGTTTCCTTAAAAAAGAAGAGAAAGAATAAATCTGATAAGAAGAGCAGGGGCAAAGATTCGTAAATAAGCAATTGGTGCCATGAGCCGCTATCTGGTGAATTCGGTGCTTCTCTAAAGGATGTTGCCAGAGGAACAATTTCCTTGTTTTCAGGGGGAAATACTGCTATATTTCGCATTATTCTCTGCCAGACAAGAGGACACAAAGGACAGGAGGTCCGATAGGAATGCAGGTGAAACACTTAACAGCATAGAAGACGTAACAAGATGACAATAAAACATATTTGCGCCGTACTACTGGCAGCTGCCGCAGTCGCTTCATGCAGCACTACGCCAACCGAAACAGAAGCTGATACCCGCCGCCCACTCGTGCTTGAATCTCCCGCCTCGGTGGCAGGTCAGAAAATAGAATTGGACTTCCGCCTTGCCATGCACCGCGAAGGGGAAGATGGTCAACCCATTGAATGGGGAGCCTGGGAACGTGTTACTGACAAAACGCTGGAAACGTCGACTGTTTTCGGGACCAACAATGAGTGTGATACCAATCGATTTCCCGGGGATGATACAGGCGCAAAATGGGTTTACAAAAAAACAGGTCAATCCACAGCTGAGCTGACCCTGGAAGGTTACGAAAGTTTCACGACTTATAAGCTCGATTTTTGCACATACACGCTTGGCTCAGCAGAATCCCGTGGCGGGGGTGAAGGTATGTTCTGGGAAACCAAGGATGTTGTATTCAGACTTATCCAGCCCTGATTCATCAACTGCCGACTTGTGCCGCCCCTGAGCCTTGGGTTGCCGGAACCTGTGCATATTGTGCCGAGAGAGAGTTTTGGACTTGACTTTGGAGCCGTTTCAGGGTAGGCTGTGCGTCGTCATAACAAGACATTTATACTACTATGTCCCGTACCCCCATCATTGCCGCTAACTGGAAGATGAACAAGGGCCCGAAGGAAGCCAAGGAATTCCTCGCCGCTCTTAAGGATGAACTTACTTGCGAGTGCAAGGCTGTTGACAAGGTAATCGTTCCTCCCTTTGTGACGATTCCTGCTGTTATGGAAACCCTTAACGGTTGCACCTGCATCGGTGTGGGCGCTCAGGACGTGAGCGACCGCGACAACGGCGCTTTCACTGGTGAAATTTCCACCTGCATGCTTAATGAACTGGGCTGCAAGTATGTGGTGCTTGGCCACAGCGAGCGCCGTCAGTACCATGGCGAGACCAACGCCTACATCAACAAGAAAATCAAGAAGGCCCTGGCTGCCGGTATCTGCCCGATTTACTGCATCGGTGAGACTCTGGAGCAGCGCAATGGTGGCCAGCTTGAGGCTGTGCTCAAGAGCCAGGTTGTGGAAGGTCTCGAGGGCCTGACCGCAGAGGAAGTTGCTGGTCTGGTTATCGCTTATGAGCCCGTATGGGCCATTGGTACTGGTGTGACCGCTTCCTCTGCTGATGCTCAGGATGCTCACGCTTTCATCCGCGGCGTCATCGCCGAGGCTTTCGGTGCTGCCGCTGCTGAGGCTGTGCGTCTGCAGTACGGTGGTTCTGTGAAGCCCGACAACGCTGCCGAGCTGATGAGCCAGCCTGATATCGATGGCGCTCTCGTAGGTGGTGCTGCTCTGAAGGCTGATTCCTTCGCTGCTATTATCAAGGCTGCTCTGTAAGGAAAACCGCTTAGCGAAAAATCATAACCGGCACTCAGGTCTGACCTGAGTGCCGGCTTTTTAATGCATTTATGAGAGAGGGGTGAAGTTATCGGTCTGTAGTGTTAATCCTTATAGACGCGGGGAACGCGGCCGGTGATGCTGGTGATGATATTGCTGGGGATTGTCTTTGCGCGGGCGGTCAGCTCTTCCCAGGGAACATTGGGGCCCATGATTTCTGCTACATCGCCAGGCTGTACCCCGGTCATGTGGGTGACATCCACCATAATCTGATCCATGGTCACACGGCCGAGCACCGGACAATACTCACCATTCAGGTAGACGCGTGCGCCAGTGTTTGAAAGGTAGTGCAGATAACCATCGCCGAAACCAAGACCGATGGTAGCTACGCGGGTGGGACCGGAGGTGATATAGGTGTGATTGTAGGATACTCCGTGATTGCTGGGCAGAGTGCGCAGCAGAGTAACGCGGCTGTACAGAGTGAGAGTGTTGCGCAGCTCCCGGTTGTGTGGCGAAGGCATGGGAGAGTAGCCGTACAGAATGCGGCCCAGTCTCACCATGTTGGTGCAGGGGGCCTTGTAATTGAATACGCCGGAGCTGCTGCAGAGGTGCCTGTAGGGAATATTCAGATAGGTGCTGAGTTCGGCGACGGCGTTTTCAAAACTGCGTATCTGGCTGTGGGTGAAGGAAATGTCCTCTGCCGCAGCAGAGAGATGAGAATAAACGCCTTCGATGTCCAGGTTTTCGAAATCTGCGAAACGGGCACCCATCTCGCCCAGAGTGTGGGGAAGCAGGCCGGCGCGGCCCATGCCGGTATCGACATTGATGTGCAGGTGTACTTTTTTATTGTAAAGCTGCCCGAGAGAATTGTAATGCTCTGCTTCTTCCAGACTGGAAAGCGCGACTCGCCATCCATTCTGCACAATCATTTCCCGCTCAGCCGGGAAACAGGGGCCCAGAATAAACGGACATGTCTTGCAGCCTGCCGCCTGAATGCGCGCGGCTTCTGCCGGGGTTGCCACGCCGAAGAATTCCAGCTCACAGTCATCAAGCGCTTTTACCACACCCTCAATACCATGACCATAGGCCTCTGCCTTCACGATAGCCATTTGTTTATGGTTGGGGAGAAAGCGCCGCACAACGGCGAGATTATGGCGCATGGCAGAAGTGTCGACCTCAGCCCAGGCTCTATAAAGAGAAGTATCCTGCATGTGCTTATATTAAGCCTCCGGGGCAGGGATTGCAACAATATTTTCCCTCAGAACCGGGTAAAAAAACAATACAGACAGGTATCTTGCTTGAAATTGAGATGCGTTTGGCTTATACTTCGCGCGTGAATATGCCAGTTATCATTTCGACAGCCGATCCCATCAATTCCATGGGCTGGGGACTTATGGAGCTTTTTGAAAAGGGTGGCCCCCTCATGTGGCCCTTGCTTTTCCTTTCTGTTATTGCGTTTATGGTCATGTTTGTGTGCTTGTGGACGACGCGGGCCTCTGCTGTGCTGCCCACACGCATGGTGATGTCTGTGGAGTCTTGCATCCGCCGCAAGGATTACGCAGGGCTTATGAGTATGTGCGAGCGCGATGGTTCGAGCTTTGCTCTTACGATGCATGTGATAGTCATGTTCCTGCAGCGCAATCCGCGCGCGAATATTGATGAGGTGCGCGAAGTTGCCGCTGCTGAAGGTGCCCGCCAGACCAATATTCTGACCCGCCAGATTAACTGGCTTTCCGATATTGGCGCGATTGCTCCCATGATTGGTCTGCTGGGTACAGTAGTGGGTATGATGAAGACCTTCATGGAAATGGCTGCTGGTAATTTCGAGGGTGTGAAGCAGATGCAGATGGCACACGGTATTGCTGAAGCTATGATTACCACCGCTGGTGGTCTGGTGCTGGCTATTCCTGCGACCGCTGCCTATGTGTTCTTCCGCAGCCGGATTCAGAAACGAATTGCTGATATGGAAGTGGCGGTGACTCATATTCTTTCCGTAATTGCTGTACAGATGGATCGCGAACGCCGCCTTTCCAGTACCTATCAGCGTGGTACGAGTCAGGAAGTGATGGAAGAGGATGATTTTTAATGTCAGCCTATTGTTAAAAACCAGGAGTTATGAAGTTTAACACCAAGGTACCGGAACCCATCGGATTCCAGCTTGCCCCTATGCTGGATGTGGTGTTCCTTCTGCTCATTTTCTTCGTGGTGACCCAGAAATTCATCCTGAATGAACAGGATTTGAAAGTGAAGGTCCCCACAGCGCCGAAGTCGACAGAAGAGACCTCGCGCGCTATTGATGAAATCATCATCAACGCGCGAGAGGAAGACGGAGATCTGATTATCACAATTGATCGCGAGGTGTTCACACGGGAGAAACTGCACGGGATGCTGCAGCGCATGATAGCCGTGAATCCGAACCAGCCCGTGCGTATTCGCGGTGATGCGC
Source organism: Akkermansia sp. (assembly GCA_045646505.1). GTDB lineage: Bacteria > Verrucomicrobiota > Verrucomicrobiia > Verrucomicrobiales > Akkermansiaceae > Akkermansia. The sequence goes on along the minus strand of JAZRKW010000089.1, from coordinate 43,397 downwards.
AGATGAGTTGGCAGCGTATGGCCGACGTGATTTCCACCTGCTCCCAGGCGGGGGTCTGGAATGTTTCTTTCTCAAAGCAGATGCCCGAAGCTAAGAAGTAACAGCTTCCGGGCATTTGCCTGATTTTTTCAATACTACTCAATATCCCTATTATGAATACACGAATTTCTGCCATGCTGGTTCTGGGCTTACCCCTGGTTCCGGCTTTTGCTCAACAGAATGATGCGCCTCTTGTTGCCAATGCAGAGGCTGATGGTTACGCTATTGCGGAGCAGCTTTATATTCAGGCCCGAAATACGCCGGATTCGATGGCTCGCACACAGGCAATGATGCGTGCGGCTGAGCTCTTTGGTAAATTCAACACAAAGTACCCGAAATCATCGCAGCGCGAAAAGGCACTTTATCTGCAGGCAATATGCCAGGCAGAGGGTGGCGATGCAGCAGGTTCCAACAAGACCCTCGGGCAGCTGGCCAATAATCATAAAGGGGAATATGCAGCTGCGGCGGCCTACAAGCTTGCTAATCAGGCAACAGACCGGCAGATGTGGCAGAAAGCTATCGGTTATTACCACATCACGGTGCGTGAGACCCAGCGTACCGAGCTTCGCAACGATGCCTTGTACCGTCTTGGCCGCGCTCAGCTTCAATCCGGTAAGCGTAAGGACGCAGAATCGACTTTCAACACACTGCAGGTGATGCAGGGGATAGACCCGCTGATTCTGCAGACATCTCTGTTGTCTATGGCGCAGATGAAGACAGAAGACGGGAATGATGCTGAGGCATACGCTCTTTTCCGGAATATTCTGGTGATGAAAGCTCTGGATGAGCGCGTACGCAGCACCGCCACGCTGCAGGCCGCGCGCCTGGCTGCGCGTCTGGGAAAGGATGATGAATCTCAGCAGCTCTATAACCGTCTGGCAACCATGAAGGGGATGGAGAAATTTGTGGCTGAAGGGCAGATGGAGAATATCCTTTCACTGTATAAGGCCGGTAAGTATGCTGAGGTGGTGCGCCGGGCATCAGCTCATCCCCGTAGTCTGGATGATCCAGCCAAGGAGGCGCGCCGTTCCATTATCGTGGGGCAGTCTGCAATGGAGTGTAAGCAGTACGAGGTGGCTGCACTCTGGTTTGAAATGGCAGAAAAAGCGCAGCCGCGTTCGCCGCTTGCGGCCGATGCCGGGTATCGTCGTATGATTTGCGTGCAGCAGGTACGAGGTGTGAATTTTTTCCAGCAGGCAGAAAAATATCTAACAACATACGCAGTGCCCGGTTCTTCCACTGTGGCTCTGCCATGTGTGGACCTGGTGCGTCTGATGTATGCCGACCGCCTCATGTTGTCAGATACAACAGCTGCGGCGCGTCAGTTTGATGCCTTGAATTTTGATAACCTTCCAGAGGTTGTCCGGCCTGATGCCATGTATAAGAAGGCCTGGACGGCAGCTCAGGGTGATACCTTCGACCCTCTGCCGACTCTTACGAAATACATTGAATCGTATTCTGCTGATTACCGCATGCCGGAAGCGCTTACTCTGCGCGGCACTTTCCTTGGCAAGCAGGGTAAAGTGACAGAAGCCCTGGCTGATTATGACCGAGTTATCCGCGACTATCCGGATTCTGATTCGGTGGTGGTCTGCTGGCAGCGCGCCGCAAAACTTTGCTCCGGCAAGGATGCAGATAAGATGATGCATTATTACCAGGGCTTTATCAAGCAGTGTGAAGAAATGGCAAAGCAGGGAACCCAGACCAAACCCGGGGCACTTGCAGAGGCTCATTATCACATAGCCGGAGTGCTGGCAGAAAAAGACCCTGCGGCAGCAGTGCCACATTTCCAGGAGGCTCGCACGATTTATCCGGAACAGTATGCATCTCTGGTGGATTTGCGTCTGGTACAGTGCTTCTTCAAGATGAAAGATGCTGAGAATCTGAAGTCTGCACTTGAAAAACTGGAAAGCAGCAATTCTGCATCATATAACGCTTTGCCCCCCGCTATTCTCCGCTGGTGCGGCTGGACCCGTTTCCAGAGCCAGGATTATCTTGCTGCCAACAAGTATCTTTCCGATGCGCTGGTACGAGAACCTCGCGAGAAGTATAAGGCTGCGGATGGTTCTGAGCAGGAACGCCCCAAGGTTGAACCGATTGTCTGGAAGAGTCTCGCCCGTGCCCGTCTGGAGCTCCGCCTGTTTGCTCGTGGCCTGGAGGCTGCTGAGCAGTATGTTGCGGTTGAGAAACAGCCGTATCGTCTCGCTGAAGGAATGCGTGACCAGGCATTGTTGCTTATCGGCCTGAACCGCGGTGCTGATGCTCGTAAGGTGTGCGAAACTGCTATTGCCATGGGTATTGACGGCCCTATCAAATCTACACTGTTTATTGCGCTGGGTGATGCTTATTATATCGACGCTCAATACAGTGAGGCCGCTAAATACTATGGCCGTACGGCTAATGTGGTCAGTGACAAGGAGTTGAAACCTCTTGCCTTGTATAAAATCTGCGATGCGCTCAAGAAGTGCAATAAAGAGGGAGAGGCTGCTCAGTATGAACAGACACTGAAGAGCGAATTCCCGCAGTGGGCTCCTTCTGCCAATGTGCAATACATGATGGGTGCTCAGAATATGCCGGCACCGCAGCCGCAGAATGCAGAACCGCAGAAAGCAGAACAACAGAATCCTGCACCAGAGGCTGCTCCTCAGGCGTAATGCTGTATTTTCCGTATGTCGTACTACGCTTCACCTAATCGCCGGAAACACTGGTACCGTATTTTCTCCGTCGGGCAGAAAAAACTGATATTTGTTGCGTCAGTTCTGGTAGTTTTACTTTCGTTTCTGCTGGTGGTGCTGGGTGTGTATGGATACCGCGCATGGCAGTATGATCTCGGGCGTGTCAACGCCGGTACTGGTTCCAGCCAACTCTATGATTCGACCAAGAGTCTTATCGCTTCCATCTCAGATGAAGATAAGACATTTGTATCGTACGACGAGTTGCCTGCTCATCTGGTGAACGCATTTGTGGCGCGTGAAGATGAAAGATTCTTTGAACACGATGGGGTTGTGATTACTTCCGTAATCCGCTCTCTCATGCGCAACATCATGTCCATGAGCTATGAACAGGGTGCTTCGACTATTACGATGCAACTTACGCGTAATGTGTTTGAGCTTACCAGTAAATCCATGGATAGGAAAATACTGGAGGCCATGCTGGCTCTTCGTATAGAAGGTAGGTATGATAAGAAAACGATACTTGAACAGTATCTGAACCGTATTTTCTATGGGCAGAATTGTTACGGCATCCGCTCAGCTGCGCGGCATTACTTCGGTAAGGAGGTGAAGGAACTGGATTTGGTAGAATGCGCGACTCTGGCTGGTCTGGTGAGAGCCCCGTCATTGTACAACCCGGTACGCAGTATGGATAGTGCGCGCCGAGTCAAGGCTGAAACCTTGCAGCGTATGCTTGATTGTGAGATGATTACACAGGAAGAGTGTAACATTGCCATGGCTGCACCGATTGTCCTGAAAAAGTTAAACGACACAGAAAATCCGATAAGGTCTTATTCTGTCATGTGGACCCGGCACGAACTGGAGTCCATGGGAGAGGTGCTTCCTGAGCATTCCGGAACTGTGAAAGTTGTTTCTAGCCTGATTCTTCCTCTGCAGCAGTATGTGGAGCAGGCTGTGGAAAAAGCATTGGTCGCCGTGGAAAACCCCGGGTCCTATCCTGAAGCCTGGCTAGCCGGATTGACTCCAGAGATGGCTCTTGCGGTGAAAAATAACTTTGCTGCGAGGAAACGCCCTGCTGATATGAAGAAGCGTGGTGAGGATAATGATATGACGGGGCTTCTGCAGTGTTGCGTTCTTTCGGTGGATGCTCGCTTGAATCATCGGGGTAAAGTGCTTGCACTTGTTGGGGGGCGAAATGCGGCAGATGGACGTGAACGCTGGCTTGATAAAATCATGCCTGGTCGGGTGGCTGCTCCGTTACTTTTCTGCTGTGCCTGTCTGCCAGGGGCAGAGAATATGCATATTGTGACAAAAAGCACAGAAATAACCGGACGCCGGCTGGGGTATCAAGCTGTTCACTCATTCTATGAGTCTCTCAAGTTGCCGATTACGATTCCTTCCCGTGAGCACGAGTTGCAACTTTATAATGGAATGTATGAAATCCGCCGCCTGGATCTGGCTCGGACGTTGTTCTGCCTGTTGAATGATGGACGCGGGTACAGACTGAGTATGGTGAATGAGGTGTGGAATGCCAATGATCAGTTGATTTACCAATACGAACCAGCGCGCGCGTCGGAGTATATATTACGACAGGCTGCCAAGATTGTATCCACTCTGCCTCCATTCCAGGTTTCAGAAGGATTACCTGTTACCTTGAATGAAACCTTGCCGGATGGTGCTGGACAGTGGGCCCTGGTATATCGCCCACGTGATGCGTGTGTGTTTGTCTGGATGGGGTATGATGCGCCGCAGAAGGCTGATGATAAGCGACTCAAACCCTTGTTGTCGTATGCTGCAGGAAAGCTGGCGCGAGAGATTTTTGATAAATCAAGAGCAGAGTTACGCGCTATTATGAAGAAAGAGAAAGAGGAAAAGCAGAAAGCGTTGAAAGAGGCACAGGAAAGGGCGTTGTCTGAACTTGAGAAAAAAGCTGAATGATGCTGGATTATATCGTTTACCTGGAGGTAGCAGAAAAAGCTGCAAAAATTGCCGGCGAGTTTTTACGCCGTCAGTTTTACACTGTCAAGCAAGTGGATGAGGCCTTTGCTCATGATATCAAATTGCGTCTTGATAAGGAAAGTCAGGCTCTTATATCAGATTATCTCCTGTCGGCATTCCCCCAGAGCTCTGTACTGGGGGAGGAAGGTTCCACTGGTGAGTCTTCTGCTGAGTTTTGTTGGATTGTAGACCCCATCGATGGTACTGTAAATTATTTTTACGGAATCCCGATTTTTTGTGTGAGTATCGCATTGCTGCATTGCGGAAAACTGGTAGCGGGTTGCGTGTATGATCCAATGCAGCAGGAGTGTTTTTCTGCAGTGGCCGGGCAGGTGCCCACATTGAATGGAAAGCCTGTCTGCGTTTCTGACCGTGAAAAAATGAATGAGGCAGTGGTGTTTATCGGTCATGGTTCTCACGATGGTTCTGGGGAGCAAGGAATCCGCCGATTTGCTCATATATCGCGTCAGGTGCGCAAAATCCGGATTCTGGGATCAGCCGCGCTGACTCTCTGTTATATAGCAGCCGGTCGCTTCGATGCTTATATTGAGGACCGTATCAGTTTGTGGGATTTCGCCGCCGCTCGAGTCATTCTGGAATCGGCTGGTGGCAGACTTGTGTTTGAACCACGGTCTGAGGATGGAATCAAAGGGGCAATTGTTGCGTGGAATGGTGTTCTCCCATTGTATGAGGCGTTACAAATGGATTAACTGTGTATGAAGGAAGCTCCTACAGTCCGCTATCTTGCATGGAAGTGTCTGTTGCGCTGGGTTCAGGGTGGCATTTTTGCTGAAACCCTGGTGGCACGCGCTGCTGCTGATAATGAATTAAACGCGTCCGATCGAGCTTTGCTGCAGGCGATTGTCTATGATACGCTGCGCCACATGAGCTGGCTTGACCACATTCGCAAGGAATTGCGCCCGGGTAAGCTGGAGGAGAAAATGCGCTGGCTGGTCCTGATGGGGCTTTGTCAGTTGTTTGTGCTGCGCCAGGCTGAGCACGCTGCTGTGAGCGAAACGGTGCGTCTGGCACCGAAGCGCGCGCGTGGTGTGGTGAACGGAATGTTGCGAAATGCTGTGCGGCGGAAAACTGAGTTTGATGCCGGACGTGAAAAGTTACCATTGGCTGTGCAGTTTTCAACACCCAGCTGGTTGGTGAACCGTTGGATTCGTGAGTTTGGAGAACCGGATACCCGCGCCATGTTGGAGTGGAATTCCCAGACTCCGCCTGTCTATGGGCGGATTAATCCGGTGAATCCTCCGGCAGAAATTCCGGAGAGCTGGGAACCCCTGAAGGATTTACCCTTATGGTACCGGTTGAAAGGAGCATTGCCTTTGGACTTGTTGAAGAGTGGCAGTGTGTATGTTACTGACCCCTCTACCCGTTATTGTGTTCAGTTGCTGGCTCCTCAGCCTGGAGAACGGGTGCTGGATGCCTGCGCGGCCCCTGGGGGGAAATCAGCGGCCATGCTCGCGGCAACAGGTGGGGATTTGAATTTGTTGGCGACAGATGTTGAGGAATTCCGGCTGCAGCCGCTGCGAGAGAATCTGCTTCGGGCAGGGGGTAAGTCTGTCTCCGTAGCCAGACATGATTGGTCTCAGCCCCCGCTTCAGGAATGGATATCGGCCTTCGATGCTGTGCTTTTGGATGTGCCTTGCTCCAATAGTGGCGTGTTGCAACGCCGGGTAGATGCCCGTTGGAGATTGAGCGAGTCAGAAATATCACGCCTGGCTGCTCTGCAACTGAGCATTCTTGAGCAAGGCAGCAAGGTTGTTCGCCCAGGCGGTCGCCTGGTGTACAGCACTTGTTCCATCGACCGTGAAGAAGATAGAGCTGTTATAGATGCCTTTCTTACCAGACACCCTGAATTCTCATTAGTAAAGGATTACCTTGCGATGCCCCATCGGGAACAGGCCGACGGTGCATACGCCGCATTATTACAACGAACCTGATAGAAATAAATCAACAAAGCGGTAAGGCTTCCTTGTTTCTGGGGCTTATGACCGTTTCATGTTAGCATGACGCCGCAATATGAGCATCGATACTGCAGAAACTAAACTACCCGAAGGTAATGAGATGACCGTGGATTCTTCTTCTGAAACGATAACGATGACTCCGGAAATGGAGAAAATCGTGGCGGAGGCAGTTGCTGCTCAGACTGCGGCCATAAAAGATGAGGCAGATAAGAAAATCCGCGCCGCTGAATGCCGGGCCGCAGAAGCCGAGAAAAGAGCTGAAGAGGCGGAAACCCGCCTCAGGGCTGCTGAAAAGCGTGCTCTGAAGGCCGAAGCTGCCAATCCAACGAGAATCGGACCGCCGCCAGCCGGGGTGAAAGCCCCCTGGAGTATCATGAATGCCTTGAAATCGTTTCTGCAGCGCTATACCCGCTTTGCCGGGCGTGCTTCTCTTGCTGAGTTCTGGTATTCTGTTTTGTTCTGTTTGCTGGTGACATTGGCTGTTCTGGCTGTGATGCTGCTTGCGAGCTGGTTCTGTATCAGTTGCGGGGCTGGCATAGTTGTTCCAGTAACGTGTTGTTCCTTGTTGCTTCTGGCTTTCTGGGGAGTGATGCTAGTGCCATGCCTTTCCGTGACCTGCAGACGCCTGCAGGATACAGGCTTGTCGAAGTGGTGGATGTTGCTTGGCGTGATTCCGTTAGTCGGCTGGCTCGCGCTTATATATCTTCTGACCCGGGGAACTGCTGGTGCAAACCAATATGGAACGGCTGCTGATTATCCGGCTGCTCAGAATGAAGTGATGCCTGAGTTTATAGCCGCAATGGTGCGCAAGTCTGCGCCTGTGTATCACCTGTTGCAGAATAACATCAGAAAAGTGGTAAGCATAAGCGCGGGAGCGGCAGCACTACTTGCCGGATTGGCTCTTGTATTTAACTTTGTACTGGCGCGCCCCAATCCGCTTGCGCAATTGGTTTTTGAAGGAAAAATTGCAGAATCTGCGGATGATGCAGCAGAGACTCCGGAACAGATGTTCTGTGCCCAGTATGAGGCTTATCTGAATGGCGATATGGAGTTGAAGGATGCGCCTTTTGTTGCGAACCTGCTGTCTATAGCTCGAGAGAAAGGATTCCGTGTGCCGGTTGAGGTGGTTGCATCTCTGGTCAAGCTTGGCGCAGGAATTGATGAACATGCCTCCGTGGTACCATCGGGGCATTGCCCATGGTGCATTGCTGTTGAGAGCGAGGATGTCGCGATGATTGATTTCCTGGCATCTGCCGGGGCAGAGAAAGAGGCCTTCCCGGTCGATTCGGATATTCCGCATGTTGTGAATGCGGTGTGTGCTGAGAATGAAGCACTTCTGCGGACTCTGGTCCGGAATGGACTGAAACTCGATATCCAGAAGGATGTTTCCGATGATACAGCGCTGATGGTTGCTGTAAAATCCGGCAATATCAGCATGCTGAATCTTCTTATCGAACTTGGTGCCAGTGTGAATGCAGTCAGAAATGACCCGGTCCGCGGTCAGATAAATGCGCTCGATGAAGCCGTCTGCAGTGTGCAACCGAATGCTGGCGAGATGATTGACATTCTGGTCAAGGCCGGAGCCAAGGGGACTCCCTCATTCATGGCCAATCAGCTGTTCTCCGCTATTGATGCTCAGCAGTTGGATAAGGTCCGCTTGTTGCTAGCGGCTGGGGCTCCCCTGGATATTCGTCGTGAGATAGAAGGTGACTTACCTTTGCATGCAGCCGTGGATTCCGGTAATCTTGAATTGGTGAAAATACTGGTGGATGCGGGTTCTCCTCTGAATGAACTCAGCCGGGATGTCATTAACTTCACTCCCCTGATGAAAGCGGTGCGCGTCGGCAATATCCAGATGGTCAGACTTCTTCTGCAGGCAGGGGCAGATGTCAATGTGACTACCAGCGATTTGACTGGTAAAAAAATTACAGCGCAGCACATGGTGCGTGTCGAAGGGAATCCGGTTCTATTGGCTTTGCTGAGCGGTGGTGATACCGGCAGAATCGAGGTGGATGCAGATGCTGTTTCTCTGCGAGAGGCCATGAATATGCTGGATAAGAACGGGATAACCGAAACAAAGCATATCACGGTGAATAATGCCTTGCTTAAAGGATGGGAATACGGCAATTACAGTGATTCTGAATGTGAAATCGGTCTTTCCATGTATGGAGCTCCTCCTCCTTGCTATCATCGCCGCAAGGCGGCAGAACTGAAAAAACATCTGAATGCGTATGTGGATGGGGGTGAAGGGATAAATGATTATCCTTATGTAGGAATGATATACCGCCTTGCTCACTGGCTTTCTCTTTATAAGGAAGATAAAGCGCATATGGCGGTTCTGCCGAAGATAATCAAGGCTTTCCTGGCATCCGGCGCAGATTTGAACAAGTTTGTGGATGGTGATACGGCCTTGCAGATGGTGGCGTCTTATGGCGATGCGGAGTCCGTTCGTTTCCTGTTGGAAAATGGTGCAGACCCCAGGATTAAAGGTGCTACTGGTATGACTGTTTATCAGATAGCGCAGGCTGATTCTGCGGTGTCTCAGATGCTCCAGCGGCTTGCTCCGGAAAATCCGGACTCATCCACAGCAAGTACGGCATTTTCTCCGTCTGGTAATGCTCAGCATAATGAACATACAGCCCCGCAGAGAAGCGCGTTGGAGCAAGAGCAGATTGATCGCCTTGTTTCTTTGATTGCTGCTCTCGAATCAACCGAATACAGCCTTCCGGAGCTTACTCTGCATAGATTGCGATTACTGGAAATTCTGCCTCGTATTGCTGATGGAGCCTCCGTCAATACGGTCGTGGACCAGTCCATCGGCACCACGGCTATGCACCATGCTGCCGGATTGGGGCATTATGATGCCGTACGCTGGCTCATTGAAAATGGAGCTGATTGTTCTGTACTTGTTGCCAATTCCATGGAGTTGGAGAAAAGCGTAGGCAATGACCCGGATAATCAGGTGCTGGATATGATTCGTCTGCACATGCGCCGGACTTCGGCTGCAGGAAAAGACCGCTCAACAATGGATGATTTGGTGAAGGAACTGAATCAGATGCAATGCAGCACGGCGGGTGAAACCTTTTATCAGAAGCGTCTGCTCTCAGCGTTGCCTATGATTCGTGATGGCGCGGATGTTGATATGATAGTTCCTGATACTAAGGGAAACACAGCCTTGCACTACTCTTGTGCGCTTGGTAGTGTCGGGGTTACAAAATGGCTCCTCGATTATGGCGCGAATCCTAACGCTGAAACGGATAAAGGCAAAACGCCCATGCAATGCGTGGGCCGCGCTAATCGGCAGGAAATTATTGATTTGTTAAAAGCACATGGCGGACACGACAGATAAACCTTATTTTGCATGATATGAAAAAATTATTGATTTTTTGTCTTTTGCTGCTGGTAAATACCTTTATTTTGCACGCAGATGAGCGTGTGGTGCTGCTGGATATCGGCCACCAGAGCACGTCCGGCGGGGCTCAGTCTCCGGATAAACGGATTAATGAGTTTAAATTCTGGCTGCGCTATGCCGGAGAAGTGAAGAAGTATGTGGAAGAGGCAGGGTTCCCCTGTGTGATCACAAATCGCTCTACTCCCCCGAAAACAGGCAGTGACGGGGTTGTTTACATGAATCGCCCGGATAAGAACGGAAAACGTTACCCTTCACGCCATTATCCAGAGCATATAGGCGCTGGTATGGTCAGTGCTGACTACGCGGTTGATATCAATGCCAGATGTGTTGTATTTCTTCATTTGAATTGTATTGGCAGCAAATGGTGCTCTAAACCGCCGACTGGCTTGATTATCTGTAATAAAAAGCATGGCCGGGCCTTTGCTGAAAGCATAGCAGGGTGTCTGCGTGAGCGCCTCCTTGACCATGAAGGCGGTATTCCCAATGCTGATCGCGGTATAAAAGTTCTGCCTCGCTTCATCGGTTCTCAGCCTTCTGCCGGGTGGATGAATGTACTGGATGAAGTGGGAATACCCGCGGCTGTCTTTGAAGCTTTGTATCTTGATTATCGTCCCCATGTGGATTATATCATGGATGATCAGAAAGCCAAAGTGCTTGCTCATACTCTGGGCGAGGGAATCGTGCGTTGGTTGAATTCTGAATGCGCCGGTGAAAAAGAGTGAAAAAATAAAAAAAAGCTCGCTTTCGCTGGTTTTCGCGGTATAATGAGAGACGAACCATACCTCAAAACTCATCTGCCATGATTACAAAAAAGCTCACCATTCAGAATAAGCTTGGTATTCACGCACGCCCTGCAGCACAGTTTGTACGTGTAGCTGCTCGTTTTCAGGCTGATGTTTCTGTTGAAAAAGATGATGAAGCCGTTGATGGTAAGAGTATCATGGGCCTGATGATGCTGGCGGTAGGCTGGGGCGCTGAAATTACGGTTTCAGCAGATGGACCAGATGAGAACGAAGCTATAGCGGCTCTCGAGGAGTTGATTAATAATAAGTTCGGCGAGGATTAAACCTCGCCGCTTGCGTATTTTATAAACATTCTCCAATTTTTTCACTATGGTGAACGAAGGATTTGAACGTAGATTCAAAGGTCAGCCCGTTTCTCCAGGAATTGCCATGGGCCGCCTTCGCGTGGAAGCTCGTGGTTGCACGGCTCCCGTTATCCGGACGATTCTTCCAACAGAAATTGAAGCTGAGTGGCTGCGGTTTGAGAAAGCGCTGGAGCGCACGGAAGCGGAAATCAAGGTATTGAAGTCCCGTGTAGAGGAATTGAGTGGCGCTACAGAAGCAGCTATTTTTGATGCTCACCTTCTTTTTCTGCGTGACCGCATGATTATATCGCGCCTGCGTAAGGAAATGCCGCAGCGCTTACAGAATATTGATTCGGTTTACTATGCAGTGGTGCAGAATTTCATGGAGGCTATGCGCCTTGTGGATGATGCTTATCTGCGCAGCCGCGTTGTGGATATTGGAGATGTGTTGCAGCGCGTGCTTAAGAATCTGGAACAGAAAGTAACCAGAACCCGCAAGAATAAGCCGGTAAGCACAGAGCCCTGCGTGCTGGCTGCTTATGACCTGACACCGAGTGATACCGCCGACCTGGATTCACAGAATGTCCTGGGCTTTGTTACCGAGATGGGGTCTGCTGTTTCTCATACGGCGATTCTGGCTCGCTCACTTGGTCTGCCTGCGGTCGTTGCCGTGCCGAATCTGGTCATGGAATCTCGCGTCGGTCAGCCTGCGATTCTGGATGGATACAATGGTGTGCTCATCCTGAACCCCACTCAGGAAACACGGGAATATTATGAGCGCCTGCAGGCTGAAAAGGCGAAGGCATATCAGGCGCTGGTTGCCATGAAGGACCTGCCGGCTGAAACCCGGGATGGCCGCAGGATTCATCTGGCATGCAATGTTGACTTTGTGCATGAGTACAGCTCGGTCAAGAAATCCGGCGCCGATGGCGTAGGATTATACCGGACGGAATTCTTCCTGCTCGGTGGAGATTCTCTGCCAGATGAAGAAGCTCAGTATGAGCATTACAGACGATTGGTAGAAGAGTGTGCTCCTCATGAGGTGATTTTCCGCACCCTTGATTCTGGTGGCGATAAACTTCCTTTTGAAAACATGGACGAAAAGGAGAGTAATCCCTTCCTGGGCTGGCGCGGAATTCGCGTTTCTCTGAGTCGTCCTGCCATTTTCAAGGAACAGCTCAGAGCCATTTTGCGGGCGTCGGCTCATGGCAAGGCCGGTGTTATGTTCCCCATGATTTCCGGACTCACCGAAGTCAAGGAGGTGAAGGAAATACTTGAGGAGTGCCGCAATGAATTGCGCGAGCGTGGTCAGGCTTTTGATGAAAATATGCGCGTGGGAATCATGATTGAGGTCCCCAGCGCCGCTATGATGGCTGATGTCCTTTCCCGCTATGTCGATTTCTTTTCCATCGGTACAAATGATCTGACTCAGTACACAATTGCGGTGGATCGTGTGAATTACCGTGTGGCAAATATGTTCCGCTCCACTCATCCTGGGGTTATCCGGTTGATTCATAAGACTATTTCAGCTGGCATATCCACGGCTATCTGTGGTGAAATGGGTGGAGATATCACTTTGTTGCCGCTGCTGGTCGGTCTGGGTGCTACGGAACTTTCGGTAGGTACTCATTTGTTACCGCTCATTCGTTTTGCGATTCGGCATCTTCATTATGACGAATGCCGCCAGATGGCTGAGCAGGCGCTTCTGGCCGAGGATTCGCACTCCATCCGTGCGTTGTCCAAAGCTGTGGCTGTACAATCTTATCCGGAACTTTTTGATTAACTGTGTAAGGGAGCAAGCCGGTTGTTTGTTCTGAAACAATTTAGTAGACGTTATGAGTATTCTTTCATTCTCTAATCAGAATGTATGTGAGCTGGTGGCATACCAGCCTGGTAAGCCTATTGATGAGACCGCTCGCGAATTGGGGTTACGGCCCGAGGATATTGTCAAACTGGCTTCCAATGAAAATTCGCTCGGACCATCGCCCCTTGCCGTTAAGGCCATGCAGGATGCTGCCGCCGGTTCGCACATATACCCGGATGGTGCATCTTATGCATTGCGTTCCCGGATAGCTGCAGAGCATGGTGTGGATTTTTCCAATACCGTAGTGGCAAATGGAAGCAGCGAACTGATAGAGTTGCTGGGGCATGCCTTTCTCCGACCTGGTACTGAGGTTGTGGCTGCGGATTACGCATTTACCTTGTACCCGATTGTTGCAAAACTGTTGGGCGCAAACTATGTTTCTGTACCGAATCGTAATCGTTGGATACATCATCTGGAAGCCATGCTTGAGGCTGTGACTCCCGCTACGCGATTGGTCTTTATCACTAATCCCACGAATCCTGTTGGCTCCATGGTGACCCAGGATGAATTGGAAGCTTTTATGGAGCGCGTGCCTGAGCATGTGGTTGTGGTGATTGATGAGGCCTATATTGAGTTTGCCGGTGAACCGACGGATTGCATGAAGTTTGTCCGCGAGGGACGGAACGTGGCAGTGCTGCGTACTTTTTCCAAGGCTTATGGTCTGGCTGGTGCCCGTTGCGGGTATGCGGTGACAACCCCTGAGATTGCAGAGTTGTTGAATAAAGCTCGCTCACCCTTCAATGTCAATCTCTTTGCGCAGGTCGGCGCGCTCGCGGCGCTGGATGATAAAGAGCATATAGCCCGTTCCGTGCAGATGGTTAAGGAAGGACGTGCTGTGTATGAGCGCTTCTTTGCCGACCGAGGACTGGAATATGTTCCTAGTCATACGAATTTCATCCTGGTGAATGTGGGTGATGGGGTGGATGTATTCCGCAAGGCTTTGAGCAAGGGCGTTATTATGCGGCCTATGGCGGCTTATGGTCTCAAGGAATATATTCGAATTACCATAGGAAATGCGCAGGAGAATCGTCGCTGTATCGAGACTCTTGCAGAAATTCTTTAATTTTTTACTAATCCTGATTACTATAAAACAATGAAAAGAAAACACTATCTGTTCGTGATGGCTTTGCTGGCCTCTTGTTGTACTCTCCTGGATAGCTGCCGTACTGTGCCGATTACTGGTCGTTCACAGTTCATTATGAGTTCTTCGACTCAAGAGAATACCCTCGGTTTGCAGGCTTTTACGCAGGAAGCTCAGAAGTACGGCCGTTCGGCCAATGCTACGTACAATACCGCACTCAGCAGCTGCGCTACTGCTCTGATTAAGGAAACCGGAGAGCAGGGGTATGATTGGCAGTTTATGGTTCTTGATTCCAAGGAACAGAATGCTTTCTGCGCGCCGGGCGGTAAAATCGGTGTATACAGTGGTATCATGGATCTCATGAACAATGAAGCAGAGCTTGCTTTTGTGGTCGCTCATGAAATTGCTCATGCCATTGCCCGCCATTATGGCGAACGTTCTGCCTGGAATTCAGTGGTGAGCGTTGGTGGTAAGATTGTCAGTAGTATGACTGATTCTTCTGCAGATTCGCTCTACAATGCTGCAACAAAGCTGGGTATCACTCTGCCTTTCAGCCGCAGCAATGAGTATGAAGCTGATGAAATCGGTATGATTCTGATGGCTCGCGCAGGTTATAATCCCAGTGCTGCCATTGAATTCTGGTCTCGCTTTACGGGTGATTCCCAGACGAGCCTTCTCTCTGGACTCATGAGCACCCATCCGCGTGATGATGAGCGTATCAGCGCAATGAAGAATATTCTTCCTCAGGCTCAAGCCGAATATGAAAAGGCTAAAACCAAGCGCGGCTATGGTATGTCTCTTAAATAATCTTTTTTTCTGATTTATAAAGAAAATCCTCTTGACTTACTAGGATTTTGTGATAGTATGAATCCGTAACCCGCGAGAGCGAGGTTCAGTAAAAGAGAGAGAAAAGATGAACCGCTTCGGTATTCAGAGGAATCCGGAGCGGTTCATCTTTTATGCCATATCAGGCATTTAAGCTTGAAGCAGCGAGCGAAATATGGCAAATTGAAAGGGTACAAAGTAACGTTCAATCATCATGTCTGATAGCACCATGAAGAGCATCGAGGGTGGCGTGACTGCTGCCAGAGGTTTTGTTGCAAATGCACTGAGCTGCGGTATCAAGAAGCCTGAGGCAACACGTCTTGACCTGGCACTTGTATATTCTGAATTACCGGCCACTTCTTCCGGTACATTTACGACAAATCGAGTGCGCGCTGCGTGTGTGCGTGTGAGCGAGCATCACCTGAGCCGTGGAAATATCAGAGCCATCGTGGCAAATAGCGGTAATGCCAATGCCTGCACTGGTGCCCGCGGTGTTGAGGATGCCCGCACAGAATGCCGGGTGGTGGCTGAGCAGCTGGGGCTGACACCCAGTGAAGTTGCTGTCTGTTCAACCGGTGTCATCGGATTGCCTATGCCGATGATGCGTATTACCCCGCGTCTGCCGGAGTTGTGCACCAATCTTTCTGCAGAAAACGGGCACAATGTGGCCTCTGCCATCATTACCAGTGATACCCGTGAAAAGGAAGTTGCAGTGGAGATTTTCATCGGAGGGAAGCCAGTACGTATTGGCTCCTGCTGTAAAGGCGCTGGTATGATTTCACCCTGCATGGCAACCATGATCTGCCTCATCTGCACAGATGCCGGTGTTGCCCGTGAGCATCTGGATGCCATTACTCTTGATGGGGTGCAGCGTTCGTTCAATCGCATCACCATCGATGGTGATATGAGCACAAATGATACCACTCTGGTTATGGCTAATGGCGCTTCCGGCGTGCAGCTTGCTCCGGGGGTCGAGGGCTGGGATGAGTTTGTTGCAGCGCTTCATTATGTGATGCTGGAGCAGGCCAAGCGTATTGTGCAGGACGGTGAGCGTGTGACTAAGTTTGTGACGGTGAAGGTAGAAGGTGCGCCTTCTCAGGAAGAAGCCAGAAAAGTGGCAGAAGGTGTGGCTAAATCCAACCTTGTGAAGAGCTCATGGAACGGCGGTGACCCGAACTGGGGTCGTATTATTCATGCGGTAGGGTATTCTGGTACACGCGTGGTTGAGGAGAAGATTGATATTGATATTGCGGGGCTTCCTGCTTGCCGTAGCGGTGAACAGACTGATACGCCCAGCGATGATTTGCGCGAACTGGTTCAGGCCCGTGAATTTGAAGTTCGTATCAACCTTAACCTGGGAAGCGAAGAGTATACGGTGTATACCACAGACCTTTCTCCTGAGTATGTGGATTTCAATCGCTCTGAATATGCTTATTGGAATCAGGCCAAGCGTGATGGCCTTACCCGCTGATAGAGCATGAAGAAGCTGTGGTTTATTTTAATGGCTGGCTTATGCCTGCTGGTGCCGCAGGTAGTTGCGGATGATGATGAGGCTTTTGATTCGCCTTCATCCCGCCGTTCTGCCAAGTCCAAATCCCGAGCAAAGGAAAAGGTCAAGGACCGTGATGTGCGCAAGGCGGCGAGTCGTAAAAGAAAAGAACTGCGGGATATGGGGGTGAAGAACGTCCGGGTTAAATCCCCGGGCGACTGGCCCCGCAAGGTCTCTGTGCCGAAAGCCACGGAGGTGTCCGTATCGCAGCCGCCTGCAGGAGTGCAGGGGAATTATTATACATCTAACAATTTCTGTTATATTTCTCCCGTTGCTCTGGATCCGGCCGCTCAGAAAACCGTGGCTCGTCTGTGTGAGTGCGCTTATGCTGCGAACAAGGCTATCGGTGAGGTGTTACCTGTACCGCGCACTGCTGTGGAGCGGGGGGACAAGAAGTTCGTGGTGCAGCTCTGGCCGAATAAAGAATCCTATGTGGCCAATGGCGGGCCGGCCAATTCTGCCGGTGTGTTCGTCGGGGCCATGCGCAGGGTTGTTTCCACGAATCCGGACGCTCCTCGCCGCGTGGTCAGTGAGGAAGATATCGTCATGGATAAAGTGATGATTCCGTTTCCCTCCCTGGGATTAGGCGCGAATGGCAAGGTGCAGAGCGAAGATATCAACACGCATGCTCTGGTTCATGAGTTGACACACCAGCAGTTCCTGCTGAATGTGCTCCCCATCTGGGCAAATGAAGGGTGGGCTGAGTATGTAGGCTATGTGCCCTATGTGGGGGAAGATCTGGATTTTGACCGTGGTTTCGCTCTTATCCTTCATGCGGCTAAAGCATTTTCTGAAAATGGAGCCCTCGATTTTGATTTCCCTCTTGCGGATTTCTTCACCATGGACCAGCAGACGATGTATGGCTACATGCCGCAGGGCAAGAATACTTATATGCTGGCTGCCATGACCGTGGCGTTCTATGTGCATCTTGATGGAAAACGTGGTGTTGAAGCCATGAAATCGTACATGCAGGCTTTGATCGATGGCGCTACTCATGAGGAAGCCGCAGAAAAACTTATTGCTCCCTATAAGACTTCCGCTCGCTTGCAGCAGGCTTTTATCAGAGCCTGGAAGGGTAAGAAGGTTAAAGTTTCCTTTCCTAAAAAATGATATTAGGCGATAAGCTGCACATTATCAATAGTTAATCTGCGTTTTTTGCGCTTATTTGCTGGGAAATACGATGTGTTATTTTCTATGTGGAGGCATAATTGACAGGAATTAAATGTCTTTTGCATTTTTGAGTTGTCAGAGACAGCTTCTGCGCAGATAAAAAGATGATAACAAAGCCACGTATGAAAACGTGGCTTTGTTATATCAGGCATTATTACCGATGGTGGTGTCTGGCTGTTTCGTTTCCTGTGGGGATAGGTAGTGGCTTACTACCGGAACCTATGGTGATAGAGCCTGTACAGAATCCTCTCTTGTTGCCGGAACAGGGAACAGGTGATGAGGAAGCAGCACAGTGACAAGACGTACAATCTCTGCGCTTGCCAAGTGGCTGGAATCAGGTATAATGGGGGTTCAACATTAACAACACATTTTACTGATATGCCTGATGCTCGATTCCAGCCGCTGCCCGGATTCCGCGATTTTGCTCCGCAGGAATGCGCTTTCCGTAACTATCTGTTCAACACGTGGCGGCGTGTGGCGTATCGCTATGGCTTTGTAGAATGGGAGGCTCCGACGATTGAATCCACGGAGCTGTATCTCAAGAAATCCGGTGGTGAGTTGCCTACTCAGCTGTTTCGTTTTAAGGACCAGGGCGAGCGTGATATTACCGTGCGTCCTGAGTTGACGGCATCTCTGGGGCGTATTGCAGCTGCATATCAGCGTGAGTATACGAAACCGCTCAAATGGTTTGAAATCGGCTCCTGTTTCCGCTATGAGAAACCTCAGAAGGGGCGCTTGCGTGAGTTTGTTCAGTTCAATGCTGATATTCTTGGGGAGCCTGGCGAGGGCTCAGATGCAGAGTTGATATCACTTGCTATCGATTGCATGCGGGAATTCGGCTTTACTGCTGATGATTTTGTGGTGCGCATTTCTGACCGTGAGGTGTGGTTGAAATATGCAGCTGATAACGGAGTCAGTGAAGAGCGTGTACCGGATTTCCTGGCTATCATCGATAAGTTCGAGCGTGACCGTCCTGAATATTGTCAGGAGAAGCTGGATGCGTTTGGTATGAAGCGGGAGGACCTGGTGAACTTTATTGCCAATCCTCCGGCAGGATGTTCTCCACGCTATGATGCTGTGCTGGCAGAACTGCAGGCCAGGGGGCTGGACGCCTATGTGAAACTTGATCTTTCTGTTGTGCGCGGTCTTGCATATTACACGGGTCTGGTGTTTGAAATCTTTGATAAAGGGCACACGCTGCGCGCTGTGGCTGGCGGTGGCCGATATAATGGACTTGTCGCTACGCTTTCCAACGGTGCGGTAGATATGCCAGCCACTGGTTTTGCCATGGGGGATGCTGTGATTGCTCACCTTATCGAAGCCTGCCCTGCAGCACGAGCTTTGCGTGATTCCGCACTGAAAGCCAGTAATATCGATGTCTGCATGGTTTTGGCTGCGCCTGAAAAGCGTCCGCAGATGTTGGCGCTTTCAGCCGCCTTGCGAGATGCCGGATTGCGCGTAGATTTGCCTCTGGCTCCGGCCAAGGTGGGTAACCAGTTGAAGCGAGCCGAGAAAATCGGAGCGCGATACGCTGTAATCATTGGTACAGAATACCCTGAGCTTGAGCTTAAGAATATGTCGACCCGCGAATCCATGCATGCTTCGCCGAATGGTCTGATGGCGGAGCTGCTGGGTGATGAGGAAGACGTGTAATCGTCTTATCGTTCATGCGTAGAGCTTCTCTGATTCTGTTGTTGCCTGGGGCCTTGCTGTTGCAATGTGCCCCTGCAGTTGTGAACTCCGGGGCAGAGGGGGTGACTTCATTGGCTATGAAGTCCTCTGTCCCTGTTTTTTCTGACAGAGTTCAGTTTGAGGCTCATTTTCGTGCGGCGCTTGATTCTGCCTGCAGCCCGATCGAGCTCCGCTTAGCAGGAAAGCTCCAAAAGCAATGGCGCCATATTATCTCTGATCAAGTGTGGGGAGAATACGCCCGCCGCTGCACAATACGATACGCGGAATCCGGGGAAATGACACTTACCCTGGAATATCGTGATTATATGCGCATGCGAAAAGCATTGCGTATACCTTCTTCTCGTGCCAGTTTGAATAACGAGGAGTCCAGGGTGCTGGCTGATATGGAAAAACAGGTGAAGTCTTTGCTTCGCCCTGGCATGAGCGATTATGAAAAACTCTGTGCTCTGCATGATTTTCTGGTACAGCACGCGCGTTATGATGCTTCTGGTGGTGGCAATGTAGCAGATGTCCTTTACCATGGACGGGGCAGTTGCGAGGCGTATAGCGCAGCCATGAATATCATGATGGAGCTGGCCGGCATGAAGTCTCGCGTGGTTACTGGTCTGGCAGATGGGGGCCCCCATGCCTGGAACCTGGTATCAATCGATGGCTCATGGTATCATGTAGACGCAACCTGGGATGACCCTGTCATAGATGGCGGGCGTAAACAGGTGCAGTCACACGCCTATTTATGCAGGACGGATGCCGAGATGTCTGCAACCCATAGCTGGAACAGACTCAATTATCCTCGTTCCGGGGGGGTAACATCGTATTATTATAAGCAGAGAGGTGCTTATTTTACAAGCTTTGACTCATTTTGGAAGGCCGCTATGCTTGCTTATCAGCGCGGAGCAAGCAGTTATGAGGGATTTCTTACAACATACGGAAGCGCTGAGCAGTTTCAGCGGAATCTGCAAAGAGTTTCCTCTCCATCCTCGCCCAGGCAGATTCGCTGGACCGGACCAGACACTGCCGCCGGGACAGTTATTGTCAATTTTGCGTCGTAAAAACGCTCTCTGGCGATGATGCTCTGTTTTTTGCTTGCATTGATTGCCCGAATATGGTTCAATCGATTGCGCAGCTACGCTACAGTGGCGGAATGGTAGACGCAGGAGACTTAAAATCTCCCGCCCATCAACAGGCGTACGGGTTCGAGTCCCGTCTGTAGTAGCAATGAATAAAAAAAGGAGCAGAATGTTTTTCTGCTCCTTTTTTGTTGCGTTAATGATGACTTTTATTCCGCGTAAATGACGGTCGGATTGATTCGCGGAATCACATTGATGCTGCGAGCACGGCGTTTTGTGGCGCGGCAATGTTCCAGAATCATGTCGAGCCGTTCCATTTGCTCCTTGATATCGTAGGCCTGCATGAGGACTTCTGCGCCATTTTCGAGAGTGATGATGATTTTCCAGTCCTTGGGGCGGTAGATTTCTTTGATGGAAGGAATTTCAACGAGGCTGTACATGTTGGCGGCTGCAGCCAGTTCAACGATGGGCCGCCGTTTATCTTCGCTCACAATGGTGCGTGCTTCGAATTTTTCCACATCGCCGGGCTGGAGATACCACACAGGAAGAGCCATGAAGTTCTGGTGATATTCTGGCATGACCGGGAAGAGAAAACCAGAGGGATCCATGAAGAAACGAACGCGGTTACCAGTGTCTGCGCCGCTTTCCTGCTCAACATATACCACAGGAATACGCTCATTGATTTCGATGTGGAGTGTGTCAGGCAACTCTGCTCGTATATCTGCCGATTCAATGCAGATATTAGCTTCGAGCTTTTCCTTTAAATCTGTGGTATTAAGTGCCGTCATGTTGATGGAATCCTTAATACCGAGAATCTGCATGGCTTGTTCTTTTGTGATAATCTTCTGGCGGGAATCGAAGCTGATGTTGTCGATGCTGAGCTGGTGAACGTTTTGCAGCGTGACCAGACAAGCCCATACGATACCCGCAATGAGGAGAAGAACGGGAAGCAGAATGATACCCCAGCGCCGGAATTTGCGCCAGCCGCGGCGCCATGCTACTTTACTGAAAAAACGCTCCTTAAGTGAAAATGCTGTTTCCAGCAATTTCACTTTGGAGGAGGATGATTGCTCTCTTTTGTAGAGTGAGCGATACTGGTTTCGTTGTTTCATGCAGACACTGCCGCCGGGGAGGGGATTAGCCGCGTGGCTGGTTCAGAGATACCTCTGCAATCCGTGTGCAGAGTTCCCCATAGGAAATGCCAGCAGCCTTAGCGGCTTTCGGGAAAAGTGAAGCCCCGGTCATTCCTGGTATCGTGTTGATTTCCAGAACATAGGGTTTGCCTTCATCTGTGAGCAGGACGTCGACTCGACCGTATACTTCCACATTGAGCGCCTTGTATGCGGCTACGGCTGCAGCCTGTACGGCTTTTGTTTCCTCTTCGGTGATATCTGCCGGGCAAATGTAGTCGGAGCCCACCCCACCATACAATGAGGGGTATTTGTTGTTCATGTCGTAGAATCCGCTGCGTGGGCAGATGTGAACTACCGGCAGGGCCTCTCCGTTGAAAATGGCAACGGTGAGTTCCTTGCCCTTGATATATTCCTCTACCAGGATATCCTTGCCGTATTTGGACGCGTCTTCAACAGCAGCGGCGAGCTCAGCTTCCTCTTTGACGATGTGTACCCCTACAGAAGAGCCTTCGCAGGGTGGTTTAATGACGCAGGGTACTGGTAGGGTCGGCATTTCACCGGCCGATATGGTTTCGCTGAGCGGGGTCGGTACGTTGCCGGCAATGAAATACTTTTTGGTAATGACTTTGTCAAAGCAATTGCGGCTGGTCTGAGAGCCTGCGCCGGTATAGGGGATGCCGAGTTCTTCCAGATATGACTGCAAGCCACCGTCTTCTCCGTAGGTGCCGTGAATCATGTTGTAGCACAGCTCGGTTCCTTCCGGAATAGCCGGCCGCTCGCTATCGACCACTACGGGGATGACGTTAGTGAAACCCTCGCTGCGCAAGGCTTCCAGAACGCCGTTGCCGGAGGCCAGTGAAACATCTCGCTCTGAACCCGGCCCACCCATGAGCAAGGCAATTCTTGTATCCTTCTTAAGTTCTTTCATGTTCGTGAATGTTTAGAATTGTGGGTCACGGTCGCCGATGACCTGTACCTCTTCATGCAGTGTGATGCCGCGTTCCTTCTGAGCCACTCGAATGATGTGGTTGATGAGCTCGGTTACATCGGTAGCTTTTGCGTTTCCTGTATTGATGATGAAGTTACCATGTTTGGTGGAAATCTGAGCTCCGCCGATGCTGTATCCCTTAAGACCGAGTTCATCGATGAGTTTGCCGGCAGGAATTTCATCCGGGTTGCGGAAGGTGCAGCCGGCGCTGGGCTGAACCGGCTGGCTGCTCTTGCGGCGGGCGCGGAAGTCCTCCATGGCTTTTTCGATATCAGCCGTGTTACCGGGGGTGCCGCAGAATGTTGCTTCCACTACCATGTTGTATTCAAAAGCTGGAATTGTGCGGTAGCGTGCCGGCTCCATATCTTCCTTGGTAAGCTCTACAACATCTCCATCTTCATCCAGCGCAGTGGCAGAGGTGAATACCTGCCACATGTCGCCGCCCAGGCATCCGGCATTCATTCGCAGACTGCCACCGACGCAACCGGGGATGCCATCCATCCATTCGAAACCGGAAATCCCATTCTTTGCAGCGAATGCGGCCAGCTTTTTGAGTTTGACCCCGGCGCCGGCTACTATTGTGGTGGAGTTGACCAGCTCGAGCTTTTCGAATTCTCCGCCATTCGGGCGAATCACGGCACCACGAATGCCGCCTTCGCGAACGACAAGATTGGAGCCGCGCCCGATGACATGCACAGGAATGTTGCGATCCTTGAAGTAGTTGACCACATTCTGCATGGTTTCGACGCTGTCGGGTTCAATCCAGTACTGAGCCACGCCGCCGACTCCGAGAGTAGTGTGCTGACGCATGGGTTCATACAGACGAGCAGGGAAGTCTTGTCCGCATTCGTTCTGCATTTCAGTGAGAATGCGCAAATCCTTGGCAATTTTGGTTCCTGCTTCGTGAACATTGCCTGCACCCAGTGTCAGGAATAAATCGCCAGGCTTGAGCTGGTTGCCCACTACATGGTGCGCCTGGGCCATTTCCGGGAGGAATGTGGCATCTACCGGGCCGTGTTCCTGCACGGCATCGACGATGGTCTGCCCGGAAATTCCCGGAATCGGCAGTTCGCTGGCCGGGTATACGTCTGCTACGAATAGTTTGTCTACGGTCTGCAGTACTCTGCCAAAGTCGTCTCGCAGCAGTTTCGTGCGAGTGTAGCGGTGCGGTTGGAAGAAGATAACAAGGCGATCCGGTTTCAGACTCTGTGCCGTCTGGACGGTGGCTTCAATCTCGGTGGGGTGGTGACCATAGTCATCCACAATCCGGTAATCTTTGGAAAGATATTTTGTTTCGAAACGCCGGCGGGCACCGGCAAATGATGCCAGACCTCGGGCAATGCTGGCAAAGTCGGCTCCCATTTCCAGAGCAGCAGCAGTTGCTGCCAGTGAGTTGAGAACATTGTGCCGCCCCGGTATCCCGAGTTCCACACGGCCGAGTTTCTTACCTTTATGGTTAACCGTGTAGAGGGTGCGACCGCGTTTGACTGTTACGTTGCTGGCGGTATAGTCTGCATCCTGCCAGCCGTAGGAAACGCTGTTCGGATACTGGCTGCAGACATCTGCTGCGCCGGCATCGCTCTTGCAGTAGAAGATGGTACCGCGTGTCTGACGACAGAGTGTGTGGAATACTTCTTTGATGTGGTCCAGATCCCGGTAGAAATCGAGGTGTTCGGCTTCAATATTCAGCACGATGCTGTGCTCGGGAATGTAGTTTACCAGGGTTCCGTCAGATTCATCGCCCTCGGCAATGAGATAGTCACTATCGGCATTCCAGTGAGCATTTGCCCCGAGAACGGGAATTTCTGCACCAACGTAGTGACAGGGACGGAGACGTGCTTCCCGCAGCAGATGGGCCGTGAGCGCAGAAGTGGTGGTCTTTCCATGGGTGCCCGCAACGACGACACCTTTCTTATTGTTCAGAATGGCAGCCAGACATTCGGCGCGACGCAGACACAGACTGCCCAGTTGGCGAGCCGCAGCCAGGGCTACGTTGTCTTCTCTGATTGCGCTGGAGTAAATGACGATTTCTGCGTCTGCTACGGCATCCGCCGAGTGAGGACAGGCAAATTTCAGCCCGCTTTGCTGCAAACGCTCAGTTTCTTCACTGGTGACACGGTCACAACCGCTGACCCGGTGTCCCATTTCAAGAAGCATGCGTGCAATGCCGCTCATGCCGGCACCAGCAACGCCGATAAGATGGATGCGCACCGGGTTATCCCGGTCCAGAAGCCTTTTGCGTAATTGCTCAATCATAACAACTTGGTCCATTATATACGATTTGTGGCTACAAGCAAGGCAAATATCAGGTATATATTGAGAAATACGAGCTGTGATAGAGCCCGCCGGTAACGTGAATTCTGCAAAATCAGAGAGCAGGGGAAAGCAAGCGGGAACAGTTCGCAAGCAGACGTATGATGACTGGCGCTTTATACCAATGTGCAGGAGTAATTGCAGTGGAGTGGTTCATATCATTCTGCAGCATTTCTGTGACGGCGCTTGTAGCGGCTGAATCCTCCATAAGCAGAGTCAGTTCGAAATTGAGGCGCAATGAGCGTTCGTCAAGATTGGCCGTGCCGATGCTGCATATATCGGAATCTGCAACACAGACTTTTTCATGAAGGAAACCTGGTTCGTAGGCCAGCATACGCACCCCTGCTGCAAGCATGTGCGGGATAAATGTGTACATGGCCAGCTGCGCCACGGCATTATCCCCTTTGCGTGGAATCAGAATGCGGACATCGACTCCGCGTAAAGCTGCTGCACATAGAGCATCTCGTACCGCTTCTGTGGGGACAAAGTACGGACTTGCCAGCCAGAGCTTCTTTTCTGCCGTTGCTGCCATTACCAGCAGGGTGAGTTGCCAGGCATTCAATGGCCCGTTTTCTGGCCCGCTTGGAATGAGCTGACAGGTGTGATTTCCCATAACCGGCTGAACTGTTGCCAGCCGGGTGAGATCTTCTCCCGTAGCTCGTTTCCAATCATCTGCAAAACTGAGCAGACATTGGGGAACGATGGGGCCGCGCATGTTGATGAATGTATCCCGCCAGTACGAACTGGTTGCTCTGCGTGTGTATTCAATACCGATGTTGAGACTCCCCAGATAGGCAGAATCTCCGTCTATTACCACCAGTTTACGGTGATTCCGGTAATTGATTCGTAAAATGGAGCTCAGCCAGAAGCGGCGGCCGTTGACGGAGCTTGTCTTTACTCCGGCCCGACGCAGACTGCGCAGGTAGCCAGCCGGGAGTTTGCGGGAGCCCACTTCATCGTATATAACATATACTTGAACCCCTGCTTGTGCCTGTTCTACGAGTGCTTTTCGCAGCGTATCGCCAACTTGGTCATTGCGGATGATAAAGAACTCCAGAAGGATGAATTTCTTTGCTCCACGGATGGCGGTAAGGAGATTCCGGTAGGTGTCATCCCCATCCTGAAGAATCTGGATTTCATTGCCGGAGCAGGGGGCAAATCCAGTGCAGCGCGTCAGAGTCCGGCTGAGGGTGCTGCGCGGTTGTTCCCAGGCGTGTTGAGATTTCAGGAAAAATTGAATGCTTTCGCGACCATGGCGGCTGGTGGTGTGGCGCTGGATACGCGCTGCCCCCAGAATGAGATAGAGAGGAATACTCAGCGGTGGAATAAATATGAGAGCCAGCATCCAGGCGATGGTGCCCTGGGGGGAATGCGGTCGGCAGAGCGCGTGTAGAGCAAGTGCTATACCGGCGATGTGCAATACTGTGAGCAGAAATCCGGAGACTTGAAAGATGTGATTCATCTTTGTTTTAATCGCTTATTCTGTCACTCTTTTTTCTGAGATTCCGTGCTCAGACTGGGCGATTCTGTCTTGAGCTTCTTGCTCAGACCGAATTTCCATTTCGGTGAAAGCAGGTCTCCATACAACTCAATATCAATGAGGAAGTCAGAGAGTATTGTAATGGGGGATATGAGCACCGTAGGCACACTGGAAATCTTTGGCCATAAATCGCCATTCAGTGTGAGAGTGTCGAGGTCGATATCAAGCTGAACTGCAACGTTCAGATTGTATCCCTTTGCTTTCATATCGCGGGTAATCAGGTGCCCCTTGGTTATATCGAAACGTGAGAAGGCTTCATCAATACCGTAGCGCAGGAAATGATTGGCGAAGGGAATTTTGTAGGCAGAGGTCTGCATGGTGTCAATTGCAGAGCTGCTGGAATCAAAGATACTGCGCACAAGGCGGTTAATCCAGTTGGATTTTTTTGTTGCCTGATTCTTTTGTACGCTTTCCTCGAGTTTGCTGAGATTTCCCGGGATATCCGCAATCAGGTTGGCGATGGGGCGGAAAAGCCCGATTTGCATCAAATCACCGTCTGTAAGATGAACCTGCCCATAGGCGCGCACGTCTTCCAGCTCCGGTTTATCTGCCTGGAATCGGATAAATCCGTTGCATGTTGCTGGGGTGAAGTTTTCGCCGTAGGATGCAACGATATTTTTAAGATTCATATTATTGGCTACGAAATAGCCATCCAGGGTGGTATGCTTGCCAGAGAAGCCGATACGGAGACTACCATCCATGGCTCCCCCCCAGCATTGCGCATTCATGCGATCGAGGTAAACATCATCGTCGCTGATATTGATGAACCCACTGAAATTGTCGAGCGGTATGGTGGTTCCCAGAAACTGGAATCCGGCGCCAGTAGTAGCTTTTGCGAGAATGAGCCCTTTCATGGGAACATCGCAGTTGCGGGAAAGCGGGAAAATGCAATAATCTGTTTCAATATCGGCCGGGTTATGCAGGATGACATCTTCCAGGAAATGCTGGATGGGGGCATAATACATGCCGATGGAATAAGCCGGGTAACAAGTGCCTTTCAGCTTATGAAGGGAGATGGTGCTGTTTTCAATATTGAAACGTACCGCTTCGCCTGTGATTCTGCTTGTAAGAGCCCCACCCTTGAAATTGTTTCGCTTGAGCCAGGGTTGGTTGTCGTACAATAAATCGGGGTTAATCAGGTTGATGCGGATGCGTTCCGGCAGAGCTTTGCCGTTCTTGTCAATGCAATCCATCTGTACGAGTACTTCTACATCGCATTTTCCTTCCTTGATTCGAGAGTATGGGTCAGAACCTAAATCGGTGCGTAAATATTCCTCTCCGGTGGGATTTCCCTTTTCATCAACCTTGTCGCGAATGGCCCCGAGCAGAAAATCCATGTTATAAAGTTCAGCTTTGCAGAGGGCGTGAACATAGATTCCTTTGTCGTAACGGATGGTGGTATTGATATCGCTGATGATATTGCGCGTGACACCGGGTGTACAGCGGAAATCTCGCATAATCCAGTGTGCATCTGCGTTGTCAATCAGGGCATTGATGATATCAATCGGTATGGTGTTCTTACCCGTGATGTGGCACTCGCGGAGGGGATTGCCGCTTACATGTATACTCAGCTCTCCGAGTTTATGCCGGGCTTGTACATCGGCATCATAATACATGGTGCCATTATCCCTTGTGCTGAAGCTGCCATTGACGGTCAGTTGCAGCGGTATCTTCTTGCCCTTGATAACATGAATATTCTGGCAGACTCGCACTAATTCCGGCAGTTGTATGTGATAATTGCAATCGATGAGCTGCCCGCTCTGGCTGTTGATAAGTGCGGAACCGTTCGCTTTCAGCATTTTGGGCAATTGCAATTCTTTGATGGGTTCATCACCCAGCAGGGGGCGAGCCTCCGCAAGCGGAAGCTGAATGTCGACATCTGAGAGCTTTATCAACTTATCGGGCCGCAAGGTGGCAATAGCGTGCATTTTGGCGGTTTCTTTACCGATATCGCTGTTGAAGTCAAGTACCAGCTGATTTTCTGCAATGTTGCGGATGTTGAGTTTTGTGTTGGTTGCCTGGAAGGTGTTGTTTTGGCGAAGCTTCTGAATATCCGCCTGCAGCAGCATGTCTTTCTGCATGTTTTTCCAGGTATCTGCCAGTCGCAGACCTTCTGGTACAGAGAGCTCCAGAAATACACCATCGGCGGTTGTGGCGTCGTATGTGAGTGATGAGGCACTCAATTTGCTGGAAAGTTCCCCGGATTGGAAGCTTCCGGTAATGTCATCCGTATTCACATAGAACCGCGAGATGCCGGCAGTAGCATGTAGTTTATCCAGGGCCGCTTTCTGCCACTGTACAGCGCTTGTACTTGTGCGCAATTCTGCGTTTTCCAGAGAGATGGTTTTTCCTGCATCTGCAATGTTGAGATTGCAGAATTGGAGATTTATGACCAAATCGGAAAGCCTTGCTTCTTTTTCAACGTTGCCAGCCTCTTTTACCAAGGCGTCAAGTTTGATGGTTTCTGCTTTTATGTCCGGCCCGTTGTAGTCGATTCCGTCAATATGCAATGTGAAAGCAGGAGTGGAGAGCTGCGTGCCATGATAGTTGATATCTTCAGTGTTGAATTGGATATCGCAGCTGTGCAGTGTGGGTATTAAATCTTCAAACCGGCTCTTTCCCTTTTCAAAAGGGGTTAAGGACATGTCTGCCCTGGCTCTTACTTTCAGATTGCTGGCAAATGTAAGGCCTTCTGGCAGTTTCAGTCCGGGAGTTGCCGATAAATCTTTTACCAATGTCAGCAGAGTTTCGTCTGATAAGGAAAAATCGATTTCTGCGTGCCCTCTGGTTTCTGAGGATTGGGCTGTGGCATTGAAAAAGCCATCCGGCAGGGTCAGATTAAAGGTGTCGATATTGAATTGACCGTCTTTCATGAAAAATGAGAGACGGAGTGAGTCGACGGCTGTACTGGCGATTTTGAGATTCTTATGTTCGATAATGCCGCGCAGAGCAATCCTGTTCAAGGCAAAGTCTTCTGAAAAATTTGCATTGCCATTCAGTTGAATGGTTGGGGTACTGTCAGGTGCCGATTGGATTTTCGAGAGAACTGCCGGGGCGTTATTGCCCAGGTAGCTGTTGAGCATGTGAATCAGCGGGGCCGTGCTTTTCGTGTTGAATTCCAACTCCCGCTCGACCCAGTCGTATCCGCACTGCATGGTTACTGCGGTGTCGGGGTCGGTTGTCTTGAACTGCAGATGGTCAATGCTCAGGGTGTTATTTTCAGCAGTTGCTTTAAGTGAAGCATCCCGGAAATGGAATTGTCTGACCTCGTAGCTCGGTATGTTTGCAATAACTTCGGCCCGTTGCTGTTTACCAAGAAAAATTGAAAATTCCAGCTCTGGGTGTTTATCTGCATCCCATTGCTGGTGGTCGAGTTGTCTTTTTGCTGTTTGAAGATAGGGGCGGAATTCTGCAAGTTGTCTGGTTGCACTCTCCAGGGAATCAGCTAATGTCTCTTTTTGGGACTGCTCAGTGTCAGGGTTGGAGAGGTCATTTGTCAGCAGAATTTTTGTTTTGATGCCGATATTATGAAGAGATGCAGAAAGAGTAGAGTTGATGCCGCGTCCATTCTTGAGGAAGGAGGTATAGATGTCAATATTGCTCAGCTCCAGGGAATCGCCGGGGGTGTTGCTCAGTGGTACAGTCAGTTTTCCTCTGGCGATATGGATATTGTCTGGCTGGAACTCTCCCGATAATATGCGTGCCAGACTTATGGCTATCTGCGCTTTGCGAATATTAAGAGCAACAGGGGCAGCGTCTTCCTGTTTTAATGTGAGCTTGACTTTCTCTGCTTTGAATGCGAGCCCTGAGCGCGGCGATAAACGTATCTTCTCAATAGAGAGCGAGAGACCTGCTTGTGCTGCTTCTGCCTCAATATAGCGCAAGGCGCAGCCAGGGAGACCTGCTGTGCATAGCCAGGCAATGATACCAATGACCACCAGCAGCCCCACCAGACACATGGTTGGAAGAAAATTACCTGCGCGTCTGATGGTGAGCTTGCCGGCCATAGGGTATGTACGGTTTGAATTAGATTTCCGGGTCGAACTCGCCTTCAGGCAATGGTGGAGCCTTGGGCAGATTCATTTCAATGTCGTCCAGAAGATTGACAAGATCCACTCCTCGTTTGGCTGAGTTATCGTGTTTGAAGGTAAGTTTGGGCGTGTTGCGGAGCACAACTCGTTTGCTGACGGCTCGTTGAATCTCGCCGCGCTTACGGTTGAGCTTTTCGATGACCTGGGCAGGGGCCATGCGGCCCACCACTCCAACCCATACACGCCCTTCCTTCAGGTCTTCTGTTATCTCGACATCGAGAATCGAGACGATGGTTCCGGGCCATTCGAAATCCTTCTGAATGAAGGTCCCGATTTCCCGCTTCATCAGCTCGTTTACTTTGTCAAGACGTCGTGTAGCCATGAATTCTTACAATGTCTGTTTGATTTTCTCCAGAGAGTAGCATTCGATGACATCGCCCACTTCGTAGTCGTTGTAGTCTGCCAGGCGGATACCGCATTCCAGACCGGCCTTGACTTCTTCCACTTCGTCCTGGAAGCGGCGCAGGGTAGACATCTTGCCGTCGAACACAACCTGCCCATCGCGCAGTACACGTGCTTCTGCGGTACGGTTCATCTTGCCGTCTGTCACGAATGAACCGGCAGCCTTGCCCTTGTTGAGCTTGAATACCTGCTTGATTTCTGCGTGTCCGAGCACGGTTTCGCGTGTTTCGGGTTCAAGCAGACCGAGCATGGCGTCTTTCACCTGGTCGATGAGTTCGTAGACGATAGAGTAAATCTTCACCTGCACGCCTTCGCGTTTCACTGCCTTCACTGCGTTGCTTTCCACCTTCACGTTGAAGCCCAGAATAACGGCATCGGAGGAAGAGGCGAGCAATACATCACTTTCAGAAATCGGACCGGCTGCGGCACCGATGAACTGGCATTCGACCTTGTCGCTCTCGATATCCATGATAGCCTTCTTGATGGCCTCCACAGAGCCCTGTACGTCACCCTTCAGGTAGAGTTTCAGTACAGCTTTCTGAGCTCCGTCGCCCATCATGGCCAGAATATCTTCCATGCGGGAACGACGCGGAGCACTCAGTCGCTGCTGGCGCAGTTCTTCGAGGCGCTCATCGGAAAGTCGGCGAGCGGCACGGTCAGATTCCATTTCCACGAGCTCATCGCCCACGTTCGGGGTTTCCAGGAAACCGGAAACTTCGGCGGGCATGCCAGGGGTGACTTTCTTGATGCGCTGGCCTTTGTCATCCAGCAGTGTCTTGACCTTGCCGGAGTAGGGGCCACAGATGAAGGGCATGCCTACTTTGAGGGTGCCGCTCTGTACAATGACGGTGGCAGAGCTGCCTTTGCCTTGCTCCATGCGGGCCTCGATGATGGAGGCGCGGCAGTTAGCCTTGGGATTTGCCTTGAGTTCCAGCACTTCTGCCTGCAGACAGAGAAGATCCAGCAGATCATCTATGCCGGAGCCTGTGTGGGCTGATACATCAACACATTCGATATCACCACCGAAATCTGTCGGCATCAGGTCATTTTCCATGAGCTGCGTGCGTACACGAATGGGGTCTGCTGCGGGTAAATCGCATTTGTTTACAGCCACGATGATGGTCTTATTGGCTGCCTTGGCATGCATGATGGCTTCTTTTGTCTGCGGCATGATACCATCGTTCGCTGCTACCACAAGTACAACAATATCTGTCACGTCTGCACCGCGGGCTCGCATTTCTGTGAAAATGGCGTGACCGGGGGTGTCGATGAATGTCAGTGTGTTATCTCCATGCTGCACCGTGTAGGCACCGATGTGCTGAGTAATGCCACCGGCTTCACCTGCGGTTACCTTGGTGCGGCGGATATAGTCAAGCAGAGAGGTTTTGCCGTGGTCCACATGCCCCATAACTGTAATGATGGGAGTGCGAACTTTCAGAACGTCCTCAGGCTCTTCCTCAACGGCTACAGCCTCCGGTTCCTTGATTTCTTCAACCTGGGCTTTGACACCGGCTCCTTTTTCACGACGTACGCGTTCGTAGGTAAACCCGTGTTTCTCGCACAGTGCGGCTACATGGTCGCTTTCAAGTGTGGTGCCGGGATTCGCAAATACCCCCATAGGCAGCAGATCTGCTATTAACTTGAAAGGCTTCATTCCCATCAGTGTGGCTAAATCTGCCACGGTGATAGGTGCTTTGATATTCATGACTTTGCCGGTGTCATTGGTAGCCGGCTCGGGGGCTGGTGCCGGTGCCGGAGCCGCCTTCGGCTGAGGTGCTGGTTTGGTTTCCACCGGAGCTGCAGCTGCGGGAGCTTTGCGTTCCGGCTTGCGGGGGCTCAGCAAATCCAGAGCTTCTTTCTTGCTGGTGGATTCTTTTTTGGGCGCAGGTGTTGCGGCCGGTGTTTCTTTCGGCGCTGCGTCCTTCTTTTTCTTTTTGGAGCCCTCGATTAAATCCAGAACGGGGCCTTTTTTGCCATCTTTGTTTACCATGTGTTAAAAATTATCGTTAAAGGAATTGAATGAATCGGCCAGGTGTCAGCAACCGGCCTTGGCTTTGTTCAGAATATCCTGAGCTTCGTCTTCGGAGATACCCAGCGCTTCTGTCAGGCTTTCTACATCTGCGTATTCGGCAATGCCGTCCACGGTGGTGAAACCGGATGCCACCATTGCTGCTGCCATGGAGTTGGAGATGCCCAGTGCCGTGGCCAGCTCGCTGGCGCCTTCGTTTGCCAGATTCTTAGCCTGAGCCTTTTCATCATAGGCCTCAACGCGCACATCCCAGCGTTCGTCGGGGGTGGAGATAAGGCGTGCTGTCAGGCGCACGTTCTGACCCTTGCGGCCTTTTGCTTTAGCTGCGGCTTTGTCGTCTTCGACAATTACGGTGACAACGCGGGCATTCTTGTCAACATTCACCTTGATGGGTTCAATCGGGGAAAGAGACTCTGTGACAATGGCGGCTTTGTCATCGGTGTATTCGAGAATGTCAATCTTTTCGCGGTTAAGTTCATTGATGACATTCTTGACACGGGCTCCACGCATGCCGACACAGGCACCGATGGGGTCAACATTTTCATCATTGCTGCGTACCACCATCTTGGTGCGGTAACCGGCCTCACGCACAATGGACAGAATATCCACCGTGCCATCTGCGATTTCCTGCACCTCGTTCTCAAAGAGACGGCGCACCAGATTGGGGTGGCTGCGGGAGAGGATAAGTTCATTGCCGCGTACGCCATCGCGCACTTCAACAACATAGAAGCGCATTTTGTCGCCGCTGTTGTATTCCTCGCCGGGAATGCGCTGGCGGGAGGGCATCAAACCTTCAAATTTTTCAACTTCGATAATGACCTCGCCCTTGTCGTAGCGCTTCACTGTGCCGGTTACCACCTCACCTGCGCGGTCGCGGAATGCTTCAGCCAGCATCTCCTGCTCGGCTTTGCGGATGCGCTGCTGCATGGTCTGGCGGGCGGTCTGTACGGCGATGCGGCCGAAATCCTTCGGGGTGATATTCACGCTGATAGTGTCGCCGGGCAGGTATTCCTTGCCTTTCTTTGCTCCGGCAGCCTGTGCCACGGAAAGCTTGACTTCATTGAAAGCGTCTGTAAGCAGATCATCCTCTACAACAACCATGGTTGCCTTGATTTTCACTGTGCCCTTCTGCGGGTTGATGACGGCACTGAGGTTGTTAATCCGGTCGGCACCGGGAACCATCTTGGAATAGGCTGTGATGAAGGATGCTTCAAGAGCCTGAATCACACGCTCGCGGGTCAGATCCTTTTCGCGAACGTAAAAATCAATCAGTGCGGAGATGTCGGTGGTGGCCATTGTTGTTTATTGGTCTGTTGCTTTAATTTGATTTTGAACCGTGTACAAAAAAAGAGCGGGCCTCAGACCCGCCCCAATCTCATAACGGACCGGAACTTGTACGCGCGTATTATGGGGTAAATGAGTTGCCTTGTCAAGTTTTTTTCGGTTTTACGTTCAATGTTTGATGCTTGACATACAGGTTTAATTGCGGTATGGTAGCGCGCGTTATGGCAGGTCTTATCATAGCGCCCAAGGCGCGAATTTTTCACGGTCACGACTGGGTGTATGGCACAGAGGTGCGCACAGTATTCGGTAACCCGCAACCTGGCGATGTGGTGCTGCTCAAGGACCAGCGCGATCATTATCTGGGCTCTGCCATGTATAATCCGCATTCTCAGATTGTTGCCAGACGTTTTTCCCGCCGAAAACAGGACCTGGACCGCGATTTCTTTGCCCGCCGTATTTCACAGGCTGCAACGTTGCGCGAACGCTGGTTGCCCGGGGAGCAGATGATGCGCCTAGTGTGGAGTGAGAGTGATGGTCTGCCCGGTCTTATTGTTGACCGTTATGCAGATGTCCTTGTGGTGCAGACTCTTACAATGGCCATGTATCAGCGGCTGGGATTGATTAAGGATATCCTTGGCGATTTGTTTAATCCGCGTTGTATCATTGTCCGCAATGATTCTCCCATGTTGGTTGCGGAGGGGATTGAGCAGGAGACGTATGTGGCATACGGTGAGCAGCCGGAACCGTTTGTTGCCGAAGGTCGTGGCATCAAGTTCATGGTGGATTTGGCTACCGGCCAGAAAACCGGTCTGTATCTGGACCAATTGCAGAATTATCAGGAAGTGGCGCGTCTGGCCCGTGGCCGCCGTGTTCTGGATTGTTTCTGTAACCAGGGTGGTTTTGCGCTGGCGTGTGCAAAAGCTGGTGCCGCCAGCGTCACGGCCGTGGATATTTCTGAGGATGCTATTGCCTCAGTCCGGAAAAATGCAGAGCTTAATGGTGTACAGATAGAGGCCATTGCAGAGAATGCTTTTGATTTTCTGAAGCGCGAGAGTGATAAAGTGCGCAATGGTGCAGACCCGAAATGGGATCTTATTATCCTCGATCCGCCCAGTTTCACCCGCAATAAGAAAAGTCTGAATGGCGCGTTGCGTGGTTATAAGGAAATTCACCTGCGAGCCATGCAGATGCTGCCAGTGGGTGGTGTTCTGTCAACGTTCAGCTGTTCTCACCATATCAGCGCCAATCTGTTCAAGCAGACAATTTGTGACGCCGCGGTAGATGGTCATTGTACCCTTCGGCAAACGCATATACACGGGCAG
This sequence comes from Akkermansia sp., assembly GCA_045646505.1. Taxonomy (GTDB): domain Bacteria; phylum Verrucomicrobiota; class Verrucomicrobiia; order Verrucomicrobiales; family Akkermansiaceae; genus Akkermansia. The sequence goes on along the minus strand of JAZRKW010000089.1, from coordinate 7,863 downwards.
AGCCCCGATCATCCCATTCTGCTTAATATCCCTGAAACTGAATACCTCAAGGGCTTCAGTTTCGAAATGGTGCCGGGACGTTGATTCTCTTGAGTTTTCTTCCTGCAAATCAAGGTGTGCTGCGAAATAGCGTTGCACACCTTGATTTATTTATTGTCACAATGCGGAATCGATATCGATGCCGAAGATGGAAGAAAGTTTGTCTGTGTCGATTTCCCCGGTTTCTGCCGGTTGTGCCAGCAGCATTTCCGGTTGTATGCCGCGCAGGGTAAAGAGCAGCGCCGGGTTGGTATCGATAAGGCAGCCGGCTGCGTAGATAGCAGCGGCGGCGTGGGGGCAGGGCTCGGACCAATCCGGGCAGGTGCAGCGCATGCGCCAGTCTCCTGGTGCGGGGAGTAACCCGTTTTCCGGGTCGCAGAGTTTCTGTAGTACGGCTGCGTCCGTTTTGCCTTCGAGCAGTGAAAGAAGAGAATCAATATGCCTGTTGCAGGAGGCTGCGAGCCTGTTCAGCTGTTCGTCTTCCAGCGTTGCAATTTGCAGATGAATCTCGTAGAGTTCATCTGCGCTGACAAGGGCCTCAATGCAGCCCTCCGAAATCCTGATATCCAGTACACACCCATGGCGCAGAAGGGTACGCCCCGGGGCTAGACACATGCCGCCGGATTCGCAGAGCGCGAGTTGTTTCATCCATGCCTGCCCCCAGAAATGGGCTGCGAGTTTGCGTGTGGTGTTGACGACAGGGTGTAATTCCACACCGGATGCTTGCAGCTCAGCCAGGCGCTGTTGTGCCAGTATCTGCAAATCAGAGGCTTTGAGCCGGGGGATGAAGTCGTCGCACATGCCGGAAAAATAAGAAACCGGGGCTCCCTCAAAGGAACCCCGGTTGAATAATGACAATTGTTACTTGGTTACGCTCTTGAAGTATTCGAGAGTGGTCTTCAGACCTTCTTCAAGGGTGTACTTGGGTTCCCAGCCGGCGTTGCGGAGCTTGTCGGCGCAGGAACGGGAGTGCTTCACATCACCGGGGCGCTCGGGCAGGTGCACTACCTTGGAGGTGGAGCCGGCGGCATCGATGATGATGTTGGCAAGGTCGTTGATGGTAATCTGACCACCGTAGCCCACGTTGTACACGCCGGTTACCTCGGGGTGTTCGGCTACATAGGTGAGACCGCCCACAATGTCCTTCACATAGATGAAGTCGCGGGTCTGTTCGCCATCGCCATACACGGTGATATCCTCACCCTTAATGGCCTTTTCCATGAAAATCGGCACGGCGGCTGCGTAGGCACCCTTGGGATCCTGGCGCGGACCGAACACGTTGAAGAAGCGGCAGCAGCCGGTGTTTACCTGACCGGTGGTGCGGAACATCTCCATGTAATATTCACCATCGAGCTTGGTGATGCCATAGGGGCTCTTCGGCTCGGGGTACATGGTCTCTACCTTGGGAACGATGGGGTTATCACCATAAATGGCAGCAGAGGAGGCAAGTACCACCTTCTTAACACCGGCCTTGGAGGCTTCCTCCAGAACCGTCAGCAGGCCGTTCACGTTCAAATCTACTGTTTCGCGGGGCTTCTGCATGGATTCCGGTACAGATACCATGGCTGCCATGTGGAAAATGTAGTCTACGCCTTCCACAGCTTTGGCTACGAGTTCGCGATCCGTGATGGAGCCTTCGATGAAGGTCACCTTCAGGCCGTCCAGATTCTTCTTGTAGCCGGTGCGGAGGTTGTCCAGCACGCGGATTTCCTCTGCGATACCTTGATAATGCTCAGCAATGTGAGACCCGATGAAGCCGGCTCCGCCGGTGATAAGTACTTTCATGGTTGATAATGGTTGGTCCGGGTATATTGTACCGTGCGAGAGCAAAAAATCAAGTAGTAATTGAGTTTTTTCTTCATCTTTCAAGGTAATTTGTGTAGACTGCACGGCATGGCAGAGGAAAAGAAACGTATCGTGAGCATTGATGCACTGCGTGGGCTCGATATGGTGTTGCTCTCAGGTGGAGCTGCTGTTTTATGGCAGCTCTGCTGCGCAGTCTGGGGAAATGATGTTCCCGTCTGGCTGGCTGGGCAGTTCCGTCATGCGGAGTGGGGTGGCGGGTTCACCTGCTGGGACCTGGTCATGCCTCTCTTCCTGTTCATTACGGGCTGTTCCATGCCTGTAGCCTTTTTTCGGTATCGGGAGCAGGGCTGGCTGCGCGCCATGTGGCGGGTATTGCGCCGCGTGGCTGTGCTCTTTGTGCTGGGTATGGTGGTGCAGGGGAATCTGTGTAGCGGCAATCCGCAGCAGATGAGCCTGTTCTGCAATACCTTGCAGGCCATCGCTGCGGGCTATCTCATCAGCTCTGTGGTGCTTATGCTGTGGGGCTGGCGGGGGCAGCTGGCAAGCTGTATCGTATTGCTGGTAGCATATTGGGCGTTGCTGCGCTTCGTGCCATATAACGGGCAATCCGGAGGCCTTTTTCAACCGCAGAACAATCTGGCCTATTACATCGACTGCGCCTTGCAGGGGGATTGGCAGGATGGCACTTCCTATACCTGGATATTGAGCTCACTCGCTTTTGGTGCCATGACTTTGCTGGGCGTACTGGGAGGTGGCTTGATTTTCAGGCAGAGGGGGTGGCGTGCTGTGGTGCTGTTGGCTGTCAGTGGGGTGTTGTGCCTGGGTGGTGCTTTGTTGCTGGAGCTGGATACCCCGCTTATCAAGCATCTGTTCACCAGCACCATGGTGTTGTGGAGTGGTGGGTGGTGTCTGCTGTTGCTTGCGGTATTTCACCTTGTGTTTGATATGCTGCCAGGCACAAAGTTGCTGGCTTTCCCTTTGCAGGTGGTTGGTTGTAATGCACTGCTGGCCTACATGCTCACCAATACCCCGGGAGTGGGCGGCCGCAGTATATGGGGAAGCATAGCTTACCCCCTTTTTCGATGGGCTGAAAATCCGTTGCTGTACGAGTGTCTTTCTTATGGCCTGCTGTGGTTTATGCTCTACTTTTTGTATCGGCACAGGGCTTTCCTGAGAGTGTAGTGGGTAATTTTTTTCTTTTCAAGCTGAAATAAAATGCTAGAATAGCGCGTATCCATGATTATGATGAAAGCTAAATACATGCTGCCATTATTGGCACTGAGCGTGACCAGCGCCTACGCCGGTGACCGTGAAACTTTCGATTTTGGCTGGAAATTCAAATACTGTGGTTCCGGCAACCCTGCAGAAGCAGGTGTTCCTGTATATGCGGATTCCCACCAGGGTACGCATTCTGCTGCCTATGCGGTGGATGGCGACTTGATGACCCGCTGGTGTGCCAAGGATCAGTTTGATGGCCATTATCTTGTCATTCGTCCCGGCTTCAGGGAACCTGTCAAGATGGCTGTCATCTACTGGGAACAGCGCAATAACCTGACTGCTATTGTTACTATTGATCACGGCGACTCCGAAACTCAGCAGATTATCAATGTAGGTCACCAGGCTGCTTCTTTCATTGATCTGGGGGGTAAGCCAGTGAAATCCATCAAGATTCGCGTGGGTGGTACCCATATTACCTGTTGGGCCAGTATCCGTGAGGTGATGTTCACCGGCATGAATAATCAGCCTCTGTATGTGCAGAAGGGGCTGCCGGCCACTGCCTATGCAGAGATTGATGCTGATGAATCCGGCTTCAAGAATGTGCAGTTGCCGCATGACTGGGCTATTGAGAGCCCATTCCTCATGGATGAGCCGAACGAAACCGGTAAGCTGCCTTGGAACGGCTGGGGCTGGTATCGCAAGACTTTTGCTGTGCCCGCTGATTTCAGCGCAAAGAAAGACCGCTATTACCTGGATTTCGACGGTGTGATGGCTAACCCTCAGGTGTATGTGAACGGCAAGAAGGCCGGTGAGTGGGCATACGGCTATAATTCTTTCCGAGTGGATATTACTCCCTACCTTGAAGCCGGCAAGGACAACCTGGTGGCTGTGATGGCCAGCAATCTGCCGCTTTCCACCCGCTGGTATCCCGGTGCCGGTATCTACCGCCACGTGTGGCTGGAGAAGACTTCTCCTGTGCACCTTGCCCAGTGGCCTACCTTTATCACTACTCCTGAAATCAACAAGGATTATGCCCTCGTGAAGGTGCAGACCACCGTGGAGAATACGAGCAGTGAAGAGGCAGAAATTACTGTGCAGCAGTCTGTGGACGGTGTGCAGGCTCAGCCCTCTACCATCACTCTGGAACCCGGAACAAGTGGTACTGTAGAGCAGGAAATCCGCCTTTATAACCCTGAGCTCTGGAGCCTGGAAAATCCGCATCTGTACGCTATGCAGACCAGCATTCTGGTGAATGGTAAACAGGTGGACAGTAAGGAAAGCTCTTTCGGCGTGCGTACGGTGGAATGGAAGAAGGACGGCTTTTATCTGAATGGCGAGAAGGTGAAGCTTAAGGGCGTGTGTGAACACCACGACCTGGGTGCCCTCGGTTCTGCCTTCCATGCCCGTGGCTACGAGCGCAAGATAGAGATTCTCAAGGAGATGGGCTGCAATTCCATCCGCATGACCCATAACCCGCCCGCACCTGAGGTGCTCGACCTCTGCGATAAGCACGGCATTCTGGTCATCGATGAGCTTTTCGATATTTGGAAGAACCAGAAGTACGACAAGGTGAACGGCTATCACCTCTACTGGCCTGAGTGGTGGCAGAAGGATGTTCGCAATTTCATGCTGCGCGACCGGAACCATCCGTCCATCATTGCCTGGAGCGGTGGTAACGAAATTCCGGAGCAGGGGCACAATGACCCCGCGAAGCACAAGAAGAATCTGGAGACGGCCATCAACCTGCGCGACGAAGTGCGCAAGTATGATACCACGCGCCCCTATACTGTGGGTTGCAATGACTTGCGCGCCTACAAGAATGGTTTCTCCGATACCATGGATGTATACGGCCTGAACTACAAACCGCATCTCTACGGTGATTTCCGAGTGAAACACCCTGAGCAGCCTTACTATGGCTCCGAGACCTGCAGCTGTGTATCTACCCGCGATACCTATTTCTTCCCGATGAACTGGGATGTGCACAGCGGTGCCCGTTATTTCCAGGTGAGCAGCTATGCTCTTTCCTCTACGGGCTGGGGCTCCTGCCCGGATATTGAGATGCACGCCCACACCAAGGCTCCTGACCTTGCGGGTGAGTACGTGTGGACCGGTTTTGACTATATCGGCGAACCCACACCCTACAACCAGGATGCTTCTAACATCGGCAACTTCATCGGTGCAAGTGAGGCCGAGAAGAAGGCTGCTATGGAGCAGCTCAAGGCCATGGGCAACAAGGCCCCCAGCCGCAGCTCCTACTTCGGCCTGATTGACCTGGCCGGTTTCCCGAAGGATATCTACTACCTCTACCAGAGCCAGTGGAATGCTGAGAAGCCGATGGCCCACATTCTGCCGCATTGGAACTGGGAAGGTCGCGAGGGTCAGAAGACTCCCGTGATGGTGTTCACCAGTGGTGATGAGGCCGAACTCTTTGTGAACGGCAAGAGCCAGGGCGTGCGCCGCCGCGGCGATGGCCCCACCTTCACCCAGAAGGATAAGAGCCTGGTGGTGAGCAAGAATCAGTTCCGCTTCGCCTGGGAGGATGTCGTGTACGAACCCGGCACGGTGGAAGTGGTGGTGAAGAAGGACGGCAAACCCTGGGCCACTGCCAAGCGCGTGACTACAGGAGCTACTGCCCGCGTGGCCGCCGAGGTGGATCGCTCTGCTATTGTGGGCGATGCCCGTGACCTGAGCTACATTTCCCTGGCTCTTACCGATGCGCAGGGCAATGTGGTGCCCACCGACAGCCGCAAGGTAAGCTTCAGCATCGATGGTCCCGCTGAGCTGGTAGGCTTCTGCAATGGTAACCCTGTGGACCATACCTGTATGCAGGATAAGAAGCAGAGCTTCTTCAATGGCCGTATTCTTGCTGTGGTGCGCGGTAAGCGCGGTGAAAGCGGTACTGCCACGGTAAAGGTGAAGGCCGAGTGGCTGCCTGAAATCAAGGTGCCGGTGCAGATTATTGCACCCACCACCGATCAGCTGAAGAAGTAAACATCAGTTATAGAATCGTTCAACAAGCCGGGCAGGTGAAGCTGCCCGGCTTGTTGTTTGACGAATGTGTTAAGATAGGGTGTGACAGGAGAAAAAAGCTTAATAAAACAATAATAGAACTAAAATAGAACCGTTGCGAGCAACGCGTTTTTTTATGACAATGCATAACACACTTATAATAGATGAAGAGAATGGAACGGTATCTGGTAATGCCGTTATCACTCTGGGTGAGGACTGGTTGGTGAAAGTCGTTATAAAAAAACAACGCCTGCATGATAATCTTCAATCCGAATATGTACGCGTGGGGGACTTGCCAAGGCTGCTCCGGCAATACTTTAGTGTCTCGCTTTACTGCGAGCATGGCTGCGCTGTATCAATTCTTGCCTGTGAGGAGGTGCTGGCGGAAGGCTGTACCTATCTTATGGAGGCGCAGGCAGATTTGACGGGGAATAATCAGGAGCAGTCTGCAAGTGCCGGTATCAGGAGTGGTGCTTCTATGCGGGGCTCGTTTTCTGCCTGGCTCGGGGAGGATGTGAGTATCCGCCTGCCTGGATGTAAACATTTTTTCCATGTTCGTGAGCTCGCTGCTGACGGCACCGGGAGTGAGGATGATGACCAGAAACTGATTTATCGATGTGTGCCTCATCAGTTCAGTTCGTCGGCAAACGGTGTGAAATCAGACATCTCCGGGGGAACTCTTCCGCGTATGGTGAGACTGGTGCTGAGTGGTTTTTACCACATTGAGGAGGTGACGGGTGAGCCTGAGCATCCATGTGTGTTACATCTGGCGCTTCAGCCCTCCGGGACCATGCAATGGGGAAAATGTAAATCATTTTGCCCTCTGGAGATGCTCGGGAGGCAAGCGTCAGAATATGAGCTGATCGCCACAGGTGCAAATGGCGATGCCTTACTATATTAAGAACTTGGCATGAAGGGCGATGCCTATTTCTCTTTTCCCGGAGTTCCTTTGCATCGATAGCCAGTGGCTGCATTTTTGATGCGGTGCAGTCTTTGCTCCCAGCGCCAGTTGTCTCTATCACCAACATCAGGTGATAGAGACTCTTCGCGTGTCTTGAATGGAGCCTGTTTTGAGTACTGTTCGATAAAAAAAATCAACATTATGTCAGAAAATGTGTAAGATTTGGCTTGACTTTGCTGTATGATATCTCTGTGCGCGCAGGGGTGATTTTGAAAGTTCGGAAGCAATAACCACAAAATCAACATTCTTTGGTTGATGTGACTGGTGTGCGACCTTGTATTAGGATAGCGACATACCCACGCGGAGGTGCCTGATGAAAAGGGTGCCGGAGTTGTTTAAAGTTCAAACAGAATTATAAAATACTCGATTTGATGATGACCTCAAGACAATACGAACTACTGCATGCAACAAAGAAAAACAAAAACCAGAAGGTCTTTGAGCTACTGGCGAAGGGGGTTAATCCCAACTGCCGGTACAACATCACTCCGCTTCATGCGGCTGCGAGCCGGGGGAATCTCGAGCTCGTAAAGGCTATGCTGAAGGCTGGTGCAAACCCGAATCAGCGAAGCTCTATGGGGCATACTGTGCTGGAATTCGCTATGACCAGCAAGCGTCCGCTTGATGTGGTATGCCAGATTGTTGACTTGTTGCTGCGTCATGGTGCGAAGGCTGATACACATGGCGCCTTCCTGCACCACAGCGAACTTGCCCGGGCGCGGAAATGCCCGAGACTGGAGAAGTTGTTCCCTTCTGCTGTATAAGACGGAAACACCCGCCTCCTTTCGCAGAGAATGTGATTCAGACCACTCGGTCGTTGGTGATAGTTTTTT
>JAZRKW010000088.1:0-47410 GCA_045646505.1 Akkermansia sp. | reverse complement strand
CGCTCTTATCGGCCAGGCTACGGAACACGAGTTCGTGAACGTGCCCTGCGGTATCATGGACCAGTTCATTTCCGCCAACGGTCGTAAGGACCATGCCCTTATGCTCGACTGCAAGGACCTGTCCTACAAGCTTATCCCCATGACTGACCCCGCCGTGAGCGTGCTGGTCATCGACTCTGCCGTGAAGCACTCCCTGGCCGATGGTGGCTACGCCGCCCGCCGCAAGAACTGCGAGGATGCCTGCGCCATTCTCGGAGTGCCCTCTCTGCGTGAGGCTACGCTGGAGATGCTGGAAGAGAAGAAGGAGGAGCTGGGCGATCTCTGCTACCGCCGTTCCCGCCACGTCATCGGCGAAAACCTGCGCGTGGCTGCCTTTGCCGAAGCCGTGGGCAAGGCCGACTGGGATGCCGCTGGTGTGGCCATGCGCGCCTCTCACGCCTCCCTGAAAGACGACTTTGAAGTCTCCTGCGCCGAAGTGGACACCCTCGTGTCCCTGGCCGACACCATCCGCTCTGCCGCTGCTGTGTACGGCGCGCGCATGAGGGGTGGCGGTTTCGGCGGCTGCATCGTGGCCCTTGTCAAGAGCGAGGCCGTGCAGCAGGTGGCCGAAGAAATGATTGAAGCCTACCGCAATGCCCTGGGCATCGAGACGGACTACCTCATCACCCGTCCGGGTGAGGGCGCCCGTGTTCTTTACAAAGCTTAATTAACTGAATATCTTATGAAACAAATGCTGACAATGCTGGGCGCTCTGGCGCTCATGAGCGGCACCGCCCTGGCTCAGGAAGCCGCCGCGGCTGCTCCGGCGCAGGATGCACTTCCCCTCTGGGAAATGATTGTATTCTGTGTGGTTGTTGTAGGTGTGATCGGCCTGGGTATCTGGAAATCCAGCGACTCCGGCGAAAGCACCGAAGAGAAGGAAGAGAAGGGTGCGGCCGACTACTTCCTGGCTGGTCGTGGTCTGGGATGGTGGCTCGTGGGCTTCTCCCTGCTCGCCGCCAACATTTCCACCGAGCAGTTCGTGGGCATGAGCGGACAGTCTGCCGACTGGCTGGGCCTTGCCATTGCCGGTTACGAATGGCTTGCCGCCATCGTGCTGGTGATTGTGGCCTTCACCTTCCTTCCCATGCTGCTCAAGCGCGGCGTGTTCACGATTCCCCAGTTCCTGGAGGAACGTTACAATGGTGTGGCCCGCGTCATCATGGCTCTTGTGAACCTGCTCATCCTGGTGGGTGTACCTACTGCCGCCGTAATTTACGCCGGTGCCAGCGTGGTGTCCGTATACTTTGATCTGCCCGTCACCACCGGCTGCCTCATCATTGCCGGTGCTGCCACGGTATATGTGTATGTGGGTGGTCTGAAGGCCTGTGCCTGGACCGACCTCATCTGGGGTGCTGCCCTCATCGTGGGCGGCGGCGTGGTGGCCTACTTTGCCATCATGGCTCTGGGTGCCTACACCACCGTACCGGAAAACATTGTGGCTACGGCCGTGACATCCGCTAACACCAGCGCCGATGCCCTGGCTTCCACCGGTTCCCAGTTCTGCGACGGCCTCAGCCGCATGATGAACCTCAACGCCGGTGACGTAGAGGGCGCTACCAACGGCATCGGTGGCAAGCTGCACATGATGCGCGAAAAGACCGACCCCGTAATGCCCTGGACGGTTTACCTGCTGGGTCTGTGGATTCCCAACTTCTTCTACTGGGGTCTCAACCAGTACATCATGCAGCGTACCCTGGCTTCCAAGAGCCTCGAAGAAGGCCAGCTGGGTATCGTGTTCGCTGCTTTCCTGAAGCTCCTCATTCCCTTCGTGGTCATCATTCCGGGTATTCTGGCCTACAACCTGTACCGTGATGACCTGGCCGCCAAGGCAGACTCCAACTCCGTGGCCATCGTGCAGGCTGCCGAAGCTACCGGCAAGAAGGTGATTTACGACATCGCCGCCAGCCGTCTGGTGCGTGAGGATTCTGCCGCTTCCTCCGTGGACTACCTCAAGAAGAACCTGGCCATCGTGGGGGCTGCCGATGTGGTGCCCGCTCTGGAGGCCAAGGCTGCCGAGCTGGCTGCCATTCCCTCCAAGGACATTGCCGGCCGTACCGCCAAGGCTGAGGAGATGCTGGCTCTCGACAAGACCGCTACCGCCGCTGCCCGCAGCAATGTGGCCGACTACACCGTGACCACCACGCTGGCCGCCTACCAGTATGACTACGCCTTCGCCACCCTGCTTCGCAAGCTGCTGCCGGGTACGGGCTGGGCATGGTTTGTGCTGGCTGCTCTGTTCGGCGCTGTGGTAAGCTCCCTGGCTTCCATGCTGAACTCCGCTTCCACGCTCTTCACCATGGACCTCTACAACAAGAGCAAGGAAGTCATCACCGGCAAGCCTGCCTCCGGCACGCAGCTGGTGGCTGTGGGCAAGGTGGCTGTGCTGGTCTGCGCCGTCATTGCCACGGTTGTGGCTCCCTTCCTGGATAACCCTGCCTTCGGCGGTATCTTCACCTTCATTCAGGAGTTCCAGGGCTTCCTGAGCCCCGGTGTGCTGGCCGTGTTCCTGTTCGGCTTCTTCGTACCCAAGTGCCCCCGCATCTTTGGCTGGCTGGGTATCGTCATTGGTGCTGTGGCCTACGCCTCCTTCAAGTGGGTGGAAATCCTCGGCTTCACGGGTGATTCCTTCCTCAACCGCATGGGCTACTCCCTCATCGTGGTCTGCGTGGTGGGCCTTATCCTCACCATCGTGAACCACCTCAAGGGTGGTGAAGCCGTGGTGCTTGAGGACAAGGGCATCATCGAGATGAAGACCTCCGGCCGCGCCAAGGGCTTCGGCTGGGCTGTGATTGCCGCCACGGTGGCTCTCTACATCCTCTTCTGGTAAAGCTTACCGGAACATAAATCTCAAAAACGGGCTTCCTTCCGGGAGCCCGTTTTTATTTGTCGGCCCAGCGGATGCTGGGGCATGCTGCGCTCAAGCGCAGGAAGTATTTTACTTCGTACTTCCCACTTCGTACCTCGTACTTCACTTTACGCTTTTCTGCCCCTGGGGTGGAAGGTCTGGTGCAGGGAGACCAGGCGCTTCTGGTCCACATGCGTATACACCTGCGTGGTGGAGAGGCTGGCATGCCCCAGCATATCCTGAATCACCCGTAAATCCGCTCCATTCTCCAGCAGGTGCGTGGCAAAGGAATGGCGCAGGATATGCGGGTACACATTTTCCGGTAACCCTGCAGCGCGGGCGCGTTCCTTGATAATCTGGCGGATGCGGTCGCGTGTGAGCTTCTCACCCCGGTTCGAGAGGAAGAGGATATGCCCCGCCCGGCGTCCATTGCGGAGCAGGCGCGGGCGGGCATGTTCCAGATAGGCACGCAGCGCTCTGGCTGCCACGCCCCCCAGCGGCACATAGCGGGTCTTGTTGCCCTTGCCGGTGACGCGCAGGAACTGTTCCTCCCAGTCCACCTGGTCGGCGCGCAGGTTCAGCAATTCGCTGACCCGCAGCCCGCTGCCGTAAAGCATCTCCAGCATGGCGCGGTCGCGCGCGCCGTAAGGTAAATCTGCCGGGTCAATGCTTTGCAGCAGGGTATTGACTGCATCGGCCTGCAGCGTTTCGGGCAGCGCCCTCCCGGCCCGCCCGCAGGGAAGCAGGGCCGCCGGATTGGTCGGCAGCACCTTTTCGCGCGCCAGATAGCGGAAAAACTGCCGCAGATGCACCAGCGCCACGCGGCAGGAAGAAGCAGATAAGCGGCAGGAGCTGTGCAGCCAGCGGTGGTATTCCGCCAGTAGTGCTTCACTCACCTCTGCCGGGGCATAGCCATGCTCTGCACACCAATCGGAAAAACGCGCCAGCGTGCGCTGAACGGAAAGCCGGTAATTGAAACTCAACCCGCGCTCTGCTGCCAGAAACAGCAGGAAAGATTCAGCCAGGCGTGGAAAGGAAGACGGCATTATTCGCCGGAGCTACCGGCAGGTTCCGGCAGTTCCTCGGTGGGAGTGGGAAGCGCATCATCGCCGGCAGGCGTCTGGGCCTGCTGCTTGAGTAATTCGCGGCGGCGGGCGTTGAACTCATCGGTCTTCCTGGACTTCTTGCTCACCACCAACACCGTGCGGCCGCTGGAGTTGGTCATGAGCTGCTGGTCATCCGTCGGGAAAGCGGCATTATCCCAGCTTTCCTCCGGCAGCAGCTCCTCGTCTGCCGTCGATACCAGCTTTACCGGGTTCACAAAATCCGTCTCGCGCAGGAAACCGCGGGAGCCTTCGTCCAGCTCGACGAAGTAATAAAGCCCCTCGCAGGAAATGATTCGGGCCTGGGCAGCTTTCACCATGCGCCCCTCGGCGCCCTCATAATAATCAGGGTTGCGGTTGAAGAGGAAAGCTTTCCCTTGCTGCACCTCCAGCGTTTCGCCATCCTTGTACAGCCCTTCCTTCACATATTTGGCCCGCGCTTCGGCGCGCACCGCATCCATGCCGGGCGGGTCCAGGGGGGAGGGCTCTTCCAGATAGATAGGTGTGTACACTCCCGGAGAAGAAAGACGCTCCACCACGCTGCACGACGAGAGCAGCGCAAGACCGAACAGGGAAAGAGTTGCCAGCGGCTTCATGATGCCCCTATACTAGCATGTCTGCCACTCTTTGACAAGCCTGGTGTTGGTGGCTGCCTCACAATTCAGGAGCGCGCTACCCAAAGCAAAACCCGCTTCCCATGACTGGGAAGCGGGTCAAGAGCCGGATGTCAGGGTCGAACTGACGACCGTCCGATTACAAATCGGGTGCTCTACCACTGAGCTAATCCGGCAGGTGCGGGGGCATTCTACACGAGAATTGCCCCCATTGCAAGCTTTTTTTATCAGAAGTTGAATCCGCAGTCAACACCGACCGTAATCTGGAAGTGGTCGATGGGGCCGATATTATCTGCATCGTGGTCTATTTCTGCTGCGTTAGAGCCTGACCATGAGCACTGAATCCAGGGTTTGACGTAAGCGCGGGCATCGCGTCCGAAACTGCCTGTCTGAGAATAGGGAAGCAGTGTTGCCCGGATGCGGTAAGCATCCACTCCTTTCACATCAGAGCCCCAGTAGTTGTACGAAGGAGCTACGCCAAAGGACAGTTCAAGATCCATGCCGGTGTTGCCGCGCAGCAGAACATCCGTAAAACGGTATCCGGCTTCTACATCAAAATAAAAACCAGTGAGTCCGTAGAAGCCGAAACCTGCTTCTGCTTTCCCGAAGAATCCCTTCTGGAAGTCATTATAGGTAAGAGAACCGACGATTTCCTGCGTGGTGTGGTGTGAAGCGCCGTCGAAATGACGGGCCATGAAACCTTCCAGACCACCGTGGCGGAATGTGTAACCGATTTCGGCAGTCAGGTTGGGGAAAATCTCCTTGCCTACAGCGTAGCTGAGACGTGTGGTCGGAGTTGAGCCCAGTGTGCAGGAGGCATCCCAGATAATGCCGAATTCGCCGCTGATACGCTGGTGCAAGCCTCTGCCGAACAGGTTGCGGTTTGGCAGGATGTAGGAGGCACTGAGGGAAGAATAACCGTATTTGCTATAGCTGTCTTTTACGCCCATGCCGCGCACCTGGTAGTCAGAACTGTAGGCGTTTATGTTGATATAACCATTGCGTGCAGAGGAAGCGGCAGCTACCGGGGCTGCTGCGGGAGCGTAGGAGGTTGTATCATACGGGTCGTATGTTCCAAAATTTGTATCATAGCTTACATCGCTGTACTCAATGGGACCTTCGGGAATAGGCGGGGGCAGTTCGGTGGCAAGCGCAGGAACGGCTGCCGCAAGAATAATAAGGGCTTGTTTCATCATACGTGCTCATTTTACCGTTCTGCGGGGAGTCTAGCAAGCGAAAAGACTGCCTTCCTGCCTGATTTATCGTGTTAACATTTTGTTTTGAGATGGTTTTTATGATTTTAATTTTTGCAGAGCATGAGTACAGGTGCCCGGGGGGCTTGCTTTGTGAGGAATATTTCCTGCAGGTTAATAATGCATTGACACATGGGGAGAAGAGGTCTATTTTAGTGCCTCGCCATGTACAAGCTTGCATTATCAGTCTGCCTGTTGTTTATGAGTAATGTCGTGATGACATTTGCCTGGTACGGTTTTTTGCGTAAACCGGGAGAGGGGACTGTAACGCCGATGTGGCAATTGATTCTGATGAGCTGGGGCCTGGCGTTGCTGGAATATTGTTTCATGGTGCCGGCAAACCATCTGGGCCGGGCGTATGGATTATCGCTGGCTCAGCTCAAGATTATGCAGGAGGCGCTGACTTTGAGTATTTTTGTGCCGTTCATGATTTTCTATATGGGCGAGCAGTGGAAGTGGGATTATCTCTGGGCTTTTCTTTGTGTGCTGGGGGCTGTCTTTTTTGTGAACCGGGAAGCTTTGATGGGGTGAGTGCTTTTTTATAAGAATCGGAAAAGAAAAAAAGCGCGCATGGGGTGTTGCCCCGCTGCGCGCTTTGTTTTCGTTTTCGTGGGTTTTATGCACCGCCGGCGTTGGCCAGGGTTTCCATGCCCTTGGGCAGGAAATTCTTGAAGCGGGCCTTGTCGATGGCTTTCATATAGGCTTCCTCAGGGGAAACGATGCCTTGCTGCAATTTCTGCCAGATAGCATCATCCATGAATTGCATGCCCATGGCCTTGCCGCCGATGATGACGTCTGCCAGTTTCTGGGTTGCGCCTTCGCGGATAATGGCACTTACAGCAGGAGTTGCAAAAAGGATTTCATTGACAGCTACGCGGCCGGGTTTATCGCAGCGCTTCATGAGCAACTGGGCTACCACACCGCGGAGTGAACCAGCCAGCATGGTGCGAGCCTGCGATTGCTGCTCTGCCGGGAATACGTCGATGATACGGTCAACTGTCTTACGGGCGTTGTTGGTGTGCAGTGTGCCGAATACCAGCAGGCCGGTTTCAGCAGCAGTCAGCGCCAGAGAAATGGTTTCAAGGTCGCGCATTTCACCTACCAGGACGATATCGGTATCTTCGCGCAGGGATGCGCGCAGTCCATCGGCGAAGGTGGGGCAGTTGTTGGGTACCTCTCGCTGAGTGAGGATGCTCTTCTTGCTGGGATGCACGAATTCGATGGGTTCCTCAATGGTGATGATGTGGCGGGAGAAGTTGGTGTTGATGTAGTCGATGAGCGCTGCCAGTGTGGTGGATTTACCGGAACCCGTGGGACCTGTCACCAGTACCAGCCCTGAACGCATCTCACCGAAACGTTTGATTTGTTCGGGGACGTTCAGTTCCTCCATGGTCAGAATCTTGGTCGGAATGAGACGGAATACGCAGCAGTATCCGCGTTGCTGTTTCATGTAGTTGCAGCGGAAACGGGATTTTTCGTTCATCTCATACGCGAAGTCAGCATCGCCGATTTCGCAGTATTCTTTCCAGAGTTTGGGCGGGCAGATAGGTTCCATGAGCTCGACCATCTCTTCGTGTGTGAGCGGCTCTTCGCGAATGGCGGTCACATCGCCATGTACTCGAATCTTGGGCGGCTGGCCTTCGGAGAGGTGAAGGTCGGAACCTCCTTTATCCACCAGAGCCTGGAAAAATTCATCAATTTTGTTTTTCATTTCTGTATAAAA
The DNA here is from genome assembly GCA_045646505.1 of Akkermansia sp. Lineage (GTDB taxonomy): Bacteria > Verrucomicrobiota > Verrucomicrobiia > Verrucomicrobiales > Akkermansiaceae > Akkermansia. The sequence goes on along the minus strand of JAZRKW010000088.1, from coordinate 39,830 downwards.
GTGCGGGGTGTTCAGTTATGCTCAGGCCTGGGCGGGTGCTGCAGGCTCCGGGTGTTCCTTCAGGAATTTCTCCATCATGACATGGTCAGTGGCGCGGCCTTTGCATTCCTCAGCCGAGATGATGCCGTCCAGGTACAGCTGTTGCAGTGAATCATCCATAAGGCGCATGCCCAGGTTCTTGCCGGTCTGGATAATGCCGGGAATCATGAATGTCTTACCTTCGCGGATGCAGTTGGCAACAGCGGCGTTGTTGACCAGTAATTCCAGCGCCATGACCCGGCCTTTACCATCTTTCCGGGGAACCAGCTGTTGAGAGAAGACACCACGCAGGGATTCAGATACCATCACGCGGATGTGGTCCTGTTCTTCCACTGGGAAAGCGTCCAGAATACGGTCGATGGTCCGGGCTGCGGAGCCGGTGTGCAGTGTGCCCAGCACCAGGTGACCGGTTTCGGCTGCGGAGAGTGCCAGTGAAATAGTTTCCAGATTGCGCATTTCGCCGACCATGATGACATCCGGGTCTTCACGCAGAGCTGCGCGGAGCGCGCGGGCGAATGATTCTGTGTGTGAAAGCACTTCTCGCTGGTTTACATGGCACCCCTTGCATTCGAACACGGTTTCGATGGGGTCTTCCATGGTGATGATGTGGTCGTGGCGGTCGTTGTTGATGAAATCAATGATGGAAGCCAGTGTGGTGGATTTGCCGGAACCCACGGCACCAGTCACGAGAATGAGACCGTTTGTAAAACGGGTGAGCGGTTCTACGTATTCTGTAGGAAGGTTGATTTCCTTCATGGAGAATACCCGGCTGTTGATGATACGGTAGCAGATATCATAGCCAAGGCGTTGGGATACAACGGAAGCGCGGTAGCGGCCGCGTTCGTTCTGGTAAGCGAAGTCGACATCGCCTACTTCCTTGAGTCGTGCCCATTCTTTTTCGCCCAGGAAGCTGTCTACCAGAGCGTGGCAATCTTCCTTGGTGAAGATGGGGGCTCCTTCCCACATGGGAAGCAGTGAACCGAAACGCCGCCAGGAGGGAGCCACGCCGGAAGGCAGGTGAATATCGGAGCACTTGGCATCTATGCCTTGCTGGAGGTAGTCATCTACATGCAGAGTTACCAGAATCAACAGAGGCCCTTGTTCCTGTGCATAAATGTAGGCATGATACTTGCTGCAGGGACCATCTGCAATGAAATCAATCGTTCCTTTTTCTGCAAGCTCGGCTCTTTGTTCGGCAGTGGTGCAGCTTTCTACCAGCTTGGTTGTATCATCTGCAGTCAGTGCTCCTGCTGTCTCGGAAATGGGTTCGTAGGCACCTGCTTTCAGCCAGTATGGCTGCAGCCCGGGGCCCAGATACATGGCCGGACTATAGATGGTCTTACCCAGCTTCAGGTACTCTCCAACATTGTCATAGATGTAAGTAGAATCACTCATGGCGGTTTGCCTGCTAATCTACCACTTTCGTTCCGCCATGGCGAGCAAAATTATCTGAGCCTGCCATATTTACCTGTTCTGGATAGGTGGGATGGCTTAATTGGCATGAACAAGGTAGGTAAAATGCGAAACTTCTTGACCTTTCGGTTGATGCCGGGTACACTCGCGCGCATGCAGGAATTGGAAATCATGTCGCCGGCCGGGTCGTTTGAATCGCTGGCCGCAGCGTTGCGCGCCGGAGCCGATAGTGTGTTTTTCGGTGTGGGTATGTATAATATGCGTGCTCGTTCCACGGTGAATTTCACGGTGGAGGACTTGCCTAAGGTGGCGCGGCTCTGCCATGCCTGCGGGGCGAAGGCATACCTGACCTGCAATGTGATTATCTATGATGAGGAGATGGAAGGCATGCAGCAGTTGCTCCGCCAGGCAAAAGATGCCGGGGTGGATGCCGTGATTGCTGCAGACCTGGCCGTCATTTCCTATGCTCACAGCATCGGCCTTGAGGTGCATGTTTCTGTGCAGGCGAATGTGTGCAATATGGGGGCTGTGCGTTTCTTTGCTGCTTATGCAGATGTGATGGTGCTGGCCCGTGAGCTGAGGCTGAGCCAGATTCGCCATATCATCGAGGGTATCAAGCGTGAGAATATTACCGGCCCCTCCGGTAAGCTGGTGCGTATCGAGGTGTTTGCCCACGGTGCTCTCTGCATCGGTATTTCCGGTAAATGCGGCATGAGTCTGGCGGCTTACAATGCCAGTGCCAACCGGGGGCAGTGCTACCAGCTCTGCCGCCGTAAATACCGCGTGACGGATACCGAGACCGGCTTCGAGATGGATATTGATAACCAGTACATCATGTCCCCCAAGGATATCTGTACTATCCGCGTGATTGACCAGCTGGTGGAGGCGGGGGTCTCGGTGTTCAAGCTGGAAGGGCGCGGTCGTTCAGAAGCATACGTTTCTACTGTAACATCAGTATACAAGGAAGCGGTGCAGTGCTGTGCTCGTGGTGAGTGGAGCCCGGAGAAGGTAGCCACATGGGAAGAAGAACTGCTGCGTGTGTTCAACCGTCAGTTCTGGCACGGTGGTTATTATCTGGGGGAGGAGTGGGAAACCTGGAGCGGTTGTTCGAACAGCCTGGCACTGGAGCAACGCCAGCATCTGGGCCGTGTGATGCGCTGGTACGGCAAGGCCGGGGTGGCGGAAATCCGTCTGGAGGCCGGCCCGGTTTCTCCGGGAGATAAAATTGAGATCACCGGCGTGACGACTGGTATAGTGCGTGTAACGGTGCCGGAAGTTCGTTGCGATGATGAGAATGGGGAAACTCAAGTGGTTCAGGTGGCACCTAAAGGCGCTACGGCACTCATCGCTGTGCCCACCAAAGTACGCCATGGTGATAAGGTGTACATGGTGACGCGCCGTAAGTTGAAGTAAGGTGGAGATAGAAACTTTTTTCTTATCAGAACAGATTGCCGAGACGACCGTAGGATGGCTGCGGCGTCGGTGACTTGCTTCGGCAGTGAGTATCCGGTGAAGGGCTGTTTGGCTGGAAATGGAATTGACACTTCTGAGATTGACGTGGTATAAGTAAACAAGCAGTTTTGTATTGAGAATTGAGAGAATGATGAAAACACCGCCGCTTCTTTCTGTTGTAGTTCCTTGTTATTATGAAGAGGAGGTTTTGCCTTCCACCGCGGAGGTGTTAGGTAAATTGCTCCGGAGTATGATAGAAAGTGGTGAGATATTGCCGGAAAGTCATGTTTGTTTTGTGAATGATGGTAGCCAGGATAATACCTGGCCTATAATTGAAAAACTGGCATCTTCTTCTGCTCTTTACTGTGGGATTAATCTGTCGCGTAATTTCGGGCATCAATCTGCAGTGCTGGCTGGTTTGTTTACGGACACAGCAGATGCTTACGTGACGATAGATGCAGATTTACAGGATGATGCTACAAAGATTTGTGATATGGTGGCACTGTATCGCAAGGGAAAAGATATTGTCTACGGATGCCGGAATGACAGAACAAGTGACACCTGGTTTAAGAGAACGACCGCCGAGGCGTTTTATGGTCTGCGCAAAAAACTGGGATGTTATACGATTCCTAATCATGCAGATTACCGATTGATGAGTTTGCGGGCTGTTAATGAGCTTCGGAAATTCGGAGAGGCGAATATCTATCTGCGTGGTATAGTGCCTTTGCTGGGATTTCCGTCAGCACAGGTCTTTTATGCTCGAACGCCGCGGGAGAAAGGGGAGTCCAAATACCCGCTTGCCAAAATGATAAAACTTGCCTGTGACGGCGTTGTGAATTTTTCGGATGTTCCGCTGCATATGTGCTTCTGGGCGGGAGGAACAGGGGTCCTCTTTAGTGTTGGGCTGATTATATACAGCCTTGTACGCTGGTATATGGGGAATACGCTGCCGGGGTGGACTTCAACCGTTCTTATTATCAGCTGCTTTATGAGCATGCAATTCCTTTTTACCGGTATTATAGGCCTTTATATCGGTAAGATTTTCCGGGAAACGAAAAGCAGACCTCGCTATATTGTGCAGGAATATCTGTCATCCCGCGGACAGATGTAAGGAAATAATTTGTTGTAGATGGGTATCGCTGCCTGATTATGGCGTGGCAACAGCTTTCCAGAAAGAAAAGTCGCCCACGGATTCGATTTTACTGAATTTCAGATCGGTGCCGATTTGTTTCTTATGAATGGCTGAGACCAGATTCAGTGCCCCTTTTTCATCTGCATTGTTCTGAGTGACGATATAGGTGTTTTCTTTCAATATTTCCGTGTAAGGATTAGAGATATTGCGCGTTTTTAAGGCAGCTTTGTAGGCAGGGCTGTAGAAACACCAACCGTCAGCGATGGGAACGATATTTGTTTTTGCAAAATATTGCAGGCTTACACCATGGTAGCCAGTTGGATAAAGATTTAACCCTTGCATACTGGTGGTCAGATACAGGTTTTGCGGATGTTGCGCGCAATATTCCCAGGTAAGAGCTTTTGGTGTGAAGAACCAGCGGGCTTCTCTGAAACAGAACAGGGTCATGAGTACGGCCATGAGTGCCCCGCTGATATAGATAAGTGGGGATGCCGTGAGCCGTCGGTCTGTAATGGGGCTGGTAATGAGCCAGATGCCACCGGCGTACAGTACTGGATGCAACACGCGCCCTACAGCACGCTGTAGGAGTAGAAGTATGCCGAAATAGGCGAGGAGTGCCAGTATCATGGGCAGAGCGTGGTAAATACTTTGCCGATTTGCTGCCGGAAGTATAATCATCAGGCTGATGAGCAATGGTATCCATGGTGTGATGGCTCGCGGCAGGGTGTCTCCACCTTTGAATGTGTATCCTTCTTGAGAGAGGATGCCGAGGCTGGCGGCAAGTTCAGAACCCATGAAACCTTTACGCTGGCTTTGGTGAATGTCCCGGACGATAGCCAGCTTTTGAGATGATTCATCACAGAACTCTGGGTAATAAGTGAAGGGTTGAAAGAGCTTGAATGCTTCCGGGTCTACGCTTGCTTGATTCAGTGCTGCAGATTTATTAATACCGGAGTTGTCGCGGGCATCCTGAATACCCATGCGGATTTTGTTGAACGCATAGGCTTCGGACCATGATTCAGCGGAAGCAAAGGTTAATTTATCTGTTGCAAACAGGGTGAACAGTAGCAGAGGATAGACGGCGATTACCCATATTTTTCGACGAGAACCGGGGTGTTGCTGATGATTCAATAACGCAGTAATCAGAACTCCAGATCCAAGAATGAGGAAAGGTGTGATTGATTGATCTCGAAGTTCATAGGAGCATATAAACAGCCCGATGGAAGCAGCAAGCTGCTTATTGCTGCCGATTCCTTGCCACCAGTTGTACAGCAAGAAAAGAGAAACGCAGCTACAGAGGATACCGGTGTGCGTGTATTGTGAGAAATAAATGCATTGAAAGTTTATGTAGCTGAGAATGGCAAGGGCGCTCAGCAGCCTTGTAATTTCATATTTAGTGAAATTGGCTGTAGCGCAGCGGGTGGTGGTAAATAAATTTAGTCCCAGACAGGCTGCGCTGCCAACTATATGCAGAAAAATAAGGTACCAGTTCAGAGAAGGGGCGAGACTATTCAATCCTATGAGAAGAAATCCTTCCAGCACCCCGGAATAAAAAGAGAAAGGAATGCTGCCCTCTCCTCCGTTGCAATACTGGAAGTATATTTGAAAATCGTCATTGTACAACCCCGGGGGAATAAGCAGAGAAATCACTCCCCACGCGAGAAGCAGTGGGATAAAAGCAAGAGTCAGCGGACGTTTAAGGATATTGGTGAACATGATTAATAACGTATAGTCTGCCCGTTGTCTGGGGCGATGAATTTGTCTGCGGGAATACGAGCTGCTTCAAGAGCTTTGGTGAGGTCATCCAGTGTTTCCTGGTAGCCTTCGTTGGCGAGTTGCCAGGTGCCGAAATGGCAGGCTATGGCCTGGCGGGGTTGCAGTTGCTGGAATGCCTCTACCGCCTCTGCCGGGGAGATGTGGCCATTGCGGATCCAGTCTGGTTTATAGGCGCCGATGGGGATGAGAGCCAGGTCCGGTGCGCCGAGCCTTTTGCGAATCTGGCGGAAACAATCGGATTTAGCTGAGTCTCCGGCGAAGTAAATAGACGGGCCCTGCGGGGAGGTCAGATAGAATCCGCACCAGAGTGAACGGTTACGGGTTTGAGTATTGCGGTAGCGGTTGCTCCAGTGTTTAGCCGGGGTGAGGGTGATGTGTAAATCGCCATGCTGCACGGTCTGCCACCAGTCGGCTTCGATGACGCTGACATCCTCTTTGCAGTGGTGTTTTACCAGACTTCCCAGTCCCAGAGGAACGATGAAGAGCGGATTGTGTTCTTTTGCCAGCCGCTTCACGGTGTTCACGTCATAGTGGTCGTAGTGATCGTGAGAAATCAGGCAGATATCAATTTTCGGCAGCTTATTCCACTCGATGCCGGCAGGACGGCAACGTTTGGGACCGAAGCCCTGTATCGGGCTGGTGTAGTCGCTCCAGATGGGGTCTGTCAGGATATTGAACCCTGCGGTGCGTATCAGCATGGTGGAGTGGTTCACCATGGTTACCTCCCAGTCTGTACCGTTTACATCGGGGGCAAGCTGTGGGGTGTGCTCATTCTGCTGCACAATGGGGTATTCTCCCTTGGTGTGGCGCTCCTGGAGCCATTGGAGCAGATTGCTGGTTTTGTATAATGTGCTGGGCTCGGGGTTGTAAAAGAAGGTGCCGTCGAAATGGTCGGTCACGGGCCCCTTCCACTCACCGCCGCGGCAAATCCACCTGGGCATGTGAAAATCTATAATCAGCAGCGAGGTGCCAATGGTTGCGAGAAACATGGCAATGGAACTGAATCTGGAGCGCCGCCGGTTCATGATTCAAAACGGTGTTGAATGAGCACATTGAAATGGTCTCCCGCGCCGGGGACTGCTATCAGATGGCGGTCAGCGGCATTGGTCGGGTCTGCCAGGTCTTTCAGGTAATCATACTGGCTCATGTACTGGACCCGGTCGCCTACGCAGTTTTCAGCCAGTTTTTTCAAGTCAGTGAAATTGACATCTGCTGTGATATCGCATTTACCAGCCAGGGCAGGGAGCGATTCAGCATTCACCAGTTGGTGTGCTTTGTAGCCGCGCAGGGTGCCGGAAGGGCGGCGGTGGTACAGTGTGTCGTTCAGCTCGCCGTAGTCGATGGTGACCATGGTGCCGCATTTCCAGAGTGGCTGCCAGGAGGCATACCACTTATGGTAGCTTTCCTGTACTTCTACTATCTGCCCTTCATACGCCCATCTGCTGAATACGGCGGATTCCGGCAGCGGGCGTTCTTTCACGGCGCGCACAATGTGCCCATGGTGTACGGAAAGCCCCAGCTCCTGCCATTTGCCGTCCTGGTACACGAACTGGCGGGCAGGGAAGGCATCCGGCAGTTCATTTGAGAAGATGAACGCGCGGCCGCCAGCGTGTTTGAGGGCTTTTTCGATGGTATCGTACACGCGCACGAAGTTGCCACCCACCATGAGCTGTAAATCGCGCAGCGCTTTGGAGCGGTCGACCATGTAGTAGCGCGCGCGCAGCCGGTTGAAGAATCCGAGTGTGCGCGCCATGCTCACGGCCATATCGCCGTTGCCGCCGCCGATTTCGATGATAGGTAATCTGCGGTTGAATGCCTGGCAGCTTTGTTTCCATTGCTGCACCAGGCGGCGGGCCAGCAGGTCGCTCATGGTGGCGGTGGTGGAGAAATCGCCGCGGAAGCCGATGTCGGCTATATTGGTGTTGTAATAACCGCCATCCTGGTCGTAGAGAGCCAGTTCCATGAATTCTTCCATGGAAATCCAGTTGCCGTGTGCCAGTATGTGCGGGGCCAGATTCATAGGGTAAATTTTACAGGGAAAGCTCAAGCATGCGTTCCAACGGGGCAGCGGCGCGCTGTCGCAAGTCCTCCGGTACTCGTACTTCGGGTGCCATGTCGCGCAGACAGTTGCGCAGCTTCTCGAGTGTGTTGAGCTTCATGTATTCGCACTCAGCGCAGGAGCATTGCCCCATGTCCATGGGAATGAACTGCTTGCCCGGTACCAGCTTGCGCAGACGGTGCAGAATACCCGTTTCTGTTACGATGATGAACTTGTCGCACTCGCTTTCGCGGCAATAGGGAATCATCTTCTCGGTAGAGCAGATGTGGTTTGCCAGCAGGCGGATGGGTTCCTGGCACTCCGGGTGGCACACCACCTGGGCATCCGGGTGCTTGACCTTGGTGGCCAGCAGCTGGTCGCGGGTGAAGCGCTCGTGCACATGGCAGGCACCGTTCCACATGGTCATGACGCGTCCTGTCTGCAGGGAGGTCCAGGCGCCCAGGTTGCGGTCCGGCACAAAGAGGATGGGGCGGTCGGCGGGGGCGGTCTCGATGATGCGCTGGGAGTTACCGCTCGTCACGATGACATCGGCCAGTGCTTTCACGCCGATGGAGCAGTTCACATAGGCAACGACGTAGTAATTCTTTTCTTTGTTTTCTTCCAGAAATGCGGCCAGTTCTTCAGCCGGGCAGGAGGCTTCCAGAGAGCAGGCGGCATTTGCATCCGGCAGCAGCACGGTGCGGGTCGGATTCAGAATGCAGGCGGTCTCAGCCATGAAATGCACACCGCAGAACACGATGATATCGCACTCAGCTTCCTGGGCCTTGCGTGCCAGAGCCAGGGAATCGCCTACAAAGTCGGCCAGGTCCTGGATTTCGGGGCGCTGGTAGCTGTGCGCCAGGATGATGGCGTTGCGCTCCTGTTTGAGACGCTTAATTTCGTCGATGAGGTTTTCTTGTGCCATAGTATTAGTTCTTCTTGTCCCGTGTCATGTATTTCATGAGGGCGTAGAGCGCCGCCACCATGACAATGGCAAGCACCACGAGGTGCGATTCATCCTTCACGGCGTGCACCAGGTCTTCCGGGCTCTTCATGATGTCGGGGTGTTCGCTGCCCACTTTGTCGCCGAACCAGGCAAGTACCCAGCACCAGATGGCTGAGCCGGTGATGGTGGCGATGCTGAACATGGTGAAGTTCATTTTCACGAGCCCGGCGGGAATTGAGATAAGATGCCGCACGACCGGCAGGAAACGTGCAAAGAAGATACCCGCGGTGGAGTATTTGTTCATGAATACCTCTGCCTTTTCAATCTTGTGCGGCGGCATCAGGAAATATTTACCGAAGCGGTACATGAACGGCCGCCCCAGCAGCAGAGCCATGAAATACATCACGCATGACCCCAGATAGGAACCCACTGTGCCTGCGATTACTACGCCCCAGAACGACATGGTGGCATCCGGGTAGGTGGCTACAATGGCTGCAGGCGGTACGACGATTTCGCTCGGCACAGGAATGATGGAGCTTTCCATGGCCATGAGTACCACTACGCCCCAGTATCCCCACTGCTGAATGCAGTCCATACAATAGACAAGGAATTCGTGCATGCGGGGATTATGCACACATTTGCATGGAATAAAAGTCTTTTCTTGCAATTTTTGCGCGCGCGTGATAGAGTTTCAGTCATGAAGATGTTTGTGGTAGCCGGCGAGAAAAGCGGCGATAAACAGGGCGCATTGGTGATTCAGGAACTGCTGCGCCGCCGTCCCGATCTGGAAATTGTGGGTCTGGGCGGTAACAGGATGCATGCCCTCGCCCCCGGTGTGGAGGATTGGGCAGATGCCGCTGCTGTCATCGGTATTGTGGAGGTGTTGCGCCACATTCGTTTCTTTGCCGGTAAGCTCAAGGAAATGACAGAACGTATTGCGGCTGAACAGCCGGACTGCCTGCTGCTCATCGACTATCCTGGCTTCAACCAGCGCCTGGCCGAGCGCGTGAAGAAAGTTTCCCCGAAGACGAAGATTGCCTGGTTCATTGCCCCCATGGTATGGGCCTGGAAGAAGGGGCGCATCCCCAAACTGGCCGCTGTGCTCGACCTCATGATGTGCACCTTCCCCTTTGAGAAGCCGCTGTTTGAGAAGGCCGGGTTGCGCACGGAGTTTGTGGGCCACCCGCTGGTGGATGATATTCTGGCCGCCCGCCGCACCGATGTGCGCGAAAAGAACCTCATCGGCCTGTTCCCCGGCAGCCGCAACCGCGAGGTGGAGCGTCATTTCCCGGTGTTCCTGGATGTGGTGAAGGAGCTCCGCACCCGCCACCCCGAATGGCGCTTTGAGACCTCCGCCTCCTCTGAGAAACTGGCCGCCGTCATGCGTCGCATGGCAGAGGAAGCTGGCATGCCGGCAGAGGTCATCAACATCTGCCCTGGCAGCTACCATGATCTGATGGACCGCGCCGAAGCCGCGCTGGTCACCTCTGGCACCGCTACGCTCGAGGCTGCGTTGCATGAATTGCCTTTTGCACTGGTGTACAAGGTATCGGCCGGTACATACTGGATTGGTCGCATGATTCTCACCATCAAGTATATCGGCATGGTGAACATCCTGGTGGACAAGCCGGTGACCCGCGAGCTCATCCAGAGCGACTTCAATGTGGAGAACTGCATCGCCGAGCTGGAGCGCCTTACCCAGCCCGATTCCCGCGCCAAGGTGCAGGCCGAGATGCAGGAATCCATGGCCACCCTTGGCCACGGCGGTGCCGCCGCCAAGGCTGCCGAGGCCGTACTTTCGCTGTTTGAGTGATGGTGTGAGCCACCATGTGATTCTGATGCCCTAATCGATTTCATACCTGGAGATTTGTAGAAATGGGTAAGAAAATTCAGATAAGAAATAGCACGGCTGAATTCCTCATATTTACAAATCAGGCCAGGGAGGATGGAATTGAAGTCAGGCTTCAGGACGATACGATTTGGTTGAGCCAGAAATTAATGGCAACCCTTTTCGATTGTTCTACGGATAATATAGGTTTACACCTCAAGAATATTTACAACGAGGGAGAGCTGGGCGAAAAATCAACTACCGAGCTTTTCTCGGTAGTTGCCACAAATGGTAAAACCTATAATACAAAACATTATAATTTGGATGCAATAATTGCAGTGGGTTATCGTGTTAACTCAAAGAAGGCGACAGCATTCCGTAGATGGGCGACCAGTATTCTCAGAGATTATGCAATACGTGGATACGTCATCGATAGAGAGCGAATGAAGAACGGAACTTTCTTCAATGAGAACTATTTCACAAGTTTGTTGGAGGAGGTTCGGGAAATCCGCGCAAGTGAGCGCTTGTTCTATCAGAAGATAACGGATATATATGCCACGTCTTTTGACTATGATGCCAAGGCTCAGACCACACTTGATTTCTTTGCTCACGTGCAAAATAAATTGCATTTTGCGATACATCGGCATACCGCAGCGGAATTAATAATCGACCGCGCTAGTAGCCAGAAAGAGCATATGGGGCTAACCTCGTGGAAAAATGCGCCGTCCGGGAAAATTATCAAGAGCGATGTTTCCGTTGCTAAAAACTATTTGACAGAACACGAGCTTCGCAGGTTAGACAGGGTCGTTTCGATGTACCTGGACTATGCTGAGGAACAGGCTGAAAGGCATATTCCCATGTCGATGGAGGACTGGGCAAAAAAATTGGATGCATTTTTGCAGTTCAATGAGTATGAGTTGCTCAATAATGTAGGACATGTTTCAGCCCAGGTGGCAAAGGTATTCGCTGAAAGCGAGTTCGAGAAATATCGGATTATTCAGGATAGACTGTTTCAATCTGATTTCGATAAATATAACTCAGATAACTTGCTGGATTTGATTTCTTCTCATTCCAATGAGGGCAGAACATGAAGAGAGTAGAAAAAGGCTCGGATAAGGCTCTTGGATGTACGTTAAAAAAATTGGGGTTAAAAACGTGCAAGGTCGCAGGATGGATTTTTTGTGTCTTGCTCCTGTGTCTTGTTTCGGCGTGCAGCTGCTTGGTGGAGCATTCTGCCGAGCAGCCGGTGAGCCGCTCTGCACCTGAAGCGGTGCGGCGGCTGAGAGGGCATGTGGAGCAGCTCTGTGCCCAGCCGCGCTATGGCGATACGCTGGAGCAGGCGCGGCTCTATATCGAGAAGAAACTGGCTGCTGCCGGCTGGGCGGTCACCTTGCAGGAATTCACTACTTCCGATGGGGAAACTCACTATAATATCTGCGCCTTACGCCGTGGGAAGTCGGGGAAACGCTATATCATCGGCGCGCACTATGATGCTTGCAACACAGGGGAAGGGGAGAATCCCGGGGCAGATGATAATGCCAGTGCTGTGGCTGCCCTGCTTGAGCTGGCAGCTCAGTTGCCCAAGGGTAAACCTGAGCATGATATTGAGCTGGTAGCCTGGGCCTGCGAGGAACCGCCCTGGTTCGATAGTGAGGACATGGGCAGTGCCCGCCACGCGGCGGCCTGCGACAGGGAGAAGGTGCTTGGCCTTATCTGCCTGGAGATGCTGGGGTATTTCAGCGATGAACCGGACAGCCAGCCCTCTCTGTTTCCCGGCTATTCTCTCTTGCTTCCCACAGTCGGTAATTTTATAGCCGTGGCGGGCAATCTGGAGGCATACGGCCTGGCAAAGCAGATTTATTCCGGCTTGAAGCAGCAACTGCCGGCCGCCCGTATCAATGTGCCCTGGGCTGAGGAAACAGAACTGTTCTTCAGCGACCACCGCAATTACCACCCCCTGGGCATTCCTGCCGTTATGGTGACGGATACGGCCATGATTCGCAATCCCAACTACCATGAGCCAACCGATACCCCCGATACGCTCGACTACCACCGTCTCAACCTGGTCACGCGCGGGCTTGTCCGTATTGTCAGGGAACTCGCCTGGTCGGAGTGAAGTAGTATCAGGTGAACAGCCACTTAAGGAAGTAGAGAACGCAGACGATGATAATCAGGCTCAGCAGTTCGTTGAACCAGTAGCGGAGCTTCAGGATGCTGAGTTTCTTTTTGAGTTCCGGGGCTGCATCCAGGAGCAGCCGGATGATTTTGTTTCTGGTAGCACGGGGAACACGCAGCTTGCGAGAGAGGAGGAAGGCGTAGGTCAGAGGGGTGTTGCCGTTGGAATCGGCTTCGGTGGCGCTGGCGCCGGCATTCAGGAGAAGGGTGAGTAGTTCCGGAAGACCTGCTGCTGCTGCAACGTGGAGCAGGGTGGTATGATTGTGTTGTACCCGGACATCGGCCCCGGCTTGAACGAGTAATTCTACGCAGGAGAATGGCCCTTGCTTATTGATGAATCTGATGGCGGCAGTGAGAAGGGGGGTATTCCCATTTTGCGAAACGGCGTTCACATCCAGCCCATGGCCAAGCAGCTCCTGCATCTTTTCGCTTCTGTCCTGCCATGAGCCGCAGGAAGCTGCGGCGTGGTGCAGCAGGTTGGTGCCTTCATCGGTCACGGTGCTTACATCCGCCCCCAGCTGAATCAGTTCGCGCAGGTTCTCCGCCGTGCCGTAGTAGATGGTGGCAAGAGCCAGCGGGGTGAATCCGGCATTTTCCCGGGCGTTGATATCGGCGCCGGCGTCCAGCAGCATGCGGATGATTTCCATGTGTCCGTGATAGGCTGCTCCGTGGATGGGGCGGTAGCCCTCCTTGTCGCAGCTGTTCGCATCTGCTCCGGCTGCCAGCAGGGTGCGTACCACCTCGGCGTTGCCGCTCTGGGTGGCCAGGTGCAGCGGCGTGTCGTCCAGTTCGTTGCACTGGTGCACATCAGCCCCCGCCTCCAGCAGAAGCTGTATGCACTCCAGCTGGACCTTATCGGAAAGTTTCTTCAGGTCGTTGTTATAGGCCACTACATGCAGGGGCGTGGTGCCGTGCGCATCCGCGGCGTTCACATCTGCTCCGGCTGCCAGCAGGCGCTTCAGACACTCGATTCTGCCGAAACGGGCGGCCATGTACAGTGCGGTGACCTGGTTGAGCTCCACCGCCTCGTCCGGATTGGTCATGCGGGCGTTCACATCTGCGCCCTCGGCAAGCAGGGAATCAATGAGTTCCGGCTTATTGATGGCCACTGCTGCATGTAAACCGTTGTCTGGACTGTTATCGTTACTCATGGGGGTATGATATAAAAAAAAGAGGGTAAGTCAATTATGAAAAATTGCTATTTCCGGTCAAAGAAACGGTTGAAGAGGCAGAGCAGGATAGGAAACGGGGCGGTAACCAGGGCCAGGCATATAACGGCGATGTAGGAGAATCCGCTGTCAAGTTCACCTGCCAGGTCTCTCAGCAGGAGGATGGGGAGGAACCAGAAACTGATCAGCACCACCACTACCAGCTCCTTGCCGATTCGGGGGAGGTTGAGATGGCGAAATACCCCGAATGCCACAATGCCCTGAATCATGCCAATGAGCAGAACCCCGACTGCTATTGCAAGCCAGGTTTCCACCTCTGCCAGATGATGCCTGCGGGGTGTCAGCAGGGTAAACGGCAGGTACAGAGCGGTGTATGTGGCGGCTGCGGCCAGTGAACTGGTGAGAAGCTGGCCGAAATCCGCTTTGCCTGTTTTGAGCTTATTGGCCCGCGGTGCCCGGAACACCTGTTCCGGCAGCCCCGGCAGCTCGCGGATGAGACGCCAGTCATCTGCACCGGCAGTGGTATAGAGATAATCCTCCGTTACTTCGCCCTGCCTGACCAGCTCTGCAACAATATCCAGTGCCAGAGGACCCATGGGGGCGCCATCCGGCAGCTTCAGCATGTATTCTCGCGGTGTTGGCTTAGAGCTTGCATTCATGGCTGCATGCAGTTGAGGATAACGGAAATGATGGTTTCCATCTCATCCGGGCGGGATTCTGCGATGAGGATGACCAGCGCCACGAGGGTGGCATCGGCCAGCCGCTTGGTGCCGTTGAGAAAGAGCGCGTTGTTACGGTCGAGGAAATACAGGAACACGGCGGATGCAAAACAAAAGGATATCGGCTGGGGTCAGGGGCGTAGCTAGCCGCAGGAGTGGCACAGCAGAAGATGGAGAACGCAGACGACCACAAAGCAGGCAAGCCTGTGGAATTTGTCATCCGGCTTTATTTTTACGGCCAATTCTGCAATGCTGTAGAGACCGTGCAACAGCACCAGGCATAGGAATGAGCCTGGGGCGGCGATGAGGAAACTAAATGTGGTGTAGTTGATGACCGGGAAGAATCGCAGCGGGGAGGCATAGGCAAAGACGCTGGCCCAGGCTGTGATGGTGAGCCAGAGGCACAGCCATTTTCCCAAGTGGGGAAGGAGGCGGTTTGTGCAGAATACGCGGGAGTACAGGGTTGCTACAGGGATGAGAAAAATGGAAACCAGCCTGTATGCGTTCATGAGCAGCCCCCAGCGGTGATCGTGTGTGGGGCGGGGCAGGGTGAGCAGCTCCAGGTTTTCCAGAATGAGAACCAGAAGCGTTCCCAGGAACAAGGATAGTACCGCATAGCCGGAAAACAGATATCGGCCGCATGCTCTGGCTGTACATCTGGTGTTCATGCGGTGGCTTCCTGCTGCATGCAGTTGAGGATAACGGAAATGATGGTTTCCATCTCATCCGGGCGGGATTCTGCGATGAGGATGACCAGCGCCACGAGGGTGGCATCGGCCAGCCTTTTGCAGCCGTTGATGAAAAGTGCGTCATTGCGGTCGAGGAAATACAGGAACACGGCGGCGGCAATGCGTTTGTTGCCGTCGAAGAAAGCGTGGTTCTTGACAGTGAAGTAGAGCAGACGGGCAGCTTTTTCCTCCATGGTGGGGTAGATATCAGTTCCTCCGAAGCTCTGGTAGATATTGCCCAGCGCGCCGCGGAAAGAATCGTCCTTCTCCCTGCCGAAAAGGTCTGACTCAGCGCCAAAGCTCATGCTGTCGATGAGTTTGCGGCATTCATCGTACTCCAGTACATAGCACTGGGTGGAGCCTGCCGGGCGGGTAAGACACTGGTGGTCGTAGTCATCCAGCAGGTTCAATCCCGTGCTGTAGTGCTCGATGACATCCAGCACCTGCCGCGCATCCAGCCGGTTTTCCACCCGGCGCATCAGCTGAACCACCTGTCCCAGCTGCTGCAGCCGCTTTTCATGCACCACGTAGCCCCGAACCAGGTACTCGCGAAGGCGCTGTGTAGCCCAGATGCGGAATTGTGTGCCACGCCGTGTATTGACGCGGTACCCCACGGAAAGAATCATGTCCAGGTTGTAGAAATTGACCGGACGCCGCACGTTTCGCGAGCCTTCTTTTCGAACTATTAAAATTTCTTTAATAGTTCCCTCTTCTTGAAGCTCAGTTTCTTGAAGGATATTTTTGATATGGACGTTGATGTTGGCTACCGTTGTCTGGAACAACTCGGCCATCATCTGCTGGGTCATCCACAGGGTGTCATCCTGCAGGCGCACATCCAGCTGCACCTGCCCATCGGGGGAGGTGTAGAGCAGAATCTCGCTGTCGGGAATTGTAGGGGGTGTTTGATTCATAGAGAAGATGGGTAAATCACTAATCATTAATCATTCCACCAGGGTGACTGTGCGGGTGTTTTCGCCGGTGTGGCGGAGGACGAGCCAGCGGGTATCGGCGGGCATGAGGGTGCCATCGAAGCGGTCAGCCCATTCCACCAGCAGGATGCGGCCGCTTTCCAGGTATTCATCCCAGCCGATGCCGATGGCCTCCTGCGGGCTCTTCATGCGGTAGAAATCGAAGTGAGCCACGGGCAGGGCACCGTCGTCATGCTCGTGCACCAGGGAGAAGGTGGGGCTGGCGGCGGGGTTGCCGGCCCCGAGCCCCTCTAATATACCCTGCACCAGGTGAGTCTTGCCGGCGCCCAGGTCACCAACCAGCCCGAATACCTGGCCGGGCTCCAATTCTGCGGCCATGGACCGCCCAAGCGCTACCATTTCGGCTTCGGATGTAACCTCAACGGGAGAATTATTAAAAATTTTTTGCAAATTTTTCATTTTAGTGTGAAATTTTTCTTTACAAATGCGCCGGTGTGCCTATAATGTGCCAGCCCGCATGAGTGGGTGCAACATCAAAATTCTGAAAATTATGGCATACGCAGTTTTCACTTCCGGCAGCAAGCAGTACCGTGTGACGGTCGGTGATATCCTCACCGTTGACCGCCTCGCTGGTCTGGAGAAGGATGGCGAGACCACGTTCGACCAGGTGCTCCTGGTGGAGAACGAGGGTGAGACGAAGGTGGGCGCTCCCACGGTGGCAGGTGCAACGGTGACGGCCAAGGTGCTGGATCCGGAGGCTCGTGGCGCCAAGGGCATCGCTTTCAAGTTCAAGCGCCGCAAGGGTTTCCACAAGAAGAAGGGTTTCCGCGCCGCTCTTACCAAGGTGCAGATTACCGCTATCAACGCCTGATTATTAACCCCCTATCCCATAGATACTAACTAGTCATGGCACATAAGAAAGGTCAAGGTTCCGTCCGTAACGGTCGCGATTCCCGCAGCAAGCGTCTCGGCGTGAAGAAGTTTGGTGGTCAGACTGTGATCGCCGGCAACATCATCGTTCGCCAGCGTGGCACCAAGTTCCACCCCGGCAAGGGCGTGGGCATGGGCCGCGATTACACGATTTTCTCCCTGGTTGATGGTCGCGTGTTCTTCGATCGCGAAGGTCGCCGCGTCAACGTTGCTCCCGAGGCTTAAGTACTCTGCTTCTGAAGCAAATAAAGAAAAGCCCTGTCACCAATGTGGTGGCGGGGCTTTTTTTCGTTGCACGCAAGGGTGAAATAAGGTAGAATGCGGGTGCAATGCTCAGGAGTAAGCTCTACACCAGTCTGTTAGTTCTGTCCATGATGATTTCTGTCCCGGTGGCTCTGGGGCAGGAGAGTGCGCCAGCTGCGGGTGATGTGCCCTTTGTGGCCGATATGCCGGATGATGAAGCGGCTGAGGAGATTGTGGAGACGGTCAAGCTGGGAGGTGAGGACCGTGTCCCCGCCATGGAGGAAGGTGTGGGCGAGGCTGAAAGTTATGAGCAGACCGCTGATCCGGAAGCCGCAGTTGATTCCGAAATAGGGAGTTCTCCGCATGATGAAACCGGTCTGGATGCCTTGAAGCCGACAGAGTCTGTAACGGACCCGTCTGTGCACGACCCGTCCCGTGTGGCCTATGCTACCAATCGGCGGAATGCCCGCACGATGTCGTTGACGGTGCCGGGGCCGCGCGGAATTATTTCAGACCGGAATGGCAAAGTGATGGCATGTTCGGAGGTGGCGTATCAGCCTGCGGTGAATTTCGGCCAGTTGAAAGATGAGAGCAGGGAGAATATTCTGAAAATTGCCCGCAATGTCATGGCTGCGTATGAAGCAGCAGGTTTAAAGGTTTTCGATAAGACAGAAGAGCAGCTGCTGGACCATTACAAGCACCGCCGCTGGCTGGCGCTGCCTGTGGGACCCACGGTGAGAGAAAAAGAAATCAAGGGAATTCGGGCGAAACTGAAAGAAATTGAATATGGGCACCTGATTCCGTTGTATATCCGCAATTATCCGCACCAGACTTCCGCTTGTCATATTCTGGGATATACGGGTGTGAAAGCCAAATTGCCCACCGGCCCCATCAATCATAATGACCCGATATTCGAGCGTCAGGAAGGTCGCGCGGGATTGGAGCTGAATTTCAACAAGCAGTTGACAGGCCGTCCCGGTATCTGGCGTCTCATGTTCGATGAGAGCGGAAATAAGATACTGGATGAATTGCAGAGTAAACCGAAACCCGGTGGCACGATTGTGACCACGCTGAATCTGGACTGGCAGAAAGCAGCTGAGACGGCATTGCATAAGCATACCATGGGGCGCGGCGCGCTTGTGGTGATCGATGTACACACGGGAGAGATTCTGGTTCTGGCCTCCACCCCGAACTTCGATCCGAACGCATTTATTCCCTCCATATCGCAGAAGGATTATGATGCCTTGCGCAAGGACCCGGATACACCGCTCGTATCCCGAGCTTTTGCTGGTGTTTATCCACCCGCTTCCACCTTTAAGACCATCACAGTGGCGGCAGGTCTCCGGCACAATGTGATTTCAGAAAATACGTATGTGAACTGTCCGTACAGTATTAACATTGGTGGTCATGAGTTCAGAAACCACAGCGGTTTTTCCGGTTCCATCAACTGCGTGACAGCACTGGTGCTTTCCAATAACCCCTTCATGTATCAGATTGCGGCTACCCGTAATCCGCGTATCGGTGCAGCGCGTTTGTGCGATGTGGCGCGTCGTTTCGGTTATGGCTCTACCACGGGAATTCCGCTGCCGGATAAGGCGGGTAACGTGCCGACTGAAGAGTGGATGCACCGCAATTATGGCCGTGGGTTCATGGCTGGCGATGCCGCTAATATGGCAATCGGTCAGGGTGCTCTGCTGGCGACTCCGCTGCAGGTGGCATTGGGTGTGGCCGGTATTGCGAATGGTGAGTATCTTCCGAAGCTTCAGCTGGTGCGGCAGGTTCTTGATAAAGATGGAAATGTGGTGTACCAGTTCACGCCTTCAGCCCAAAGCAATCTGCAGGATTTGAGCAGCGCCCTGGCTGTGGTGCGCAAGGGCATGAAAGCTGTGGTGAATGGCGGTACCGGCCGCCGCGCCAGTCTCAGCTTTGTTTCCAGCGCTGGTAAGACGGGTACCGCCCAGTGGGGTCCGGCTTCACTGGATTGCCGACTGGCCTGGTTTGCCGGGTTCCTGCCCGCAGATAATCCGCGTTATTCCTATGTGGCGCTGTATGAAGGAAAGCCGCACCAGCGTATTTCCGGCGGCCACATGGCTGCTCTGGTGGTGAGAAGTTTCTTCGAAAGTATTAAACATGGTGTGCTTCGCGAACTGGCCGGACCTACCCGCAAGGCTGATGTTCCGGAAGGCAAGGATGAATCAGAGGAGAATGAGACCCCTGATCAATCTGCGGATCAGGCGGCTGCCGAAGCTGCTGCCCGCCGTGCTGCTGAAGCTGAGAAACGCCGCCGCGAACGCGAAGCTCGCCAGCGCGAGACTGAAACCCGTCAGCGTGAGGTCCAGAAACGCCACTCTCAGTCCGGGTGGGATGACGGTCGTTCCCGCCATTGATGAAGGTTTAGTTTTGAAAAAATCAAAAAAGAACTGCGACAGTGTAGAATTGCCGCAGTTCTTGCGTACTAACTGGTAGGCCCGGTTAACTGCGGGGCTTGACTTGTGAACAGGAAATAGTAAAATAGTAGTCGTGAATCCAATCTTCAAATGGGGAAGCGCAGCCCTTATCTGCGCAGGTGGCGCCGGGTATTGGTATTTTTCCGGCGATTCGGCAGCAGCGCAGACTCGCTTCAATACTGTTTCGGTGGTGCAGGATGATTTTGTGAGCAAAGTGCAGGCAACCGGAACACTGGAGCCACGCGAGCTGGTGGATGTGGGTGCCCAGGTGACGGGCGAAATCAAGGAATTCGGGCTGGATGTAGACGGCCGACCGGTGGATTACGGCAGTGAGGTAAAGGCCGGTCAGCTGCTTGCCCGTATAGATGATACTATCGTGGAGCTGGATATCAAGCGGGCAGAGGCTCAGGTGGCACAGGCCGAGGCGCAGATCCAGTCGTCCGATGCTTCGGTTGCGCAGGCAAAGGCATCCATTTCACAGGCAAAGGCTAATAAGAACAAGGCAGACCGTGACCTTTCTCGTGCCAAAAAGCTTGGTGTGGGTGATGCTCTTTCGCAGATGAGCTATGACCAGTATGTGAACGCAGCCGAGATTGCTGCCGCGAATCTGGAAAGTGCCACGGCGCAGCTGCAGACAGCCCATGCTCAGCAGGCCAGCGCAGCTGCTCAGTTGCAGAGTGCCAGAGCCCAGTTGGAAAGTGAGCTCAGAAATCGCGATTACACACGTATTTCCACTCCTGTGGATGGTACCATCGTGGTGCGTCAGGTGAATGTGGGGCAGACCGTGGTGAGCAGCATGAATGCTACCACGCTTTTCCTTGTGGCTCGTGATTTGAGCAAGATGCAGATATGGGCCAGTGTGAATGAAGCCGATATTGCCAAGGTGAAGCCGGGGCAGGAGGTGCGTTACACTGTGGATGCTCTGCCGAATGAGAGTTTTACCGGTACGGTGAATAAGATTCGCCCGAATGCCACCATGAGTTCCAATGTGGTGACCTATATCGTGGAGGTTGATATTGAAAACCCGGACCGCAAGTTGTTGCCCTATATGAGCGCCAATGCCAATTTCATTGTGAAAGAGGTGAAAGGTGCCATGCTTGTGCCGGATGCCGCATTTGATTTCTGCCCGGAGCCCGAGCAGATTGACGAAAGTGCCCGTGGCAGACAACGCGGCCCGCGAGCTGAAGGTGAGGCCCGCCCGACTCTGGTGTGGCGCAAGGTGAGCGATACCACGGTGGTTCCTGTCCGGGTTATCAAGGGAGATTCGGATGGAACGCGTACCATCGTGACACTGCCGGATGGCGAGGAGCTTAAGCCTGGTGATGAGCTGGTGACGGGCGTGTCTGTGGTGATACCGCGGGCTGGTGCTGCCAAGGGTGGCCAGCAGTCGGGGCTTTTCGGCATGAACGGTCCTAAGCGTCGCCAGCGTGGAGCCGGTGGGGCAGAGGTGAAACCCGGACAGGCCGCACCTGGTGGCCGCTCCGGCCCTCCCATGTAAATAACTCTGTATTTTCAGGCGATGATAGAGCTGAAAAATATAACCAAGGTTTACCACCTGGGAGAAATAGATTTGCCGGTGCTCAAGGGGATTTCCCTGCGCATTGAGGATGGAGAGTTTGTCTCGCTGACGGGGGCATCTGGTTCTGGAAAATCCACGCTCATGAATATTCTGGGGTGTCTGGATCATCCCACCAGTGGTGAGTTCTGGATTGATGGCCACAATGTAGCCGGTCTGAATGCGAATGAGCGCGCGCTGCTGCGCAATAAGCGCATCGGGTTCGTGTTCCAGAACTTCAACCTGCTGGCCCGTACTTCTGCGCTGGAGAATGTGATGATGCCGGCGTATTATTATCACCCGGCCAAGAGCACCGCAGAAATCCGCAAGCGTGCATTGGAGCTCATTGAGCTTGTAGGGCTCAAGGACCGTATGCACCACACACCGGCGCAGCTTTCCGGTGGTCAGCAGCAGCGTGTGGCCATTGCCCGCTCGCTCATTAATAGTCCTGGTATTCTTCTGGCAGATGAACCTACCGGTAACCTGGATTCCACGACCTCTGTGGAAGTCATGAACATGTTCCGGGAGCTGAATCGCAAACAGGGAATTACTGTCATCATCGTGACTCATGATCGCAAGACCGCCGCTTTCACAGACCGCGCCATCAACATGTGCGACGGCCTGATTCTTGACGGCGTATCAGATGAACTTACAGCCACCCTCCAGAAATGAAGTTTAATACCTTATTCGTAACGTGTCTCAAGGCGCTTGTCCGCAATCCGATGCGTGCCGCACTCACGGTGCTTGGCATCGTGATTGGTATTGCCGCTGTGGTGGCTATCATGGAAATCGGTGAGGGGTCCAAGCAGCAGGTGGCAGATAAGTTTGCCTCCATGGGTACCAATGTGATTACTGTGAGCGGAGCTTCTGTGAGCACGGCTGGTGTGAATACCGGTGCCGGCGGCCGCGCTTCTCTTTACGCGGTGGATGCAGATGCCCTTATCAAGGAATGCTCGGAGTATGTGAAAGCCGCTTCTCCGGTGGTGCGTGCCAGTGGCCAGATTATCGTGGGCAACCAGAACTGGAGTCCTCGTTCCATCATGGGTGGTAATGAACAGTATTTTACCATCGAAGGGTGGAAGGTAGCGAAAGGCCGCGCATTTACTGCTATTCAGGTGGAGGAAGCACACCGCGTCTGCCTGATTGGTAATACCATTGCAAAGGAATTGTATGCAGATACAGAACCCATTGGCCAGGATATCCGCATCAAGGATGTGGTGTTCACGGTTATCGGTGTTCTGGAAGCCAAGGGCGCAGACGGTATGGGTAATGACCAGGACGACTGCCTGATTCTGCCGTGGACCAGTATCCGCACTCGCCTGATGGGTGCCAGCGGTTCTGCCTCTATCATGAAAGGCGGCGCTGCCAACAGTGCCAAAGTCGCGTCCATGGATACGTTCCCCACAAGCACGGTGAATTTCTACCCCGGTTGTGATATTCAGCCTTATACTAATGCGCCGCATCCGTTGCGTACTCGTACGGTGGATTCCATAGCTGTGCAGATTCACGATGGGAAGGACCCCAACAAGGCCATGGATGCCATGACCCCGGTGCTGCGCCGACAGCACGGGCTGGAACCCGGTGTGCTGGATGACTTTAACCTGCGCGACCGCTCTCAGTTCGTGAAGATGATGACGGATACTACCTCCACCATCAGCAGTCTGCTGATTTCTGTGGCAATGATTTCTCTGATTGTGGGCGGCGTAGGTATCATGAATATCATGATGGTGTCTGTGACAGAGCGTACTCGTGAAATCGGCCTGCGCATGGCTGTGGGTGCCCGCCCGCGTGATATCATGTGGCAATTCCTGCTGGAAGCCGTGCTGCTGTGCACCATTGGCGGTGTTATCGGCATAGCCGTGGGGCGTGTGGCTTCCTATATGGTGAGTCTGCAGATGGGCTGGCCTGTTTCCATATCGGTGCCAGCCATGGTGCTTTCTGTTACGGTAGCTGCTGTTATCGGTATCGTGTTCGGCTGGTACCCGGCCTGGAAAGGCTCTCGCCTGGATCCTATTGACGCGCTGCGTCATGAATAAATGACTCTTTTAGTTCTGAATATGAAACGACTTATTCCACTTACGTTTACTGCCGCTGTGCTGAGTTCCTGTGTGATGGGACCGGATTTCATGGGGGCTCAGGCACCGGAGCTGCCCGTCACCTGGGTGAATGCTCTGCCGCCAGGAACGGAGAAACAGACGCTGGAGGAGTGGTGGCACTGCTTCCGCGACCCGCAGCTTACCCAGTTGATTGAATCCGGTTTTTCTGCGAATCCGGATATGGTGAGTGCTGCGTTGTCGATTGAAAAGGCTGCGTCCTCCTTGCGTGCTGCGCAAAGCGGTCTGCTCCCCTCTCTGGGAATAAGCGGCGGTGGTTCCAATTCGGGTGATTTCTCGTCTTCCACCTCGCACGGGCGTTGGAATGGCTCGCTCTCCGCCTCCTGGACTCCGGATATCTGGGGCGGTACGCAGCGTGAGATTGAAGCTGCTGCTGCAGCGCTGGGTTCTACAGAGGCCGCAGCAGCTGCCACGCGCACTGCGTTGGCTTCCAGTATAGCCGCTGCCTATTTCCAGTGGATTTCGGCCAAGGAGAGTCTGCGCATAGCCACAGAGCAGCTGGCATACCAGGAGCGCACATACAAGGTGACTCAGGAACGCCATGCTGCCGGCATGGAAAGCACGCTGGCTTTGTCTGAATCCCGTGCAACGATTGCTTCCACCCGCGCGCAGATGCCGGCGCAGGAGGCAACCATCCGCGCTTGCGAAATTTCTCTCGCCACGCTTCTGGGAACGACCGTGGATAACGTAGCGTTGAAGCTGCCGCCCCGGAATGTATACAACTTGATTCCTTCCGTGCCGACCGGCTTGCCTAGTGAATTGCTGCGCCGCCGTCCGGATGTGATCCGGGCAGAGCATGAACTGCATGCCGCCACGGCTCGTATCGGCGTGAGTGTGGCAAACCTGTTCCCCAGACTTTCGCTTACTGGCAGTGTATCGGGCAGCGCTGGTACGGACTTTGCCAAATTCTGGGATAGTACAGCGTGGAGCCTCGGCGCTTCTGTCAGCCAGACCCTGCTGAACCGCACGGCGCTTAATGAAGCGGTGACTCAGGCGGAATTGAACCAGCTGACGGGGATGCAGCTATACCGCAAGACGGTGCTTTCGGCTTTTGCAGAGGTGGAAAACTGCCTGGTGGAATACGCCAAGCTGACCAACCAGTTGCCGCAGTTCGAGGCTTCCCGAGCTGCGAATAAGGAATCTGCCGAGCTCTCCCTGCGACTGCACATGGAAGGCATGGCCGATTTTCTGAGTGTGGCGGCGGCAGAGCGCGCCTGGCTTTCCTCTGAGCTCAATATCATTTCCGCACGCCAGAATATCCGCCTTAAGCTTGCGCAGCTCTGCACTGCGCTGGGCGGTGGGTGGCCCATGCCGGAAAAACAGAACTGATTCCGGCAGAACCGGAGAACTTGTTTACCATGCAATCCGCGTTTTCGTAGCGGATCTGCATGGTAAATTGTTATGATGTGGATACCTGATTGCCGGGCGCTGCTTTTATCTGAAAAGCCAGGGGAGGAGCGGGGCACCCTGGAATTGTGCAGCACGGGCATCATGCGGCTGGTGAAGCTGCCCCTGCCATTCGTTGCGGATATTTGCTGCTGCCGGTGCGGGGAGACTCTTCAGGCTTCCCATGAGCTGGCCATAGAAATCGGAGGCCGAAAGCAGGAAAAACAGCGCCAGAATGGCCTTTCTGCGGCTTCCGGCATAGTGCCAGGCCGAAGCATAAAGCCAGGCGAGGCAGAACCACATCACGCCGGCGCCTTTATAAATGAACTCGTTATTCCACAATCCCACCCAGAGCAGGGGCATGATGCCGGCCAGTAACAACGCTGTTGCAAACCAGGCTGTATGCCGCCAGCGCCAGAGCAGCAGACATGCCGGCAGTGCTGTGAAACAAAGTTGTACGGCATATCGCCCCCACAGCCCGGCTGTGCTCAGTGCGCTCAGGGAGCAGTCACCGTCAGGGCGCAGCAGCGCCAGCTGACTACCTGCACCCCCGGCCAGAAACAGGAGGGGCAGAGTGGCAAACAGAGCTGCCGCCAGGGTGGGCAGATTCCATGCCCGCCAGCCGCAGCGCAGCAGCAGGAGCGGGAACAGCGCCACGGCTGCCAGGGGGGAGCAGATAAGCACCAGTGCCCCGGCTACCAGATTGTAGCGCCCGGGTATCAGCTTGCCAGCCAGCATACCCAGCAGCACCAGCGGGGCTGCATAGTGGTTGAAGGTATTGCGCAGCTGCACACAGGAGGGGGTGAAGTGCAGATCCAGAAACAGCAGCCAGTCTTGCGGAAGCTCCAGACCGGAGCCCGGGGCCAGTTTGTAATAGACCCGGTTCACCCAGTTGAGCATATCCCCCAGCAGGAGGAGGATGAGCAGGAAGCTCAGTGCCCGCTGCGCACCTTTGCTGCTGGCGCTTGCCAGCAGTGCCAGCCACACCCCCAGAAGGGTCCATAATTGGAGCGCTGCAGAGGCATTCAGCCCGCATTTTGCGGCGAGGGCTGGCGGCAGCCAGTGCCCCAGGTAATAAATGAAGGGTTTTCCCGCTACTGTCAGCGGCCACGGCTCGCGAATCAGGGAATCGTAAATGGCATTGCGCACCGTGGCATCACCGCTCTGCGCTACCACGCCGTCGAACCCGATAGTCAGCACCCAGAGTGCGCCCAGCAGCAGGAGAAGGCACAGCCGCAGGACCCCGGCCTGGCTCCATTGAAGCTTTCGCGCCGGGCACTGCCGGGCGGTCCACAGTACAGCTGCTGTCAGCCCCAGCCCCACAGGCCAGGCCACCACGGGCTGTACCCAGCCAGCCAGAAATATCAGGCAGGGTAGCAGCAGGTAAAGCAGGCAGGCAATGGAAATCGAACGAGTAAACATGTAGAAGTACGGGGTACGAAGTGGGAAGTACGAAGTCAGGCGGGCTGAAAGCCCGCAGAATTGAACCGATTCTCAATAGTCAATAGTCAATAGTCAATCGTCAATCGTCAATCAAAAAAAGCGCCCCCTTTTCCGGGTGGTGGAAAGGGGGCGCACAGAATCAGGGTGAGGAATCAGTTCTGATACTCAGCAACAGCCTCCGCATGGTACTCCTGCAGCGTACGCACGTTGGTTTCCTTATTCTTGGCGTGCAGCATGGCAGCGGCGCATGCGCGGGCGCTGGAAAGGTCCGTGGTGTAGGAGATATTGCTGCTCACGGCAGCGGCGCGGATGGAGACTTCGTCCTCGCGGGCATCGTGGGAACCGGGCGTGTTAATCACGAATACGATATCACCGTTCTTGATGCGGTCCACAATATCCGGGCGGCGGCGCTCATGCACCTTATAGGCGCGTTCGCACTCAATCCCGTTCTGCAGCAGGTGAATCATGGTTCCCTTGGTGGCGCAGATATCGAAGCCGGCTTTTTCCAGCATGCGGGCAATATCTGTCACGAAATGCTTATCGCGGTCGCTCACGGAGATGAACACAAGACCCTCCTTCGGCAGAGCATTGAACGCACTTACCTGGCTCTTGAGGTATGCAACCTCGGGATCCGGGTCAATGCCCATCACCTCACCGGTGGAGTGCATTTCCGGCCCCAGCACCACATCGATTCCCGGGAAACGGTTCCAGGGGAACACGGCTTCCTTCACGGTGTAGTAGGGGGGCACCACTTCCTTGGTGAAGCCCAGGTCCTTGAGCTTGCAGCCGCTCATCACCTTGGCAGCCAGCTTGGCCAGCGGCACACCGATGGATTTTGAAACGAAAGGCACTGTGCGGGAAGCGCGCGGGTTCACCTCAATCACATACAGCTGCTCATCCTTGATGGCAAACTGGCAATTCATGAGACCCTTCACGTCCAGCTTGGCGGCCAGTTCCTTAGCAGCACGCATCATTTCCTTATGCATGCCCACGGAAACGCGGTTCGGCGGAATCATGCAGGCGGAGTCACCGGAGTGGATACCGGCAGGTTCCACGTGCTGCATGATGGCACCCACCACGCTGGTTTCGCCGTCGGCTATCACGTCCACGTCAATCTCCATGGCGTGCTCCAGGAAGCGGTCTACCAGCACCGGTCGCTCCGGAGAGGCATCCACGGCTTCGCGCATGTAGGTGCGCAGCTCCTGCTCATCGTATACAATCATCATGGCGCGGCCACCCAGCACGAAGCTCGGGCGCACCAGCACCGGGTAACCGATGCGGTTGGCCACTGCCACCGCTTCATCTTCATTGGTGGCGGTGCCGGCCTCAGCCTGTTTCAGGCCGATTTCATCCAGCAGGGCGGAGAAGTACTTGCGGTCTTCTGCCAGCTCGATGCTGCGGGGGCTGGTGCCGATGATGGGCACGCCGCGCTCCTGCAGGGCTGCAGCCAGGTTCAGCGGGGTCTGACCACCGAACTGCACAATCACGCCATCCGGTTTCTCCTGGTCGCAGATGTTGAGCACATCTTCCAGGGTGAGCGGTTCGAAGTACAGCTTGTCAGAGGTATCAAAGTCGGTGGAAACGGTCTCCGGGTTGGAGTTCACCATGATAGTCTCGTAGCCCAGCTCTTTCAGGGCAAAGGAGGCGTGGGAGCAGCAGTAGTCGAACTCGATACCCTGGCCGATGCGGTTCGGACCACCGCCCAGAATCATAATCTTCTTCTTATCTGTCTTGCGTGCCTCATTTTCCTCACCGTAAGAGGAGTAGAAGTACGGGGTGATAGCCTCGAACTCTGCGGAGCAGCTGTCTACCAGGCGGTAGCAGGGCACCACACCCTGAGCCTTGCGGGCGGCGCGCACCTCGTCCTCAGTGCAACCGCGGGCCAGGGCAATCTGGCGGTCGGAGAAGCCCAGCTTCTTGGCTTCCAGCAGGGGAAGCTCCTTGAGCTTCATGCCAGCCTCGGCGAGCTGCTTGAGCTGATCCAGGAACCAGGGGTCGATGTCGGTCAGGTCCTGAATCTCCTCCAGCGTCCAGCCATTCACGTATGCGGTCTGAATCCAGAAAATGCGGTCTGCATTCGGCACTGCCAGCTTCGCGGCAATCTCATCGCGGGTCGGGTTCTTCGGGTCCTTCAGGTCAAAGCCGAAGCCCCAGCGGCCGGTTTCCAGCGAGCGCAGTGCCTTCTGCAGGGATTCCTTGAAGGTGCGGCCGATGCTCATCACTTCACCCACGCTCTTCATGGCGGTGGTCAGGCGCTCATCTGCCTTCTTGAACTTCTCGAAGGTGAAACGCGGTACCTTCACCACCACATAGTCGATGGTGGGTTCGAAAGATGCGGGAGTCACCTTGGTGATATCGTTGCGCAGCTCATCCAGCGTGTAGCCGATAGCCAGCTTGGCGGCAAACTTGGCAATGGGGAAACCGGTTGCCTTGGATGCCAGGGCGGAGGAACGGCTCACGCGCGGGTTCATTTCAATCACCACCAGGCGGCCTGTGCGCGGGCACATGGCGAACTGGATGTTACTGCCGCCGCTCTTCACACCGATTTCGCGGATGATGGCGAAAGAGGCATCGCGCACAATGGCGTATTCGCGGGCGGTCAGCGTCATGGCCGGTGCCACGGTGATGGAGTCACCCGTGTGAATGCCCATGGGGTCCAGGTTCTCGATGGAGCAGATGGCAATGCAGTTATCGGCCACGTCGCGCATCACCTCCATTTCAATTTCCTTCCAGCCCAGCAGACTTTCTTCAATCAGTACTTCGTGCACCGGGGAAAGGTCCAGACCGCGTGCCACGATTTCCTCAAACTCTGTCTTGTTGTAGGCCACGCCGCCGCCTGTGCCACCCAGTGTGAAAGCGGGGCGGATAATCATCGGGTAGTTACCTACCACATTCTTGGCGATATCCCAGGCTTCTGTCATGTTGTGGGCCACGCCGCTGGCCGGCAGGTCCAGACCGATGCGCATCATCGCATCCTTGAAACTCTGGCGGTCCTCACCGCGGTCAATTGCCTCGGCATCTGCGCCAATCATACGCACGCCGTACTTCTCCAGCGTGCCGGCCTTGTGCAGTGCCATCGCGCAGTTCAGGGCCGTCTGGCCACCCAGGGTGGGCAGCATGGCATCAGGTCGCTCGCGAGCAATGATTTTTTCTACATATTCGGGCGTAATCGGTTCCACGTAAGTGCGGGGCGCCGTCTCCGGGTCAGTCATGATGGTTGCCGGGTTGGAATTCACCAACACCACTTCATAACCTTCCTGTTTCAACGCCTTACAGGCTTGAGTGCCGGAGTAGTCAAACTCACACCCCTGACCGATAACAATGGGGCCCGAGCCAATGACGAGAATCTTCTTGATAGATGTGTCTTTAGGCATGGTCAGTGTAAACTTGCAGATATATGCCACAGCTCGACCTAAAATGCAAGACTTATTTGCTATGAATTCATCAAAAAATTTATCAGATTGCCCGAATTTCAAGCGGATATGACTCTCCCTCCCCATTCTGCCCGTTGATTTCCCCGCTATTTTTATTTCGCTTTTCTTAGAGATATCTCTGAAAAAGGACAGACCCGCCCCTCCCCTGTCTCATCTGCAGCTGCCAAGGTTGCACTTATATATACATATATTACAAAAAGGAGACCGGATTGCTGGTTTTGCTAACTGTATTCTAGGCCGAACGCTTAATATTCTGAAGTTGACCCTACTGGGGCATTATCGTAGACTGCATGATATCACCCTGTGGCACCTGGGATGCAACGCGGCGCATGTAGCGGATGACTCGGTCGATTTCGTGGTCCTCGCCCTCGAAGAGGTAGAGGCTGTACTGCACGCGCATGCCGCCCAGAGCCTCGAACTCCTTGCGAAGGAGGGTCTGGTGTTTTGTTTCGGGTACATCATAAGCAAGCATCACGAGCATGGAGCACGAAGGGGTGGAAGAGGTGCAGTTGCTCAGCTTCAAGGAGCTTAGTGCTCTCATTATTGCTATGCACAAGATGCAGCAGAAACAGGCGCCTTTTGTGCTCATTGGTGCTGGGCTGCCTACTTTACCGCGCCTTGCGGGTGAGGCAAAATCTTATGCAGAGCGTCTCTTTTCATATCCTATTATCGGGCAGCTGAGTCGCGAGGAAGCTGCTCTTGCCCTTTCGGAGCCAGTGGAGCAAAATGGTGTCAGCTTTGAACTAGAGGCACTCGATCTCATTTTTGAACAGACGCAGGGGGATCCTTATTTTCTACAGGAATGGGGATATCAGGTCTGGAATCAGGCAGTAGGTCCTCTGCTTACCCGGCACGATGTGGCGGCGGCATCCGATATGGTATTCCGCCGCCTGGATGAAAATTTCTTTCGCGTGCGTTACGACCGTCTCACCGAAAGTGAAAAACGCTTCATGCGCGCCATGGCTGAGCTCGATACCGATGAATGCCGTTGATCAGATATTGCCCCTCTCCTGGGCATGAAACCCACCGCCATCACCCCGACCCGTGCAAACCTTATTCGTAAGGGTATGATATATAGCCCCCGTCATGGTGTTATCGACTACAGTGTTCCCCTCTTTGGTGAATTTCTGCGCCGCGCTCTGCCCCAGTTGCCCTCGAAAAAATAATCCACTTGTCGTTTCTATAGCTAAATATAGTGCCATATAAGCAAAACTTGCTATATAACGCTATATTTGACTATATTTTCCTGTAAATGGCCTTAAAATGGGGGTAAATGGGGTAAAATATACCCAAATATAGTGAAATATAGGGCAATATAGCAGAAAAAGGCTATATATGGCTATATTTTGCAATATTTGCCCTATTATGCCTGGTAGAAGCGCTATAATCAGTGGTTCATCGCTATGGATGCAGGAAAGCTCTTGCCACCAGCCGAGGCGGTTTGATATAATCCTCCTGTTCTCAGTTCCCAGAATCAACTACTCACCTTCACTATCCCCCCCCCTATGCTTACCTTCCTCCTGGCATTGCTCTTTATTTCCAGCCTGCTGTTTCTCGGCGTGCACGAGGATTGGCTTCAGAAAGGCCGTCCCCATTTCCTCCTCGGCTGCCTCCTCGCCCTCCTCGGCAGCACCAGCGCCCTGCTGCTCATGGTGCTGCTGTGAGACGAGATAGCGTGCCTCGTAAGGGGTGTTATGGTATATTTTACAGGGAGGGACTATGTGAATCTGAATCTGGCAGCGATTTTTTCGCAGTGCCAGAATTTACTTGAATGAAAAAATAATAGTCTTATACTGATTCTATGGATGAGAAAGAAATTCGGCAGCTTTTGGCTAGCAAGTTTGTCAAGTATGTGAAGAGTCACGGTCTTGGGGATGTCGTAGTTGAAGATGAATATATTAAATTTAGTTTTAAACATGGTGGACGTGTGGTTCGATTTGGGATTAA
The DNA here is from genome assembly GCA_045646505.1 of Akkermansia sp. GTDB lineage: Bacteria > Verrucomicrobiota > Verrucomicrobiia > Verrucomicrobiales > Akkermansiaceae > Akkermansia. The sequence continues at coordinate 7,987 of JAZRKW010000088.1, read as the reverse complement.
AGGGTATACATTAATTGCAGAATTGTTTTTTTTAACAGAGGAATTACATGTTGCTCGTAAACTAGAGCAATACATAACTGATAATAACTTGCCAGTGTATTCAACTACTAATGATGATGGTATCTTTTTTTCATTTACTAGTCAGAAAACTATATCGTCAGATAATCCTGCAATCAAAGGAAGTCATTTAAACTGGATGATTAGTAAGGCTCGGGAATTTGTTTATTTATATTCATCTGCCACAACGGAAGATAATGGGGAAGGTGGATGGCTGACCTCAGACGGGATAGTAGAATATGGCATAGATCCTAAGTCAGTAATAGGTCTTGCGCTTTTATTGTGGGATATATGTAATTACGTTGGGTTTATGATAGAATGCCATGCATTAGATAATGGCGAATACACACCCAGAGAAAAGTTTTTTCAAAGGATAGTTGCTAAGGCAAAATATTATAAAATTGGATTGGAAAATATAGACGTTTGTCGTAATCGGTATTGTTCTAATGTTTTGTTTTCAAATAAGAATAACATCGCAAGGATAATCTTAGAGGAGATGTGGGGAATATCGAATATTACCTATGAAAAAGGAAGCACTGAAAGTAAGACGTATTCTCATTCTCTCATGTTTACATCATATGCCCTTGTATTAAAGGAGGTGTTGCTGGAATCAAGGGCTGAGTATTTCGAAATCCTGCTGGCATGGTGTGGTTTCATTCGAGAGAAGGATGTTAGTAAAAATGAGGAATATGTAAGGTTGGAGAGAAAGTTAATAAAGATACTTACAATAGCACTAGATTCAGCCCTGATAAGGATTGATACAAAATATAGTTTTAGATTCCCCCGTATCCTAGCTAAGCTGCTAAAGAAGGATGAGGAAAATAGTATGTCAGATGTGACGATATTTAACAGAATTCAAAATAGTAATAGCCTTGTTTCGTGTTTGGTTAAAAAATTATTGAATCAGGATCTTCATTATTATCTCGGTCGATTTGGGAAGGATGGTATTGATAAACGGGAGGAGGTAAGTTATGAGGAGTGTAAATCGTATGTGAGGATGCTGACTAACTCATCGAATTTTAAGGAAAGATTTACTCGCTCATTGGATGCTTCGGATTCAGAAAAATGTACCAGTTCGGAAGAACCTTCGTCTTGCTTGAATATTGAAGCAAACGATACTTCCAAACATATTTCAGGAGGTCAGAATATTTTGTTGTACGGTGCTCCCGGGGTGGGCAAGAGTTATGCAATAAGCTCTGAGTATTGCTCAGATGAAGATATGATGATTCGGGTTGTGTTTCATCCTGAGTACTCGTATGCAGATTTTGTTGGTCAAATTCAGCCAGTTCTTGAATCGGGAGCAGTGGTATATAAATTTATTCCCGGTCCATTTACAGCCGCATTAATGTTGGCTTTACAGCACCCTGCTTCTAGTTGTTACCTAGTCATAGAAGAATTGAATCGAGGACAGGCTCCTGCTATTTTTGGGGAAATCTTTCAGTTATTGGATAGACGCGAGAAAACTGATGGCAATCGCCTAGCTGGTGAAAGTCTATACGGCGTAACGAGTCGCCAGATTGCAGAGTACCTGTTTGGGGATCCGATGAAGAAGATTCGTATACCCGCCAATTTAAATATTATAGCAACAATGAATACATCTGATCAAAATGTATTCACTTTGGATACCGCATTTCAGCGTAGGTGGAATATGCGCTATATTGAAAATGATTTTACAAGTGTTCCGCATAAGGATAGTCCCATACTTGGTTCAGATGTAACCTGGATGCACTTTGCAAAGACGATTAATGATGTTATAGTTTCTAGTAACTCCGGAGTTGATGTATCAGAGGATAAGCGTTTAGGTAGATATTTTGTCCGTCCTCAGGATTTGGCTTGTGTAAATGAGGAGCATATGGAAAATGTAGATGAAGCTATGCAGCAAAGACCAGTCAATATGTGCTTTGCTGAAAAGGTTGTTAAATACTTGTGGGATGATGCGTTCAGGTATTCCCGGGCTGATTTGTTTGATTTGGACAATGTGAACACATTAGACGAAGCTATAGCGAAGTTTAACGGTTCATCTGGAAATGATCGATTCAGAATTTTTAACAGCACTGTATACGATGAGTTAGTACGCAGTGAATCGAAATAGAAATACTTCTGAAATGAGGGACGGAGATGTAGAAGTCGAATATTTGCGCTCCATATGTTGTGTAAATAATTATTCTGATAAAAACAGATTTGTAGGCGTGAGTATAGAAAATGGGAAACCCAAGGTATATTTCCCTTTGGGGTTTCGTTTGTCTAGTACGGTGTCGGGCATCCGAAAGGATATTTTCCTTTTGTTTCGAGTATTGGAACGGTTTTCAAAGAGGGATGAAGGAATTAGCATGACTGGACATGGTGAGGATGCTGAGTTACCCTCATTCCCATTCGCTGCATATAGGTTAATCATCAAGGATTTCTTCAGAAGAGGATGTTATTATGCAGATCAGGTATCTGCTTACAAAAATAATTTGAACGGCGTTGTTTCATGGAGCAAAACTTTTAGGAAAAATACTCCTCATGTGACACAGGATGGCACTCTTTATTACGATAAATATGTTACAAAATCTCTTGTTAGGAATGAGAACGAACTGATAACAAGAATTCATAAGTACTGTGTATATATTGCCTTTACTCGAGTTGGCTGGTTGTTCTCGCGGCTACAGATGCCTAAATTTTCGTGTCCAGCACGGAAAGAAAGAATGGTTGACTGTCTGCGTCAGAAACTTTCTAGTTCAAATATTTCTGATAATCGCCTGCTATTTGATGCGATGCTGCAGGTTATAGAAAATGATTCTAGTTCTGTTGTGTTGAAAGATTTCTCATATGGTACATCTTATTTTGAACATATATGGGAACGTTTGATTGATTATTCTTTCTCAAATATGGATAAACGCGAATATTTTCCCCGTACGGAATGGTTCTTACCTTCCTTAGATGGAGGACAGGCATGCACTGCATTGGAACCTGATACTATTGTTGAATATGAAAACAAAATTTTCATTATTGATTCTAAATACTATCGTTATGCCATGACGGGGACGAAGTCCCATTTGCCTGATTCTTCTTCGATTAACAAGCAACTTATTTACGGAGAGCAGGTGTCAGCCAGAACAGACAATGCTGTCTATAACGCGTTTCTGTTTCCATATGATATGGGGAGCAACGCTGTAAATGGGGATTCTTATATCTTTTGTTTTGGTAAGGCGTCAGGTAGTTGGAAATCTAAAAAGAAGGAGTATCATACCATAGTGGCTGTTGCTATGGACACCAAATCAGTTATGGAAAGGTTTTCCAAAAAGGAGGAAAATATTCGGCTTCTTTGCTCTCATATAGAAGATTATGTAGCGCGGAATATTGTCAATGGTAGTGATTTGGAGTGTTCTTCTCCAGAGGAGGAGTAAGAAAACCTCGAATTTGCAGGTATTGAGTTGATGATTCGGAAGTATGTTGACTCACCTTTTTAGGTGCGCATAACGGGCTTTGATGTAAGGAGCTACTTTTTTATCCGTAAATATTCCAGCTTGGACTTTCTGAAGGGTAGCTTCTGATAATTTGCCAGCGGGGACAAGATTCCTGTTTTTTATATGCTTTTGAAGGTCGGCTTCGGAGAATTCCTGCATCATGCCGTAGACGAAATATGAGTCGTGGGATATGGCAGGATGGTCAGCTGGAACTAGCAGGCAGGTAACAGGTTGAGATTCTTTTCGGGTCGACCAGTTTCCCATGAGATGCAAATGGTCTGCGGCAATACCTACCACTACCCACATGTGGCCCATGTTTCCGGGGTTGCGAAAGACATCGCCTGGCTTGAACATATGCAACGAAAGTGTTAACGAGCGAGTGTCGACAGCTCTTGAGCGAGTGCATTCACTTCTTCTGCACTATCTTCGGCAATAATCTTGATGTCGATAGGGGTGCTGGAATTGCCCGGGTCAGACCATTCTGGACAGTTGGTGTGCGTGTAATCAGAAAGCTGCCATTTGTCCATGCTGCCAAATTCAGAATATATACGTTGAATGAGCTCGTGGAGCCATTCGGAAATTAAAGCAGAGCCGTAATCTCCTTGTTCAATGGATACTCCGTACCTGCGTTCACTGAGATGAAAGCCGGGCCAGTTGGATTCATTCAGGTCATCTAGCAGGGGCGATACAACGGGACCATATTTCATGGATACATATTTGCCACCGATGATGGCGTACCCTTCTTCTGCAATGGCTGCGCGGTCGAGCAGGTACATGAGCTTGATGAGCTTCATTTTATTGATGCTGCCGCCTTCTATCTGCACAAATTCTGCGGCGATGGCTTTTGCCAGCTCGGAATTGTAGGGGAAATAGTTCATGGTAAAATCTGGGGGTAGTTATTGAGGGGTGCATGGAGAAGTTAACATCTAATTGGGTGATTGTCAATAGGTGTTTGCTAGTTTGTGAACGAAAAAAAAGTAAAAAAAAGTAAAAAAAGCAAAGAAAAATTTAGGGATGGTATGGACAAATCCTACCTTTCGGCTCAAACAGGGCATGGAATCGGCTCATTTTGGTGCAGAAGTGAGCCGTAAATCGGGGTGAAATGAGCCGAAAAGGGTAGTAGAAGTACGAAGTGGGAAGTGCGAGGTGCGAAGTGAGCGAAATAAGGTGTTCTGAGGGAATTTTCTTCTGTAGAATGAATAGGTTTGTTTTTTGTTGAAAGTCAATAGAAAATAGAGATGCTCCCACATTTTCTGCACGACTTTTGAAAGCCGGAGGAGAAATGGACGGAGAATCGCGCGCGTGCGCGTGTATAGATTTGTAGATTATCTGCTCTGCGAGCAGAGAGAATTTCCACTTCGTGGAGATAATTTCGCCTGGCGGCGAGAGAATTTCCGCTAGAGCGGAGAGAATTTCGCGGGCGGTGCCCGCGAGATGAATTACTTCGTACCTCGTAACTCGTATTTCGTACTTCCCATTGTCTTGCGTGTGTGGTAGAGTGCTGGGTATGGGAAATGTTTTGTTGACAGTGCGCGGGTTGCGACGAGCGTTTGGCGCGGTTCAGGCGGTGCGTGATGTATCGTTTGAGCTGGAGCGGGGGCAGTCGGTGGGGGTGATTGGTGCGAATGGTGCGGGTAAGACGACGATGATGCGGATTCTGGTGGGTCTGGATGCAGCGGATGCCGGGCAGATTGTGTTCGATGGTGTGGATGTGGAGGAGAACCCGGCGCGGCTGCGCGGGCGCGTGGGGTGGATGCCGGATGCCTTGTTCCCGCCGGCGCATACAACGGTGTGGGATTATGTGGATTTTTTTGCGCGGGCTTTCGGGTTGCGCGGGGCGCGGCGACTGGCAGAGGTGCAGCGGGTGCTGGAGTTCTGCGGTGTGGCTGGTATGCAGGGGCGCCTGGTTGATAAATTGTCGAAGGGGGAGATGCAGCGGGTGAATCTGGCGCGCATGCTGGTGGGGGACCCGGAGCTGGTGGTGATGGATGAACCTGCGGCAGGTTTGGATCCGCGCGCGCGTCTGGAGTTCAAGCACTGTGTGCGGGAGTTGCAGAAGCAGGGTAAGACGCTGCTGATTTCCTCGCATATCATTTCAGAGCTGGCGGAGATGTGTGATTCGGTGATTCTGATGGATAAGGGGTGCATTGTGCACCAGGGTGCTTGTGCCGGGGTGCAGCCGCAGCAGCAAGGGCTGGTGTATGAGTTTGCTGTGGCGGGTGATGGGGCAGGTGCCTTGCAGCAGGAGCTGGAGCAGCTGCCGGTGTGGCAGCGGGTGCAGCTGGCGGCGCCTGGTTGTGTGCGTGCTGAGTATATTGGTGCGGATGGTGAGGCACTGGCGCTGCAGGTGCGTGCGCTGGCTGCGGCGCATCTGCTCATCCGGGTGGAGCGCTGCAAGGAAACCTTAGAGGAAACAGTAATGAATTTGATGAATGACCATGAAAAATGATATTTTTCCGGATTGGTTGCCGCCGGCTCTGGTGAAGGACCTGCGGCAGATGCTGCGCTCGCCGCTGTATGTGCTGGCGTTGCTGGGGCTGTTGGGGGTGTTCACGCTGATGATGCTGCGGCAGTCGGAGGGTGCTTATGTTTTCGCGGCGATGTTGCTGTGTGCGGTGGTGCCGGCGCGAGTATCGGTGACAGTGGCTGCGGATGTGCGCGCCGGGGCGAATTTTATGCGGCTGACACCGCTGAGTTCGTGGCAGCTGGTGCGGGGCACCTGGGCTTCGGCCATGGTGCAGGTGGTGCTGCTGGCTTTGCTGTTGCTGCCTTCGGTGGCGCTGAGTGTGCCGGATGATGGGGCAGGAGCTGTCCGGCATTGGGTGAAGTTCTGCTATATTGTTTCTTGTATGGTGATTGTGGCCTCTGTGCTGGTGGCGCTGGCCCAGGCTACTGCAGGGGCTGGTGCGGTTACCCGGCTGCTGGTGGGGTTTCTGGTGCTGCAAAATCTGTTTGTATTGCCGTTCCTCGAGTTCCAGGTGTGTGAGGGGCAGTGGAGCTGGCAGTGGAGCTGGCTCTTGTGGCTGCTGGGCGTCAGCGCTGTGCTGACAGTGGTGCTGCTGGCTGAGGCACGGCGCTTGTTTGCGCACCCGGCTGAGAATTACTCGGCTGCGTTGCGCCTGAGCAGCTTGCTGGGGCTGGTGGTTTACGGCGCGAGCCTGATGTTTGGTGCTCGGGATGATTTTCCGGTTATGCTGTGTGCCTATGTAGCGGCAGCCGGCCTGGTTCTGGTGGTGGCGCTCTGGGATGCGCTGCGCCCGGTGGTGACTGCGCCTTTGCGGAAACCTGGCTTGCCGGGTTTGATTCTGCAGCCTGGCGTGAGCGGGGGTGCGTGGTGGCTGGCGGTTTCCGGGTTTATCTGCGGTGCTGCGCTGGTGCCGCTGGTGGGGTTCCAGTGGTTGGCCCGTCAGTTCCGCGAGACGGAGGCATTCCCGCCCATTCCGGCTCTCGGTCTGGGTGATCTGCTGCTGTTGCTGGCGGAACTCTGGGTGGCTGTGCTGGTGTGTCTGCTGGCGGTGGTGCTGGTGTGCTCTCTGGTGCGGCGGTTCAGGCTGGCTCTTTTTGTGTTGCTGCTGGGGCTGCAGTTTATATATGCGATGAAGTCGGGTATTCTGCTGCTGCCCGGGGAAATGCCGGTGAATCTCTGGTCGTTTTTGCCGCTGTTTCCTGTGGAAATATCGCATGTGGACTTGTGGTTCAAGGATACTTCGTGGAATGCGGAAACGCTCGCGACTCTGCACCTGTTGCTGGGGGTGAAACTGGTCTGGCTGGTGGGTCTGCTGGTCGTTTTTGCGCGCTTTCCGCGAAAATGATACCCCGCTTCTGTAGAAAAATGGTGTCATACCCGGCAAAAATATTTTTTTGCCGGGTATTTAAATCTGTCATTCACTGGTGAAAAAATTTCACAAAATTCTTTGAAAATCACAGAAAAGTCTTGCGTTATCGGAAAAAAGGGGTATACTTTGCGCACCTGTAATCTGTATAGGGATATACTGTCTACAGGACTCAATCGGTTAGACCGGTGAGGTGATGAACCGCTGAGCTCAAGGGATGAGCAAGTGGAGAAACAAGCCGTAAAACCTTGAAACAAAACAAATAATAAGTAACATGCCGACTATTAATCAGCTCGTCAGAAAAGGACGTACAGTACCGGAAGAGAAGTCGAAGTCTCGCGCTCTTCACAGCTGCCCGCAGCGCCGTGGCGTTTGCCTGCAGGTGATGACCCGCACGCCGAAGAAGCCGAACTCTGCTCTTCGTAAAGTTGCTAAGGTTCGCCTTACCAACGGTGAAGAAGTAATCGCCTACATCGGCGGTGAAGGCCACAACCTGCAGGAGCACAGCATCGTGCTTGTGCGTGGTGGCCGTGTGAAGGACCTTCCCGGTGTTCGTTATCATATTGTTCGTGGTGCTCTTGACTGCCTTGGCGTTGACAAGCGCCGCCGTGGCCGCTCGAAGTACGGTGCCAAGCGCCCGAAGGCCGG